>CAYFGB010000040.1:0-28607 GCA_964342455.1 uncultured Hyphomonadaceae bacterium
GCCAACTATGTCCAGGCGCGCCTCAAGAGCGTTATGACCGCGCCGTTTGAGGGCTATTGCATGCACGAGGCGCTGTTCTCGGATGCTTTCACGGCCGAAGGCATCGAAACGATCGACATCGCCAAGGCATTGATCGACGAGGGATACCATCCGATGACGATGTACTTCCCGCTTGTCGTACATGGCGCGATGCTGATTGAGCCGACCGAGAGCGAAAGCAAGGCTGAGCTGGATCGTTTCTGCGGCGCGCTGGCGGGTATTGCCCGACGCGCAGGGCAGGGCGATGAGAGCCTGAAGGGTGCACCATATCTCGCACCGATGAAGCGTCTCGACGAGACCCAGGCAGCCCGGAAACCGGTTCTGAAATGGACACCGGCTGATCCGGAGAAGATTGCCGCAGAATAAGCGGCCTCGAAGGTTTAGCGGGGCTGCTTGCTAATCGGGGCAGGCGGCCTTCCGTCGAGCAATTTGCGCGAGAGCTGCAAGACAGGCCGCTCAAACAGATAATAGCCCAGGGCGGCAACGATCAGGCAGGCAATAAGGCTAAACGCGATATAGATCACATTATCGATGATCCCGGGTTGGCCGAGGCTCAGCCAGCTTGTCGCGCCCATAATGCCTGCCAGCTTTGCAAGGACGATCGGCAGCGCCAGAAGCGTCAGGAAATGGCTGACATAGAGCGAGTAGGACCAGTCGCCCACACGAGCCAGCGCACCAACCAGAGGGCCTTTAAGATATGGCTGAAGACCCGCCATACCATACACCATCATTGCGCAGGGAATCGTGGTCACAAGCACGCGCCCCCATTTCAGGGTGAAGGGCGTCGGAGCGGGTGAAAGAAAGAATGCACACAGAAACAGAGTCAGACCTACGGCAAACACAAGGCCCGGACGGAATAGACGTCGATTGAGAAACAGCCAGCCGGTTACACATCCGGCAATGAATTCCAGCGTCAGCGGATGGGCGGCGAGCTCAGCAATATTTCTGGCATGTGGATTCGCTTCAAGGAGATACGCGCCGAGAATCACAAGCGCGGCCCAGACGGCCAGAAAGCCCAGAAGGTTCGGAAGCCTCAGCGCCAGTAACAGCGCAAAGACGATGTAGAAATACATCTCATGTATCAGCGTCCAGCCCACTGACAGAACCGGGACGAAAGGTTGTGGGATCAACAGCAAAGACTTGACGATGTATCCTGAGCCGCCATGCTCGATGTATTCGGACGCACTAGACCCGACGCCCATCACGAGCAGTCCGATCAGCGCAAGACCGGCAAACAGCCACCATGTCGGATAGATGCGTAGAACGCGGCGATGAAGAAACTTTAGAGGTTGGCGGTCTGTGTCATTGGTCTGAGTGACATAGACCATGATGAAGCCGGAAATCACGAAGAACAGATCCACGCCAAATATTCCGTTTCGGGTCCAGCTGCGTAGCAGAGATGAGTCCCCCATACCCAGCTGTTCGGCGTATTTGATTTCAACTCCACCCATGTGAACGGCCACCACCAGCAAGGCGGCGAACGCCCTGAGGAGCTGAATTCCCTGGAGGGGTTTTAAGGAAGACACTGTCGAGACCATGCTGTTTTCGTATCCGGGCCGATTAAGGATTTTGTGTGGCGGAATTCCGACGATCTCCGACAGGTGAACATACGAAATATTTCGTCAATTTTATTTCAATCGATTATGCAGCAATTGGCTTTTCGGGAATTGTTTTCGACGAAAAATCCGCCCATATGGCCATGATGCTGAACACCGACGAGTCACGATCAGAAGAGGGTGAACCAACGCCCGGTCCGGACCGTCCGGCGAGAAACCTTTTTCAGCAGGGCGTGGTGGCTGTCATCCGCAGCGCGCTCGCGATTATCGGCGTCATTCTGATACCACTTGGTGTGATTATCGCGTTTCTGACGCCGATCCTGCCTGTTGGTCTGCCGATCGTCATTCTCGGTGTGGTTCTGGTGGCTCGTAATGCCGACTGGGGCACACGGGCCTTTCAGTCAATTCTCAATCGATACCCGGCTCTGGAGCGCTTTGCGCCTGACTGGCTTCTGAAGCTGATCTTTGGCGATCACCGATAAGACCGCATGGATTTCGGAGCGGAGAATTTCTCCAGCCCCAGAATGTCGTCGCGGACGACCTCCAATCGGGTTTCCAATAGTGCCTGCGCATCATAAAGGCCACGATTGTAGAAATAGGGGCCGATTTCCCGGACAAAGAAATCCAGCATGAAACCGGCTTCGAAACTGCCCAGATCGACGCCCAGTTCTTCCTGAACATAGGTCTTGATCCGTTCTTCGATTTCCGCGCGGTCGTCTTTCGAGAGTTCAATATCGGACACGTTTTCACCTTCTACCGCTATCTGACGGCGTAAAAAAACAGGCGCTGCAAAAAGCTGCGCCTGTCTTTGTGTTCCGTTTCGGACGATCGGTCGAGATCAGAGTGCTGATTTAACCTGGCTGAGTGACGACTGGAACGCATCTGCGCCATTCGATTTGTCAGCCTGTGCCCGGACAATGTCGGCTGCCGCTTTGGTTGCTGCATCAGCTGCAACCTTACGAACTTCGCGGGTTGCTTCTTCTTCGGCACGCGCAATGCGCGTTTCGACCTGAGCTTCCCGGCGCGCGACCATTTCAGCCAGATCCTTGTCGGCCTGAGCCATCAGAGCCTTCGCATCTGCTTCCGCCTGACGCACAATCGCTTCAGCATGATCAGAGGCTTCGCGCTGTTTGCGTTCGGCATCCTTGAGCATGGCGGAGGCTTCTTCACGAAGCTGTTTGGCGTGATCAAGTTCGCTCTGGATGTTGTTGGCACGAGAATCGAGCATGCCGCCCACAGCCTTGAACGCACCAAGACGCCAGACCACAGCCAGAAAGATGACCAGAACAGCCGTTGCCCAATAGGTTGTATTGAACAGAGGGTTGTCTCCGGCAGCCCAGGCTGCAGGTGTTGCGAGTAGGGCGACCGCTGTCGCAAATCCGAGATTGGAAAGACGCGTCATGCTGCCACTCCATCAACTGATTTTGAAACAGCTGACGAGATCTCTGCATCGCTGGCCGTTACGCCCAGCTGGCTGAGAATGGCTGCTGTAGTCGATGAGGCAATGCTGGAAACATTGCCCATCGCAGCGGCTTTCATCTCGTCGATCCGGCCTTCAGCTTCAACCAGTTTCGCATCCAGCTCTTCAGCCTTCGCCGCGCTGGCTTCTGCGATTTTGGCGTCGATCTTGGCTTTCGTTGCCTCAGCCTTAGCACGAGCGTCTGCACGCGCTGTGGCCAATTGCTTGTCCATTTCGACCATGGCCTGATCAGCGTCAGCTTTCATGCGTGCCGCTTCATCAAGATCTGAGGCGATGCGGCCCTTGCGTTCTTCGATGATCGCGCCGAGGCGAGGCAGAATGACCCGCGAAAGCACAACATAAAGAATGGCAAAGGTAATCGTCAGCCAGAAAATCTGAGACGGGAACGTGCTGGCCTCGAAAGGTGGAAATGCAGTGCCGGCATGGTCGGCAGCGCCTTCAACCCCGTGAGCAGCATCGAGAGGTTCGGATGCCATGGGTTTGACCTTGTTCTTGTTGATACGGGCCCTCAGTGAATGGGGCCCGCTTCACACATGTGGATCTACGGTAGTTTCGTTAGACCACGAAGAGCAGGATCAGTGCGATCAGGAAGCCGAAAATACCGAGTGCCTCAACAAGGGCGAAGCCCAGGAACAGGTTACCCTGTTGTTGTGGCGCTGCAGATGGGTTGCGCATGGCAGCATCGAGATAGCTTGAGAAGATGTTACCAACGCCGAGCGCGGCACCAAACATAGCAAGAGTCGCCAGACCCGCGCCAACATACTTCAGACCTTCTTCCATAGTAGTTACTCCCCTGAATGGAAAACTGAGTTCGTGAAACCTGTTCTGCCCGATTGGTCAAGGTCACAATTCGACTTTCGGGCAATTTGAACCTTTAGTGTGATGGATGGAAAGCATCATTGAGATAGATGCAGGTGAGAATTGCGAAGATGTATGCCTGCAGGAAGGCAACCAGGAACTCCAGCGCCGTGATGGCAATGGCCATGACGATTGGCATCCAGAATGTCAGAACGCCAACCCATTCAAGACCGCTGAGCGCATGGCCAGCCGATACGACGCCAAGCATGGCAGCGCCGAATCCGACAAACAGCTTCAGAACGATGTGACCAGCCAGAATGTTGCCGAACAAACGAAGCGACAGCGTTACCGGGCGGACAAAGAAAGAGATGATTTCAAGCGGGACCAGCAGGATCAGCAGCGGCCATGGCACACCTGAAGGCGCGAACAGCTTGAAGAATTTGAGGCCGTTTTTCATCACGCCATAGATGATCACGGTGAAGAACACCAGAAGCGCCAGAGCGGCTGTGACGATCACCTGAGACGTGGTTGTGAAGAAGAACGGGACCATGCCAAGCATGTTGGCTGTGAAGACGAACATAAAGAGCGAGAACACAAGCGGGAAGAATTTGAAGCCTTCTTCGCCAATTGTATCGCGGATCATGTTCGCGATGAACTCATAGCCGGTTTCGGCCACAGATTGAATGCGGCTTGGCACAATGCTGGCTTTCGCGGTGGCGATCATGAAGAAACCAATGATCAGCGCGACGCCCAGAAACATGAAAAAGGCGGCATTCGTGAATGAGATATCGAAACCGGCAATGTCCATTTTCACCCAGTCGGTGATCACGAACTGGTGCATCGGATCGAGGTCCATACGAAACATCATTCTTCTTGCCCCTTTATCGCAGAATCGGACCCTTCCGACACCGCGTTTGACTTTTCCGCGTAGCGCTTAGCGTGGCTGTCCGCCGTGCGCAACATCAATCTGAACCCCGCAGCCATTCCCAGCATTATCAGGATGATCAGCCCCCAGGGGCGCGTTCCCAATACGTGGTCGACCGCAAGACCGAATATCAACCCGACCACAGCACCCGATACAAGATCGAGAACCATCTTCATGCCCACACCATAGCCCGACGCAGCGGACATATTGGCCCGTGGCTTTACCTTGTCTGCCTGTCGAGCCTGGGCCGCCGCAATACGGGCGCTCAGATCGTCATCATTTGGCGAAGAAGGAGCCATAGGCCACCGGGGCTAAAGAGAATGCCATGACCGAAGTCGCGCGGAAGCTAGCTATGTGCAACTGCGAAGTCAAGCTATCGCGAAAAACCTAGAGCGTTGTTTTTATTGAAGTCCAGAGGAAAAATTGACTATTCCGCTGCGACTAATTGTTCTGCCGTACCCAAATCAACGGAAACAATTCGCGAAACACCCTGTTCCTGCATGGTCACGCCGAACAATCTGTCCATTCGGGACATGGTGACCGGGTTGTGTGTGATGGTGACGAATCGGGTGTGGGTGCGTTTGCGCATTTCGTCCAGCAGACGGCAGAAGCGATCGACATTCACATCATCCAGAGGTGCGTCGACCTCATCAAGGACACATATGGGGGCCGGGTTTGACAGGAATACCGCGAAGATGAGCGCTGCTGCGGTCAAGGCCTGTTCGCCACCGGACATGAGGTTCAGTGAAGTGACGCGCTTGCCGGGCGGCTGAGCGAAAATTTCGAGGCCTGCCATCAGAGGATCTTCAGCATCAACAAGCTTGAGTTCGGCCTGACCGCCATTGAAGAGAGCGGTAAACAGGCTCTGGAAATTGGCGTTCACCTGCTCGAACGCCGCCATCAGGCGATCTCGCCCTTCCTCATTGAGTGCGTCGACACCTTCGCGGAGTTTAGAGATGGCCGCAGAGAGGTCGGCTTTTTCTTCATGTTGCGCGCCAAGGCGCTCAGCCAGGTCTTCCGCGTCTTTTTCAGCGTCCTGGTTCACGCTGCCAAGTGCGCTCAGCTCATGTTTGAGACCGGCGGTTTCAGCTTCAATGGCTTTGGTCTCTGCTTCCAGCCAGTCTGTTTCTCCGTCGAGACCGGCCTCAGCGAGCGACAACAACCCGGCAGGCTGGCGCTGAAACTGACCCGATGCGATCTCTTCAGCGTCCTTCAGACGTTCGCGCGCCGTTTCAAGCTGCGCCTGAGACATCGCCGTTGATTCGCGAGCCTTGCTGGCAGCATCCTTGGCGAGCCGCGCTGTCGTTTCTGTTTCGCGAGCTTCACGTTCGGCCTCGGCATGGGTATCTGCTGCCGCCTGGCGTTTGGCTTCGAGGGATTTCAGGTCGAATGACAGAGTATCAATCTGCTCTGAAATTTCGTCCGGTGTGGTGCGGGCTGTTTCCAGCCTCGCCCGTGTCTCTGTCCGGGCCGTCTGCAACTCGCTGATGCGGCTGCGCGCGCTTTCAAGCCGCTTCGTCCAATCGGCGATATCACGCTGCAAGCCGCGGCGACGACCTTCAAGGCGCTCGCGATTTCGTTGCAGATCATCAAGGGCGGAACGAGCGTCACGTTCGGACTGGCGTATGTCGGCAATTTTCTGACGTAGCGCCTGCAATTCCGAATTCAACGTATCGTCAGACCCGGCATCCGGCTCGGGCAGCGCATTCAGCGCAGATTGCACATCGTCTTTCTGCTGACGGGCCGTTTCCACATTCGCGGCGAGCGACTCGCGCTTCATGCTGGCGCGTTCGAGTTCCTGTTCGGTTCGGAAGACACGCGTGTTCGCATCATTGCGTGTCTTCTGAAGCTGAGGGGCAAGCTGACGCAGGGACCTCAGTTCGGTCTCACTGGATTGTCGCCGGGCGACACATTCCGTTTTCGCGGACTGTGCTGTCTCAAATGCCTGCTCAAGGCCGGGCAGGGCGGTCTGGGCAGCCTCCAGACGGGTCTTTTGTTCCAATTGTTCGGCCTGGGATAGTGGTGCGTCACTGCGACGGACATAGCCATCCCAGCGCCATAAACCACCATCCACTGAGATGATCCGCTGACCGACCTTCAAATTTCCCCGCAGGGCATCCGCTTCTGAAGCTGTTGCAACAACGCCGCATTGAGACAGTCGACGGCTGAGCTCTGGCGGTGCGTCGCAGACATCAGACAAGGGGGTGCAGCCATCTGGGAGTGTTGGGTCAGCGCCTTGCGCCGCACCGCCCCAGAAAGCCGGCGCCGTTGGATCAATCGGCGCGTTCAGATCATCTCCCAGCGCGGCCGCCAGTGCGCGTTCATATCCTGGCTTGGGCGAAAGAAAGTCGAGAACGGGCGGCGCAGAAGACGTATCAGCCTTGCGCAACAAACGCTCCAGACCTGCAATTTCAGCTTTCAGGCTGCGAAGTGCTGTATCCGCCTCCTGCAGGGGGGCGTTCAGTCCGTCTTCCTCAACGCGAAGCGCCTGTACAGCCTCTTCCGCCGACGCGATCGCGCGGGCATTTTCTTCCAGGCGATTTTCTGCCTCTGAAAGCGTCTTTTTCGCATTTTCGGCCTCCTCACGCAGAGAATCCACCGCAGGCAGACGCGCGAGCTCGGCCTCAACCTGGTTTAGCCGGTTCTGTGCCGCGTTGAGCCGCTGGGTCAGATCACGGCGCTGCCGCTCGGCTGCATCCCGTTCCGCACGGATCTGCGCCAGGGCCTCCGTACGGGCCTGCGCCTCGTCTTCGGCGTCCTTGAGATCCTTCTGCACCATTTGCAGTCGACCGCGGGCCTCAGTCAGGTCGCGTTCGAAAACGTCTGGGTCCAGACTTGGGAGCTTTTCAAGCGCATGGCTGGCTTCATCGAGGCGCGCCTCGGCATCTTCGGTCAGTGTCTGTTCGCGGCTCAGATCGGCGACAATGCGATCCAGATCCGCTGAATATCGTTCCAGCGCGATGTCTGCCTGGCGCTTCTCACCTTCGAGCTGGGTGAGACGTAGTTTCGCGGCACCAACGCGGCCTGAGGCCTCCGCTTCAGCTTCACGAAGTGGTTCGATCTTCTCGCGTGCTTCAAGTGCCTTGCGTTCGGCAACGGCGTCCTCAAGCGTTAGTTTCTCGACATCGGCACGGGCTGTCCGCAGGGCTTCCTGCGTCTTCTGAACGGTTTCATTGGCCAGCGACCAGCGGCGATGACAAAGCAATGCTTCGAGCGCGGTAATCTTGTCAGAGAGTGCCTTGTGTTTCCGGGCCTTGCGCGCCTGACGTTTCAGCGACTCAAGCTGGCGTTCAACCTCGCCGGAAACTTCAGAAAGGCGTTCGAGATTATTCTCGGCGCCGCGCAGTTTGAGCTCTGCTTCATGGCGTCTTGTGTTCAGACCCGAAATACCCGCTGCTTCCTCAAGCAGACGACGTCGGTTTTGAGGTTTCGAGCCGATCAGTTCGGAAATCTGACCCTGACGGACCAGGGCGGGGGAGTTCGCGCCCGTCGAAGCATCCGCAAACAGAAGCTGGATGTCCTTGCCGCGAACGGTCTTGCCATTCAGCTTATAGGTCGATCCGATACCGCGGCGCAGTTTCCTTAAAATCTCAAGGCGATCAGTATCATTGAACTCTGGCGGGGCGCGTCGGTCCGAATTATCGAGGACCAGCGTTACTTCTGCGGTTTCACGCGCCGGACGTTTCTCTGTCCCCGAAAAGATGAGGTCGTCCATCTCGCCGCCGCGCATGGCGCGCGCGGAACTGGCACCCATAACCCAGCGAAGACTTTCAAGCAGATTGGATTTGCCGCAACCATTCGGGCCAACAATGCCCGTAAGGCCGGGTTCAACGTAGAATGTGACTGGATCTACGAAGGATTTGAACCCGGCAATTTTGATCTCGGTTATCTGCAATCAACGCCCCTATTCCTCAGCCGTTTCCGGCTCGGTCTCTTCGGTTTCGGGCTCTGAAGCATCCGTGGTCTCGGTCTCTTCAGGAAGTGTCGTCTGACCGATCAGGGCCGCATCATCTTCTGGAGTGCCGTCGACCACAGCAGATGGCTCAATACCATTTGCTTCGTCGATCAGTGCTGTGATGCCGTCCAGCGAGTATTCCTGGCGTGGCACTTCTTCACCATTCATGAACAGCGTTGGTGTGGAGTTCACGCCGCGGGCAATGCCATCGTCCATGATGCCCTGAATGGCGTCGAACAGCTGCTGGTCGCGAATGCAGACTTCGAACTCGCTTTGAGAAAGCCCGTGACGTTTGCCAACGGCGATCAGTGCATCCTTGGCGGCGCCGCGCTGTGAGGCCATCAGAATGCCGCGCTGGTTTTCGAACAGATCGTCCAGTACGTCGAAATATTTGTCTTCGCCCGCGCACCGGGCAATCTGGAAACCAGCCAGAGCGATAGATTGAGGCGGCGTCAGAAATTCGCGGAATTCAACCCGCAACTCGCCTGCATCAATACGCGGCTGAAGGTTTTTGATCACCGTTTCGTTCATTGTGGCGCAATGGCCGCAAGTGGTGGAGGCGTACTCAACCAGAACGGCTGGCGCGTCGGCGCTGCCCTTGGCCATTTCAGAATAAGCCGTGCCTTCGACAGACCCGCCACCAAGCGTTGGCTTGTCTGGCTCTGAACCGCCACAGGCCCCGAGCGCGAATGCCGCGCATGCCGTGAAGAGAAGCGTAGAAAATCTCATAACCGTATTCCGTCTATAGATTCGTGTGTTTCGCCAAGTTTCTCCGCATTCGCCATGCGGGTTTATTCGTCGTCTGCCTCTGTGGTGGTCGCCACGCCGTTGGCCTCATCAATCAGTCGCGTCAGATTTTCAACGGAATAATCAGCATTCGCAATCGGTTCGCCATTAAAGAACAGTGTCGGCGTGCTGCGAACGCCGCGCGCGCTGGCTTTTTCGCCATTGGCCGCAATCGCTTCAAAAAGGGCCTCATCACGAATGCAGGCTTCGAACTGCTCACCGGATACACCGTTTGCGGCGCCAATTTCCTTCAACTTGCTTTTCGCCTGCCTGGTCTGTGCTGCCTGCAGTACAGCAAACTGCTGATCGAACAGATCTTCAACGACGTCAAAATACTGATCTTCACCGGAACACCGCGCCAGCTGGGCACCTGCCATAGAGACCTGGACGGGGCCGGTCACGATCTCATGGAATTCAATGCGAAGGTCACCAGCCTCTGCGCGCGCCTTGAGCGCGGGAAAGACAGTCTCGTGAAAAGACGCACATCTCGAGCATGTCACAGAGGCATATTCGGTAATCACGGCTGGGGCATCTGCCGGGCCGAGGGTCTGTGGCTCATAAAGTATTGTGCTGGTCTCGGCTGGATTGTCGCCAGGCTGCTCGGCAAACCCGACGGGCGCCGTCGCACTGATCAGCGAAGAGAAAATACCAATGGCGAACAGACGTGGCGTCATGAATGAAGTCTCCGTGGAAAATATCCGGGCTTGAACCAGAGCGGCGCGTTATCGGTCCCGTGTATAGACCGCCTTGCCAAAAGCCAGCAATGCCTGTGCCAATTGCTTATTTTTAATGTCAGTCAAAGGCGTTTCCAGCGCTTTGACGTCCTGAAGTGGCAAAGGCATCGCACCGGGACGCGTAACTGTTCTTCCGGCATCCGCCTTGTGAACCATACGGATGGATTTGAGGCCACCACCCAGTTGAACAGACAGTTTCTGACGCAAGGCTTCTCCATGATGCTGGAAGAGGGGGGCGGCCGCGGGCAGGATTTCCAGCGTCAGCACCAGTTCACCCTTCTTGCCGGTCAGTTTTTGCGGTGTTGAAACTTTGGAAAGGCGTTCACCGACCAGATCCTTCCAGCGCGTTTTGAGCAGCTCAATGCCCGGCGCTTCATCCTTCAAAAGCCGACGCGCCATTTTCGAAACGCTTTTGGAAAGCCGTGTCGCCGGTGGCTTGTGAGGAATGGCCCGATGGCGCGCAAGCCGATCCATCGCTTCGCTTTCCGCGATTTGCACGCGCGGTGTCAGTTTCATATCAGGGGTCTGATCGGCCATGAGCCAGTTTCTCACAGATAACCCGCCTCACGCAATCAAATGCTGGTGTGTTCTGCAGAGGCGTTCAGGCTATATGCTCCCCATGACTGATTTCGCACACCGTTTACTGGCCTGGTATGATCAAAACGCCCGCGAGCTTCCCTGGCGGGTTTCGCCCTCTGATCGGGCGAGGGGCGTCCGGCCAGACCCTTACCGCGTCTGGCTGTCTGAAATCATGCTGCAACAGACAACCATCCCGCACGGCATGAGGTATTTCCTGCGCTTTGTTGAGCTGTGGCCGACGGTTGATGCGCTGGCCTCTGCCGACCGTGACGACATCATGCATGAATGGGCGGGGCTCGGGTATTATTCCCGCGCGCGTAACCTTCATGCCTGCGCCGAGCAGGTGGTTGAACGCGGCGGCTTTCCAGACACGGCTAAGGCTTTGCAAAAGCTTCCCGGTATCGGCCCCTATACGGCGGGGGCCATCGCCTCAATCGCGTTTGATGAACCGGTCGCAGCGGTGGACGGCAATGTCGAGCGGGTATTGTCACGCTTTCTGGCGCGTGAAGAACCGCTGCCGCAGATCAAATCTGACCTCAAAAATGAGGCATCGAAAAGAGTGCCCGAGCAGCGTGCCGGAGATTTTGCGCAAGCCTTCATGGATCTTGGCGCGACCGTTTGCACCCCGCGACGTCCTGATTGCCCTTCTTGTCCACTAAAGGCTGATTGCCGGGCATTTGCCCTTGGAAAAGTTGAGCAATTCCCGGTGAAGCCGCCTAAAAAAGCAAAGCCGATGCGGCACGGCTGGGCCTATATCATTCACGATGGAAAGGCTTTTGGTGTTGAGCGCCGTCCGGAAAAAGGCTTGCTGGCTGGAATGACGGGGCTACCAACGACCGATTGGCGCGTCGTAGACGATGAGCCGTCCGGGCCTGATTTAATTGATGTTGAGGGAAGATATATTGGACGCGTGGAACATGTGTTCACGCATTTCAGGCTGTTTCTCGACGTCGTCGAAATTCAAAGAGACGATGTGCCCGGCGATCTGAAAATCGACATCGGGCAATCGACAAACAGCGGATTGCCAAGCGTCTTTGCGAAGGCAATTGCATTATGGCGAAACTGAACCCTGGTGATCAGCCGTTCTGAAGCTCGGCCTTGACCTGTTCGTTATGAGTTTCCGCGAGTTCCCAGATTTCCTCAAAGGTGAGGGTACCATCCGCAGCAATGACGTAGTCGCCCTTTTCATCGCTGATCAGAGTGTAGGCACTATCCGGATCGTCGTCGTCAGACTCGTACCAATAGTCCAGCGCATACAAATTTATAAGCCGTGTCATGGGCCCTCCATGTCAAACCGAATCGGTTCTTGCCCTTCCAGCTATTCCAGATAGTAGCGATGCACCGGCTCTGTTTCAACCGAGTCCCATCTGGCTTCTGAACTTTCTCCGCAGCATGTCGATTGGCTTCAGCCCACTTCTGTCCTCAAAATGCCAGAAAGTCCATCCATTGCAGGAGGGTGCACGCTGAACCTGGGCCCCAAGCCTGTGAATTGAGCCAACAGAGTCACCATTGGTCAGACTTCCATCAATTCTAACGCGAGCCTCGTAACGACGGGAGGCCGAAAACAGGCGGTCTCCCGGGCGTAAATAGCCGCTTTCGACCAGAGCGCCGAATGGCACTCTTGGCTCCGCCCTCTTGCTGGTGACGGTTTGCAGATCCATGTCGCCATAGGGCTCAACGCGGGCAAGACGTTCGCGTGAATGACGGATATAGCTCTGGTCCTGCTCAATGCCGATGAACCGGCGCCCGAGCGCTTTTGCCACAGCAGCGGTTGTGCCCGTCCCGGAGAACGGGTCGAGTACGAGGTCGCCGGGCTTGCTGGTCGCCAGAAGCACACGATGAAGCAGCGCTTCCGGCTTCTGGGTCGGGTGAACCTTCTTGCCGTCATCTTTCTTCAACCGCTCAGACCCGGTGCAGATCGGGATGGTCCAGTCAGAGCGCATCTGAAGGTCATCATTGAACGTCTTCAGCGCATCATAATTGAAGGTATACGGCTTCTGGTTTGGATGCTTGGTGGCCCAGATCAGCGTCTCATGCGCATTCGTGAAGCGTGTGCCCTTGAAGTTTGGCATCGGGTTGGATTTCCGCCAGACCACATCATTCATGATCCAGAATCCGGCATCCTGAAGCGTGGAGCCCACCCGGAAGATATTGTGATAGCTGCCAATCACCCAGATCGCGCCGGAATCCTTCAGCACGCGTCGGGCGGCTTCCATCCAGGCATGGGTGAAGAGGTCATACTGATCAAAGCTGTCAAACTGATCCCATTCATCCGTCACGGCATCGACCTCGGAATTGTCCGGTCGTGTCAGCTCTCCGCCGAGTTGCAGGTTATAGGGTGGGTCAGCAAAAATCAGGTCTACCGATTTTTCCGGCAGACGATTCATGACTTCAACGCAGTCACCGTCAATGATTACGTTCTCCAGGGCATTCATGGCAGGATCCTGTCCGTCAGTGTTCGATTCGCCAAAAACCGCGCTGATTTGATGAAAAATGTATTAAGGCTGTTGATAACACAAAATCACAGGCCTGACGATCAGAGGTCGAATGCCATTTGATTGCCGGGTTTGGGTGGGGGACGAAAAAGGTCAGTGCGCAAATGAGACCGCGTCAGATTATAGCCCAGCCGATGTGCTGCCTTGTGAAACCGCATGCTGATCAGGCGAGCCTGTTCCCCTGATCCACGACCCCGTTTGAACCAGTCTGCGTCATAGTCGAGCCCGCCACGCATGGCCCGCAATGTGTTGATGATACGCGTCGCCCGATCCGGGAAATGTGAGATCAGCCATTCATGGAAAATGTCTTTTAATTCATAGGGTAATCTCAATAACACGAAGCCGGCATTTAAGGCGCCTTCCTCTCTGGCCGCTTCCAGTATGGCCTCGATTTCAGCCTCGTTCAGACAGGGAATCAGCGGCGCATGCATGACCGCAACCGGGATGCCCGCATCTGAAAGTGCCTTTATGGTTTTCAGTCTCAGCGATGGTGACGCCGCCCTTGGTTCCATCTTTCGGGCGAGTTCCTTGTCCAGCGTTGTCACCGATAATGCGACCCGAGCGAGACCCTTTTCCGCCATTGGCGCCAGCAGATCGATATCCCGTCTGATCAGGCCCGATTTTGTGATGATGGTCACAGGGTGGTTGAATTCGCTGAGCACTTCGAGCAGCGCGCGGGTAAGCCGCAGCCGGCGTTCTTCTGGTTGATAGGCGTCTGTGTTTACGCCAAGCGCCAGCGGGGCGGGTTCGTACTTTCTAGAGGAGAGCTCTTTGCGAAGAAGTTCGACGGCATTCGATTTGAAATACAGCTCGCGCTCAAAATCGCGCCCGGCCGAATGTCCCAGATAGGCATGAGAGGGGCGGGCGAAACAATACACACAGCCATGTTCGCATCCGCGATAGGGATTGATGGACCGGTCAAAGGAGATGTCTGGCGACTGGTTCCGCGTGATGATGGTCCGCGCCATTTCGCGGTGCCAGTTAAGGTCGATGGACGGGGCAAGATCATCCTCATCCCGAAACCAGCCATCATCGAAGGGATCTGTCTGATAGGTTTCAAATCGTCCGGCCGGGTTTGACACTGCGCCCAGACCCTTGCGAGCCTGTTCCGGGGCCAGCTTCTGCATGTCGACACGGGTGACGCGTCCGGATTTTGGTAGTTTCTGGGGGAGGGGTTTTGCAGCGTTGGACATGCCGCAAAACTCTCATAGGAAGAAGAACAAAACAAGAACAATTTTTATGCTCGCCGATGATCTCTGTGGATCAAATCATGTCCTCGCTCTGGCCTTTTCGCCATGCCCGCAGAGCTTCGCCGTCATCAAGGTCAATCATTGTCGGAAGCCGTGCGATGCGTTTGCCCGAAAGATTACCCATCACATCTGCCATGGCGTGTTCGGTGGACCAACGGCAGTGCTCAAATGGCGCGCGTGTGCCGGTTCGCTTGATTTGCCCAAAGAGCCAGAAACCACCATCATCGGCTGGACCAAAGACTGCATCATGTGGCCCAAGTGCCTGAAAGCCCTGCCAGATCAGGGCAGAGGAGATTGCGGGGGCGTCCGTACCCAGAAGGATCACCTTTCCGGGCGGTGCAAGATCAACAGCCCTTGCCATCCGATCACCCAAATCGCCTTCGCCCTGCGACAGCCTTACATGACTATTTCCCCAGGCAGGCTCAGGCGCTGAGAGCGCGGCGTCCGGCGTCACCATCAGCGCGGTTTGCCAGCGCGGGTCCGTGGCGGCGCGAATGGCTCTCGACGTCATCCAGTGATTCAGGCGTCGAGCCTCCGAATATCCCACATCCCGGGCCAGACGGGTTTTGGCTTTGCCCATGCGATTGGGTTTCGTGAAGATGAAAACGGTGTTTAGCATAAGCTCTCTCTAACAGATGCGAGATGACATGACCTTCAGACAGTTTGCACGGGTTTTCTGGACTTTTTTCTGGAGGTTTATGCTCGCCAGCTATGTATTGTCTTTCGCGGGGCAAACGGCGCTCGCACTTATCCCTCTGGATTCTCCCATTCGGATCCGCGGTAGCCTGTTCTGGCTTTATTACAGCGTTGAGATTGTCTCCGTACTGATCGGCGCAGCCTATGGGCTCTATGCCGTCTTCCGCGCGACTTACCGGTCCTTCGAGGTCGATGTGCGGACTGACAGAATTGCTGACGAATTCTAAAAGGCCGCTTCCCGCTGTCATTCCGGATAAGGTTCAGGGTGCCAGATGAGATGTGATTTCAGCGGTACTTCCCAGCCAACTTTTCAGGGCTCGCGCCGAGATAATAGCGGATCAAAAGAAGAGCGTTGGCCCAGGCTCGTTTCCGCCAGCCATCCCGTTCGTATTTTTCTGCGGACGTCAGCGCAGCGCAGGGCAGCAGTTCAAGGCGGGACTTTCCAATACGACGCACAATGTCGACATCTTCCATAAGTGGCAGGGGCTCGATGCCGCCCAGCGCATCGTAAAAGGCTCTCGAAATCAGCAGGCCCTGATCGCCATAGGGAAGCCCAAGCACCCTGGCTCTGAGATTGGCGCGGCGTTCCAGCCAGCGAGCCTGCCGGGCCTCACTGCGATATTGCAAGGAAAAGGCGGCGGCTTTCGATGGAGCCGTTTCCATATGGTGTCGAACGGCCTGCACCCAGCCGGGCCCGAGTTGCGTGTCGGCATGCAGAAACAAAAGCCAGTCGCCGCGTGCATTGATGGCGCCGGTTCGCAATTGATGGCCGCGCCCCTTGTCGGAGGCACAGATAACCCGCGCGCCCCAATCACAGGCAATCGGTACGCTCTGGTCGGTCGAATGGCCATCAACGATCACCGCTTCCCTGATCAGGCCAGCTTCTAGCCCGGGGATCAGCGACGTCAGACACCCCTGAAGTTCCCGCTCTGCATTCAGCGTCGGAATGATAACAGAGATTGGCGCTGGCATCAGTTTGGCCTGTCAGGCCCGATATTCCGGGATTCCATGAACGCCAGGATGTTCAGAAGATCGCTCCAGGCGCGTGCCTTCTCTACAGGTCGGCGAAGAAGGTATGCAGGATGGAAAATCGGAAACACGGGAATGTCAGAATCCAGACCTTCTACGGTCAGTTGATAGGTTTTGCCGCGCAGTTTCATAATACCGTCCGGAACACCCAGCAGCGCCTTGGCCGGTACAGCGCCGGTGGCGATGATAAGCTTGGGCTGGACCAGAGCGATGTGCCGGTCCACGAAGGGACGACACAGCGCCAGCTCTTCATCTGTCGGATTGCGATTGCCCGGCGGTCGCCAGAAATTGACATTAGTGATGTAGGCGTTCGTTTCCCGGGAGAGACCAATGCTCGCCAGCATCCGGTCCAGCAACTGCCCGGCGCGTCCGACGAAAGGCTTACCGACCCGGTCCTCATCCCGGCCAGGCCCTTCGCCAATCACCATGATGTCAGCATCCGCGATGCCATCAGCGAACACGGTTTTGCTGGCTGTTTCCTTGAGTTCACAACCATCAAAGCGCGCCAGCGCATCCCGCAGCGCGTCGAGGTCCTGTGCACCGCGGGCAAGCGCTTCGGCCTCGGCAATGCCACGATTGGCCCCGCGCAATGGCGTGACGGTTGATGGCGCTGCCTTTTGTTCGGTATTGGCCGCCTTGATCAGCCGGTCAATCTCGCGATGATCCAAAGTGACACCAGCCGCTTCCCACCAATCGGCAAGCGCAGATATCTGGTCTCGAATGTCAGTTGTGATGACGGTCAAGGCGGGCTCCGGTGAGATCGGATAGATGTTATCGCTTTATGACGACGAACAGCAAGCGACCGTTGGATACTAATGTTAATCCGGGCGATCTATAGGCCGTCTGAGTTGAACGTGATATGATAAATACCATGAGTTATTCTGTCGGTTCAGGTGATCTGGTATTGTGCGTGAACGCGTCGCCAAACCACGTGACGGGCATGCCTGTGCCGCTGGTCGCAGGTGAGACCTACACCGTTTGGTCGGTTTTTGAATTTGCCTGTCCGTGCGGTCGCGCGGACGCGCTTCTCGATGTAGGCGTCGATTTCGCCTGGTGTCAGAGCCGTTTCCGCGTGCTTCCCAAGCCGAAGGTGAAAGAAAAGCGTCGAAAGGTGACGGCGCCGAAGGAAAAAGAGACTGTATAGTTGGCTCAATTGGTGCAGGTCGCAATCTTCTGGCTTGCCAGTTCGCTTTATTGAGATTTGAAACTTGATCTGAGACCGTCACGTCCCATTTCTAATCCAGCGACAGGAGGCCCTCATGAACACACTGAAATAATTCGCCCTTCGAATTGTTCAGCAAACACGTGTTAAATGACGGCCCAGATATCCTTTCAAGATCTCGGCGCGGAGACGCCTGATGGTCGCGCGCTTTTCAGAAATCTCACCCTGAACCTGCAGACTGGCTTTGTTGGCATTGTCGGCCGCAATGGCTGTGGCAAGTCAACGCTCATGGCCATGATCATGCAGCGAGTCCGGCCTTCACAAGGCCGAATTGGCGTCGAGGGACGTGTCGATGAACTGCGCCAATCGCCTGATCGAATAGGTCAGATTGTGGATCATTTCGGCGTTCGTGATGCTTTTGATGCCGTCAGGAGGCTGGTCAGCGGGGAGGGGACGGCGCTCGATGCCAATCTTGCAGACTGGACGCTTGATGCCCGGGTCGGTGATGCGCTCAGGCGATGCGGGCTAGAGCATATGACTGCCGAGACGTCTCTTGATAGCCTGTCTGGCGGCGAGATGATGCGGGCTGAACTGGCCCGGCTTCTATTCAATCAGCCAGACATCCTCTTGCTTGATGAGCCCACAAACAACCTTGATCGTGATGGTCGCACGCTGGTGCGCAATATCCTCAAATCATGGAACGGCCTGGTCCTGGTTGCCAGTCATGACCGCGAACTGCTCGAAAGCGCAGATCAGATCATTCATCTGGCTCCCACAAACGTCTCCACAATTCATGGCGGCTGGTCAGCCTATGAAAGCTGGCTAAACGAACAACAGGAAAGAGCCGCCGCGCGCCTCGAAAAGGCCGGACGAGAGCTTGGTCAGATCAATGCCGACGCCCGGCTCCGCGCGGAACGTAAACAGAAGCGGACCCGTCAGGGAAAGGCGCTCCGTGCCAGTGGCTCTCAGTCGAAACTGTTTCTCGATGCCCAGAAACAGAGATCTGAAAATTCCGGCTCTGCGGATGCAGCTATTGCCGAACGTCAGAAAAAAGCAGCACAGGAAGAGCTTTCAGCCGCCCGTGCTGCGATTGAGATTGTTCAGCCGCTGACCATTCGCTTGCCGAGAGTGGTGCTGCCTCGCTCAAAACGCATTCTGAGTGTTCGGAATGTCGTCCCCTCTCATGACGGTCTACCTTGCGCGAGGTCGGTATGTTTCGAGATCACCGGACCTGAACGGGTCGAACTCGCCGGGCCGAATGGCAGTGGGAAATCGACGCTTTTGAACATGATCCGTAATGCAGATAGCGGTGACGACAGCCCGATTACTTCAGAGGCCAGCCGCATAGCTTTTCTTGATCAGCAGGTATCCATACTGATGCCTGGCCGCTCATTGCTGCACAATCTCAAAGCGGCGCAACCGCATCTGAACGACAATGAAGCCCGTTCAGTCCTGGCCCGGTTCGCATTCCGCGGCAGGGAGGCCGAGCGGACCCCTGAAACATTGAGCGGCGGCCAACGTATGAGAGCCGGGCTCGCCTGCGTCACCGCCGGTTCTGAACCGCCAGACCTTCTCATTCTTGATGAGCCGACGAATCATCTGGATGTGGACGCCGTGACCACGCTGACCAATGCATTGTCAGATTTCGGTGGTGCCATGCTTCTTGTCAGCCATGATGCACATTTTCTGCGTCAGATCGGGTGCACGCGTCGGATTCTGCTTCAGAACCTATAATGTGCTGATGCGTTATTCAAATGGCGACAAGTCGAGAGGTTTTTCTGTCAGGATTGTCGCCCCGCGATAGTGAAGTATATCCAACTGGAGGTTTTCGAACCAAAACCCCTTTAGACTTTCTGCAAGTCACGCTAAGGACGTGCGAAGTCTGTACAGAAACATTTTAGGCTCGGGGAGAGTATTATGGCGTCAGACGCTGTCGAACGCGAATCCATGGAAGTCGATGTGCTGATCATTGGCGGCGGACCGGCTGGTCTGTCTGCTGCGATCCGCCTCATGCAACTCGCTCAGGAAAAGGGTGAAGAGCTCTCTGTCATTGTCCTTGAAAAGGGCGGCGAAGTTGGCGCGCACATCCTGTCTGGCGTGGTCGTGGATCCAATCGGTCTCGATACGCTTCTGCCGGGCTGGCGCAAGGAAGAAGACCGCCCACTGAAAACCGAAGTGACCGGTGACAAGTTCATCTATCTCGGTCCTGCGGGTTCTATGGATATCTCGCTTCTGCCTATGCCAGGCTATATGAAAAACCATGGCAATTTCACAGGCTCTCTTGCGAACGTCTGTCGCTGGCTTGGTGAAAAGGCTGAAGCCATGGGCGTGGAAGTCTTCCCGGGTTTTGCTGCTTCCGAGCTTGTCTATGGCGATGATGGCGAAGTTCGCGGCGTAATCGCCGGCGTTCAGGGACTCGACCCTGAAGGCAATCCGAAGCCGGAATACGAGCCAGGCATGGAGCTTCTCGGCAAATATGTTCTGTTCGCGGAAGGCACGCGTGGCTCGCTCACGAAGAAGCTGATACAGAAGTTCGAACTCGACAAGGATTCCGAGCCGCAAAAATATGGCATCGGCCTGAAGGAAGTCTGGTCTGTGCCGGAAGAAGATTTCGTCGAAGGCTATGTGCAGCATACGCTGGGCTGGCCGCTTGACGACAAGACCGGTGGCGGCTCGTTCCTCTATCATTTCCGCGACAATGGCGAGCCATTCATCTCTCTCGGCTTCGTGGTTCACCTGAACTATCAGAACCCGTATCTTGCGCCGTATCAGGAATTCCAGCGCTGGAAGCACCATCCGCAGGTTCTGAAATACATCCAGAACGGCAAACGCGTGGCCTATGGTGCCCGCGCCATCACAGAAGGCGGCTGGCAGTCTGTACCGAAGCTCGCCTTCCCGGGCGGCGCTCTGATCGGTTGTTCCGCCGGCTTCGTGAACGTGCCGCGAATCAAGGGCTCGCATAACGCCATTCTCACCGGCATGATGGGGGCTGAGGCTGCCTTTAACGCTCTTCAGGAAGGTCGTCAGAGCGACGTGCTGACAGAGTATGAAGCGGCTTACGAGAACTCCAGCGTCTATAAAGAGCTCAAGCAGGTTCGCAATGTGAAGCCATTGCTGTCGCGCTTCGGTACCGTACTTGGTACAATGATGGGCGGCGTTGAAATGTGGATGACCAAGCTGCTTGGTGGCTGGTCTGTCTTTGGTACGCTGTCGCATAACAAGACGGATGCAGCGTCTCTCAAGCCTGCGGCGAAGTTCAAGCCAATCGATTATCCGAAGCCGGATGGTCAGATCAGCTTCGACAAGCTGACCAACGTTTCTTTCACCAACACCTATCACGCCGAAGACCAGCCTTGCCATTTGAAGGTCAAGGATGACGAGCTTCAGAAGCGCTCTGAACTGGGTGTTTATGACGGCCCGTCTGCGCGTTATTGCCCGGCAGGCGTTTATGAATGGGTCGAAGATGCGAACGGCGAGAAGACGTTCCAGATCAACTCGCAGAACTGCATTCACTGCAAAACCTGCGACATTAAGGACCCGAACCAGAACATCAACTGGGAGACCCCGGAAGGGGGCGGTGGTCCGGCCTATCCGAACACCTGATCAACTGAACACCAACGCCGGGCAATCGATTGCCCGGCGTCTTGCCTTTTCCGGTCTCTGGCACACCGCGATTGCATTGTCTTTTTCAGGTAATGCGCACACACTGATTTCATGACACGAATTCTACCAAGCCTGTTGATTCTGATCGCTGCGGCATTCGCGGGCGGATGTTCGACGACGTCTGCGACGAGCGGCCCTGGCGCTGTGCTGGTTCCAACCCCGCCTGAGGTGAAGCAATATTCTGACTTCCTCGTTGGCCGTTATGCCTATCTGACGAATGATCCTGAACTCGCCGCGTCCAGCGCACGACGCGCAGCGCTTCGTGCGCCAACGGATGGGTTTCTGCTAGAAAGGGCTGTGACGTTTCTTCTTCTGGCCGGTGAGACCGAACAGGCCATCAGTATGGCCAATGCCGGCAAGCGTCGCGTGTCCGAGCTTGGGTCCGTGACGCGCCTCGCGATAGCCTCAGACGAGTTTCGCAATGGCCGATACAAGGAAGCTCGGTTTCGTCTTAGTCAGGGCAATATGGACCCGTTCAACCGAATGATCGCGAGCTCCATGTCGGCATGGGCTGCGGTTGGGGAGGGTGACACCAAGGGCGCGAAAACGCATCTGGTTGAGGCCTTTATTGGCGACAATCTCTTCGACGGTGTGAACCTTTATATGCTGGCCTTTGTTCAGGAGGCCTCAGGCGAAGACGAGGAAGCGCTGAAGCTGTTTGATGCGGTCTGGACAGAACGTATGCGTCTTGCCATCGCGGCGGAGCAGTATTCGCGCCTGCTGGCCGCCAATGGTCAGACAGAAAAAGCGCTCAGCATTGTTCGCCAGTTCCGCGAAGAGATTGGTCCGAATCCATCCGTTGATCGTATTGCTCAGGCGATTGAGGCGGGAGACACCATTGAGCAGCGCAGCCTGACGCCGAAACAGGGTGCCAGCCTGGCGCTATACGCGCTCGGCGCGGCCCTTCTGGTGCAAACCGATGCTGATTTTGCCAGCGCGTATTTTGAACTGGCTCTGCATATCAATCCCGATTTCGATCTGGCGCGCACCATGCTGGGGAATACGCTCGATCAGGCTGACCGTCGTGATGAGGCCGTCACCGTTCTGGAAAATATCGAGGCAGATTCTCCGTTCTTCGCCGCAGCCAGAGGTCAACTGGCCTGGGTGCTCCTTCGGATGAACAAGGATGAAGAAGCGCTGGAGACGGCGAGCGACGCTTACGATGTGACGATGGATCGTGATCTGGCCATTCAGATCGGTGATCTGAACCGGGCCATTCAGAATTATGAAGCGGCGTATGAATGGTTCAATCGTGTTGTAGAGCTTGATGAATCCGAAGGGCGACTCGACTGGCGGTCTTATTATGCGAGAGGTCTGGCGCTCGATGCCTTAGGACGCTGGAATCAGGCAGAGGCCGATTTCCTGAAATCCATCGAGATCAGCCCGAACCAGCCCGAAGTTCTCAATCATCTGGGCTATTCCTGGGTTGATCGTGGCGTTCATCTGGAAAAGGCATTCAAATACATTCAGACGGCGGTGGAGCTCAGCCCACATGCCGGACATATCGTCGACAGCCTTGGTTGGGCGTATTACCGGCTTGGACGGTACGACAAGGCGGTTGAACATCTTGAAGATGCTGTAGCCCTTGCTGCAGGCGATCCGACCATCAATGATCATCTGGGCGACGCATACTGGCGATCCGGTCGCCATCTTGAGGCAGGGTTTCAATGGAAACACGCTCTGGACGTCGAAACGGATGAGACGCGCCGCGCGGTGATCAAGGCCAAGCTGAAATACGGTCTGGATGTCGCGATGAACCCGGAGCCGCCACTGCAAACCGCTGATGCCATGTCAGCCGGGTCCCGTTGATCGGACACGCCCCGAATGTTCGCGATACACGCGCCTGCCAAGGTTAATCTCTATCTGCATGTCGGTCCCGCTCGGCCGGATGGTCGTCATCCGCTCGACAGTCTTGTCGTGTTCGCAGACCAGCGCGCTGCTGACCGGCTGATCTATCATAGTGGCGAGTCGTCTCTGGATTTTACAGTGTCAGGGCCGGGGGCTGGGCATCATATCAGGCCCGAGCATGAAAACCTCGTGATCCGGGCGGTTCGCGCCCTTGAGCATGCGAGCGGACGTCGGATCGGTGGTGAACTGCATCTGGAAAAGCAATTGCCAATCGCTGCGGGGATAGGGGGTGGCTCGTCAGACGCCGCTGCCACTTTACGATTGTTGAATGCAGCCTGCCAATTGGGTTTCAGCGAAGCCGACTTGATGAAACTGGCCGTTCCGCTCGGCGGTGATGTCCCTGCCTGCGTGGCAGGGCGTCCTGTTCTGATGCGCGGCGATGGTGACCGGGTTGAGCCGTTTATGGGAGAATTGCCAGAGCTTCACGCCGTCCTGGTCTGTCCGGCCCACCCCTGTCCGACAGGACCGGTGTTTCGGGCATTTGATGCACAGGAAAGCCCTCACATCTTTGCAGAAATCTTGCCGCCATCGTCATCGGGTTATACTGATTTTGTCGCTGCGCTTACGGCAGACTATCGAAACGATTTGCAAGGCAGCGCCGTCGAGCTGGTGCCGCAGATCGGTGACGCTCTGAAAGCCTTGTCAGATTGTGAGGGCGCTGGCGTCTTCGCCATGTCAGGTTCTGGGGCAACATGCTATGCCTTGTTCGAAACAGATGAACAGGCACGTCTGGCCTGCCATCACTTGAAAGCCGAAAATCCAACTGCCTGGGTGGTTCAGACGAGGCTCGGTGAAGCAGGGTTTGACCCGACTGGGTTCAGCCTCTAAGCGATGGACGAAAGGGGCTGAAATGCAAGCACTTCTTCCGATCTCCGGGCTTGGTCTGCTGACCTGTTTTCTGGCTGTCCTGCTCGGCTGGCTGGTCATGCGTATCGGCCCGAAGGATCATCCGGATGGCGGGCGAAAATCGCAATCAACCGCCATGCCGACCTCGGGTGGGATCGCGGTTTTTCTATCGGTCATTCCATTCAGCCTGTTCGCCGTTCTGAATGAACCGGGATTTTTCTCCATACCCGTTTTGGTCGCCATGGCTGGCAGTCTCTACATGTTCATAATGGGTCTGTGGGACGATTTGACTGACCTCTCGGCCAGCCTGAAACTCGTTGCGCAGATTGTTCTGGCGGTCGGCGTGGCGGCGCTTGGCGTTCGCGTGGAATTCTTCGATCTGGGACGGCACTATTTCGAGCTCGGCGCCATTCTGGGCATTGCCGGATCAGCTGCATGGCTGGTGGTGGTGACAAATGCCGTTAACTTCATGGATGGGGCGGATGGTCTGGCCATGGGATCGTCGGCCACGCTTTCTGCGGGCCTTGCCGGGCTGGCGGCGCTGACGGGTCATTACGATATCGCGGCGCTTTCCGGGATCATGTTTGCCGGTCTGCTTGGGCTGCTTTACTGGAATGGCCGAGGAAAGCTTTTTGCAGGCGATACGGGGGCTCTATTTGTTGGCTTTTATCTGGCCGCACTTAGCCTGATCTGGGTGGCACGTCTGGACGCATCCGTCTGGATCGCGCCTTGCCTCTTCATAGGCTTTCTGGCGGATGTGCTGCTCACGCTGATCTGGCGTTATCGCAATGGACGCAGTCTGATGACCCCGCACCGTGAGCACGTCTATCAATTGATGATCGCAGGCGGGACCAGCCATGTTCTCACGGCGTGGGTCTATATCTGGATCACACTGCACGGTATTCTGGTGGCTGGTGTGTCGCTGGTGTTCCCACGCGGTGGCGCTATGCTTGGATTTTTGCTGTTGCTGGCCATACTCTTCTGGCTCAGCCGCCGAATTCGACGCTCAGCGATCGAGAATGGTTTTCTGGTGCCCTGATCAGTAGGCCCGGTCGACTGTAAAATCAGCCAGATCAGATAGTGCCGTGATGAAATCCGATGGCGGCAGCGCCTTGAGTGCTTTCTTTGCAATCGAGATGTATGACCGGGCTTCTGCCAGCGTGTCTTCTGCTGCGTTTGTCGAGCGGATCAGATGGATCGCATGGGTCAGGTCTTCTTCCCGCTGCGTATCCGGATTGAGTGCCCGATCCCAGAACGTCTTGTCTTCCGCGTCGCCGCGTCTGCGCGCAATAACAACCGGTAAGGTGATCTTGCATTCGCGGAAATCATCACCGACCTTTTTGCCAATCACGGCAGTGGTGCCGCCATAGTCGAGCGCGTCATCAACCAGCTGGAACGCCAGGCCGAGATTTTTGCCATAAACCGACATGGCGTCGATCTGAGTTTCATCTGCATCCGCACACACAGCGCCGGAATGCGCAGCCGCTTCAAACAGCGCCGCTGTTTTGGCCTCAATGATGGAGAGATAGTCTTCCGTTGGCAGATCCATACGACCCATCACGGCCAGTTGGTGTACTTCGCCTTCAGCGATCACGGATGACGCGTTGGAAAGAATGTCCAGAACAGGCAGGCGGCCTGTTTCCACCATCAGGGTAAAGGCACGGGCAAACAGAAAGTCGCCGACCAGAATGCTGGCGGAATTGCCCCAGACATTTTTGGCGGCTGGCTTGCCGCGTCTGAGATCCGATTCGTCGACCACATCATCATGCAGCAATGTTGCTGTATGAATGAACTCGACCGCAGCTGCCAGCGAGTGGACAGGTTTCATGTTGTCCGCACCGCATGCACGAGCAGCGGCCAGAGTGATGAGTGGACGAAGGCGCTTGCCGCCAGCCGAGACGATATATCCGGAAAGATTCGGAATCACAGATACGGGGCTTGCCGCCCGTTCCGTCAGAAGGGTTTCAACCGCTTCGACATCATCGGCGAGCAGAGAGGAAAGCACATTAAATGCGCTTTCACGCTTATTCGTACGGATCGTCGCGTCCAAATCTACGCCCTTTCAAGCTTGTAAGGAAATATGTGTCTATAACCGAAAAAGGAAGACGTAAATTGCCGTGAATGTCTCACTTCCGAACAGAACCCCGTCATGGGCTGTTGGTTGCACGAATATCGTTGATAAGTCTCTGAACGGGAGGGGCGTTTCTCTCGCCTCTGTTTCAGGCCGTGAGACCTTCGAGTTCTCTCGCAAGCTGGGCCTGACGCATTTTCATGAACTCGTAGAACATGAAGTCGCCGGTATTGGCTTCAATGAAATCAGGTAACAATGATGGGTCGATTTCCTCACGAGCCGGTGCGGGTGGTTTGGCTGCTGGCGCGGAGGCCGGTTTAGGTGCCGGCGCAGCCTGTGGCAGAGAAAGCACCCAGTTCAGAATGTTCATCGCAGCGCCAATCTTGTCCATGGTGACGGTGTAGGACAATCTGTCTGCATGGGAGCGGAGCGCGTCTCGGCCATTCTTGAACTTCAGCGTCCGCAGCATCTTATTCGGACGATAGTTCTTCATGAACTCCGTCGCTGTCTCGCCACTTGATACAAGCTGAGCATCCATCAACTCAACAGGATCGCGAAGAATGGTTATGGCAAAAACTGGAATGACGGCGGCGAGTTCATCTGAAATGTCGATCGCCTTATTGCCCAAGATGAAATAGGTCCCGTTGCCGTCAAACTTGCCGTCAGCGATGGCCTGTTTCAGAGCTTCAATGTCGTCCTTATTGTTGACGTGAAAGGTTGCATCGGAGCCGACATAGGCCGAAATCGCGTTGCCGAGTTTGCCGCCCCCAGCTTTTCTGATCGAGTAAAAGACGATGGCCTTGCGTTGGACCGATTCGAATTTCGATTTCAGAGATTGAAGGTCATCACCTTGAATAATACCACTTTCCACGGATAAGTCCCCCTTGGGTTTGTCGACCGAACGAACGGCGTGTCTCCGATTGAAGGCTTAGTCAGGCATGAAACCCTCCGCAAGTGACAGATTGATGTAGGCCCATGAAAGAAGTCTTCCGATCCAATAATCCGGTAGAATTGTCGTATATTCAGGCGGCTTTCGATGAAGCTGGTATCGATTGCCTGATCGCTGACCAGTTCGCATCCATTGTCGAAGGCTCGATCGGTGCCATACAAAGGCGGGTTCTTGTGGTCGACGAGGACGCAGAAAAGGCGATCAGATTGCTGGATGAGCTGGACATTTAGCCGTGGGAAACGCGTTCACAGAGGACTGGTTGCTGAATGAGCAAGTCCGGATTTTTCAGCCGCGAGACGGATATCGGGCCGGTTTGGATGCCATCCTGCTGGCGGCCAGCCTGACGCCGCGAGCCGGTACGAAGGCCCTGGAGGTTGGGTGCGGGGCAGGTGGAGCGCTATTTACGGCCGCCTGGCGTCTGCCTGACGTCGAATTCACAGGGCTGGAACGGGAAACCAGAATGGCCGACCTCGCCCGGCAAGGTGCAGAGGCTAACGGCTTTGGCGACCGTGTTGCCGTTTTCACCGGTGATGTGCAGAAGATGCCGCCCGATTGGGAGAATCGCTTTGATCTGGTGTTTTCCAACCCCCCATATTTCACGCCCGGACGCATACAATCGCCCTCTGAAGGGCGCCATCACGCCTATATGGCCGATGTATCCCTGCAGGACTGGCTGAAGCATATGCTGTTTGCGACCCGACCAAAGGGGCGCATCACGCTGATCCACAGGGCCGGAGAGCTGGCCGAAATTCTGGCCTTTCTTTCAAACCGGGCTGGAGAGATACAGATTTTCCCCGTGCGTTCGGCCCCGGGAGACCCCGCCAAGCGGGTCATTGTGACGGCCCGAAAGGGTCTTCGTCGCGGCGAGGTCGTTCTGCATGAAGGGCTGACCATGCATCAGGCCAAAGGGGAAACGCCGTATACGCCCGAAGCAGACGCCGTACTGTCCGGCGGGGCTCTGAAGGCTTTCCGCAATCAATGATGCAGCGACTTACGTTCTGCCGCGCATCTTTTGTGAGCGGCTACCCACACCTATATATAAGCAGTAAGGGGCAGTGAAACAGAAAGGTGTGCACGACATGACTGCACTCGCAACACTGCTGATCCTTGGCACGCTTGCCGGACTGGTGATGGCGGCCCTTGGCCATCCCATGGTCTATCGGGCGGTTTTCCGCAAATCGAAACGCCGTTCCCTGGATATTGATCATCCATGCGCCTGATCCCGGCTTGATCGGCCCGGCTGCATTGGATATGCGAAACGCAGATCTTCAGAAGAAAGCGCGTTCCATGTCTGCGGCTAAACCTCAAGCAGCTCCAAAACCGAAATCCTTTCAGGATATCATTCTGACGCTACAGAATTACTGGGCGTCAAAGGGTTGCGCGATTTTGCAGCCTTACGACATGGAAGTGGGCGCGGGAACGCTCCACCCGGCGACCGTCCTGCGCGCGCTTGGCCCGAAAAACTGGAACGCGGCCTATGTGCAGCCATCCCGACGTCCGGCAGATGCGCGCTATGGCGAAAATCCGAACCGGCTAGGGCACTATTATCAGTTTCAGGTGATCCTGAAACCAAACCCCATCAACATTCAGGATCTCTATCTGGAGAGCCTCTACGCCATCGGCATCGACCCGGAAATCCACGATATCCGGTTTGTTGAGGATGACTGGGAGAACCCGACGGTCGGT
>CAYFGB010000041.1:0-28314 GCA_964342455.1 uncultured Hyphomonadaceae bacterium
TAAAATAAAATAAAATAAAATAAAATAAAATAAAATAAAATGAATAAATTATTTTCTTATAATTTAAAACAATTAATTGCTTTTGGGGCACACTTAGGCCACCATACAAAAAAAAGGGCATTTTTTATAAACAACGCTTTACTCGGTCACCGTAATAACATCGATATTATTAACTTAAACAAAACAATAGAGTCACTTAATTTAACTATTCCTATTATAACTGAAGTAATCAATAACTCAGGTAAAATACTATTTGTAGCCGATAACGCAAATTATTTGCCTAATATAATTAAAGACTTTAAACACTTAAAGCAACCTATATTAACAAAAACATGGATACTGGGTACTTTAACAAACTTTACTAAAACTAACCATCCTTCAGCAATCAGTATAGATAATTTAGACAGATTACCTGACCTTATAGTTATTATCAACTCGACCCACCCAAATCTTATTATAGAGGAAGCAAAGTCAATGGAAATTCCTGTTATATTATTCAACGATTCAAACACGAATCCTCAAACATCCACGTATTCTATACCAACTAACGATGATTCACTTGATTTAACTCATCTATACTTGAAAATTATTAAAAAAACAGTGCTTACCGCTTTTGCGAAATATACACTCAACTTTAAAAACACTATTCTTCCTAGATTGGACTCGAACCAATAACCTTGTGGTTAACAGCCACACGCTCTAGCCTTTAAGCTACTAGGAAACTACTTTTCTATAAGTTTATTTATTTGCCCATTATAAAGCTTTTAAAGTAATTCTCTTTTAATTTAAACGGATAAGCTACATTTTTGTAAGCTGCTTCCGAGATTTTACAACCAGCTAATATTTTATAATTTACTTCCAAATACGTTGGTACATTTGTAAAAACATGACCGTTTTCTACTCGGTTTAATATCTTACTATGAATTTCTTTTCTATACCCTGGATTTATCTCAACGATATCTCCTATAGATACTTCGTACCCAGGTACTTTTACTACCGATTTATTAACAGATACAGCACCTCGCATTATTTCTTTCCGTGCCTCACGAACGCTACTTGCAAAGTTTAACCTATAAACTAAGCTCTCTAGCCTACTCTCTAACCGGTCAATTATACCATCACTTAATACTTCTTTTTTTAAAGGTACTTTTTTTATGATATTAATTAAGTCTTTTTGTCTAATATTACCATAAAATGCACTCAATTTACGTCGAAAGGCTAGCATTTTACCATAATGGCTTAGAACTAACTTTTTTCGTTTAGGTTTTGTTACCTCAACGCGGTACACTACACTCTTTTTATTTTTAAAACTGTATTTTTCTTTTATTAAACTTTGAAAAAACCTCGTTACTTTATTTGGTTTACTTTTTATGGTAATCAATCCCCAAATATCTTCTTCAAACCTCCTGTTTAATCTATTTTTTTTCATTATTATTTTTATCTTTTCTTTTTTCTTTTATACGTCCAGATAGCTCAGTGGTAGAGCAGAGGACTGAAAATCCTTGTGTCGGTGGTTCAATTCCACCTCTGGACATGACCGGACTCGAACCGGTATACCATCCTTGCAAAAGATGACGTTTACCCTTAACATACATGCCCTATTTTTATATCCCTTACGAGACTTGAACTCGTATTTTTGCAGTGAAAGTGCAATGTCCTAACCACTTAGACGAAAGGGACTTTTGTCTTAGAATTTATTTATAACAGTTTTATAATACTCTCGTCCTACCTGCTTATAGACCTCTTGTCTTCTTACTTGACTATGGTGGTGCAATGTTAACACGATTGAACCAATCATTGCTACTAATAAAATAAACCCTGCTACAATAAAATAGTATACATAGTATGTATAAAGTACATTCCCTAATGCTACCATATTCACTACCCCATCTAACATTTCTATCCAATTTACTAACTCATTAGCACTATACACCCCACTTATCAGCGCTTTATTAATCAAGTATACTATTTCTATTATAAAAATTAAACCTACAATACCTGCAATTGGTAAATAACGTATAATACTTTCATTTAACTCCACGTACCTTATATTTAACATCATAACTACAAATAAGAACAATACCGCTATCGCTCCCACGTAAACTATTATAAATATCAATGCTAAAAACTCTACATTTAATAAAAGTATTAACCCTGATCCAAACACAAATACTAATATCAAAAAAAACACTGAATGCACTGGGTTAATTGAACTAATCACCATTAACGCAGACAACAGCGCTCCACTTGAAAATATGTAAAACAATATATCACTATAATCCATTTCTTTTTCTATTCTTTTTTTATTGACCCCATCTTTTTAAATGGCCTTGTATAACACTATACGGCCCCACTGTTTCTGCAACTGTAAATCTAACAAGCTTGCATTCCATATTAATTGATTATACCAGTACTTCAACTCACGCACCCAATACTCCATAACCAATTCTTCTTCACCGTTAAAAGATATCATCTCATAACTATCCGGTAACCACCAAACATATAGAAGACCCTCATGTGCCACTGTGCAATGAACTGTTATTAAAACAAACAAATTAACCATATTTAACGTTAATACTTCATATTTGTATTTCATTATCAACTGGCGTAGTGTTTTTGATAATAACACAATACTTAACTGTAAGCCTATTACCAATGTTACCACTAAAAATATTGAATACGGGTAATAATAATCTGGGTAAACAACCTCTGTAGGATCGGGACAATTACTCGCAAACCAAAGTTTAATTCCCGTAAAATTCGTATAAACTATCCTTAGAATTACCACAATTAAAGTAAGTTTTAAACTATTTCTTAATACAAACCCCTCTAAGCTTTTATAATAACGGAATGGTACTCTTAAATTTTCTAGTTTTGCATGACGCAACACTAAAAAGCTCCCTACTAAAAAACCATACCTCTCAATATAGTAATTCCTTAAACGTAAACCTCGTTTCATCATTAATTTCCACATACTATATACCAAATTTATATTTTGGAAATATATTTTCCAAAAATTCTTGTTTTGACCTGTTAAGATAAAAAGCATCATTTTCTTTTTTATTCTCTTTTAATTCCTAATTGGTAAACTACACTACCTAATATCACGATACCTAAACCGTAATTTAAATAATTCAACCCACCAGTTACACAAGTAATTAATAGTAATAACCCTAGTACCATAAAGAACACATAATGGTATATAAACCCTGATTGCATTTCCGATAATTTTTTTGTTAACCCGCTAATTAACCTTACAAGACCTGTTGGCCCTATAAGCTCTATCGCTCCTCGATCAATTGATTTAAATGTTGTATTGTACCCAAAGCTTAACACTTTATTTACTACGTAGTTATTATACACAATATCAAATAACCATTTCTTATTAAAGAAAACATAAGCCTCCTTCAGCATTAGATTTTTATTTACTAAATAGTAAATACTTGGGTAATAGTGGTAGCTAACAAAAGCTAATAACCCACCTAAAATACTTATCAATACTGGTGTATTCTTAATACTTGCATCTAAATACTCTGACTCTAGAACTAGTACATCATTCAAATAATTATAGCTATATATACTATTTCCCCAAAAATCAGTTCCCATACCAATAAACATATCTTTAAAAATATAACCAACAAATATACTACCTAAACAAAGTACAAATAACGGTATCGCCATTAATACTGGTGCATCATGTACATGCTTTATTACACCTTTTCTTGAATTTGTCTCACTTAAAAACGTTAAATAAATTAACCTAAATGAATAAAATGCCGTAAAAAAGGCTGCTAATACACCTAACCAGTATGCAAACACACCCTCCGCATAGTAATTACTATAAGCTAGCTCTAAAATCACATCTTTTGAATAGAAACCTGTAGTAAACGGGAACCCCATTAACGCTAAGGATCCTATCATTATCATTACAAACGTATAAGGTATTAGCTTTAATAATCCACCCATCCTACGCATATCTTGCTCGTCCATTAAACTATGGATCACCGACCCAGCGCTTAAGAACAATAACGCTTTAAAGAACGCGTGGTTCATTAAATGAAACATTCCTACTGAATAATTTGATAAACCACATATAAATACCATATACCCTAACTGGCTACATGTTGAGTACGCTATTACTCGTTTCAAGTCATTTTGAAACACTCCCACAGTCCCTGCAAAGAAAGCTGTTAACGCTCCGAAAATTGTTACAATTATTAAAGCGTCTGTTGAATACTCTAATAAAGGCGATGTACGTATCAGAACAAATACACCCGCTGTAACCATTGTTGCCGCGTGAATCAATGCCGATACTGGCGTCGGCCCTTCCATTGCATCCGGTAACCAAGTATGTAAACCTAATTGAGCTGATTTACCTACTGCTCCTATGAATAAGAAGACCGATATCACTGTAATTGCATTAATCTCATTCCCAAATAAAAATATATTATAATCTTTCATTATATACACCAAACTAAATACTACATTAAAATCTAACGATCTAAACACATAAAATATACCTAGTATACCTAGTATTAACCCAAAATCTCCAAAACGGTTTACAACAATTGCTTTTATTGCTGCTTTATTTGCTTGTATACGTGTATACCAAAAATTAATTAATAAATACGACGCTACACCTACACCTTCCCAACCTAAAAACATTTGAGCAAAGTTATCCGCTGTTACTAAACATAACATGAAAAAAGTGAATAGCGACAAATACGACATAAAGCGAATTAAATGTGGGTCCTCACTCATATAACTTAACGAGTACATATGTACTAAGCTTGATACACATGTTACTACAATTAACATTACTACAGTTACCGTATCAAATAGAAATCCCCACGAATTTACTAATGTACCGCAATCAAACCATGTAAATAACTTTACATTTGATTTTACACCACCTAAACTTACTTCATAAAATATAAATACCGATAAGAAAAAAGAAACCATTATTGACGATGTCGCAAAAATACCTGCACCTTTTCGACCTAAAAAACGGCCTAAGAAACCAACTATTAATGCACTCATCAATGGTATAAACACTACTAACACATACATTTTTTTAACCTTTTAAACTATTTATTCTATCTATTAAAATCACACCCTTCAAACGGTAATACACAACTAAAATCGCCAACCCTATTGCCGACTCCGCTGCTGCCACTGTTAAAACAAATAAAGCAAATACTTGCCCTAATAAATCATCTAAGTAAACTGAAAATACCACAAAATTTAAGTTTATTGATAATAGCATCAACTCCACGCACATTAATATTAATATAATATTTTTTCGTGTAGCAAAGATACCTACCATACCTATTAAAAATAATATAAGATTAACTACTAAGTACTTTAACATCTTATTTAATCTTATAAACTATTTTCTATTAAATTTTGGACTCCAAAAATAACTTTCTAATTTTACACATAACGGTAACAATACTAAGAAGTATAAGAAATAGAATGTTGTTGAGATTTGTCCAATCTCATAGTAAGGATATTTTACTGGGTTACCACCAATCCAACCTAAAATTAATGCATTTACTAAAAATAACCAAAACAACCATTTATATATCGGTCTAAACGCTCCGCTTCTTGTTTCCGACTTTAATACAAAAGGTAATAATAATAATACTATTATTGCTCCAAACATTGCTATTACCCCTCCTAACTTATCAGGTATTGAACGTAATATTGCGTAGAATGGTAACAAATACCACTCTGGTACAATATGTGCTGGTGTTACTAACGGATTTGCTGGTATATAGTTATCTGGATCCCCTAATACATTAGGCATAAAATATACAAATGTTCCAAAAAAAATAAAAAACAATATAAATGTATATAAATCTTTAAATGTTGAATACGGTGTAAAGGGTATCTCATCTACCTTATACGCTACCCCTAATGGATTATTTGAACCATTTTCATGTAATAATATTATGTGTACTATCACTAAACCTGCTATCACAAACGGTAATAGATAGTGGATACTAAATAACTTATTCAATGTCGGGTTATCCACTGAGAACCCTCCCCATAACCATAACACTATTTCTGGCCCTATTACAGGTATCGCTCCAAACAGGTTTGTAATAACTGTTGCTCCCCAGAAACTCATTTGTCCCCACGGCAATACATACCCCATAAATGCTGTCGCCATCATTGCTATGAAAATCACTACACCACTTGCCCATAAGTGTTCTCTTGGGTAAGTGTATGAACCATAATATAGTCCTCTAAACATATGTATATAAACTACTATAAAAAACATTGATGCTCCATTTGCATGTACGTACCTTAATAACCAACCATAATTAACATCCCGCATTATATGCTCTACGCTTGCAAACGCTAACTCCACATTTGGTGCATAATGCATTGCTAACGCTATACCACTAATTATTTGTACTACTAAACATAAACCCGCCATTGCTCCAAAATTCCAAAAATATGTAATATTACTTGGAGTTGGATAATAATATACTAAATGATAAATTGCTGAAACTAAAGTATTTTTTTTTACTAATCTCATTTCTTTTTTCTTTCTTTTTTTTATTCTTAACCCCATGCCATCCGCTAAACCTTTATTAGCTCTTTTACATTACTTATAATGTATCTTTATTTAATATACGCGTACTTGAAAAGATTCGAACTTTCATCAATAGATCCGCAGTCTACCACTCTACCATTAAGCTACAAGTACAACTAAGTATTTTCGTTATCTGCTCTTACTTAGTGTAAAAAACAGATGCTTTTTTTGTTAAGACCATTCTTCCTAGGCCCAAAGGGACTCGAACCCTTATACTCACCGTTATGAGCGGCACGTTTTACCAATTAAACTATAAGCCTATTTATCTCCTTTTTTCCTCCAATACCAACTTTTATAGACTAGAGCTGGAATCGAACCAACATAATTGCATTTGCAATGCACTACATTACCACTATGTTATCTAGTCTTTTTTTTCAGGATGATAGGACTCGAACCTACAATCTCCCAGTCCCAAACCGGATATGTTAGCCTATTACACTACACCCTGTCTTATTCGTTATCGGACTCGAACCGATACCCCTTAATGAGAGTAGATTTTAAATCTACCGTGTCTACCATTCCACCAAACGAACAATAACTTAACCAATTTGCTTATTTACTAGATAATTCTTATAACTTTTAAAAACCAACAGCATCAATATACTGCATTCTATTAAAGTATATATCATTAAAAATACCCCACTATGTAAAAACATATCTGGGGGTAATATAGCTACTATTATCACTACTATAAAAAAATAAAACCATAGTCTATAGTTTAACAGTTCTATACTTTTCCCAATATACTTACTAGTTTGGTAAAATATTAAAGGTAGTATTAATATTATATAAAAAAGAAATATTAATTTTACAGTTAAATCAATAAAACTTAACATCCTTGGCTCTACATCTAACATATATCCCCCTATCCCGTTAATATCCGATAATTTTAATACATAAAAATATACTAAGCTTAAAATATAATTATAAATAATATAAATGGCTGCTATTGACATCAGGAATATGCTTTTAAGAACACTCCTGACCTTACCGCTATCGCTTTTATATAGCGTAGGTATTATAAACAACCAAATATTTAATATCCCTAATACTAAGAAGTAAACTGCCGAAATTATAAAAGCTATCTTTATATACCCAAAAAGTATTTCAAAAATACTTATCAATAGAAAAAAACCTTCGCCCCTTAACTCACAATAGGGTACTGCCAATAAATAAAAACACTCTGTTGCGTAACTATACGTAACTATAAAACATACTATACTTCCATATATTACATATAATAACCTATACTTTAACTCATCAATATATAAACTTACTACCATATCTTTTATTTTTAATTATATTGAAGGGAACAGGATTCGAACCTGTGAACCTTTACAGAATAGATTTACAGTCTACCGCCTTTAACCACTCAGCCATCCCTTCGTTCAGAGCAGGATGGGATTCGAACCCACGATGTGTATTCACAAAATTGATTTCAAATCAACCGCCTTCAACCACTCAGCCACCTACTCGATTCAGAGAAGAAGGGACTCGAACCCTCAACCTTTGACTTTGGAGATCACTATTCTACCAATTGAACTACTTCCCTTTAGACGAAGACGGGAATCGAACCCGCGATCTTTTGATTACAAATCAACTGCTTTACCCCTCAGCCACTTCGTCGTTTTACTTACGTCGTATTTTTTTTAAGCGAACTACGTTATGTGATTCTATATTTAACACCTCTAATTCCAAAATACGTAACCCTTGACGGGATAGTCCAGTAATCGCCGCTTTCACATTTTTTGATAATTTACCCTTTATTGTTACGAACAAACCACCTATTTGCAGTTTTACGGCTTTTGACCCCACTAACCTCCCAGTTAACTCAGCTGCATAAAAAGTTTTTTTTTTAGGTCCTTTTAACCCTAGTTTTCCTGCCGACGCGTGGTTTATTATCTCTCCATTCGGCCTAACCAGCGAAATAAAAAGATTTTTACCTCTACCATCTATTACACAGTTACCTACTAATTTTACCTTATTTTTATACACCATATTATCTTGCTTTTCTTAATAATTTTTTAGCTGTTCGTCCATTCGTTTTAGTTCTTTGGCCCCTTAAAGGTAAACCATTACTATATCTTACCCCTTTATAATTACGAATCTCAATATTACGTTGAATATTTTGGATAACCTGCCCTTTTAAATCTATCATTAATTTGCCTGCTTTCATACTTTCTTGCATAATACCTCTAGCAATTTCATTGTCTATATCACCGAACCTCGCTTTCTCACTTACGCCTAATTTATTACAGATCTTAAGTGATTTTGCTAATCCCATTCCATAGACTCGTTTTAGCCCATAAACAACTTTTTCATCTTTTTTAAATTCATTCTCAAAAAAAAACATCCTAACTTTGCTTACCTACTTTTAATATTACTTCTTCACTCTCGTAGCGTATACCTTTACCTTTATAACGATCTGGTTTCTTTAACGCTTTAATTTCACGAGCTACTTGATTTACTTCTTCTAAATTTATTCCAAAAATTATAAGTTTTGTTTTAAAACCAATTATCTTTATACTTTTTGGAAGTCTTAATTTTATATAATGGCTAAATCCAATTTTTAAATATAATCCTTTTTTCAAATTTAGGAAACGGAATCCTAAACCTACAAACTCTAGCTCCTTAAAGTAACCCTTATTAACACCATTCAGCATACTTAAAAGTAATGATCGGAACACTTTATAGCTACTTTTAGACCTCAATAGCACTTTATTGTATCCTAAAACTACTTCTTCCCCACCTACTTGTTTACTTACTTTACCTAACTTACCTTCACAAATCAGATACCTTTTGTCACTTATCCTTAACGATTGTTCTTGAAATTTTATTTCTTGTTTATCCCCCATTTTAATTTATTTCAAACAATACTAGACCTCCTGGCCCCTCTTCTTTATAACTACACTCTTTATTTAAAAAAATTCCCTCAGAACTTGATACTACAAAGTACTCACCTTTAAAATAGCTTTGTTTTAACTTATTAAAGCTTAAATATACTTTTAAGCTTGGCTTTGATATCATTTTTAGTTTATTAATCACCGATTTATTTTCTTTATACTTTAATAGCACTATAAGAAGCCACCCCCGCTTATAATAACCTCTAATATACCCTTCTTTGATTAAACAATCTAAAACGCCCCTTATAAAGCTAGAATTTTTTACTTCTACCTCCAGTTTTCCACGTTTATACGCATTTTTTATCCTTGCAATTGTATCTACTAAATTATACATTACCAACTTGATTTTTTTATACCTAATAATACCCCCTCTACTGCCAAACGTTTAAACTCCATCCTTGATACTTTGAATTCTCTCATTATACCCGATGACCTTCCCGTCATAACGCATCTATTTTTTATTTTTAACTCTATACCTTTATACTTACTTAGCTTTTCCCGACTATACTCCCGTACTAAAGGTTTCAAGTACATATTTTGATAAAAGCTCTTTAATAATTTTATTCGCAATTCGTTTTTTTTAAACTTTTTTCTTAACTTTTTGTCTTTTACCGTTTTAAACTTCACCTTTCTCCTTTAATTAATATATTATCCTTTATTTCAAAAAAAATTATTCAATAAATTTTAAACCTAAACCTTTAAGTAACAGCTTTTGCTGTTTCTTAAGTCCATTTACCTTAAAGTATATATTAATAATTTCTTTATTATATGTATTTAATTTTAACTTATAGAACGAGTTTATATCATATAACTGCAACAAATACAACCCTTCACCTAAAGTATTTAACTTCGGTAACCCGTAGCGCTTAATACTTACAGGTAACACGCTTACCGTCAAATACTTTAAGAAATTATACATACGTTTCTTTCTCAGCGTTACCATGCACTCCACGTTTCGTCCTTTTGAATACCCTCTTTTGCCTTGTACATTTCCTAAGTCTTTTACCAAACACTTTTGTCCCGTTAACTTTTCAATATAATTTACACTATTTAGAATATTCATATCCTCTAACGAATTTACGTCCGCTAATTTTATTACTACTTTAACATAACTTACCTCCGCTAAACCTGGGATATCTAATAAATTAAACCGAGATACCATATCTCGTCTTAAATACATTTTATAAAAATACCATAAACTTTGATTCATTTTTTACTATATTGTTACTTTTGACAATGAAATAACCTTCATTAAACCTCGCTCACGTAATTCAGACATTACTCCTCCCAGCACTCGAGTGCCTAACGGCATATGGTCATTTTTAACTAACACTACCGCATTTTCGTTAAACGATACCTGTTCTCCACCTTTCCGTCTTCGACCTTTTTTTACAGTAACTACTACTGCTTTACATACACTACCTTTTTCTATCTTTCGCTCCGATCTTACACTACGTACGGATACCTTTATAACATCCCCCGCTAAAGCATAACGTCTTCGCCCTATACCTAATAAACCGATACATTTTACTTCCTTTGCACCTGAATTATCCAGCACCTTTAATTTACTACCTACCAACACCATTTTTTCTTTATGACTTATTCTCTACTAACCTTGTTTTTATAGGCAAACGTTCCCCTGCTAACTTTAAAACCCGTTTTATCTCAGAGAAACTCAATGCGTTACTTTTAATTTCAAAAATTAAACGTCCCTTTGCAACTAAGCAAACCCAATGGTCAAAATTTCCTTTTCCTTTCCCCATACGAACTTCCGCCGGCTTACTCGTAACCGACTTATCCGGGAATACACTTATCCATAATTGACCTCGTTTTTTCAAATGTTTACTAATCACACGCCTTGCTGCTTCTAACTGTCTACTACTAATCCTTCCACTATTTAAACTTATTAAACCATACGTCCCAAAGTGTCCTATTATAACTTTTTGCTCTTCTTTATAAACCCCTATCTTTGGTTTATGATTTTTTCTATATTTAAACTTTTTTGGTTCTAACATTCTTAAATTTTTATTCTTTTTTTATAATGCTTTGTACTATAGGATTTATTTAACCAAACTTTTATATTACATGCTCCATACTTCAAAAATATCTCTTTTGACCCATAATCAATGAAGCTACTTACCATATTTAACGATAAACGGCCTTCTTTATAATTTCTATAACTTGCTCTTTGTCTTCTAGTAAACCGTCCCGAACACGATATCCTATAACCATATATAATAGCATTTTTCTCTTTAATCAATTGATTTAAGTTTTTTATAATATCACTAACTGCCTCACCTAATTGAAACCCTTGTGATAATTTTATACCTATATACCTAGCTAAAGCCTCCCCACTTAATGTTTTATTATCAAGTATATAATAAGTTAGCTCTCCCTCTACCCCATAATACTTTAAAACACTTAAAAGAAATAACCTTTCTAACCTCAACAATTTATATTTATAGTAGCTCTCTACTTTTTTGCCAAATTTACTAAATATTTCTTCATACTGACTATCATATAGATATATATCTATACACACTTTATCCGATTTATGATATATTTTTGCCGTATCGTATAGTATTCCCTTTTTTAAAAAAGATTTTGAGTTTATTATATTTTCTATATACTTTAAAAAATACAAGTCTTTATAAACATTATTATCTAAATCTTTTATACTTTTTGCTACAACTCGCCAGTCGTAGTTTACACCATAACGCAATCCACGCGGATCAACTAACCTTGCCATTTTTATCTTTTCTGTTTTTTAACTTTTTTCTTTTTTTTATGAATATTACCACCTATTTTTTTAGTTAATATAAAAGACCCAAGAACTTCTCCTACCATTTTTTCCTCAATTAATAAGTTTACAAACCTGTTTCCGTTATATACCTCTACTTCTAGCCCAATATCATCTGGTTTAATAACTATATTCTTAAACCAAACTTTTTTTCCATGTTTTAATACCTTGTTACTATTTAAATTTGTACCTTTCCAAGTTCCTCTGACCATTATTTACTTTTTTTTACAATAAATTTATTTACTTTTCGTGGCGACCTTGTTTTTTTACCTTTTGTTAATTTACCCCACGGTGTTACACACACACGTCCTCCTGGTGTTCTACCTCCATGCGGGTGGTCCACTGGGTTCATTGCAACGCCCCTTACTACCGGGCGTTTCCCTCTCCAACGGTTTTCACCCGCTTTTCTTAATTTCTTAAATCGATGTTCCTCATTCGAATTTCTACCTAACACAGCTAAACAATCCCCTGAGAACATTCGCTCCTCGTTTGACCGCATTTTTATAACCACATAATTACTAAATGTATCTACTTTTTTTACTATACCATATGTTCCCGCTGATCTCATCATTTTGGCACCTCCACCTGGCACTAATTCAATATTGCAGACGTAATCGCCCACTTTACAATTTTTAAGTAAAAAAGTACTTCCTTGTTCTTGGACATTGAACTCCATCATATTCCAATCTAACCTCGGGTCTCTATTTAAAATAATATCCCCTACCTTTAAATTACTTGTAGCTAATACATAGGATATTACACCGTTACTATAGGCAACTAACGCTATTTTACTTGTCCGCATTGGATCATACTCTATTCGTTTTACTTTACCAGGTACTCCTTGCATATTTCGCTTAAAATCTATTAAACGATACAATTGCTTATGTCCTCCTCCTCTATGAAACGATGTTATACGACCATTAACATTACGTCCTCCACTTTTTACTAAACCTTTTAATAATTGTTTTACCTTTTTTTCTTTTTCTAACTTTAACATTTTCTTTTTAACCTATAAACTTTAAAAACGCTATATTTGTGACAGCAACTTTATGCAACGCATTTTTTTTTTTTATTACCTCACCTTCTTTCCGTTTTGCTAAATATACCTCATTTAATATATTATTTTTTAAATCACCTTTTTTCATTGATTGAACCGAATTTAGTAACCAACTCACCCCAATACCGTATTCTTTATTTTCTTTTATCGGCACTGGTATCTGGTACCTACTACCCCCCACTTTCTTTGAAATTACCATTACTTTCGGGCTTATATTATCAATACTATCTAATAATACGTTTATTGGTCTTTGGTTTTCTTGTTTTTTAATGCTTCTTAATAAACTAAAAAACACTTTTTCCCCTCTCACTTTATGACCATTTTTTATTAGCTTTGATCTTAAACTCTGACCTATTTTTTCCTGCTTTTCTTCTTTCATTTACTCTTTTCTAACACCGTACTTTGATCTTTTATGTGTCCTTTTAATACGTTCTAACGTATTAAAATCTAACTTACCCCTTACTAACTTATATCTTACTCCAGGTAAATCATTTGCTCTCCCCCCTCTTACTAAAACCACTGAGTGTTCTTGTAAATCATGCCTTAAGCCCGGGATTGCTGCTGTAACCATTTCATTATTAGTTAAACGTACCCTTGCTACCTTTCGTATAGCTGAGTTTGGTTTTTTTGGTTTAGCCGTAAAAACCCTTACACACGTTCCCCGCCTTAATGGTGCTTTTCCTAAAGCCGTTACCATATTTTTTTTATTTTTACCTTTTCGGCACTTTTTTATTAACTGATTTATTGTCGGCATTACTTTTTACTTTTACTTATTATTTTAATCATATTTTTATTCCCAATATTTAATCCATTAATTGTCTTTGTTAACGTATTTACTAACAATAACGGAAAACTTGCCTTTGACACCTCTTCTTTTAATAAGCTATCAAAATAACTCATTGAAAGTACTCTTCCTTTATTAACTAAGAAAAGTGGTAATACTCCAAGCTCCCTTTCTAAATATTTAATTTCTTTTTTTAAACCTTCCTGTGTCAATTTCTTACTAAACGTTATTAAAATTACGTTCCCTCTAAATAATTCTGCGTTTTTATAAAGCTTATCTATTAAACTCTTCTTAATTAATGTAAATTTAACCCCTCTTTTCTTTATTAAATCTCGTTTTGGTTTACCCCCCATCGAGCTCCAATCTACGCTTTCACCCACTAAAACTACCTCTTGGGATAATATACCACGAAACTTTCTTAATTTAATTTTTTTTATTTCTTCCATTTTTTTATTTCTTTTTTCTTTCCCATCTTTTTCTAAAAACGCAATATATTTATGACATTGCTCCCATATTGCGTTTTTAATTGAGAAATTAGAATTCGCAATTTACGAAATAATCTACTACTTTTCCGAAGATTCTTTCATCTAATTTTTGTTCTAATAACCCCATTATTGGCTTCACTACTGGTAAAGTATTTAAGAAACGTAATAACCCAGATTCAAATTTTTTGATTTCTGTAATATCTACTGTTAATAAATACCCTTTTACACCCGCAAAAATGATAGCAACTTGATCTTGTACCGTTAACGGTGCAAATTGATCTTGTTTTAACAATTCTGTTAATTTTGCCCCTCTTGCTAGTGTTGCCGCTGTTTCAGCATCCAATGATGACCCAAACTTTTCAAATGCAGCTAAATCCCTATACTGAGCTAACTCTAGTTTTAATGAACCTGCAATTTGTTTCATACTTTTTACTTGTGCAGCTGAACCTACTCGACTAACTGATAACCCTGCATTTACTGCTGGTCTTATACCTTTATAGAATAAATTTGACTCCAAGAATATTTGTCCGTCTGTGATTGAGATTACATTTGTTGGAATATAGGCTGACACATCATTACCTTGTGTTTCAATAATAGGTAATGCTGTTAATGAACCTGCTCCCATAGCATCACTCATTTTTGCCGCACGCTCTAATAGTCTTGAATGTAAGTAAAACACATCACCTGGGTACGCTTCACGGCCTGGTGGTCGTCTCAGTAATAAACACATTTGACGGTATGCTTGCGCATGTTTACTTAAATCATCATAAACAATTAAAGCATGTTGCCCTGAATCTCTAAAGTACTCTCCTACACTTGCTCCCGAGAATGGTGCAATATACTGTGACGGTGCTGCATCTGATGCTGTCGCTATCACTACAACTGTATACTTTAAACAATCTGTTTCTTTTAATGTATTAACAATTCTTACAACTGTTGACATCTTTTGACCAATAGCTACATAAACTGAATACAATACTTTTGCTCCTGGCTCTTCATTTGATGCCTTTTGGTTTATTATTGTATCCACCGCTATCGCTGTTTTTCCTGTTTGTCGGTCACCAATTATTAACTCCCTTTGTCCTCTACCAATTGGTATTAAAGCATCTAACGCTTTTAACCCTGTTTGTACTGGCTCATGAACAGATTTTCTTGGTATAATACCTGGTGCTTTAATTTCGATTAAAGAGTTTTTTGTCTCACCCTCGAACTTTCCTAATCCATCTACTGGGTTCCCTAGAACATCAATAACTCGACCTAATAACCCTTTACCTACAGTTAAATTTAAGATTGCATTTAATCTCTTTACGCTATCACCTTCTCTTACTAAAGCATTATCCCCAAAGATAACTGCCCCTACCGATCCTTGACGTAAGTTTAATGCCATTCCTCGAACTCCACTTGAGAATTCAAGCATTTCACCTGCACTTACCTCATCTAACCCATAGATTTCAGCGATACCATCACCTGTACTTAATACTTTTCCACTTTCATGAAAGTATTCTTCATATTTTGAACCAATTATATTATCTCTAATAATTGTTGTTATTTCATCTGACGCTAATTTTCGATCCATTTATTACCTTATTTAAAATAATTCAAAAACGAAATTAAGCATACTTGTTTAATAATACCCACCATCCTCCTCTAAATTCTTTTTTTTTACATCTATTGCTTGGGATAGAAGGATTCGAACCTTCGAATGTTGCAGTCAAAGTGCAATGCCTTTCCACTTGGCTATACCCCACCAATGTTAATTATTACTAATTATTTTTTCTTCCTCCGTTTAATGTCATTAATACATAGAATAATAACACTACAGCTATCACTGATGTCATTGAACCTATTGAGGCTATATAATTCCAGCCAGCAAACTCATCCGCATAATCCGGAATTCTTCTTGGCATTCCTGATAACCCTAGGAAATGCATTGGGAAGAATGTTAAGTTTACTCCAGCAAATAATACCCAAAATACTAATTGTCCGTATTTTTCATTATATGTTGCTCCTGTTATTTTATACACCCAATAAAATGTTCCTCCAAGTAAACCGAATACTGCCCCCATCGACAGTAGTGGAGTAGATCGCCGACGCATAGATTTTTCTTCCTTAGCGTTCAACGATCCCTCCCCGAACCGTACGTGCGCCTTTCAACGCATACGGCTCTCCAGTTCAATCTTCCCGTTTCTTTATTGATCAACAGTTTTTTTAATAAGTTCTAAAGTTTGTTACTATAATTCCTTTAAAGCCAGTCCATCATATACTCCCGCGTGTATTTTCTTATGACACTTTTTACATACTGGGATCTGTCTTCGTAATTTCGACAATTCATTTTTTTTCATTGGGTTTCTCTTGCTAACCACTTTCATCTTTCTGAGGTGGTTTACATGGTGCATCTCGATCTCTCCTTCTGCCCCACATACCACACATTTATTCGATTCAATGTCCGATGTTCTCCTGATCCACTTTTTATTAAGCCTCTCACTCCAGTTTTCAACCTCTTTAATTTTGAATTCTCTTTTACTCCATTTATAGCCCTTGAATTCCACTTCATCCGATACTTTGAGATTGTAGCCAAATTTACTATACACTTTCTTTTTAGTCCCAAGTCTCATTTTGCTCGCCAATGTTAGGCAGCATGAGTATCTTAGTAAGTAATCCACTCTAGCTAACATCGCTGAGTTCATCGCGCAACTATAATAGTTTGCGATCCCTTGATATACCCAGCTGTAGTATTTCACTATCGTTTCTGGGCTTTCGTGGATTAGCCAACCAATTCTAGTTGGAGTACCTCTGGTTTGGTGTATAAATCCTTTAGATTTTAGTCTTTCATATACCCTACGCAAAGGCATTATCAATAGGGTGCGTGTTTGTACCCTTCCCTTACGGCCTTCAACGTTTTTTTTAATAGGCATTTCAAGCGTCTTCAAGGTTTTTATTTTGAAACCAAGAAATTCAACTCCTTCGCTCGTATGGACCACTTTCGGTACGCTGTTCCCTGAGATCAGTTTTAATTTTTCATATAGTATCCGTTCCATGTCTAACTGTATTGTACAGGCCTCTTCTTTACTTCCGATAATCGATACAAGATAGTCCTCAGCGTACCTAATATACTTTAGCCTTTTATAGCTAGTATCCATCGGGTCCCCTTGTGGGGTACCCATTTCTCGGGCACGTTTCATGTTACTTCTTCGGCGATTACCCGAAACAAAGTTTTTTGACTTTTCCTCCATATACTCATCCAGTTCGTGTAGATATATATTCCTGAGCAACGGACTTATCACACCTCCTTGGGGTATCCCCATTTTTGGTTTAATAGTGAATTGATGGCCTCTTTTGCTTCGTTCTACTACAGGCGTCCTTAAGATTTTCCATAGCAGATCTTCTATTCCTTTACACGAAATTCTCTTTTTCACTAAATTAATTAGTATTCCATGGTCTATTCTGTCAAAACATTTTTCTATATTTCCCACAATATACCATTTGTAGTTACTTGTTTTATATACTACCTCTTTCAGAGCTGTATGGCAGCTTCGATTAGGTCTGAAACCATGCGAGCTGTCTTGGAATATCGGTTCATATACTCTTTCTAATACATTTCTCAGAGCCTCTTGAACAATCTTATCTTTTATGCTTCCTAGCCCCCATGGACGCTTATCTGTTCCATTAGCTTTCGGAATCCATACTCTTCTTATAGGATCCGGTTTGTACCTACCACTGCCTACATCATTGCAGAGTTTACCTAATTTGGTTACGCTCTCAGTGAATTTATGGCCGTCATATTTCCATCCTCTATTGGACCTTACTTGATTATAGGCCCTTATGAGGTTTTCAATTTTTATAACATCCTTTATTCCCATGGTTCCGCCGGTTCTAATAAACCTTCGTCACCTTCATCAACTCCAATCTTATCAAGTTTACTAATATCTATTTCTTGGCTGTTATTGGAAAGTTCTTTTTTTAGTTCTTTCTTAGTTACCTCCATCTTCTCTTTTTAGTCTTGCTTATTTTAATCCTTTGATAAAGGCTTTGACAACTTCCGGAAGAAGCTTCTCGCCTCCGACGGACTGTACCCACGCATCTAATAGATCTTGTTCGTATAGGTAAGTCAACAGCGCACTCATTGTCGCACTCAGGACTTGTATACTTACGGAATTTCCTTCAATTTCCCCAGCAAGTTTGGTTACTGTCTCCTGGAGCTCAGTAATTTGAGCTTCAGTTAATTTAAGTTGTTGGAGTTCTTTAGGCACGCTAGTGTTACTCCCGAATCCAATGCTTTTAAATAACGATTCAACCATTCTTACTGGCATCCCCAGGCCCATGGATAGCAGTACCCATTTTGTGGCGATCATCACCGCTCCAACGCCTGCTACAGTCACTATTATTGGGACAATTACTTTAAATGCCGGCTGGCTATATTCCCAGCAACTTGATAATACATCATATACATCGCTTTTTGAGCCATTGATTCCACCCGACTTATTACTAATCTTCGATGCTGTTTTACTAGCTAGTTCCATGACTTTGTTGTCTAGCATCATTTTACCTTTCTTGACACTACCTTCACTTTCTTTCGCTATGGTGAATAGTTCTTCTCTGGTGATCCCTTTCCCTCCAGTGAATTTAGACAAATACTCATATATTTCGTCCTTGTCATACTTTCGGATAAGTTTAAATGGACCCCAATTGATTACGTACTCACGCCACGTCATTTCGGTTATTATAATTTTATAAAATAGTGCCGAGAATGGTGATAGAACTACCGCAAGTTTCTCCCGGTTAGATTCATAAAAGCTTTTACTTGAGTCCCCCTTTTTTGTCTTTTTTGTCGATATAATCGTAGTACTAATTACCAGGATTATAGTTACAAATATCACAGTGTTAATATCATATTCTATATTATTTATGAGTAATTGATAATGTCCTTTGAGTACTAAGATACTCCCCACACTAAGCCAGGACAGTACTTTTACTCCGTTAAATATGATTCTAATTACGCTCTGATCCATAAATTTTTATTCTTATCTTATTTTATTTCCTGTTGTTTCTTTTCGAAACTCGCCTGAATTGTATTATTGTGCACTTTATATCTACACCCAGACTCTCATTTAATTACGCTAATACCCAAAGGAAATCATGCAATTAAATCGATTAAACCTGTCCCCCTTCCTCTTCCTTATCTATTAAGATAAGCTTATGTGCTGTTGCACGCAAGTAATACGAGGACTCCGTACCCAGGATATTTGATAATATCCTTGTAGTCCTTTCGGACCTTAGGGTATCGCTAATTCCTTTATTATAACCATCCCACCCAATTTTGGTGGAAAATTCAACTTAGGTCCTTCCTATTCTATTTAACTTATTGTTAATGCTCCGTGTTCGCATCTAAGGGTCCTCACTACGTAAAATTTCCCTGAACAATCGGTACTAGAAGCTTATATTTCTTCTAGAAGGCCACTTCCAATGCCCGCGAATAGTTTGAATTGAAGTTCGTTATCCTGACCATATTGATTAATAACTCGAAGGTACTCTTTCAACCTCCTTTCACGACATGCTACACTCCCCCTCACTTTTCAGCTAAGGATAAGTCGCGTGTTTTACTGGCTAGATGTTGCCAGGTCCTTATATAATAAGGACACGGTTATAATAAGTTAGAAGCCGCACCATAATGGAAATGTCCTACCACGTAATATGTATCGTGTAACGCGATATCTAATCCAGCATTTGCTAATACAACCCCTGTTACTCCACCTGTTGTGAATAGTACTAGGAACCCTATCGCAAATAACGTTGGTGTTCTAAATCTAATTAAACCACCCCATAATGTTGCTAACCAACTAAATATTTTAATTCCTGTTGGTACTGCAATTATCATTGTTGCTGCTGTAAAATATGCTCTTGTATCTACATCCATACCTACAGTATACATGTGATGCGCCCATACAATAAAACCTAATACACCAATTGATACAATTGCATATACCATACCTAAATAACCAAAAATTGCTCTATCTGTCATACTTGCAATAATTTGGCTAACTATACCAAATGCTGGTATAATTAATATATATACTTCCTTTTTTTTTTGTTGTTTCTCCAGCTTTCTCCTACCTTTGAAAACTCACTAACTCTCATTAGTGCTCCGACTATATCTTAAAAAAAGAATTTATAAACCTTTACTTCTTCTTAAATAATTTTTTAACTTTATCATCCCTTTTTCTGTTAGATGTTTTTTTTCTTGGATTAATATATAACTTTTTCTTATATACATATACTGCAAATGTTTTACATTACTTTGTAAAGGATATTTGTCTATATACTTTAATACCTTATATATATTTCCATAACTTACGGTACTATAATAATATGTATCGTGTTTTGCTCTATACCCTAAGTAACCTCCTAGCAACTTTTGAATTTTACTTAATATCATTTTTGTTTTTTGATCTATTTGTAGCAATAGCCTCACTTCTTCATTCGGCTTCCCTTCTCGTTTCAATGTATATATTCTAAGACTCCCATCACTATCTATAAACCCACTCAACCATCCATTGTCTAAGCTTACTTCTCCTAACTTCGTTTTATCTATACCATACCTCGGTACTAAATAATTGTTATATGCCTCTACCTTACTCTCTAAACATAACTTATCCCGTATCCATGTTGCTACCTTTACAACCCCTTCTTTATTCGATATTACGTATATCCAAGCTTTTTTATCCTTTACTTTTCGTACACTTCCATAACCCACTAACTTCTTTAGTCTATATGCTAAACTTACATCCCTCTCACAGAATACTATCGTTATATAGCCATTTTTTCCTATATTACCATCTCCATCTATCAACCCAGCTAAATACCTACCTAATTCTTTCTCACTATAATAATAGTGTTTTGGTCTATGCTCGCTTATCTTGTTTTTCATTTTCCTCTTTTCTTTTTTTTTCTCGCGTATAGTCTGTGAGGATCCTACTCCTAAAATCTTTTTTTTATTTTAGTTTGGTTTCCTGCCTATTGTCTCTATTTAATACATTTTTACTCGTAGTAGTATTAACCTTTCAAGATTTCCAGGCAAATAGCGAGATTTATACACCCCAAAGTATCTAAAATATACCGCCTCTATGGGCGTACATAGGGTGTCCGAAAAGTAGAATAGCCCTACTCTTCGCAAAATAAGGCCTTCCCCAAACCGTACGTGCGCCTTTCAACGCATACGGCTTTCCATGTTCTTAACTCATATTATCTCAAAGAAAATTCAGAAAAACAACTCCAAACTAGCTCATAAATAGCTGTATCTTCCACTGTAACAGTACTGCTACTATTACTGTTCTTAACACTATCCAGTGTTTGTATATTGTTTTTTTTTTTTTTATATCGTATATTATGTTTTCTTTACATATTTTATATTCCGAAATACTTCATACACGATTCTGTTAGGTTACTTAGCGCATCTTGCGTGGCTTTTAACTTTTCCTGAGTTTCTACTATCAAAGCAGTCGCCTTAGATAATTTATCCTCCAGACCCTCATTCGATCCACAGACTTCACAGGGTCCTCTTCGATTAGTATTCTTTAATCACTTGATATACAGTCCATCTAGATTATCATTCACACTTTTTCTAAACGTCATTCGACTCTTTATGTATGACCTCTTTCCAGCATAGCTGATTTTCGAGCCTACCTTAATGTTCCATCCAAATTTCTTGTATACAACTGATCTCCTTCCTAGCTTCAGCTTCGCTGCTAAGAGGCGCAGAAGCGACTGCTTCAATAGATGATCAACAGACCAGGCCAGACTACTGTAATTATCAACAAAACTGTAGTAATTCAGTATACCTCTCAGTACGCTATTATAATTCTTTACTATCTCCTCTGGCATCAGTGAATACCACTGAAACTTAGGCTTCGGAGTATTATTCTTTTCAATAAAGGATCCTTCTTTTAATTTAAGAATCATTTTCCTTACATCAGCTCTGAATTTAACTCTCATAACACCTACCTTTGACTTGTATCTTTGAACCTCACCACCTCTATAGCGGGTAACTTTTGTTACCTTGCGCTCCTTATGTCTAGGTATACTAATGAATACACCTAAAAACTCGGTTTCCACACTGCTGTGTACTACCTTACTCTTCTCCTTATTCACTTCCAATTTTAAATGATTGATCTTGGCGATCATCTCTTTATATATTTGCATAGCAAACTCTTTCGAGCCTGCCACTCCACATAAAAAATCATCCGCGTACCTAACATATCTTACTCGCTTGTAGGTTGTGTCATCCATATTCTTAGTAACACCACTTTGCTCCTCTTTGGCACCTTTCAGCTTCCTTCTCAAAGGGTCCCTTCTGACCTTCCAGTTCTCCCTGCTCATAATTCTCTCCATGGCTTTGTCCAGCTCATCAAGATATATGTTAGACATAAGAGGACTTAGAACTCCACCTTGTGGGATCCCGCTTAGACTACTTTTGTACACCATCCAATTCTCAAGATAACCTGCCCTCAACCATTTCCATATCAGATTTATGAATCTTTCATCATTAATCTTGGTACGCAGCTTGTTTATTAGAACATGATGATCTAGCGAGTCGAAACATTTACTGATATCGATATTTATCATCCACTTGCTACCCTTAAATAGTACCTTTACATCTCTACAAGCTGTGTGAGCACTTCTTTGCTTACGATAACCATGGCTTGTAGCTTCAAAACTTTTCTCAAAAACCTCATTCAGTATAATCCTCATTGCTTCTTGTACTATTTTGTCCCTGAAAGAACTCATCCCTAGCAGTCTATGGCCACCTCTTTTTTTGGGCATCATTCTTCTATTTACAGGTCCAAATTGATAACTTTCCATCTTCATCAGTTCAACTATCTCATCTATCTCTTTCTCTAGTCTAAAACCGTCCACTCCTATTTTAACCTTCGTTGAATAATTACTTCCAGCTCCTTTATTTCTTCTAAGATTTTCATATGCTATAATATAGATATCCTTAATATACAACAACCTATACAGCCTTTCATAGTCTTTTTCCTTTTTCCTAATATGTTCCAGCTCCTTAAGGATCCTTCTACTGTCATCACAGTAACCCCTAATTTGCTTTCTGTAAAAACACTGATTCCTGTCTTTCAAATAAAATTCAAATTTCTCGGAATCTCCTGAACCATAGTCCTTGTACCTTAATACAAGGCCCTTAGGCCCTCCCGCAGTTCCTTTAGTATAATTATTCCTCATAATTTTATATATTACATTCTTTATGATTCCAAGACCACCTAAGTAGTCTTTGGGTTCTTAGGCCCACCGTTCGTTTTTCTTATTTCACTCATCGTTATTGTCATTCTGAGGACATGATTTATGTAAACTCTGGTTCGATTTACATAACCCCAAAAACAGCCTATACGTCTTTCTTCTTGAAAACCATATACCACCGTGCCGTAGCCACCTGTAAGACTTGACTTGAAAAACTAGTGTTTAGGCAATCCAGCTTTGACCATAAACCCCTCCACTCGCAGATATTCTTAGGAAATATGGCCCTTTCCCGGTATCCACTTTATTCTGCATGCTATGTTCAGCAGTATTTTTCAATAACTACCTAAGCAGATCGTGGGTATCCCATTTCATGTCGGGATAGAATAATAACTTATTCATTTATACTAAAAGCGCAACGTCGCACACCAAAATAAATGTTGGTACAGTATTGGATCACCTCCTCCCGCAGCATCAAAAAATGTTGTGTTGAAGTTTCTGTCTGTTAATAACATTGTTATACCTCCAGCTAATACCGGTAATGATACTACTAGAAGTATTGCTGTTACAAATACCGCCCATACAAATAAAGGTAATCTATGGAAATATAACCCTTCTGCTCTCATATTTATAACTGTAGTCATTATATTAATTGATCCTAATATTGATGATGCTCCAGCTATATGTAAACTAAAGATTGCTAAATCCACTGATGCACCTGAATGTGCTTCGATACTTGATAATGGTGGGTATACTGTCCAACCAGTTCCTGCACCAACTTCAACTAATGCTGATGATAATAATAGAAATAATGATGGTGGTAAGAACCAAAAACTGATATTATTCATTCTTGGAAACGCCATATCAGTTGCTCCTATTAAAATCGGTATAAACCAATTTCCAAAACCTCCCATTAAAACAGGCATCACCATGAAAAATATCATTAAAAATGCGTGCGCTGTAATCAGTGTATTATATAACTGATGATTCCCTGCTAATATTTGATTTCCTGGACTCACTAACTCCATTCTCATTACAACAGACATCACAGTACCTAATACTCCTGAAAATGCTCCAAACACTATGTACAACGTACCTATATCTTTGTGGTTTGTTGAATATAACCACTTATTCACTCCTGAATAGTTCATAATAAATTTAATTTAATACAAACTAAATCAAAAACTAGCGTTTTTAAGCAATATAATTTTGTTACTATAATTACTATTTACTTTATTAATCTTTTTTTTCTTTCTTTTCTCCTACTTTAACTACGCCTCTAAATTAAAATCTACCCATGAATTAAATAATTCTACTGGTACAGCTTTTATACATATTGGCATAAAACCATGCTCTACACCACATAACTCACTACACTGACCATAAAATAACCCATCTCTTTTTAAGAAGATTGATGTTTGATTTAATCGCCCTGGTACTGCATCTAATTTTACTCCTAATGCAGGTACTGCCCAACAATGTAACACATCTGTTGCTGTAATTACTACTCTAACGTGTGTATTTACCGGTAACCAAACTTTACGATCAACTTCTAATAAACGTAAATCTCCTTCCGATAACTCATCATCTTTTACCATATAACTATCAAACGCAATATCTCCTTCCTCAAAATCAGAGTACTCATATGACCAATACCATTGGTGCCCTATTGCTTTTAAAGTTAATGTTGGTTCTATTAATTCATCCATTGAATATAGTAACGCAAATGACGGTATCGCAATAAACACTAATACAAATGCTGGTAACACCGTCCAAATAATTTCTATAACCGTTCCATGTGTTATATCTCTTGTTTCTAGTACTACTCTTCTTGATTCTAGCGCTTTTTCAACACTTGCATGCCCTAAATACATATTTAGACCAAAATCTTTTACGATTGTTGCTACCATCCAAAATACTAGTGTTAATATTATTATTAAATAAAAGAAAATACTATGATGTAAATCTATAATACCTTCCATTATCGCTGTTCCTGGATCTTGAAAACCTAATCTCATTTCTTTTTTCTTTTTTCTTCTTTTCTTCTTTCTCTTTTTTCTTTTTTCTTTTTTAAAGTGAATAATTAATTTTATGAATTATTAGTACTTATTAGCTTCATATTTCACAATACTTCCACACTAAGCCTATCTCGTCATTCTCTTCAACGTTTCTTTTTGAAAATTAATATTAAGGTTCTCTTCCCACTTAGATGCCTTCTGTGGTTATAATTTTTATACGTAGCTACCCGGCTATGCCCTTAGCAGGACAACCGGTTCACCAGTGGTATAGTTTTTCCGGTCCTCTCGTACAAGGAAAAACACCTTTCAATTTTCTACTTTAACGGCAGATAGGGACCGAACTGTCTCACGCATGTTATTCCTCTATTTTCATAAAGGCATGGACTATATCTTCATCCTATAGTTCTTTTCTACTCTTTCGAATATCTCCTATAGGAGCTCACGTTTTATAATTAGAACTCTATTCTAACTATCTAAAATGACTTCTTTCATTCATTTTAAGTCTCTACGGGGAACTTATATTGGATCCTTTTTTTTCTGAAATAAACCTTTTTACATTCTCTACACTTATACTTTTTCGTTTTCCGTACGTTTGCTCTGCTACTTTATCTACCAGCTCACATACTCTAATAAATTCTTCTTCCGATTCTATTACTTTTTTTAAACGAATTATTTCTAATATATCTCGTCCTATTGCTTTTTTTATTCTTAAGTACGGTAACAACTCTTTTAACACTTTTTCCACCGCTTTACTTGCTGTTATTGTATAGTCTGATACCCCATCCGTTCTTTTTCTTATACTACCATACCTTAGCTTCTTTTTTAACCACTCTAAAAACCAGTATTTCTCTGTTTTTTGGTAAAATACTATACTTAAACGTATTCTGTATCCATATCTATACTCTCCTTTTACTAGCTGTGCTATTAATGATCCATCACCATCTAAAAACCCTGCAATATAACTTAAATCTTTTTTGTTTATTTCTATAATCCTTTTCACTACTTTTTCTTTTTCATTACTTTATAACTTCTTCCCTCGGTATTGCCATATTATCCAGTTCTTTTATAATAAGGTTTCACCGATATCAGTGAGTGCTATACTTATATTACTACAAGTAAACGCAGTTTCTCTACGTTCTGAACCCAACTCAGGTACCACTTTAATGGGCGAACAGCCCAACCCTTGGGAGCTTCTTCACCCCCAGGATGTGATCAGTCGACATCGCTAATGTTAATTAATAATAATCTTTTCGTTACTCTCCTTTTTTAAGTGTAACTTATAGTTAAAGTCTCCGTGCATATATGGCTTTATTATTTCTGTAAATTTATATTTGGATCCTGTTCCTATATATATCATATACTTATTTTTATCTTTCCATAGGCTTGTTTGTATACTAAACCTTTTCCCCAGTGCTTTTTGCATCGCTTTTTGCTCATACTCCGCAAATCCCTGGGTATTTATTACATAACCTGACCCTGTTTTACTTCCATCATCCATAAACCAATACGCTAATACTTCATCATTTAACCATTTATCTAGTAAACTCGGTACTACTTTTATTCTCTTACCTTCTATTTCTTTATAAAATTGGTTATAATAAAATAATAACTCCTTATGTGCATATGTTCTAAAATGAATACTTTGTCTATCATTCGCACCTCCTCCCTTTATATTTCTAATCTTTGGTGAAGTACCACACCAATCTTTAAATACCTCATATATACTCTCTATATACTCTTTATTTTTTATTGATTGTTCGAACTTTATATGACAATTTTTCATTCCTTTTTTTATTTTACATAAGGTTGCATCACCTAATAATGTTCCCACTATTATATTCTTTTGCTGCTTACTTAGTTTTAATCCTTTTTTATAATCTTCTAACTCTTTACCTCGCATTTACCTCGCACTTTTCACATTTACTATTATTATTATTAATCCTATTACCTTTATGGTATAGGCTAGTTATCGCTAACTAGATCAGACTATCTCTTCTACCTACTCATTTCTTTTCCCTTTTTAATAGGCAGTTTGGCATATAGTCGTTGAGGATCCTACTCCTAATTTTATATACTGATCCGGGACTCCCTTTTACAATATAATTAAGTTCTAATACTTTAATTCCTAAAATTAGTTTGGTTTCCTGCGGATTGTCTGCACTATAATCTTTTTTCTATTATATCACTTTATAATATCTCAATTATAGATACTATTCTCCTTTTAGAAGACAGGTGTCCCCGCATATAGCCAAATTCTCCGGTATTGTTACCAATACTTCACCCCGATGTTTTTCAAGGTGCCAAACGACTCCGTCGATAAGATCTCTCAAGAGTCATTAGCCTGTTATCCCCGGCGTACCTTTTATCCGTATGCGATGGTCTTTCCATTCAGTACCATCGGATCACTATGACCGACT
>CAYFGB010000042.1:0-27886 GCA_964342455.1 uncultured Hyphomonadaceae bacterium
TGTTGTCTTCGTCATACTCATACATCGGGAAGTCGATGATCCAGCAGAAGCGGAAAACATCTTTCTCGACGATATCGAGCTCTTCACCAATTTTGAGACGCGCAGCGCCAGCGAGTTTGTAGGCTGCTTCTTTCTTCCCGGCAGAGAAGAACACGCCATCGCCGTCTTCCAGGCCAGTGGCTTCGAGGAAGGCTGCCATGTGCTCAGGCGTGAAGTTCTTAAGGACAGGGTCCTGGCTGACAACAACGCCGTTCTCGTCCTTGCGAAGACGTGCATAGCCAAGGCCTGGCGCCTGCATTTCTTTCTTCGCCCATTTGTCGAAATCGTCGAAGAATTTGCGGGACTGGGTTTCAGTCGCCTTCGGAGCGGGGATCGCAATGACCTTGCCGCCACCATTTGTGATCTTCGCAAAGATAGAGAAACCGGTCTTGTCTTCTTCCTTGAAGAGGTCAGAGACGTCTTTCAGTTCAATCGGGTTACGAAGGTCCGGCTTGTCCGAACCGTATTTCGCCATGGCTTCCCGGTATGGAATGCGCGGGAACGGGCCATCAGCCATTTCACGCTTCTTGCCATCCCAGTTCTGGAACTCGCGGAAAACGCCAGCCATGACAGGCTCGATCGCCTGGAAGACATCTTCCTGCGTGACGAAGCTCATCTCGATATCGAGCTGGTAGAATTCGCCGGGGCTACGGTCAGCGCGCGCATCCTCATCGCGGAAACATGGCGCGATCTGGAAATAGCGGTCAAAGCCGGAGACCATGAGCAGCTGCTTGAACTGCTGCGGCGCTTGCGGCAGAGCGTAGAACTGACCCGGATGCAGACGAGACGGCACGAGGAAGTCTCGCGCACCTTCCGGAGAAGAGGCGGTCAGGATCGGTGTCTGGTATTCCGTGAAGCCCTGCTCGACCATACGGTTGCGCAAAGAGGTGATCACCTGGCTACGCAGAACCATGTTCTTGTGCAGGCTCTCGCGGCGCAGATCCAGATAACGGTGCTTCAGACGGATTTCTTCCGGATAGTCCGGCTCGCCGAAAACGGGCAGAGGCAGCTCTGCGGCTTCTGACTGAACATCCAGTGTCGCCACCTGAACTTCGATCTCACCGGTCGGCAGATTCGGGTTCACGGTTTCGGCGTCACGCGCAACGACCTGACCTTCAACAGTTATTACGCTTTCGACGCGAATACGCTCAAGACGAGCAAAATTCTCGTTGGAAGGCGTAACGACGCATTGCGTCAGACCATAGTGATCGCGTAGATCGACAAAAAGGAGTCCTCCATGGTCCCGTTTGCGGTGAACCCAGCCCGACAAGCGGACCGTCTCACCCACATGGGTTTGCCGCAGCTCGCCACAGGTGTGCGTCCGGTAGAGATGCATTTTAGGAAGACTCCGTACATATGATTGGTATTTTCTGCGCAATCGGCACAGGGGATGGCACCTTGTCAAGCGAGTGAGAGGCAAACTGGCGTATGAGTGAGCCGGACATAACAGTAATTGATGATCAGGATGAGTTGAATCGCTTCTGCGCGGCCCTCAAAAGCAATGACGTCATTTTCGTAGATACAGAGTTTCATCGGGAAACGACCTACTGGCCAACACTGTGTCTGATACAGGCCGCAGGCGAAGGCATAGAGGCCATAATCGACCCGATGGCAGACGGGCTGGACCTGGCTCCGTTTCTGGACCTGCTGGCCGATCCTGATATCGGAAAGGTGTTTCACGCCGCCCGGCAGGACATGGAAATTTTCTATCGTTTGCTAGGTAAGCCGCCTGCACCGGTTTTCGACACGCAGATTGCCGCAATGGCGCTCGGGCTTGGCGATTCGATTTCCTATGACAATCTGATCGGCCAGCTGACCGGTCAGCGGATCGACAAGTCTTCGCAGTTCACCGACTGGACGCGGCGTCCGCTGAGCCAGAAGCAGCTGCGCTATGCGCTGGGGGATGTCACCCATCTGCGCGCCGCCTATGCGAAGATGGCAGCCCGCCTTGACGCCAAGGATCGCTGGAGCTGGATTGAGGATGAGCACAATGCGCTGGTGGATCCGGCACTGTACGCGGCGCGACCGGAGGATGCCTGGAAGCGTTTGAAAGTCCGGCGGAACCGGAAGGATTATCTGGCCGTGCTGATTTCAGTGGCCAACTGGCGCGAAACGACGGCCCAGGAACAGAACCGGCCTCGCAACCGGATTCTCAAGGATGATGCAATTCAGGAGATTGCTGATCAGCGACCGCGTGATGCGAACGGGCTTGATCGTCTGAGATCCGTTCCGAAGGGATTTTCAGGCTCCAGACACGGCAAGCCCTTGCTGGACATCATCAATCACGCGCTCGACCATGTTGACGAGATCGCGCCTGACCTTGAAAAGCCGAAACAGCGCGCCCCGGCCCCGGCGGGTGCCTCAGACTTGCTACGCGTTCTGCTGAAGCAGATTTGTGATGATGCGAAGGTCACCCCGCGCCTGATCGCGAATTCAGCGGATCTGGAACGAGTGGCCGCTGGCGAGGGCCATGAAACCAACGTCATGTCTGGCTGGCGGTTTGATCTCTTCGGCAAGAAGGCAGAGGATCTGCTGAATGGCCGTCTCGCCATCACCTTCAACAAGGGCGATGTGAAGATGTTTAGCGTGCTGAAAACGGGCTCACTCGATAACGGGTGAGAGGTCCATCACATTGGCAGCCTGAGACAGACGTTTCCGAACGCCTTCAGACACAAGAACATTCTCGCCCGGCGCGATGGTCATCACCAGCTTGTCATCCCGGACTGACAGATGCGCCTTGCGCAGAATACGTTCGGTCCGGCCAGAGAACTCCGCCGCGACGCGGATCAGATGGGCAATCACTTTCGCACGGTGAATCTGGGCCTCGGTGAGCGTGCTGGTTTCAAGATCGGTGACGGGCTGTTTGCGATTATAGCGAAAGCCTGTGATCAGTCCGAGGAAGATACGACCCGGATGATCGATTCCGGTGTAAGGCCCTCGCAGCACGATCTGACGCGCAATATCGGCCCGGTGATCCGGATGCATCATGGCGCCAATGTCCGCGAGAATGAAGCTCGCTGCGATCAGCCTTTCTTCCTGATCGGGCGCTGTTTCAAACACCGGCTCAAGCGGCGCCAGCGCCAGACGGAGAAAATCGTTCAACGCCTTGGAAAACCCGGCCTGCCCCGTATCGGGATCAGCCAGCGTCGTGACCCCTGCCAGAAGCGGATCAAGCCGTCGCATTTCGGCGCTCATATCCGAATAGACAATGCCCTCCCGCAGACCGTAGGCCGAAATGCTCAGCTTGCTGGCGTTGCTGGCCTCGAGCGTGGCTTTCAGGACGCGGGCTGTCAGGTCCAGCGTCGCATAGCGCTTGCCAGCGACATCTTTTGCCACGGATTGGATCTTGCTCTTTCCGTCAGCAACGAGACTGCAAAGCTCAATCGCCTCAGAGGCTGGCAGGCTGTAGGATTGCAGGACATGAAGCGGATAATCGGTGTGGTGCATGTAAAGCTTGGCAAAGGCCCGCCACGCGCCGCCAACGGCGTAGAAGGTATCAGCCTTGGGGATTTTGCCGCGACTGGTCAGCTCGTCGCGGATGTGCTCATCGAGGTCAACGCCGGAGCGCTCTTTTACTGCCTGTAGCGCCAGCGGGCCAAGCCTGTAGGTTTCCCCCTGCCCCAGCACACCGCGATCAGCCGTGACCAGTTCCAGGCTCGACCCACCAAGATCGCCGATCAGCCCCGTCGGGTCCCTCTGCGCAGCAACCACGCCCATCGCAGCGTAGTGCGCTTCTTCTCGCCCGGAGAGCACTTCAACGCGGATTCCTGTCAGATCCCGAATGGTCTCACAAAACTCCGGACCGTCGCAGGCATCCCGGGCCGCAGCCGTTGCGATGGCACGAATGTCGGTGACCCCAAGCGAGGTGCAAATCGAATCGAACCGCGCCAGCGCTGCCAGCGCCGCCTCCACGCCCTCGGGCGAAAGGCGTCCGGTGTCAGACAGATCACGGCCAAGCCCGGCCATGACCTTTTCATTGATCCGAGGAATGATAGAGCGGCCATTGATCTGATAGACGATCAGGCGAACCGAGTTGGACCCGATATCAATTACCGCCTGACGACGCGGACGCGGCGTGCGACCGAGCCGCCAGAGGAGCGGACGTTTCTTTTCTTCAACGCGCGTCATGGTCATCACGGTTTGACGACGGGTGTCGGGTCAAGTTGTGGCGGCAGGCTCTGGGAGACAGACTCTCCACGTCCCGAAAGGCTTGGATATTTCATCAGATAGTCATGACAGGAGAAGCCTGTCCCTTCGGGTTTGACCCGGTTGTAATTGCCATCAGGCTGGAGCACCCAGCTTTGCAGATTGTCATTCAGATTGGCGACCATGATCTGATCAAGGACCTGACGTTTGACCGTCTTGTTTTCGAGCGGCACGAGCGCCTCCACCCGGCGGTCCAGATTTCTATGCATCCAGTCCGCCGACGAGATGAAGACTTTTGCCTCTTCAGACGGCAATTCATGGCCGTTTGCAAAACAGGCAATGCGGGAGTGTTCGAGAAAACGCCCGACAATGCTTTTGACGAAGATATTGTCTGAAAGGCCCGGCACGCCCGGGCGCAAGGAACAGATACCGCGAATGATCAGCTTGATGGGCACCCCGGCCTGGCTGGCACGATAAAGCGCATCGATCACTTCTTCATGCACGAGCGAGTTCATTTTCGCCCAGATGCCTGCTGGTTTGCCCGCCCGGGCATTGGCCGCTTCGTGCTTGATCATGCGGATCAGGTCATCCTTCATCGACAAGGGCGACATGGAGACCTTCTCGAGTTCTGGCGGGGTGGCATAGCTGGTCACATAGTTGAAGATACGGCCTGCGTCCCGGCCCAGAACCTGATCATCGGTAAAGAGGGACAGGTCTGTGTAAATCTTAGCCGTGATCGGGTGGTAATTGCCGGTGCCAAAATGGGTATAGGTTTGCAGTTCGCCGCCTTCACGACGTACCACCAGACTGACCTTGGCGTGCGTTTTGTACTCGATAAAGCCATAGACAACCTGAACACCGGCCCGTTCCAGATCTCGCGCCCAGCGTAGATTGGCCTCTTCGTCAAAGCGTGCCTTGATCTCAACCAGTGCCGTGACGTTCTTGCCAGCCTCTGCGGCCTCGACCAGTGCGGCGATGACCGGCGAGTTTTTGCTGGTCCGATAGAGTGTCTGCTTGATGGCGATGACATCCGGATCGCGGGCAGCCTGGCGGATGAACTGCACGACCACGTCGAAGGATTCATAGGGGTGATGGACCACCATGTCCTTCTGTCGAATGGCGGCGAAGATATCACCATGGTGCTCGCGAACCCGCTCCGGGAAGCGAGGTTCATAAGGCAGGAACGTCAATTCCGGCTTGTCGTCCACGATCAGCTCAGACAGCTGCCCCATACCGATTATGCCATCTACCTCAAAGACGTCCTGTGGTTCGGCACCAACGCCTTCAACAATGAAGGATTTCAGGCTTTCATAAGCGGATTTCTGCAGTTTCAAGCGAACAACCTTGCCGCGCCGTCTTTGCTTGAGAAGGATTTCGAACTCGCGGATCAGATCCTCAGCTTCTTCCTCAATCTCGATATCACTGTCCCGGACCACCCGGAATGCGCACTGTTGTTTGCAGGTAAAGCCGGGGAAAATGGCATCCAGGAACAGCGTAATCGTATCTTCGAGCGAGATGAAGCGAATGGTCTTCCGTGACCGGGCCAGTTCAGGCAGGCGAACGAAGCGCTTCACCTGTGTCGGCAGTGGAATGAGCGCGTGCATTGGCTCGCCAGTCGCATCTGAAACGAGGTCCAGTGCGATGGCAAATCCCAGATTCTGAATGAAGGGAAACGGATGGGCCGGGTCCACAGCAAGCGGCGTCAAAATCGGGAAGATGTTGGCCATAAAGTAATTGCGCAGCCAGATACGGTCCGCTTTGGAAAGCTCAGTCTCTTCCAGCACGTGAATGTCAGCGGCTTCAAGCTCTTCCCGAATAATCGCCCATTGCTTCTGCTGATCATCCATCAGCTTGGCGGTGCGCTCATTAACGGCCTCGAGCTGCTCGGCTGGCGTCATACCATCAAGGCTACGGCGCGTAATGCCTGCCCGCACCTGTTCGCGCAGGCCCGCCACGCGAACCATGTAGAACTCATCTAGGTTGTTGGCCGAGATTGACAGAAACCGGAGCCGTTCCAGCAATGGATGGGCCGAATTGCCAGTTTCTTCCATCACGCGCTCGTTGAAATCAAGCCAAGAAAGCTCTCGGTTGATGAACCGGTCAGCTGACTGCATGGAGATCTTTCCGGTCGGGGACGACGGGATTTTGCGCTTTGGTTTTTGCGTATCGTTCACCATCAATCAGTCCTCTTTGCCTGTCAGGCCGATTTCGTGTCTGTTCGATCCGGATCATCATCCGGGAGAGATAACGACGCCAGTACTTCCCTCGCAACGGGTACGGAGGCCGGTTTGTTCTGGCTTCCCATAACCCTGTTAAGCGCTTCCGCAAATGCTTCGATTGCGGCATAGCTTTTTTCAAGCCGCCGGCGCGCAAACTTGACCGTTTCTGGCGGCAGATCGATGAAGCGCCTCAGGCAGGCAGCCCTCAGACGCCGGTCGAAACTTGCCTCATCGAGCTGTGGCAGAACGATCTGCGTGGCAGAAGACAGGCGGGAAACAAGGTCTTGAGGCGTGACATGCCATTTCGCTGGATTGTTATGTCCACCCAGAAGGATCGCCATGCGGCTTTCCATGGCCAGATTGATCAGAGTGAGAAGAATGGAAGGTGGGGCAACCCGTTCCACATCATCCAGAGCCAGAGGCTGCTGCAGGAGCGCGGGTAATGCGTCTGCATCGAGCGACATCCAGTCTTCCGGGCCGAGATACTTGCCATCGACCTCCCGGGACCACGCCTTGAGCACGGTCGACACACCCGACTGCGGCGGACCGGTCAGCGCCAGGAAGGGCCTGGGCCAGTCTTTCCACATGCGAAGCACCTGAATCGAGGATGCGCCTTCCTGTGTGAAGAAGAGCGCATCTAGAGACGGGGCTGGCTCTGGGAAAACGAAGTGAAACTGCTCTCCCGACATGATCTCCGGTGTCCTAACGGGTCATTCGGAGCGCCGAGGTGATGATCCACCCGCCAGGCCCCGGTTCGATTTTAACGCCGCGCTGGCGAAGGTCGGACATCAGGCGGTTCTGATCGCCTGCGAACGCGAAGGATACCTGAGCGCCTTCTGCTGAAATCGCTTTGACCTGAAATTCAGACACGAGTGCGGAGCCGGACAATGCCTGGCGCAACTCATTCCAGGACCGCAGATCAGAATACATGACGGTCGCGTTGGACCGTGTGCGAGCCGTATTATCACGGACAATGGACTGACGTTTCCATGTCGCGTCCAGATAAGCCGACGCAGCCAGAGCCGCTTCTTCAAGTGTGGCAACGGGATTTGTGACCCCGATCGTTGTGGCCCCGCCCGGTGTCTCCCGCACCATGCGGACGCGGTAATCGCCTTTAGTGCCGGAAAGATCTGCTATGACAACATTGCTCGCGCCAACGGCGCGCGCTTCGGACGCCAGGGTCGGCCAGCTGTCAGACGCGCTATATGCCGAGAGGGCTGTCACGTAAGGGTTCAGGGCGGACAAATCCTGCTCCGGCCAGGCACGACGCCATTCCTCGGCAATTTGAGGATTAGAAGAAGAGACCGCCGCAATCATGCTGCGCGCTGCCTGCTGATCCATATATGGGATATTGGCCTGCTTGAGTGCATCCCGGATCCGGTTCGGATTGTAGAGCACGGAAAGTTCCGCGCGATAGAGCGTTGTGGTGCGCTTTTCATTGTCGACATCCACGGCTGCGGCGAACGCGTTGGCATTCGCGGCGCTGTAGAAATCCACGCCCAGCATTTCGCGATCTTCCGGCAGGGTGATCTTGTTGATCAGTCGACGCAGGCCAACAAGGCGCGCTGTCGTGAAGGCCTTGTATTCCGCTTCCCGAGGGTTGGCGCCTTCCTCATCAACCGAAATGCCGGATATTGTGTAGACGGCCCGCGTGTCCGCATGCGCGACACCCGCCGAGACAAACAGCGCCAGCAGCGCCGTTTTCAGAATCAGGAAAGCTCTCATATCTTCGTCCTACCAGCCCTTTCGACGCATATAAAGAGAGAGATTATGGCGATTACAGGGAAGTCGTGATAACGCGAGCAGATGAAAGATTCTTCCTCACTCACTTACAGACAGGCCGGTGTCGATATTGACGCCGGAAATGCGCTGGTTGAACGCATCAAGCCGCTGGCCAAGGCCACGACCCGACCGGGCGTTGCCTCCGACCTTGGCGGCTTTGGTGGCCTCTTCGATCTGAAAGCCTGCGGGTATGAAGACCCGGTGCTGGTATCAGGCACGGATGGCGTCGGCACGAAGCTGTTGCTGGCGCAGGAAGCCAACCACCACACGACGATCGGCATTGATCTGGTGGCGATGTGTGTGAATGATGTGCTGGCTCAGGGCGCTGAGCCCCTGTTCTTTCTCGACTATTTCGCAACCGGCAAGCTGGATACGGACACGGCTGCGGATGTCGTTTCCGGGATCGCGGCAGGCTGCAAGGAGTCGGGTTGTGCGCTGATCGGTGGTGAAACAGCCGAAATGCCAGCCATGTATGCGCCCGGCCATTATGATCTGGCCGGTTTTGTGGTCGGCGCGGTTGAACGCGCAAACATTCTGCCAAAACTCGATGAGATGAAAGCTGGCGACGCGCTGATCGCGCTCCCCTCATCCGGTCCACACTCCAACGGATATTCCCTGATCCGCAAGATTGTCGAACGTTCGGGCCTTACACTCTCTGACGCTGCGCCGTTTGCCGACGGCAAGACGCTGGGCGAAGCCTTGCTCGAGCCGACACGCCTTTATGTGAAAGCGACGCTGCCACTGATCAAAGCCGGTCTTGTGAAAGGGCTTGCGCACATTACGGGCGGCGGCATCACGGAAAACCTGCCGCGCATGTTGCCCGATACGCTGAAGCCCGTCCGCGATGGCGACACGGTAGAAACGCCAGCCGTGTTTCAATGGATGCAGCAGGTCGGCAATGTCGAAGAGGCCGAAATGCTCCGCACGTTCAATATGGGCGTCGGCATGGTTCTGGCCGTCGACAGCGGGAAAGCCGACTCGGTTCTCTCCACACTGAAAGACAATGGCGAACCCGCCTTCCTTTATGGACACCTCGAGAATGTCTGAAACTGAGCGCGAAGAGCCTGTCCGGCTGGCGATTTTCATTTCGGGTCGGGGCAGCAATATGATCACGCTGGTTGAGGCCTGTCTGTCTGGCGAGGTTCCAGCCAAGCCTGTTCTGGTGCTTTCGAACCGGTATGACGCGGCGGGTCTGGAGTGGGCCAGCGAGAAGGGGCTGCCCATCGCGGCGATTGATCATCGCGCCTATGACGACCGGGAAAGCTTTGAGAAAGACGTTCAGGACACGCTGGACCTTCACAATGTAGAATTCATTGCGCTGGCCGGATTCATGCGCGTGCTGACGGGTGGTTTCACAGGGGATTGGGAAGGCCAGATGGTGAATATCCATCCATCCCTGCTGCCTAAATATCCCGGCCTACACACCCACAAACGAGCCATTGAAGCGGGCGATGCCGAAGCTGGCTGCTCGGTACACTGGGTCACGGAAGGCGTGGATGAAGGCGCTGTGATCGATCAGGAACGCGTGCCCGTGCTTGAAGGCGACACGCCCGAAACGCTGGCCGAACGGGTTCTCGAACGCGAGCATATCCTCTACCCGCGTGCGCTGAAAAAGGCCGTTGAAGATTTCCTTGAGCGGGAAAACGCCTAGTCAGCTTCAGCGCCTTTGTTCGCCAGACAGTCTTTCTTCTGATCCCGCCAGGCCCGGCCCAGAATGCTGACCAGAATACGGATAACGATTAGCAGGAAGACGCCCAGCATCGGGTCGCCCAGCGCCATCATCAGGAACGCACCCAGAATGATGGCAATGTGCAAAGTGACAATCCGGCCATACGGCGCGAACATTTCGTCTATGGGTGTCGGGTATTCTGCGCCAACCCGAGGCCAATAGTCATTGGCAACGGCAATCAGCTGATAAATGCCAATCATGACCAGCGCGATGGTCATGCCCGGCCACGAGACCGCCACCATGCCCAGCATCTCCGGCACGGCAAAGGGGGAAAGGCCCGCCGCCATCGGGTCGTCGACGTTTTTGGCAAAGTCGAAAACGAACACGCCATGTCCGAAACAGAACATGCCATAATGCACCATGAAAAACGGGATCATGAAGACGGCCATGACGATGCCGGCACATCCGGTCGCGATCCCCGCCATGCCGAGCCGCAAAATTGTGGCACCGCCGATGACCACATTCTCTGCCCAGTAGAGCAGCACCAGCGCTTCGGCCCGCCAGCCAAAGGCAAACACCATGAAGACCGGAACAAGATCGACCGCAATTGCAAGCCACGTAATCGGGTCACGCACGGCATGACGCCAGAATGACGGTTTGAAATACTGAATCATGGTCGCGCCCCTCCGACATCAGCCCACCGGAGTTGCGTTTAGCACAATTTGATCAATGACGACCTTTTTTTGAGGGCGGTTTAAGCCGGCTCAGCAACCAGATCATAGTGATCGGCCGTCACGACGCGGGCTTCGACGATCATACCCGGTTCCAGGTCACCGCCTTCGGAGAGCTGAACGGTGCCGTCAATTTCCGGTGCATCGGCCTTGGTACGGCCAATGGCGATGTCCTGAGTCTCGTCCACTTCGTCGACAATGACATCCACGACCTTGCCGATCTGCGCCGCAGACCGTTCCGCAGAGATTTCCGCCTGAACTTCCATGAAGCGATGCCAGCGTTCTTCCTTCACCTCTTCCGGCACATGGCCATCAAGGGCACGGCTGTCGGCGTGTTCGACGTTTTCATATTTGAAACAGCCTGCGCGGTCGATTTTCGCATCGCGCATCCAGTCGAGGAGATATTCGAACTGTTCTTCAGTTTCGCCCGGGAAGCCAACGATGAAGGTCGAACGCACGGCCAGATCCGGGACATCCTTGCGCCATTGCAGAATGCGCTCGAGCATTTTGTCGCCGCCCTGCCCCGGACGACGCATGCGTTTGAGCACATCAGGATGGGCGTGCTGGAACGGTATGTCGAGATAAGGCAGCACGGCGCCTTCAGCCATCAATGGCAGAACCTTGTCGACGTGGGGGTATGGATAGACATAGTGCATCCGAACCCAAGCCTCCAGTTCGCCAAGACCTTTGCAGAGATCAAGGAAACGCGTCTCGTATTCGGTGTCTTTCCATGTTCGCGGCGCGTATTTCACGTCCAGCCCATAGGCAGAGGTATCCTGGCTGATCACCAGAAGCTCTTTCACACCAGCATTCACCAGCTGTTCGGCCTCACGCAACACATGATCAATCGGACGGGAAACGAGATCGCCGCGCAGTTTCGGAATGATGCAGAAGCTGCACTTGTTATGGCAGCCCTCTGAAATCTTCAGATAGGCATAGTGGCGCGGGGTCAGTTTGAGCCCGGTTTCAGGCACAAGGTCGAGATAGGGGTTTGCGGGTGGCGCAACATGCGTATGCACCGCCTCCATGACCTGCTCATATTGGTGCGGCCCTGTGATAGCGAGCACCTTTGGGTGGCGTTGACGGATCACATCAGGCTCTGCGCCCAGGCAGCCTGTCACGATCACCCGGCCGTTTTCAGTGATCGCTTCACCGATGGCATCAAGGCTCTCATCGCGTGCAGAATCTATAAAGCCGCAGGTATTGACCAGCACGAGGTCCGCGCCCTGATATTCAGGGGCAATCGCATAGCCTTCCGCGCGCAGTCGCGTGACGATGCGCTCCGAATCGACCAGCGCTTTCGGACAGCCGAGCGAAACGATGCCGACTTTCGGCTGTGCAGACCGTGTAAGGGAGTCAGTGCTGGACATGAGGGCCTCAGTTGAAAACAAGCGGCGGTCCATATCTCAAAACCGACCGCTTGAAAACCTTATGCCTCAGCCAGTACGCCTTTCTCAGCGAGAAACGGCTTCAGCTCGCCCTGCTCAAACATCTCTTTGACGATGTCGCAGCCGCCTACAAACTCACCTTTGACGTAAAGCTGTGGAATGGTCGGCCAGTTTGAGAACTGCTTGATGCCTTCGCGGATTTCCATGTCCTCGAGCACGTTGACGGAAGAATATTCCAGCTCGAGATAATTCAGGATCTGCGCAACGACGGAAGAAAATCCGCATTGCGGGAATGTTGGCGTGCCCTTCATGTAAAGAACCACGTCATTGTTTTCGACCTGTGACTTGATGATATCCTGAACGCTCATGAGCGAAACTCCTTGAATGCCTGACTGTGCAGGTGTGATGTCTGACGCTCAATATCAAGCGGGGGCGGACGTCTTCAATTGCAAAGCATGCAGTTCGCCGCCCATTTTTCCCTTCAGCGCGGCATAGACGAGCTGGTGCTGGGCAACCCGTGTCTTGCCACGGAAGGATTCGTCAATAATCGTCGCGCTCCAATGGTCGTTATCCCCTCGCAAATCATCAAGGTCGATCTGCGCCTCAGGGAAGGCTTCGCGCAACATGGTTTCCAGTGTCTGCCGATCCATGGCCATGACGTATCTCCGGTCTTTAACTTCAGTCGTCAGAAGTGAATTCACGGATCAGTTTCGTCAATGCCAGATGCGCATTTGATATTTCATCGGCGAGGGACGGGTCGGCCAGATCGGCTGCTGCAAGTTCGTCGCGATAATGCTCGCGCACCCAGGCCTGCAAGGCATCAATGCGGGCCTCATTCAGAAGATAGCCGCGATTGACAGCCTGTCGTTCCGCTTCAGTCATCACAACACGCAAGCGAAGACAGGCAGGCCCGCCGCCATTTCGCATGGACTGCCTGACATCAACATATTCCACCCGGCCAATCGGACCATTTCCCGCCGCCATGGCCTCGCAAAAAGCACGAGCCGACGGCGTTTCCTTCGTCTCAAGCGGCGCTAACAGGACAAGTCGATCCTCACCCGGCCATTTTAGCAGCTGGGAATTGAACAGATAGGAGGAAATGGCATCGGCAAGCGGCACCTCTTTCTCCGGAACTTCCACGATCTTCAGATCGAAGAGACCGTCTGAGGCCGCATGGAGGGCGGCATAGGTTTCTTCGCGATCTTCAAAGGCCAGCTCATGCGTGAAAAGCGTATCGAGCGAGCCGACACAGACCACGTCATTATGGAATGCCCCGCCATTGATGGCGGCGCGGGCCTGTCGGGCATACACTGTCCTTTCAGGCGAAAGGCTATGACTGGCGGCAATGCGTTCAGAGGCAAGCCTTGTCTGACGGGCCGGGAAGCCAGCCGCCTCTGCCTCACTGGCATCACGTCCATAAACGAACAGTTCGACACCCGGCGCGCCATGGTCTGCGGCCAGACGCACATGGTTGGCAGCCCCTTCATCGGAGAATTGCGGATGCTGCGGGAGGGCGTCATGCACCTGGAAATTGGCAGGATCAGCAAAAATGGCCCGAAGATTGGCTGTGGTATCGGGATGCTCAAGGCTACGGTGCAACATTGTCGAAAGGTTCGCTGTTGTCAGATGCAGGCGGGTGTCCGCCGTATCTGCCGAAGGGGACACTGTTGCGGCATTGGCGGCCCACATGGCGCTGGCCGAATAAGACGCCTTGAGCAGCGCGGGCGCTTCGTTTGCCGCAGATCGGATCATCTGATCGCGGTTGCCAGAAAAACCCGCCCGTTTCAGGAAGGCCAGATTGGGCCGCAATAACGGCGGCAAGAAGCCTTGTGTCAGACCTGCGCGGACCAGAAGACGCATCTTCTCCAGTCCTTGCAGGGCGCCTTCTTTCGGGCTGGATATGTCGCCGGAATTTTTCGCGCTGGCGAGATTGCCATCGGACAGCCCGCCATAATTGTGGCTTGGGCCTATAAGGCCATCGAAATTGACCTCGACCGCCCCGCTCACTTCGGGAACCCCTGAGCAGCGAGCCGTTCCGGTTGCGGAGCAATCTGGCTGGCTTGTGGCCAGGCACAATAATCAGCCGCATAGGCTGCGCTTGGACGGTGGTTGCCTGAAAGCCCCGGTCCGCCGAATGGCAGCGAAGAGGACGCGCCCGCTGTCGGGCGGTTGAAGTTCAGTATGCCGGCCCGCATACTGATATGTGCTTTCGCCCACAGGCCCTCGTCCTGACTGATCAAACCGCCAGAAAGCCCGAAGCGCGTATCATTGGCTTTGGCAATGGCATCGTCAAACCGGTCGACCCGATAGACCTGCAGGAAGGGACCAAACAACTCCTCGTCATGAGGCTCGGTCGCCAGCGTCATATCGATCACACCCGGCGACACGAAGGCGTCGCTGATATCCAGTCTTTCAAGGCGTTTCATTGGCTTGCCGCCCTTGGCGATGAGTGTATCCTGAAACGCCAATGCACCATCGGCCGCTTGTTCGTTCACCAGGCTCCCCATGAAGACATCATCGTCATCCCATTTGCCCACCTTCAGGCCTTCGGCCCGTGCGATAATGGCCTCAATGAGCGCGTCGCCCGCGGTCCCGGTTGGAACGAAAAGCCTGCGTGCGCATGTGCAGCGCTGGCCCGAAGTGAGGTAGGCTGATTGAGCCGCGATATCAGCCGCAGCGTCGACATCACCAAAATCCCAGGCGATCAGCGGATTGTTGCCGCCCATTTCAAGCGCCAGCATGATGTCCGGGCGACCGCCGAACGTCTTGTGAATGAATGTGCCCGTCGCCGCAGAGCCTGTGAACAGAACACCATCCAGATCGCCGCTCAACAAGGCAGCGCCGGTCTCGCGACCACCCTGCACCAGATTGACAACCCCATCAGGAATGCCAGCTTCAGCGAGTGCCCGAACCAGCAATTCTCCCATGCCGGGAGCAAGTTCTGAGGGTTTGAAAACGATTGTGTTGCCTGCCAGTAGCGCCGGAATGATATGGCCGTTTGGCAAATGGCCAGGAAAGTTGAACGGGCCCATCACCGCCATCACGCCATGCGGGCGATGAACCAGCTCGGCCCGGCCAAAAGCGGCGTCTAGCGTTTTCTGACCCGTTCTTTCTTCATAGGTCTGGATTGAAAGATCCACCTTGCCTTTCATAGCCCCAAGCTCAGCCGTGGTTTCCCAGAGCACCTTACCGGTTTCGCGCGATATCATGGGCGGGATCTGGTCGGCCATGCTGTCCAGAACTTCAACATACCGGCGCAACAGCCCGACCCGCGCTTCAAACGGCTTTCTCGCCCATTCAGTAAAAGCACTGCGGGCCGCCGCGAAGGCTGCGTTGACATCGTCGGCGGTAGCAGTCGCCCCCTGCCAGACTGTGTCTCCATTTGCCGGATCGGTCGATGTCAGCACATCGCCCTGCCCGGCGCGCCATTTGCCATCGATGAAAAGGCTCGTCATAGCTATTCCTTAATCCAGATCCGACCGCGATGGCCGGCATTGATTTTCAGCGCGTCCAGCGTGTCCGCTGGTAAAACAATTCTGGACGTGCCGCGTCGTTCCACAGCCGACCAGCAGACCCGAAAGTCTGGCAGAACATCCGTCGATACGAGGGCCTGTTTCCCCTCGCCTGCGAGATCGCCCCGTTCAAACACCACTTCTTCAGACTCACGAATGGTGCGGATATTGTCGCGGACGGTGGCGACCTGAGGACCGCCGTCGAAAATGTCTACGACGCGTTCGAACCGAAAGCCTTCCCATTCCAGGAGCTTCATCGCGCCAATGCCCTCCACATGGCACCGACCAATCACTTCGCGTGCTTCGGGGGGCAACAAATCGACATAGATCGGATATTTCGGCATCAGATCGATGATGAACTGTCCGTCCGTCACACCGGAAATATAGTCGGCTTCCTGAAAGCTCATTTCGAAAAAACGTCGCCCCACACCTTCCCAGAACGGCGATATGCCATCCGGTGTCACAACGCCGCGAAGCTCGGCCAGGACCATCTCGCCAAACTGGTCGGGCGCTGCGGCCATGAGGAGGTATCGGGACTGGGCTGCCAGACGTCCGGCACCACCGCCACGGTATTGTTTTTTCAGGAATAAGGTGCCGACCTCTGTATAGCCCATGAATTCGTTTGTGAGCACCAGCGCGTCCATGCTGAACCGGCGATCGACCACTGTTGAGGACTGCGAAATCGTGATGATTCGATAGTTGAAAAACGGCCGGTTCAGGCCAATGCCTGCCTTCACAGCACAGCAGCCGGCGGTTTCGCCGGTTTCGCTGTTTTCCATCATCATAAGGAATTTGCCCTGCTGGGGGCCGTCGGGCATTCGCGCAAAGGCATTCTGAGAGGCCTTGAGACGTTTTTCCACCAGATCCTTGTCGACTGGCAGGCTGGTAAAACCCGGACCTGACAGATCGGCCAGCTCCATCAGATCGTCAAAATCGTCCGGTCTGGATGGGCGCATGACCAGAAGACTCATAGCCCCGCCTCCATCAACGCCTTGATTTCATGCGCCTGCATCCGGCCATCCGCCAGACGGCACAGAATGAGCGCAGACAAGGCTGCACGTTCCTCAAAACTGTCGACGCAGACAAATTCATCGCTCGAATGGATGCGTCCGCCCCGGACCCCTAATGTATCAATGTTCGGCACGCCTGCTGCAAACACGTTGTTCCCCTCACAAACCCCACCTGTGGACACCCATGACAGCGCCAGACCGAGCGCCTCGCCCGTATCTCTGACATTTTCGAAAAGCCTTTGCTGCGCCAAATTGAATGGCTTTGGTGGCCGGTAAAACCCGCCATGCAAGTGGGCGGTGATACCATCGGCTTCATTGGTGCGGGTGACCAGTTGATCAATTTCGCCGCTGGCCCAGTCTGTCCGGGACTGATCCGGAACGCGGACGTTAAACCTGACCACGGCGAGATCGGGCACCTGATTGTTCGGCCCCCCGCCTTCAATCTTGCCCGTGTTGAAGGTAACGCCCTCCTCGGCCCCGTTCAGGTTTTCAAGTGCCACCACGAACTCAGCCGCGGCGCGGATGGCGCTGCGTCCATCTGCATGTGCCCGACCAGCATGTGCCGACACGCCCTTGATAACGAGGGAGAAATTTCCGCTACCCTTTCGTTCTCCCGCAAACTCTCCGGTTTCGAGCGCTGGCTCGTAAGTCATTCCGACATGCGCACCATCCGCCAGTTTTGCTATGAATGGCGCACTGACCGGATTGCCGATCTCCTCATCAGGCGAAATGACGATCCGATAACCGATATTATCCTTGTCAGGTGTGGCCTCAAACGCTTTGAGAGCCTCCGTCATAACGATCAGGCCGCCTTTCATGTCCGCAAGCCCCGGACCATTCAGGCGATCATTTCCAAGATCGGTAATGTCGTCAAAACCGACATCCGGCGGGAAAACCGTATCGTAATGGCCTGTAAACACCAGCTGGACGGGGGCTTCGGGACGGCAGTGATGAGTGATCACCGGCCCCGTCGGGTGCAGTCGAGGTTCTCCATTTGCGGAAATCAGCTCGATACCGTCCGTCCGGATCAGTTCCGTGATACCCGGAAGCTCGGCAAGCCTCGCCTCGAGCAAGGGCACCATGGCTTCAAGGCCCGCATGGTTCCAGCTGCCTGAGTTCACACGCGCCCATTCCTGGGTGCGGCGGCTCATCTCGGTCTGCTGACCGGAAATCTTCGAAAGCACAGCATGGTCGGCTGCATTCAGATCTTTTAAAAGCATGCAGGAAACCTAATGGCGTTCAGGCGGATCGCAAAGCCTGATCCAGATCAAGGATAAGATCGTCCGGGTCTTCGACCCCGACAGACAGACGAACAAGGCCCGGCGTGAAGCCCAGCTGATCTCGCAAGTCCTGCGGCAGTCCTGAATGCGTGGTGGATCCTGGATGACAGGCCAGACTTTCCGTGCCGCCCAGGCTGACAGCCAGTTTGATGATCTGCAGGGAATCGAGCATCCGGAAGGCCGCTTGCTTGCCGCCCAGAACATCGAATGAGAATGTCGATCCTGTCGACTTGCATTGGCGCTTGTAGATTTTGTACTGCGCGCTGTCTTTCGGCAGGAAATCCGGAAACATCACACTGCCTACCTTGGGATGATCCCGTAGAAAACGAGCCACATGTCCGGCTGAGTCGAATGCCCGCTCCATACGCAGTTTAACCGTCTCCAGTGAGCGCAGCAGCAGCCAGCATGTATGCGGGTCCGGGATGGTGCCAAAGAAAATGCGCATAGCGCGAATGGCCGACATCTGCTCAGACGAGCCGAGCGCCGCGCCCGCCAGAAGATCGGAATGGCCGCCAATATATTTCGTTAGGGAGTAGAGCACGATATCGACGCCAAGACTGGCCGGCATCTGACCGATGGGTCCCAGCATGGTGTTGTCCACCATAACGACCGGACGCTGCCCCGTTTCCTCTCCGATGACGTCAGCCACCCTTATGCAGGCATCCAGATCCACCATCAGATTGGTCGGATTTGCAGGCGTTTCCACATAGATAACCGCCAGAGGCGATCCTTCCTGTGCGGTTCGCGCGGCTTTCAGAATGTCATCAAATCCCGCATTGCCGTGAAAGCCCGTCGTGGAGACGCCAAACTCTGGCAGAATGCTGCGGACCAGCGTCTCCGTACCGCCATAAAGCGGGCTGGAATAAAGGATGCTCGACCCGGCCTTGGCAAAGGCGAGAAGCGAGGTGGCAATCGCTCCCATGCCGCTGGAAAACGCAACCGCGTCTTCCGTGCCGTCAAACAGGGTGAGACGGTCTTCCAGAACTTCAAGATTTGGGTTGTTGATGCGGGTGTAGGACAGGCCATTGTCGATCAGCCCCTGATCATCCTCCCGGCCCGAAACGATGTCAAAGTATGCCTCGCCCTGCGCGGCTGATCGGAAGGCAAATGTCGATGTCTGGAATATAGGCGGCTTGATCGCGCCTTCCGACAACATCGGGTCAAATCCATAGGACATGGCCAGTGTTTCGGGCTTCAGAGCATGACCTTCTATCTTCTTCTTTCTGTACGCACGTTCTGGCTTCGGCACGGCTTTTCCTCGAACATTTATCCTACAATGCCGAGGGTACGCAGAAACACAGACCAATAGAAAGGAGAAAAAGACAAAACCCTTTCTCTTTCGATATTGCGCCGGAAGATCGCTCGAAGACAAAGAAAAACGGCCCGGCGAATTGCCGGGCCGTTTCTCAAATCAATCGGTTCAGAAGGATTACTGAACGATAATCGTGACTTCCGAACGACGGTTGTCTGGTTCGCGAACGCCGTCACCGGTTTCGACAGCTGGACGGGTCTCACCGAACGCTTCTGTTGAAATGATGTCTGCTCCGATACCGCGAGATACCAGTGCGTCACGAACGGTTGCCGCACGACGTGCAGACAGACCAACGTTGTAAGCGGCTGGGCCAGATGTATCCGCGTGACCAGCGATGGTAACTGTGCCGACGCTACAGTCTTCACGGTTACGGATCTGCTGAACAGCCTGGTCGATGGTCGCAGCAGCGGCCGAAGACAGGTTGGACTCATCCCACTCGAAGTACACCTTGAACTCACGAGATACCGTCGAGCACGCTGGCAGCACAGTCTCACGTACCGTCGGCGGAGGCGGCGGTGGTGGAGGTGGCGGCGGCGGAGGCGGCGGCGGTGGAGGTGGTGGCGGAGGTGGTGGTGGAGGCGGTGGCGGTGGTGGCGGCGGTGTCAGTTGGAACCGCAGACCAGCCGTTACGCTGTGATCAGAGTAGTCAACGTCATACATTGACAGCGTGCCGTCAAAATCCAGATCGCTGATGTTGAAGTAGCGATAGCCGAGGTCGAAGGTCAGACGCTCTGTGAGGTCATAACCGAAACCAGCCAGGAGCTGATAAGCGAAACCTTCTTCGGAATCGTCAACAGCGTTCAGAGACTGAACAGGCGCTGTCGTCGTGAAGAGGTTACGAGCTTCAGCATTCAGCTCAGCCATACCGATACCAGCACCAATGTAAGGCTGGAAGTCGCTTTCACGATTGAAGTCGTAAAGCAGGTTCAGCATGATGTCGTAAGCTTCAACCGTGCCCTCAGGCGCGACTGCCGTATCGCCCACAAGACCATTGTCGAGCTCAAAAGCTGTACGAGCGAAAACCTCGTCAGAGACTTCAATGTCGGTGTCGCGGAATGTCAGCGCACCTTCAAGACGGAAGCCATTGTCGAAACCGTAACCGATGCGACCGCCATACAGGAGGCTTTCATCAGTTTCGGAAGGACCGCTGAGCGTACCTTCCGCGTCGGTTGTCGGATCATAGTTAAGTTCGCCTTCGAAGAGATAACCGAGGTCACCCTGGACGTACCAGCCATCATCGTTAGCGTGAGCGGCACCGGAAGCTGTTACGAGTGCGAGAGCAGCTGAGGCGCACAGAAGAGTTTTTTTCATACCCATCCCCTTGCGTGAGCCGCCAAGAATTCCTGCCGGCCATAGGAAACTGTGTGGACCAATCCACACCACTCCCTCTTATAGAGTTTTAGAATGAGACGCGATAGCTTTTTTCGGCAGAAAAGCCCTAATTTACGTGACGTTTTGCGCTACCGCGTCCTGTTTGCAACAGTTTTTTCCCCAGCAAAATGAATCATGTCAAAACTGTGGAACAATATTGAAAATAAGGCGTTTTATCGCAGTTTAGTCACTTCCGAGAGCCGCTTCGATGGCCGACCAGGACACAAATTTGAAGTTTTGAGTGAGCCCTTCATCACCATTCGAATCATCCTGCACAACCAGCATGCCGTTAACGGTGTTTTCGTTTAGCGTGACTGAAGTGACGGCCAGACCATCGGTGTGAGACACGCCGTCAATCAGCTCATCTTCCGTGCCATTGATCGCGAAGGTGCCCACCCAGCGGTTCGGTGCAGAACGCTCATAAACGAGATAGCGGTCGCCTTCCTGCGCCGACACAACAAGGTAACCAAAGTCTGCCGGGCCGCGCCAGATATCGACGCCCTCAACGTCGGCTACAAGGCCTGTATGCGAGCCGACCGTATCGATTTGCAGGCGTGAGAACTCGCTGTTTCCGTCGAGATCAATGCGCCAGATGCCGGACGCTTCCTCGCCAACAAACAGCACATTCTGCGTCTCATCATAGGAACAGCCTTCCAACTGGCTGGACAATTGCAGCGTATTCAGAAGATCGCCCTCGAAGCCATCCTTGCCCTGCTCCACAGCAAAAATCTCAACAAGACCAGTCTTGTAGGTTACAAATACGCGAAAGCCATTTTCATCATTACCGACGCACAGGCCATAAGGCTCGACCGTCGGCGTCAGAAAATCACCAGCTTCGGCAACATCACCGTCAGGCGAAATCGTGAAGAGGGAAACGCCATTAATCGTGCGATTGGTAGCTGCGACAAGATCAATGGGCTCGGACTGGCCAAACTGGACGTTCTGCCGGAGATCAACATTGTTCAGTTCGCCGGATGGCAGGAAGTTCTGAACGTTACCGGCCAGATCATAGACATAGAGACCGGCGCGTTTGTCGGTGCCGAGCACACGGCTCAGGGATGGTGTTTCCGGATGGATCCAGATGGCGGGATCGTCAGCTGCATCCCCGCTGGATGCTACCGCCTCAGTCTCCGCGAAAGGCGTCACCTTCGGATAGATTTCGTTTGGATCAACGCTGGCACAGGCCGCGATCAGCGAAACGGAGCCTAAAGCGAGGAAAGTTTTCTGGAACATTAGCAGATCCTGTAAATTTGAAGCACTGACTGGTTAAAGACCAAGCAGAATCTGTCCTAACTGCCAAGTGTGACAGGATCAAAACATCAATCAATCATCGTCCCGGGGCCGCGGTGCCCCGGCATCGGGCGAATCGTCGGCGTCTTCGGCGGGCGCGCCCGGGATTGTGTAGGCGTCAGAAAGCCAGCGCGACAAATCCACATCTGCGCACCGTTTTGAACAAAACGGTGAGAATTCCGGTGCAACGGGTCTGTTATCACAAATCGGACAAAGTGTTTTTCGGCTCATGGCGAAATCACATACGAAGTCTCGTCCAGTGCGTCATCCCTATGGATGGTAAATCTTTCACCAAATCGGGCGGCCAGCCATCCACGCCAGTCGAAATCTGTCGCCCCGAGCGACTCATAAAGCCCCCGCCCCAGTTTCAACTGAACCTCTGTGGTCCTTTCTGACGCGAGCCGCCTTTTGAGCGTGCGCATCACCTCCAGGGCCGGCTCAGGATCCTCATCGCCCGATGGCGCGGGAAACAGGGGCCGGGCCCCTCTTGGCACAGAAATCTCCAACAACCCGAACCGATTGATCGGCAGAACATCGACACGTGGCAGACCATAATGGCGCGCGGCGGTGCGAAATGTCTTCACCAACCGACCAGCCTGATCGCCCTGAGGCGCGCCGACGAGATCGGCTACCACAAGACCGCCCAATCGCCGAAGCGAAATCTGGCGCGCTATCATATCGATCGCGTCCACGTTAATCGGTGAGGCTTTCCGACGAATATCGCGGCCCGCACTGTCGACATCGATCACAGTCATGGCGCGCGTTGAATCGATGTGAAGATGGCCGCCGTTTCTGAGCGGCACAGACTCTGCCGAAAGCTCCTCCCAGGTGGCATCGATTACGGCCTGCGCCTCAAGCTCGGTCAATTCGTCTGGTGCGTCTTCCGCCCGCAACACGCTGGAATACCAATTCTCCAGAGAGGCCTTGCGGGTTTTTCGTTCCGGACCATCATCGGTTAGCTCCACCCGCACGGCTTTGTCGGCATGGGCTTCTGCCCGAATGCGCACATTTACATGAGCGCCTTCGGGTGGCGCTGTCTCGCCCTTTTTCAGATTGAAGAACGCGGTCTCACCAGTATCGAGATCCAGAAACTGTCCGTGGGTCCGCGCATCTGCCTTACGCACAATGGCCGAATGTATATCACCAACGACCGCTCTCGGGTCGATGGCTGGGTCTCTCCATAAGAATAGTGAAACTGGACGATCGGCCGCGTCTATCGCGACGGCCCGCGTTTCACCGGGCGAATCTTCAAGCGCAATCCGCGTCACGCTTTCTCCATGGGCACAGGATAGCCCGCGCCTTCGAGAAGATTTCTCGTTTCAAAAACAGGAAGGCCCACCACCCCGGTATAAGAGCCGGACAGGCTCTGGACGAGTGCGCCTGCCCGCCCCTGTATGCCATAGCCGCCCGCCTTGCCGCGCCATTCTCCACTGGCCAGATATCCGTCGATCTCTGATCTGGAAAGGCGTTTAAGTTTGACGCGCGTGACCACCAGACGCGACAGCGCCGGTCCCGTTTCCGGCAACACGGCGACCCCGGTCATCACCTGATGCGCGCGTCCGGATAGCAGCTCCAGACAGGCCCGTGCTTCAGGCTCTTCCTCGGTTTTCGGTAAAATCCGTCGCCCACAGGCAACCACCGTATCTGCAGCCAGGATGATACCATCCGGATGCAGAGCACGTATGGCATCCGCCTTCTCGATCGCCAGACGCAACGCATAAGGGCGCGGTAATTCTGATTTCTGTGGCGTTTCGTCCAGATCGGCTGGCAAGATCAGATCAGGCTCAACACCGATCTGCGCCAACAAATCCTTCCGTCTGGGCGAGGCGCTTGCCAGGATAAGCGCCGGATGGGCGGGAAGCTCACTCACTATTTGAAGCGGTAAGTGATCCGCCCCTTGGTGAGATCATAAGGGGTCATTTCGACCAGAACCTTGTCGCCCGTCAGCACGCGAATACGGTTTTTCCGCATCTTGCCAGCCGTGTGCGCCACGATTTCGTGATCGTTTTCCAGTTTTACGCGGAAGGTCGCATTGGGGAGAAGCTCCACAATGGTTCCCGTAAATTCAAGCATCTCTTCTTTTGCCATGCACTCCTCGTATAGCCCGCCAAGACCGTATCAGGCGGTGGATATAGTGTGATTTCAACGAAAACGTCACCCGAGAAGATGTGTTTTAGGCACAATTTTCTTGGGTTCTCGTGTTATATAGTTGTTTTTGCAGGGTATTCCAGCAGTAAAACCTATTGCCCCTTTGATAGAAGGGCGCAGATCAACGTAAACAAACGTCGTGCGGTATCAAAATCCGTTTCGATTTTGCCTTCCAGACGACGCGCCAGAAGCTCCGACCCTTCATTGTGAATCCCGCGCCGCGCCATATCGATGGCCTCGATCTGATGTGGCGTCGAGTTTCTGATGGCGTCGTAATAGCTGTCACAAATCATGAAATAGTCTTTCACGATCCGGCGGAACGGCGCCAGAGACAGAATAAACGTATGAAGGTGCTCTTCGGTTTCACTGCTGATCACCATGATCAGCTTGTTGTCCTGCTGAGACAGATCGAGCTTGTAGGGGCCCTGCTCGCCCTCCTTTTCGAGCGAAAAGCGATTGCTTTCCATCAGATCGAAAATCGCAACACGGCGCTCGTGCTCAGCATCCGGCCCGGACGCGCTGAGGGTCCTGTTGTCGATTTCGACTGAAATGATCCGCTCCGAATCGCTCACGCACTGTCATCCTTTTCCAATCGGATGGAAACACTGTGACGGTGTGCAGGCAAGTGCTCTGCCCGCGCAAGGGCCATTGCGGCCTCCGAAAGGTGACGAAATCCAGCCTCGCTAGCCGACTGAATGGAGATGCGCTTCATGAAATCATAAAGGCCAAGCCCCGATGAGAAACGCGCCGCGCCCGACGTCGGCAAGACGTGATTGGAGCCCGTCACATAGTCGCCGAGCGCCTCGGGCGCCCATGCCCCCACGAAGACAGCACCGGCATGCCGGATCAGTTGTTCAACCTGTTCTGGTTCAGAGACGGCAAGTTCGAGGTGCTCGGGCGCGATCTGGTTCGACATGGCGCAAGCAGTCTCAATATCGCTGGCCAGAAGAATGCCACCATGATCGCGCCAGGAGGCCCGCGCGGTTTCGGCGGTTGGCAAGACGTGGAGCTGAGCCTCGACCGCTCGCTCCACCGCCTCACCATAGGCCTTGTCTGTGGTGATCAAAATCGACTGTGCCGCCGGGTCGTGTTCCGCCTGAGACAACAGATCTGCAGCGATCCAGTCTGCCGACACACTGCCATCGGCGATAATGCAGACCTCCGAAGGCCCCGCAATCGTATCAATGCCGACCTTGCCGAAAACCTGCCGTTTGGCCTCGGCCACAAAGGCATTGCCCGGCCCGACAATCTTGTCGACGGCTCTCAAAGGCCCGGCGCCATATGCGAGCGCCGCAACAGCCTGCGCGCCGCCTATCGGATAGTATTCCTGAACACCGGCCCGCAGCGCGGCATACGCCACGGCCGGGCTGAGCACGCCATCCGGCGTCGGCGCAACCATGACAATCCGGTCCACACCCGCCACTTTGGCCGGCACCATGTTCATCAGAACAGAACTCGGATAATTCGCCCGCCCGCCAGGCACATAGACGCCGACAGAAGATAGCGGCGTCCATCGCCAGCCGAGCGTCAGACCATGCCCGTCTTCGAACCGGTGATCCGCCGGACGCTGCGCTTCATGATAGCGCGCTATTCGGTCATGAGCGAAATCAATGGCCGACTTCACCTCGTCAGGGCACTCAGCCGCGAGGGCATCAAGATCAAGCTTGTCCGAAGTCAGCGTTGCAGGATCGATTTCGAACCGGTCAAAACGCTCTGTATATTCGGCAACGGCCTTACCGCCCCGCGCACAGACATCCTCGATAATGCCCGCCACAAGATCGCGCACATCCTTTGCATCGCCCCTCGGCTCTGCGAGGAATGCGGCAAGATCGGCCTCAAAAGGCTTGTCGGTGAAATCGAACCAGCGCGCCAAAATTCTATTCCTTGTGTTCCGGCCGGTGTTTGGTTGGCCAGCTGGCCGAGGTATCCGCGAGCGTGGCATCTAGACAATCGGCCTCGACAACCAGTTCACCATCACCTGCAAACATCAGACGAACCTCACCGGCTGGTGGATTTTCCGCGTCAGGCACCCAGTCAACGGAAAGCAGCGATAGCACAAAATCGGCATGCTTGCCTGGCAAACCACGTGCCCGGACGCGCTTCACATCCTCAAAAGCCAGCACAGACCGCGTACGATAGCCCTGAGTGCCCGATGTCGAGGTCTGCTCCCAGCGATACCGGTTGAACTCGAGACGAAAGCGGCGCTTGCGCGCTTCGTACACAAGATCTGCCGGCTTGCACAAACCATCCTGGCAGGCCGCTGAAATTACCTTTAAATCCTCGCCATCTACAGCGAGCAGTCTCAAACCCGGCTTGTCGCTCACGCTATCACTCTCCTGCAGGGCAGTTCACCGGATCATCCGGCTTCGCTGGCGTCTTCAACACGTTCGACGCTCGCCCCACACGCATTTAGCTTCGCTTCAAGGTTTTCGAAACCCCGATCGAGGTGATAAATCCGACTGACCGATGTTTCTCCTTCCGCGACGAGACCAGCAATGACCAGGCTGACCGACGCGCGAAGGTCTGTCGCCATTACCGGCGCGCCCTTCAACGCCTTCACGCCTTTCACAGTGGCCATATTGCCATGCACCGTGATGTTTGCGCCAAACCGGTTGAGTTCAGGGGCGTGCATAAAGCGGTTTTCGAAGATGTTCTCCGTGATCATGGAGGTGCCTTCCGCTGTCGTCATCAATGCCATGAACTGCGCCTGAAGGTCGGTCGCAAATCCTGGATGGGGCTGAATATCCACGTCGACGGCTTTGAGCGCGCTGCCATTTCGAGCCACACGCAGGCCGTCATTTTCTTCGGTAATTTCAACGCCGGCTTCGCGCAGATGACCAATCAGCGATGTCAGCTCGGCGGCTGGTGCACCCTCCAGAAGCACGTCACCACCGGTGGCGGCCACAGCCATGGCAAACGTGCCCGCTTCAATCCGATCCGCCATAACGGCATAACTGACGCCCTTGAGCTCATCAACGCCTTCAATGGTGATCAGTGGAGTCCCCGCACCCTCGATGTTCGCCCCCATGGCGCGAAGCATATTCGCGATATCCACGATTTCAGGCTCGCAGGCCGCATTGTTGATGCGCGTGACGCCTTTCGCCAGCGACGCTGCCAGCATGGTGTGCTCGGTTGCGCCAACCGATGGAAACGGCAGATCAATATCCGCGCCCTGAAGCCCGCGCAGCGCTGCTGCCTTCACATAGCCCTGCTCGATGACGATGTCGGCGCCCATTTTCTCGAACGCCTCGAGGTGGAAATTCACGGGGCGGGCGCCAATCGCACAGCCGCCGGGCAGCGAGACGGTGGCATGCCCCATCCGTGCCAGAAGCGGGCCAAGCACATTGAACGTGGCGCGCATTTTCCGCACCTGATCATATGGCGCGATGGTGGAGGTGATTTCCGCCGCGTTCAATTGGCATACGGAGGATTTTTGCGGCCAGTAGACATCCACGCCCAGCGTCGACAAAAGCCGGGCCATAAAACGGGAGTCCGCCAGCCCCGGCATATTGCGCAATTCGACAGGCTCTGCCGTCAGAAGCGCCGCAGCCATCAGTTTGAGCGCCGAGTTCTTAGCGCCCGAAATCGGAATGCGGCCCTCGAGCCGGTTTCCGCCCTTTATAACGAGTTTTTCCATGAAAAAGGCTTTGCACTGAATCGCTACGCAGAAAAGGCGTTATTTAGATGAAGTGTCGTCAGAATGAGGCGAATCCGGGGCGGTGTTAACTGCCTGAGACGCCTTGTCTTTTCGCGCGGCGGTCTTGCGCCTTCGAAGATTGGCCCGCAACGCCGCCTTCAGCCTGTCTTCCCTGGACTCACCGGCCTTCGCGTTTTTGCTTTTTTCAGATTTTTCCGTCATCGTGCTGAGCTCATTCACCTTAGGGGTTTTCAACCCGTTCTGTTTGAGGTAACGAGCGCGCTCGATAAATTCAATGCCGCGGTAGCTCAGTGGTAGAGCGCACCCTTGGTAAGGGTGAGGCCGAGAGTTC
>CAYFGB010000043.1:0-27561 GCA_964342455.1 uncultured Hyphomonadaceae bacterium
CAGATGTGTCGATCTGCTTGGCAGAAGACTTGATAGACGCAACAACTTCAGCAACAGCTTTTTCAACACCGCGGCGCAGGTCCATCGGGTTCATGCCAGCGGCAACGCGCTTCATGCCTTCGCGAACGATGGCCTGAGCGAGAACAGTCGCCGTTGTTGTACCGTCACCGGCAACGTCATTGGCTTTAGACGCAACTTCGCGAAGCATCTGTGCGCCCATGTTCTGGAATTTGTCTTCCAGCTCGATTTCTTTTGCAACGGTAACACCGTCTTTCGTTGTGCGCGGCGCGCCGAAAGATTTTTCGATGACAACGTTACGGCCTTTCGGGCCGAGCGTGACTTTTACAGCGTTCGCGAGAATGTCGACGCCCTTGAGCATCTTTTCGCGAGCATCTGCGGAGAATTTTACATCCTTAGCAGCCATTTTATTCTTCCTTGAATTCAGATTAGCGTGAGACGTTCAGGGGAGGCACTTAAGCCTCGACGATACCCAGAATGTCAGACTCTTTCATGATGAGGAGCTCTTCGCCATTGACGGTCACTTCAGTGCCCGACCATTTGCCGAAAAGGATGCGGTCGCCGGCTTTGACTTCCATCGGAACGATTTCATTGTCATCGCCACGTGCACCTGTACCAACGGCAACGACTTCACCTTCCTGAGGCTTTTCTTTCGCCGTGTCGGGGATGATGATCCCGCCTTTGGTTTTCTCTTCTTCCTGTACGCGACGTACGAGTACGCGGTCGTGAAGCGGACGGAATTTCATGGACGTCCCTCTCTCCAGATTGGGTTAATAACTGTGTTAGCACTCATAAAGGGTGAGTGCTAACAGCGGCGGAGGTAGGTAGAAAGAGGCGGACCGTCAATAGGAAAAGACGAAATTTTATCTGCCAAAATTGATCTGTGAGCCGGATTCTCCAGCGGTCGGGCTGGTGAGGTTTTTCCGCCCCTTATCGAGAATGTGCCGGATGGTGAGATCCAGCTCGGCAAAATCGATGGGCTTGGCGATAAAGCCGTCAACATCGGCTTCCACCCAGCGGGCCATATCGGCCTCATTGTCGTCGGCAGACAGGGCGATGGTGGGCACGTGGCGTCTGTGATCGGGCAAGGCCCGGATTTCCTTGAGTGTTGTTGGCCCGTCCTTGACTGGCATGTGGAGATCCATCAGGAGCAGGTCAACGGCATGGTCCAGCAAAAGCACCAGAGCGTCGGAGCCGTTTTCAGCGCTGAGGGTCCGGTAACCGAGCTTCTGAAGGACGCGTGTCAGCACCCGTTGGCTGCCAACACTATCATCTGCGATCAGAATGGTGGCGCTGCCGGAAAAGGCAGACAATTCCGGAACCGATACCTCAATCGGGCTGGTACGCTTGAAGCGGGCTTCAAAATGGAACGTGCTGCCTTTGCCTGGTTCGCTCTCCACCCAGGCCTGCCCACCCTGTAGTCTTGAGAGGTCGGCAACGATAGCCAGACCAAGGCCTGTGCCGTCGCGATTTGATTTCTGCGTTTCCTCGACCTGAACGAACCGGGCGAAAATCTTGCGGTGAAGACTGGAAGGGATGCCAGGGCCTGTGTCTTCCACGCTCATGGTGACCTTCACACTGCCATTATCCAGCTCCTCGCATTTCAGCCGCGCGTGAATGTAGCCGCGCTGGGTGAACTTGATGGCGTTGGAGAGATAATTGGACAGACACTGACGAAGCCGGGTCGGATCGGCGAGCAGCCAAAAGGACCGGTCGGGAAGGGAGACCTGAAAATCCAGCCCCTTGTCAAAGGCGCTCTTGCGATACTCCTGTGACATCTCGCGGAAGACTTCGGTCACATCGACAGGCTCCGGAATGAGGCGAAGCTCACCAATCTCCATCTTGGAAAGATCCAGCAGATCATTGATCAGGCCAAGCATGTTGCGGGCCGATGATCTCGCTGTGCCTGCCATCTCGGCCTGGGTCGCCTCCAGCTCCTCACGGGAGAGCAGCTCAAGCATGCCCATCAGGCCGGTCAGCGGGTTTCGGATTTCATGAGCGATGCTGGCGACAAACTCCGACTTCTCCCGGTTCGCCCGCAGCGCTTCATCGCGACGCCTGACCAGATCATCTTCGTGCTGGCGGCTTTCATTCCAGTTGATGAACGCAGAGACAAGACCAAGCGCGATCACCGTCAGAAGCATGACGCCATGTGAGAGGTTTGTGCTGAGACCGGCGATTGAGAACTGATATTTCGGGCCGGGATATAGCTCGGAAATAACAATCAGTGAGAAGACTTCGAACAGTGTGATCCCTGCAACGAACAATGCGCCCCGGACGCTGAACATAAGCCACGCCCAGAACATGGGGATGACAAGAAACAGTGCATATGGGCTCGCAACGCCGTTATGTTGGGCCGCCAGAAGCGTTGCCGCCAGTCCGGACAGCAAGCAGAGAAGCAGGCCCATCAGGTAGACGCGTTTGGTCCAGGCAAGCAGGATGGGCAGAATACCGATCAGGAGCGCAAACAGGCCGAGAATCAGATGGCTGGTGGACGGGCTGCGGATCCATAACAGGTCAGCGCCGACCGCTGCCAGACACACACAGAAAAGCGCGGCGGAGGTCAGGCGCAGCATATGCTCGACGGCACTGTCCTTGAAGACAGAAGGATTCTGGAGCCGGACAGCTTTGTTCAGGAAGTCGAGCGCGTGAAATATCCCGCCAGAAGCATGAGATGTCTGCTTCTGGTTTTCCCCACCTGACGTATGCTCAACCGACTTCGCCATATCTGACGATTTCCTTCCCCCATGTAAGCAAAGGCAGCGCGTCCTTAAGTAAAGCTGCCCAAATTACGCCTTCCACCCCCCGGTGGTCAAAGGTCGTTTGAACACCCTGAAATATTCAGGGTGTTCAAGGCTGGAGAAACTGCACAATTCTTTGATTTGCGCAATGCATAATCGTAAAGAAACCGTCACATATTAATTCAGGTTATAGTCGAGCCGCCATCAACTACGATCATCTGACCATTTACGTAGGATCCGGCTTTCGATGCGAGGAAGACGGCGGCGCCCGCAATTTCCTCAGGTTCGCCAATTCGCGCCATTGGAGTGCCGACCAGCGACCGCTTCAGATTGTCAGGATTTTCCCACAGCGCGCGTGCAAAATCTGTTTTGATCAGGCCCGGCGCGATGCAATTGATGCGGATATTGTCCTTGCCGTATTCCGTGGCCAGATTGCGCGCAAGCTGGAAGTCGGCCGCTTTGGAAATATTGTAGGCGCCAATAATGGGTGAGCCCTTCAGACCGCCGATGGAGGAGACCAGCACAATCGCACCATCCTTGCGCTCCACCATTTGCGGCATCACCATCTGGATCAGCCAGTGATTTGAAATGATGTTGTTCTGAAGAACCTTTTCGAACTGCTCGTCGGCAATTCCGGCCATGGGGCCATAATAAGGATTGGAGGCAGCATTGCAGACAACAACGTCCACCTTGCCGAAGGCAGCATTGGTTTCGTCAACAAGGTTCTGCAGGTCATCTTTGGACGAAATATTGGCCGGAACGGAAATCGCTGTGCCGTCGCCATGCTTTTCATTAATGGCCTGTGCAACTTCGGCGCAGGGCTCGGGCTTGCGCGAGGAAATGACAACCCGTGCGCCCTGTTCGGCCATTGATTCGGCAATCGCCTTGCCAATGCCCCGGCTGGACCCTGTGATGATGACTGATTTACCCGACATATCGAACAGCGACATGTAGACCTCCCTCTCGAATTATTCTGATCATTGTCAGCAGACTGGACTGCCTGATATCATGAGAGTTGTCTATATCAAAGTCGGTATCGCCGCGTTACCCTTCTGGCAGGTCCAGCTTCCAATCCTTGATCAGCAGTCCGACGAGAAAGGCAGTGCGGGCCTTCACAATATCGGGTGTCCATGACTCATACCGGGTGACCTCCCGTGTCAGGGCAAACTTCCCGCCCCTCTCGGGATCGGCGAAGAAGTCGTCACGTTTTTCCCTGAAGCTGAGCCTGTCAGCTTTTTGATTATCACGTTTGGAGAGCAGGCTGAAATTGCCAAGCGTGTCTGCCAGTTCCCGCCTGTCCGTCAGTCTGGGCCAGTCATCAGTCCAGATTGAATCATCAGCAATGTTGCGCGGCAGAATATGTTCGACCGTTGCATCATGTTCGGGCGGCAAATCCTCACCACCTGGAAGCAGCGCATTCAGTTTCAGACACAGCGCCCGACGCTGATGAACCGACCCGAACCGACCGGTCAGGCGGAGAGCCAGTTTTTTTCGCTCTTCCCGCGTGAGCGACAGAGCCCCATCGCGTGAGAACAGCACGGCATCTGATTCCATATCATCACAGACCCGTCGGTAGCGCTTCGGCCTGGAATCCCGATCTGAGGTGATCAGCTGCATGGCAAATCCGAGCCGCTCGAGATCGCAAAAGAATTCGCGTGCCGCGTCTGCATCGCGGTCATGACTGACGAGATATTTCAGCGCCGGAGCGCGCCAACCAGAATGATCGAGCCCGCGTAATCGGTTAAGATGAGAATCAACCGCTGGCATGGGACGGGAAAACCGGATGTTTCCATCCAGCAGTTCGGCATAGGCATCAACATATCGGGGGAGGGCATCTTCGAGAAAATCTCGAGCTGATGTGTCCTGCAGAACGGCGTGGCTGAACCCTGAAACCACATCGCCCTTTGAATTCGGATCGTGTAGCAGACGAATCTGGCGCAGCAGATCATCAAAGTGTTTCGCACCGAGTCGGGCTTCATGTGCTGTCCAGTTCCGCGCCAGCCTGTCGGCTTCCTCGTTGGACATTTGCGCCCGTTCAAAAAGCTCGGTTTTCAGAATATCGTGCGCATTCGGCTGGCGTCCGCGGGTGTTCAGCACCTGAAACACCTTATAGCCTTCGTCACGATTGGTGACTTCGACCTGAATAATCGGCGATGATGTCAGGATCAGACGCGTCAGCGCTTCATGGGTGTCGTCATCGAGACTGCTCAACTCCTGCAACAACGCCACATAATTGCCGCGCAGCAATTCATGGCTTTCAGTTTTGGGCGCTGGGATTTCGCGTTCAATACGCGTCGTCTGCGGTTTGATCAGTCTTATGTAATAAGGTGCATCGACATGATTAAGCGTCAGACGCCAGCTGCCATTGTTGTCGGCTTCGGTGATGAGGGATTGCAGGCTGGCCTTTTGCTCGGGCTCGGTCGCCAGATCCCTGAGGCAGGCCAGGATAAGTGTCAGCGTGGTCAGCCTTTGCTGGCCATCGACAATCTCAAAAAGATTGGGGGTTCGGGTCTGGATGGTGACGATCGCACCAAGAAAATGGTCTCGTTCCTGCGAGACTGCCTCAAGCAGATCATGAAGGAGAGCCAGAGCATCGGTTTCCTGCCAGGAATAGCTGCGCTGATAGGCAGGAATGCGATAATGACGTCCGGAAGAGAGCAACTCAGCGATGTTCGTGGCCACCGATTTGATTTTCAGTGCATGCATATTGTCTTCCAGAACGCTACAAACTCTCTTAGACGTCCTATTTTCACCCATTGAACGCAAGTGATAACAGGCCATGAAATACGCAATTCTGGACCATAAGCGTACGCTCACACCCGTAGTGATTAATAAGGCAGCGGCCTATTCACTTTTGCCAGAAATTACTGCCGACACCTTTCAGAGCTGGCTCGCCATCCCTGACTCGCTCCAAAAGCTAGCCGAGACGAGCATTCGCACTGGTGACCCCATTGAGTTTTCGCCTGCAAACCTGCGTGCGCCTGTTACGTCACCGCGCAAAATTCTGGGAATTGGTCTGAACTATCTTGATCATGCGCTGGAAACCAATCGCCAGCCGCCGAAAACACAGACCTGGTTTGTGAAACAGCCGACGGCGCTGAACGCGCCCTATGGTGACGTTGAGTTGCCCGCGGTGTCTGATCAGCTCGATTACGAGGTGGAACTTGTCGTCGTGATTGGTCGGGGCGGGCGGCATATTCCAGTCGAGCGGGCCGGGGAAGCCATCGCGGGCTATACGGTTGGCTGCGACTACTCCGTCCGTGACTGGCAGAAAGCGACGCCCACCATGATCATGGGCAAGGGGTTCGACACGCATGCACCGATTGGTCCGTGGATCGTCACGCCGGATGAGGTCGGAGAAATTGATACACTCCGCCTCACAGCCAGCGTGAATGGGGAAACGCGACAAAATGAACTGGCGGCCAATCTGATTCACAAAATTCCGGATCTGATCGCCCATTTGAGTGCTGCGTTTACGCTCGAGCCCGGAGACCTTATCTTCACAGGAACGCCGGCCGGCGTTGGCGTTGCGCATGATCCGCCGAAATTCCTGAAAGTCGGCGATATCGTTCGCCTTGAAATCGACCGGATTGGCTGGATTGAAAACCGAATCGTGCCGGATGAAGGCATTTGCCGGATCGGGCTCTGACCTTGAAATGGCTCGCGCTTTCTTTCGCGGCGCTCTGCCTGATGGTCGGGGCCTTCTGGGCCGGATTGATCCTGGCACCGGAAAAGGGCGCAGAAACACGGGCTAACTCAGATGTATTCGCGACGGCCCCAATTACAGCACGGCCCGATAGTGTCTCGGTATTTCCCTGCACCTCAGCCACGCGATTTGAAAATCCATATGCCCCCTGCCTTTTGATTATCGCAGGCGGCAAGCGTCTGGTATTTGGTGCCCCTGACGGGCAATCCTGGCAGAGCATCGGGTTTGTCGATGCGGCGTTCCTTTACAACGGGCATCCCGTTTCGAGTGGCGGCTTGATGGGCTTGCGCCATCAGACCTGGCGCGATGGACGTGACCAACCGCTTCTGGTCGTCGCCGGTGATCTTCAGGTTGATGCGCTGACACTACTCGATGATGCACAGGCGAGCGCGGATGCCTTGTTGAAGGTTGAGCACAGCAACCGGCTGGATTTTCGAAATGCGGGCGTCACCATAAAACCCGTGCCGATACAGTCGGGCACATTCCGAGTGTTCGATACCGGCGACCTCAAGGTGTTTGCATCGAGTTCGGTCTCCAATACCGGCGACCAGATTATCGTCTATGACATTCTTTATTCAGGCAAACGGATCAGATTCCTTCCCTGTGATGGTGCGCTTCCAGCCGAGCCTGCAGACATTGTGATCCGGCCAACAGCCGAGACCGCTTCGCTAACGGAACTCATTCGAGGTGCAAACCGGGACAGACGCTATGCCGATCTGGTCGATTTACAGCGACTTGCTCGGACGTGTCCGACACTGAGGGACGCCATTGATGAGGCAGCTGAAATCGGGGCGAGTAAGCTGATTGTGGTGCATGCATTGCGCGATGCAGATATCAGAATCGGCGCTCAGGAGGTGGATGTGATCCAGCTCGGACGCGATGGCGTACGAGATCTGTAGGCAATGATAATTTGCGAAAGGGCTCCGAGACGACGGGGCCCGGTAAGCACCGGACCCCGTTCTCCCCAGATCGCCCCCGTCCGGCCATCAGGCCGCGGACTGAAGCTGGCTTTCGATGCCACGAACTTTGCTTAAGGTCCAGAGAGTATTAGCGTTTTGTAATGATATAGACGAGATTTTGCCATGATTTCGGGCAAGTTCGGTAATTTATATGCCGGTGAATTGGCAGCGTCTCAGGCTGTGCATAAAAAAAAGGCACCTGCAAAGCAGATGCCTGTAAGGTGGTGCCTTGGGCGCGGCACATATTCTGACTTTACTCTCTATGAAGCGACGCTTCAAGTGTGAATACGTGCAGAACAACTATTTCTACTTTTAAGGGCAATAAAACGGTCTTGCGATTTGCTGCTGAACGAAATGTCATTTGAGGGGCTGAAAGCGGCCCGTATGCATTGTCGTTCACGCTGAATCAGAGGAATTGGGTATGTTAACCAAAACAGAGTATTAAGCTCGTAAGCTTGTGCCATACCTGATCTGAACCGGACTGAGCATGCCCGCTTTCGCACACATAATTGTCGCCGCCTCATACTCGGTGGTCGCTGTATGCCTGGGCATAGCTGTGTACCAGTTTACTCCCTATTCTCTTGAAATGTCTGCCATTGCCGGACTGGTCTTCGCCTTTGTCGCCGGTCAGGTGCATGTGATGTCACTGAGCCGGCAGAGCACAAAGCGACTTGAGAGCCGGATTCTCAACGTGAAAAATGAAGTCCGGAAATCGAAACAAAAGTCTGAAGTCATTGAGACCCGCATCAATGTGATGGAAGACACGCTGACCCGCGAAGTCTCCGAACGCCGCGAAGAAATGGTCAGCGACATGCGTGAGCTTGAGGGTCTGATCCTTCAGCTGACCCAGACGTTCGAGAAAAGACTGGCGCAGCGGCCTGCGAGCCCGGAAGTCGGCGCACTACCTGCGCCAGGACAATCCGCAAAGCGTGGCCATGACCAGATTCTACGCGCCGTTCAGGATGCGCTGGACGCCAATCGCGTTGATCTTCACTTGCAGCCGATTGTTACTCTGCCTCAGCGCCGTGTCTGTTTTTACGAGGGTTTTACCCGCCTTCGGGACGAGCATGACCGGTTCATCATGCCGGGTGAGTTCATCGGTCCTGCAAAAGAGGCCGGATTGCTCGGCGTGATCGACAATATGCTGCTCTTCCGCTGTGTGCAGATCGTGCGACGTCTGTCGGAGAAAGATCGCCGGGTTGGTGTCTTCTGTAATGTCGGGGCATCGTCGCTGGAAGATGAGAGCTTCTTCCCGCAATTCCTGGAATTCATGAAGGAAAACCGCGACCTTGCCGGGTCTTTGATCTTTGAGGTTGGGCACGGGGAGTTCTTAAACCGGTCTTCTGTTACGGCTCGCAATATGGGACGGCTGGCAGATCTCGGATTCCGTTTTTCCATCGACAAGGCCGACAGCCTGGATGTCGACCTGCCTGAATTGCAGGGTGAGGCCGTCAAATTCCTGAAGATTGAAGGCCGCAAGCTGATTGATCAGATGGTGCCGGGTGGGCCGCGTCCGAAGTCATCTGTCACGAAGGATATCGCGCCTCAGGATGTCTGCGCTGTCTTTATGCGGTACGGTGTCGATCTGATAGCTGACAAGGTGGAGAGCGAGAAGGATGTGGTCGAGATCCTCGATTTTGATATTCCGTTCGGACAGGGCCACGTCTTCGGTACACCGCGCCCGATCAAAGGATCGCTGATGGAAGAAACCACGCCGCCGAAAAGCTTCCTGCAGCGGACCGGATAGGTATTTCTCCCAATCTGAAGGTTTTTACTGGGAATCACCGCCATCTTGAACAAGATGGCAGGTATGAGAGAACTTTCCTTCCCATCCGGCCTTTCTGAAATCGCTGATCGTTATGACGCTATTCTCTGCGATGTCTGGGGCGTCATTCACAATGGTCGTGAGGCTTTTCACGACGCGTGCGATGCGTTGGCGGAGTTTCGAAAGACAGGACGTCCGGTTGTTCTGATCACCAACGCGCCGGTTCAGGCGCGATATGTAGAGCGTCTGTTCGAGCCCCTGGGTGTGCGTCGCGACGCCTATACGCTGATCGTTTCCAGCGGAGATGCCACGCGGACGGAAATCGAAAAACGGTCTCCGGCCCGGGTCTGGCGGCTGACATCAAAAGATGATTCAGAACGCGACGAGACCCTGTTCAAGGATGCAGACGTCACATTGACCGCACCGGAAGACGCCGAGTTCATCGTGGCGATGGGGCTGCGCGATCAGTTCAACGACCATCCTGAGGAATACAGGGACGAACTGCGACCCGCGGCGCAGAAGGGCATGGTGATGATCTGTGCCAATCCGGACATTCAGGTGCGCGTCGGCAGTCGTCTGGCCTGGACGGCGGGCGCATTGGCACGGATTTATGAGGAAGAGGGCGGCAGCGTCATCTATCCAGGCAAGCCGCATGATGCGATATACGATCTGGCTGAACATCACGTGGCGCGACTGGCCGGACGGAAAATTCCACCAGACCGGCTACTGGCCATCGGCGATGGACCGGAAACCGATGTCAAAGGCGCGATGCGGCGCGGCATGGATTGTATTTATGTCGGCACAGGCTTGTCTCAGGCTGTCTCTGGCCGGTTTGAGGCTGACACGCGGGATCTTTTTGAACGCTATGGCGTGACCGCTGCCTATGCCATGACGGAATTGCGCTGGTAGTTTCGTTCCGGGGAGGCAAGGCGTCCCGAATTCTTAGAAATGTCCGGAATTCCGGGCTTCGAGCCATTTTGGGACGCGTCGCAATCAGCTATCAGTGAGTTGTCAATCCTCTACTTCCTATACGTAAGTCTAATGAATTCAAATGTGTTTTCAGAGCAAAACATAAAAAAAGAGATGTGCCTGTTAATCTTATAATTCCCTTTTGATTTTAAAGCTTGTGCCACCAGTAAGCAAAAACAAAATAAAACAGTGTTGGTGCAAATGAAACTATTTCTCAGGAGTGCGACTGCCCTTTCTGCCATCTTGATAAGTTGCGGTACAGCGGCAGCAGAACAGGAACTCAATTTCAAGTTGGGCGCGCATGCCTTTTTCGATTACGAGAACGTGTCCGTGAATGACGACACGGTCGTCGAAGGCACAAACCTGAAGCTTTTCCGCATCGATGCTGGCGGAAGTTATGGCGATTACACGTTCAAAAGTAACGTCGACTTCGGCAATGATGATGTGAAGGTCAAAGACCTGTTCATCGAAATCAAAGGCGAAACGAGCATTCGCTTTGGTAACTTCAAGGTCATGAACGGTCTGGAGCAATCGTCGTCTCTTTATTCTACGACATTTGCGGAAGCCAACTCTGTCTCCAAGGCCAACAAGCTCAGCCGGCAGCTCGGCGTGGGCGTGTTCCGGAATTTTGATAATGTCTTCCTGTCAGCCGGTGTGTTCGGCGCAGATGTCAACGACACCAGTGACAAGGATGAGTGGTCGGTTTCGGGTCGCATTGCCGGTGAGTTCCAGCCCGCCGAAAATGCAGGCAAGCTGCATCTGGGCTCCTCTGTCCGTTACCGTAACAATTCTGACGAAAGCCGTGACAGCTATGCGCAAAAGCCATTTGCGTCGTCTGCCCCGACTACGGTGAAAGCGTCTGGCTTTGCCGAGACAGACACGTTCCTCGGTCTGGAAGCGGCCTATCTGAACGGTGGTCTCTCTTTGCAATCGGAATACGGTCTGACAAGCGCAGACTGTGAAGCCGAAGGCTGCTCTGGCGATGTGAATCTGAACACCTGGTATGCTGATGTCAGTTATATCTGGGGCGGTGAGCGCGTTCTGAAGAACGGCCTGTTCAAGCGCACCAAGATTTACAATCCGGCAGGTGAGGGCGGCTCCGGTGCGTTCGCTCTGTCAGCCCGTTTTGACGTTGCTGACCTCAATGATCAGATGATCATGGGCGGTAAACAGGAAAGCGTCGTGCTTGGCGGTACCTGGTATCGCGACAAGTATGTTCGCGTTCTCTTCAACTACACGCATGCCGATTTTGAAGACAGTCCGTCCTTTGGCGACGGGTCTGCGGATACGTTCGTCGTGCGGCTCCAGGCTGAACTTTATTAGGATCGTCAGTTATGTCGAAAATTCGTTCCAAACATTTCCTGTCGGCGGGCCTCTTTCTGGGGCTCTGCGCGAACATGCCTGCGCTGGCGCAAGACGCGTCTTCGGCAAAACCGGCCACAGGCATTATCTCCGAGGCCCTGATAGCCGACTTTCAGGATATGATGTCGAGCCCGGTGGTCATCGCTTCGGTGAAAGCCGCGAATGAGAAGCGTAAGGGGCTGAGCCAGGCAGAGATCAATGATCTTGATCAGACCTGGCGCGCCGAACGCGAAAGTGACGGGGCACAGCCTTATATCGCTGAAGCGCTGGGTAGCCCGGTCTCAACCTTTCTTCTGCGCAAGCAGGCCGTTTCAAAGGGCTTGCTGGCCGAACTCTTCGTGATGGACCTGCAAGGGCTGAACGTCGGACAAAGCTCCGTCACCAGCGATTTCTGGCAGGGCGATGAAGACAAGTTTCTGAAGACTGTGCCTTATGGTGCCGGAACGGTCTTCGTCGATGAATTCGAATACAATGACGAGTTTGGAATCTGGTTGGCTCAGGTGAACTTCACCCTTGAGGATGAAGGTGCCGTGATTGGCAGCGCTACGATTGAAGTCAATCTGACCGAACTTGAACGTCGTCGCGAGCTGGGGCTTTAAACATGCTGGACAAACTTTCCATTTCACAGAAAACGTTCGGGGCGTTCCTTTCGGTCGCTCTGATCTGTCTGCTCGTCGGTGGCGCGACGGTGATCAACATTCTGGTGGCGAACTCGGCCTCTGAACGAAATGCAGAGCTGCTGGATCTTCGCCGCGACGTCATCACTTTTCAGAATGAACTCGCAGAGCACGCCATTGTGGGTGACAGCTTCATGTTGTCGTCTGATGCGGTCTATCGCGATGAGTTTCTGGAGACTTTAACGGTTCTCGCTTCCGAATTCGACAGGCTGACAGAAAAGTTCGCTGATGTTGCACCTGAATACAGCGAAAGCGTCAGCGATGCGAAACAGGCCTGGCTCAGCTATTCTGAAAGCTGGATGGCCCGTCAATTTCAGTTGATGGAGCGAATCGACAGCATCGACTTCGCGCGCCAGCGTGAAAGCGGCGGGGAAGGCCGTGCTCGTTTCCAAACAGCGACCAAAGCCTTGGATGAAATCGTAACGGCGGTGACAGGCATGTCCCGCCAGGCCACGCAAAACGCCGAAACTGCTTTCCGCTGGATCATGATCATCTCTGTGGGTGGTGCGATCCTGACCCTGATTGCGTCTGTCGGTCTGGGGCTTCTGTTCAACCTCAAGATTGCTCAGCCTCTGCGCCGTATTGGTGAGGTCACAATGGAGCTGGCTGATGGTCGGACCGACGTAAATGTGCCGGTGCTCAACGCTCAGGATGAAGTCGGCGATGTGTCACGTGCTCTGATCGTTTTCCAGGACAATCTGCGTCGCACGGCGGAGCTGGAAGCCGAACAGGCGGCATCGAAAGCACAGGCCGAGCGCGACAAGGCTGAAACGCTGGAGCGCATTGCCAAGTCCTTCGAAGAATCGGTGATGGCAGAAATCGCCGACATGACGAAGTCTATCGAAGGACTGAAAGTGTCTGCCAGCAGCGTGACGGAAGCAGCCGCCACCACAGGCCGCCGGGCCAATGAAGTGTCGGTCTCGACCTCTCAAACAGCCAGCAATGTGACAGCTGTTGCGGGCGCTGCCGAGGAGATGTCTGTGACGATCGCTGATATTTCTAAGCGTGTCGGTGAAGTTGCGACGATGGCACGCGATGGCGACAAGGCCGGTGAGGCTGTGGCCAAGGAAGTCAACACACTCGGTCAGGTCGTGTCTGATATCGAATCGATTGTGAAGCTGATTGCAGACATTGCCGAGCAGACAAACCTTCTGGCACTGAACGCAACGATCGAGGCAGCCCGCGCCGGCGAGATGGGCAAAGGCTTTGCGGTTGTTGCGGCTGAGGTCAAGGATCTGGCCTCGCAGACGGCCAAGGCCACGAGTGATGTTGCTGAACAGATCTCGGCAGTCCGCCGCTCGACGACTGATGTGGGCACGGCTTCTGAAGTGGTCAGCAATATGATCGACAATCTGAACAGTGTTTCGGGTGCTCTGGCTGCTGCAATGGATCAGCAAAGCAGCGCGACCAGCGAGATCGCTTCCAATGTCGACTCGGCAGCATCGTCCGCGACCTCCGTGTCGAACATGATTGGTGAAGTGGCGAGCATTGCCGATGAGACAGGGCAAGCCGCTCATCAGATCGGCAAGGATGCGGATGCGCTGGTCGAACGCGCGAAGTATCTTCGCGAGCAATCAGCCAGCTTCATCAAGCAATTGCTGGCAAGCTGATCAGCTTTTGCTCCGAGAGCGAAAACAAAGAAGGGGTCTGGTATAAGCCAGACCCCTTCTTCATTTGTTCGGTTCGTCAGTCCGGATCAATCGGCCGGACCGCGGCTTTCACGACGTGAAAGGAAAGCGAGGCGTTCAAACAGCTGGACGTCAGCTTCGTTTTTCAGAAGGGCGCCATGCAATGGCGGGGTCAGCTTGTCCGGATTCTGCTCCTTGATAGTATCAAGATCAATATCTTCATTCATCAGAAGTTTCAGCCAGTCGAGCAGTTCAGACGTGGATGGCTTCTTCTTCAGGCCAGGCAGATCGCGCATGGAGTAGAAGGTCTGCAGCGCATCCTTCACCAGCTTCTGCTTGATGCCTGGATAGTGGACCTCGACAATGTCGCGCATCGTCTGGTCGTCCGGGAATTTGATGTAGTGGAAGAAGCAGCGACGCAGGAACGCGTCTGGCAGCTCTTTCTCATTGTTCGAGGTAATGATGATGATCGGGCGCTGTTTGGCCTTGATTGTTTTGTCGAGCTCGTAACAGTAGAACTCCATCCGATCGAGTTCCTGTAGGAGGTCGTTCGGGAATTCGATGTCAGCCTTGTCGATTTCGTCAACGAGCAGAACCGGACGCTTTTCTGATTCGAACGCTTCCCAGAGCTTGCCCTTCTTGATGTAGTTGGAAATGTCGGTCGCGCGCTCATCGCCCATCTGGCCGTCGCGCAGACGGGAAACCGCGTCATACTCATAGAGACCCTGGCTGGCTTTCGTCGTGGATTTCACGTGCCATTCGATCAGTTCGGTTCCCAGAGCCTTGGCAACTTCGATGGCGAGCACCGTTTTGCCCGTTCCAGGTTCACCCTTGATCAGCAGCGGGCGTTCCAGTGTGATGGCCGCATTGACCGCTATTCGCAGATCGTCGGTCGCGACGTAATTTTCTGAGCCCTCAAAACGCATATGTGTCTCCCGAACGTCTTAGTTCACTATATTTAAGTGTCAGGATAAGTGTCCTGTCGCATCTGACAAGCTCTGTCGTGGCGAAAGCTGGCCAGGATGCTTACGATTCCGGCACACGCATCCTTCCATGATCGTGCGGTAAACTGCCCTATGGCCGGATTTCTCTTTTGAGCTATCCTTGATATTGACGCCAACGGCTTTCGAGGTCCAGATGCCGAAGCTCGTAAAATTTCTACTGTTCCATGCCGGGATCGGCTTCGCGCTGGCCCTTGTTTTCGTTGTGTCTATTTTGGCATTCAACGTCGCCAACATGCACGATCTGATCATGGGATCATCGGCGAAATGGATCGCCATCTTCGCGCTCGTGGTTCTGATGACGATTACGCTGGCATCGGTTCAGATGGGCATCGCGGTGATGTGTCTGCCATACGAGAAATCTGATGATGACGATGAACCGGGCGGACGGCGTGGGCCGGAAAGGTCGTCTGACGTGCCATTCATGGCTGATCTGCAACCCATTCCGGTCAGGTCGGGAGATCGGCGCCGATAAAAAGAAAAGACCGGTCTGTGTGACAGACCGGCCCTGGTTTTTGTGAAATCCATTCAGATTCCGCAGATCGCGATCAGAGCAACCAGCTTTGCGGGTTCGGATAAGGATTGCCCTTGCTCAGCTCGTTCATGCCCTTGATGCAACGGACAATGTACCAAACCAGTGTTGCGATGAGCATCGGGATGCCGATGACCAGTGCAATGAGGAAGGTCGATACCAGACCATACAGCAGACCTTTCCAGAAAATGTGGATCTGATTGATGTAATGGCTTTTTGTGACTTCGTCGGCTTCGCCCTTGTTCAAATAGGCCATGACCACGCCGATAATGCTTGTGATGCCAACAATAATGCTCACCAGATACAGAATGTAGATCAGGTTGGCATTGCCCTTATTGCCACCGGTTGGTGATACTTCAAAATCGCTCATTCCCAGCCTCCATGAGTTTCCCCTAGTGTAGGCAGAATAAGCGCGGGTTTGGCAATAGATTTTTATGAGGGTCAGCGACGGGTGAAATCGACCGCAAATCCTTCCGCGAGATAGCGCGCCACGCGGCCCTGTTGGGAGCCGACCTGCACCATATCGCCAACAAGTGGAAACTTGTCAGACGTTGCCAGCGCCACACCGACAAACGACATGTCGATGACATGACAGCGAAGCTCGCGACCGTCCTGGGTCTGGACCAGAACAACACCGAGCCGGGCGGTGGTTCGGGTTGAGCGACGCTCTTCTTCAAGGCCAAGCACATCCTTGTTGGCAAGCCAGGTAAGAAGGTCGGCGAGTTTCTCGCGTTTCGTGAAAGGGGCGTCGGAGACAATGGCGACCTGTCCGGCCGCGCTTCTGACAACATGCCCGCTGATCCGGCCAACGCCATCAATATAGCAGATCACGCGTTGCCCGCGAAATGGCGGATGCGAGGTCTGAAACAACAGACCACCAGCACCAATATTTATGGTTTCGCCCCGATGTTCCAGGCCCGTTTCATCCAGAAACGTGACAGGCAATTGGAGAGATACGCGTTTCCACCGTCTTTTTTCGGTTCGAAACAGAACACTTCTCGTGCGCACAGGCGGCGCGAAAGGGAGAATATCACTCATCGTTCTGATCAGAGCCCTTTTTTAACTCTAAGTGTCGCACGGGCTGGTTCAGATTTGGTTGCTGAGTCCGGAGAAATATCGCAAACCGTGGAAATAGAATTATAACCGGAGGAACATCCATGGCGGCGGGCAAAAAGACGAACGGGTACGATTTCATTATCGTGGGGGCAGGCAGCGCAGGGTGTGCATTGGCGGCCCGACTGACTGAAAATCCGGATGTCCGCGTTGCCCTGATTGAAGCTGGCAAAAAAGACAGCAGCCTTATGGTCCGTATGCCTGCCGGGGTTGGATCATTGTTGAAGCAGCGTGGCCCCTATAACTGGGGATTCTGGACAGCGCCGCAAAAACATCTCGACAATCGAAGTCTGTACTGGCCGCGCGGCAAAGGGTGGGGCGGATCGTCATCCATCAACGGAATGGTCTATATCCGAGGTCACGCCAGCGATTATGACCAATGGCGACAAATGGGGCTTCAGGGCTGGTCCTATGAGGACGTGCTGCCATACTTCAAGAAATCGGAAACCCATCCGGCTGGTGAGAGTGAGTTTCATGGTGGCGACGGCCCCCTGAACATCAGTGAGGCAAGTGCAGATGAGCCGCTCTACAAGGCTTTCATCGAAGCAGGCCAGCAGGCGGGCTATCCCTACACGCCTGATTTCAATGGCGCGCAGCAGGAAGGCGTCGGGCCTTATCAGCTGACCATCCATGAAGGCGAGCGCTGGAGCGCGAGTTTCGCCTATCTCCGCCCGGCCATGGCGCGAGATAATCTTGATATCATATCGACGGGCAAGGTGACGCGGGTTCTGGTAGAAAATGGCCGTGCGACGGGTGTCGAGTTCGCACGTAAGAAGGGCGCACCGGCAGAGACACTCCATGCGGGGAGCGAAGTCATTATTTGCGCGGGCGCTGTGCAATCGCCGCAGATCCTGCAACTCTCCGGCATCGGAAACCCGGAGGACCTTCGTAAACATGGGATTGATGTTGTCGCTGACGTCCCTGAAATCGGGGCAAATCTTCAGGACCATCTGGACGTCACCATCGTTTATACCTGTACGCAGAAGATCACCGGGCATTCCAAACAGGCTGGCCTGAAAAAACTGGGCGTGGGCCTGAACTATCTTTTGCGCAAGGAAGGCCCGGGGCGGGACAATTTCCTTCAGGCCGGTGGCTTTCTTTCAACGCGGGAAGGGCTCGCGGCCCCTGACGTGCAGCTTCACTTCCTGAATGCCGCCATGCTGGATCATGCCAACACCAATATTGGCGTGGATGGCTTTACGGCGCATGCCTGCCAGTTGCGTCCCGAAAGCAAGGGATATGTCGGCCTGACGTCTGCTGATCCTTTCGATGATCCCCTGATCGACCCGAATTATCTGGCTTCGGAAACCGACCGCCGCGTGATGCGCGATGCCGCCAAGATGACGCTGGATATCGTCCATCAAAAGGCGTTTGATGATTATCGCGGTGAACCGGTTCTGCCGGAGGTGTTGCCGAAGAATGACGAGGAGTGGGATTCCTTCATCCGGCGCCGGGCAGAAACCATTTACCACCCGGTTGGCAGTGTGCGTATGGGCGCAGATGACGCTGCGCCGCTTGATGGCGATCTGCGCCTGCGGGCTGTAGAGGGACTGCGAGTCGTGGATGCGTCCGTCATGCCAACACTGATTGGCGGAAATACAAACGCGCCAACCATCATGATCGCAGAAAAAGCCGCTGATCTCATAAAGACATCAGCGGCCTGACCGGAACATAGAACAGGTGGCGGGCTATTCGTTGCTGGCCACCAGGCGGAGTGGCGTTTCCGCCTGATATTGCTGAGGTGCAAACAGCGCTTCGACCGAGTGACGCCAGACCGGGCGACCGCGGAGAATGCTCTCATCACTCAGGACCTGATACAGACCCAGAAGGCGTTCGCCCTGAACGCCTGCCGTGCGCAACGGCGCCAGAGTGATTTCAATATCAATGCACTCGCCTGAAATGGTTTCGCCCTTTGAGCGGATCAGACCCGGAGTGCCGCTGAAGCGAACCGCATCAAGCTGAGCGGCAACCAGTGCCATATCCCGGCCGCGCCAGAGCGACAGAAAATCCTGCTCGATCAGATCGCGTCCCAGCTTGCGCGACAGCTCATTACCGGCATTGGTAAATGGCCAGATGTTGGTATCCACCTGTTTGAGAACAAACAGACTGCTCAGCAGGTTTGGAAAGTCACTGACCTTCGGGTCGCCGAAAGCGCCGGTGCTTGAAGACGACAGGCGTCTCCAGGCTTTCAGAATGGCCTTGGTGTTTGGGTGAATTGCCCGATCCGTCATAGTGTTTCTCTTTAGGTCTGTGTTCACGAATGCTGAGCAACACCGGCAAACTCCGGGCCAATTCGTAAACGAAATTTCCACCTTGGTGCGCCTAAAATGGGTCAAGCTTCGTGTCGTGGGGGAAGTGGGCAACTGACTTGCTTCTTTTAAAACGACTTTTCAGGGAGATGGCCCATGACTGTTTCATGGCGACACACATTCGCGCTGACCGCTGGCATTGCTGCCGCGTCGCTTGCCGGACTGGCATTCGCTCAAAGCGGAGGCCATGTCGTGAATGTGCCTGGCGTCACCATCGGTGCGCCGCAACAACCGACAACATCCACCTGCTGTGAGCAGGGAAAGGTTCACGGCATTTACCCACCGGGTGTCACGGTGCCGAGTCCGAACCTCGTGCTAACACCGGGTGGCGCACAAGTTGGCAGCCAGTATATTATCGAGCAGCAGGGCTATTCGACCCTCGAAGCCGGTATCGTCTATGGCGGCGCCGACACACGCACCACATTCATTTCAAATCGCAGCTATATTCCGATGGCAGATCCGGTCATTCCATCGACACTTGATCTGAATGTCGCCGGGTCGACGCGCGTCCAGGAAACTGTGACCGAACGCGTTCCGGTTCAGGAAGAAGTCTGTGTCGATAAAGTCGTGGACCATGTTGCCGTGGTTCCGGTTCGCGCCGTCTGCATTGACGATATGGGCACACCGCACCCGGCATCACGCATTGATGAAGATCAGTCGGTTGACGAATCCTTTTCCGGCGAGGTTTTTCGCTGCGTCGCAGGCACAAGCATGCAGGTCACTCTCGGACAACTTGTACAGGGACAGGCCGACTTTTCTCAGGCCAGTGGTTTCAGCTGTGAAAAAGGACAGGCGCTATTTCACAAGTCAGGTGGTGAACTGGTCTGTGCGCCGCAAACGCCACAGCGTAACTGCAACGAACGGTCTCTTCTACGGAAATACGGCCCGGGCCTGAAGCTGATCAAGACACATGTTAAGGGCAAGGTTTGTGAGCCGACGCTGCAAACCCGTTATGAAACCGTGCAGCGCGACGTCGTGAAAGATGTGCCGCTGCCAGCTCAGCCCATCACTCTGGATGGTGGTGTCGGCCAGATCGTGACGTATTAAGTCGCGGCGACGCGCACAATATAACAAACGCGAACGCCCTTCCGGTCACCGGGAGGGCTTTTTCGTGCTGGAATGCCGCCCTGACTTGCCGCATACCATTCTGATAGGGCAGACTCAGGCCGATAATCCCGGATCGCGATATCGGAGACAGATATGGGACGCAGCAGAATGCTACGAAGACGACGCAAAAGTAAGGCAGACGCGCTGGCCGATGTTTCCAAAGAGGAAACACGCCAATCGGCAGAACAGGAACTGACCAGCTTGCTGAAGAATCTCAGCCCGGAGCTGGATCCTGTGACCTATGGGTTCGCGACTCTGCCCAAGGCCGACGAATTTATTGGGCTGTTTCCCATCATGCTGTTTAATGAGGCGGAAGGCGTCACCGGTGTTGTGCCCTATGAAAAAGCAGATGCTGCAGACATTGCGCTGAATTTTCCATGCAAACGTATCATTCTGCAGGTGAACTCATCACTGGATGCGGTCGGACTTGTAGCGAAAGTCAGCGCCATTCTTGCGGAAAACGACATTCCGGCAAATGTCGTCTCGGCGTTTCATCACGATCATATCTTTGTTCCGGAAGGCCGGGCGGACTTTGCGCTTGAAATTCTGAAGGCGCTTTCAGCGGCAGAGTAGCCGCTTTCGCCTGCGCTGCCCGTTTACAGAGGGGGCGCTTCGATCTCGCGTTCATTCCGCACTGATCCTGCTTTAGCGCGGCGCGCTTTGAACCAAACGATCAAGGGGCGCTCGACGAAGCGATAGCTGAGCAGCGAAACCAGCGTTGATACGATCAGGGCAAGCGAGATGAATATGATATTGTCCGTCAGCCCGGGTGCACCCAGTCGCAGGGCGCTCGACAAATCTTCCGGCAGACCGGCTTTCGTTGTCAGATCCGCTGCGACCTCCAGGCTCTTGCGGAGCAGGACCAGAACAATCGGGTGAGACAGATATAAAGAGTACGACCAGTCGCCGAGCATAGAGGCTTTGTCGACCTGACTTGGCAGTCGTTTGCTCTGCGACAGACCGGCCGCGCCGTAAACAAGCAGAATGCATGGCAGAATAAAGATAAGCACGCGCATTTCTGCGTGCTGTTTTATTAGCTCTGGAGGCACAAACATGATGGCCGCAAAGAAGCTGAAAAGACCGATCAGAAAAATCGGGCCGGGCAACACCCGGACGCCGCGTGTGAATATCCAGCCCACCAGGGCGCCAGCAATAAATTCGATCGTCATTGCGTGCGTGATCAAACGCCAAAGGTCAGCGGCCCGGTGGGTGCTCTGATCCGTGAACAGGGCAAACAGGGGCAAGCTGGCCCACAAGAGCAAGGCGAGGGGCAACCATTTTCGGGGGAGCAAAAGCAAGCCCGCAAAGACAATGTAAAAATACTGCTCGTGAACCAGTGTCCAGCCGACACCAAGGACGGGCAGGGAGGCCTGCGGTACGAGGAAAATGGACTTTAGAAAAAGCATTGGTCCTGAACTGTCGGTGGCCACTTGCTCGGGATGCCAGGGGTGGCCAAAGATCGCGACCATCATCAGGCACTGAATACCCAGAAAGAGCCACCAGATCGGATAGATCCGAAAAAGGCGTGCGGTCAGAAAACGGCCTGCTGATGATAGGGTGTGTGGCAGGCCGACGGTGACATAGGCCATGATGAAGCCGGAAATCACGAAGAACAGGTCGACGCCCGCTGTGCCGCCAATTTCGAAGAACTGATGCCGGAGTATCGGGGTTTGATCCCCTCCATGTACCGCCTCATGACCGCTGAGATGAAGCAAAAGAACCAGATAGGCTCCCAGGCTCCGTAGAATCTGGATCATCGAGAGACGCTGAGGCATACCGCACTCCAAATCGGCGAAGATTTCGAACCGCCAGTTAATAGGGAAGTTTAACGTCAGCCAATAAAGAATACGCCCCGACGCTGACAAAGCGTCGGGGCGATCCCCCTGGGCCCGACGCCATCGGCGTCAACCGAACCTGATTTTGATGGCTTAGCCGCCGCCATCCGTTCCAAAGGACTGATATGTCGCGGAATTGCCGATTGCCGAAGCTGCCCCTGAGACAAAGCCGCCGGCTGTCGTCGTTGTGCGTCCATAGGCCGTTACGCCTGCTGAGTTTATTTGCTGAGTCTGACCGGTCAGAACGCCGGAGCCACACGTATAGCAAAGTGTAGCGGTGGCCGCATTGCCAATGGCGGTCGAGCTGGCATAGCCGGCGCTGCCATTGGAATAGCCACCATCAAAAGACGCGTAGCTGTAGATATCACCGTCATTCATCTGATTGGCGAACAGACCTGTGTCGGATCCGACATTGGAAATCAGCGCTGAGTTACCCACGCCATAAGACGTCGCGCCTGATGTGCCGGAGAAGGTGTCGAGGCTGACCGTAGTCACCGCTGCTGTGCTGGCACTATTCTGCTGCGAGAGCTCGGATCCCTCGCGACCCAGTGTGGCATAGCCCCATTCATTATGAACCGTAGCGCTGTTGCCTGAAGCGGTGGCCGATCCGGCGACAGATGTTCCTGATTCAACACGAATGTCTGATTCAGCGTAGATGTTGATGTCACCGGTTTGCTGGACGGCACCATTGTAGCTGGTGGTCGTTGCGCCGGTGGAGGTCAGAGTGTTGCCGGTCGCCGTGGAGCCGATTTGAACGCTGGAATTGTTGCAGCAGATGTCGGCCGTGGTGACAGACTGGACGTCACCTGTTGTCAGTTGTTCCTGGAACCCACGATTTGCGCCATTCGATGTTGAATAGGTCGACACGTTTGCGGCAGCAGTCGTTGTGGCCGAAACATCATCTGCCCCATCGAGAAAGATGTCGCTATAGGCGGAAACCAGTCCTGATGACGTTTGCTCGGCGCGATGGAAGGCGGTGCCGTTCTGCGTCGAAGACGTGGCCGTGTTGCCATAGGCGGTGGTCACGGTTGAAACAGGACCATTGAAAACCGGCCCGCCAACAATTGTTGTGCTCGCCTGGATAAGGCCATTATTTTGCTGTTGCGCGTCGTAATCGACGTCGCCGCTTTCAATCGGGGCGGAGCTGGTATTGCCGATGGCGGTGGCCGCAGCGGTTGCGCCCGCTGCATTCTCTTCCACCACAACCGTCATATCGGCAAAGACATCGCCCAGCTGGAGCTGATCAACAACGACCACCACAGCGTCATCTGCCGGAACGGCGTCCTGTGCCAGGGCTGGCAAGGTTGTCAGGCCAGTCAGCGCCGTTGCGGCGAGAAGTGTTTTTGTGCTCAGGCGCATCAGACGCCTCCCTAAACGATACCCTAGTTTACTGACGACCACGGAGCGCGGCTTTCAGAGCCCGGTCCCGGTTATCATTCCAGCGGCTTGGCTCAGACCGAGTCGCTGCATTGTTGGTTTCGACGTTGCGAGACAGTGGAATATAGCCGCCCGTTTCGCCTGCCGTGCCCAGAGGGTCTTCACCAAGACAGGAAGACGGGCCCGGAATGCCATAGAGATTCGATGTCATTTCGACGACAGCACGTTCAACGACCGAGCGGATGGCCAGCTGGATCGGCTCCTGCGCGCGTCCACCGGCACCAATGTCGAAGATATTGCCGTTCATGAAGTCAAAAACGCCGAGCGAAATTTCCCGACCGATGATCTGCTTCTGATAAGAGATCACGTCGATGACTTCGAGAGAGCGGGTTTCAACAAGGCGAAGATCGAGGCCAACATTGATGACATACATCTTGTTGCCGAAAGTGCCCTTCGGATCTTCGATTGACGTATCGCCGACATAGCCTTCAAGACCAACCGAGCGGATATTGTAGTTCAGCTCTGTGATGCCGCCGACCAGATAGAAGTCTGATCCCGGGATGGAGCCGGCGTGAATTTCACGGAACTGGCTGCCCTGATCGCCGATCAGCTTGTTGTTGGCATATTTCAGCTCGAGTTCGGAAACAGAGGTGTCAAAACGCTCAACCAGGGAAACCCCCGCCTTTGCAAAGGCCGAAATCGCCATGAGTGACGCGCCCTGGGTCACTTTGCGACCGCCTTCGAGATCCGCCTTGCCGGTATAATCCAGAATGCGGCCGACAGCGATGCGCGGTCGGGCGATCTGATTGGCGCTGGCGAAATTCGACAGACAGCTCAGGCTGGCTGAATAAGGGGTGGGGTTTGCCGTGACCGGCGCATTGCCGATCGGGCTGGTATAGTTACCAGACGGGCCAGCAACAGGGCTGACGCATCCGGCAAGCGCCATGGCGCTTGCTGCAACGAGGGCGGCAAACTTGGTGGCGCCGCGCTTATGCGTATTCACAAAGTTAGTCATTGAGATCCAGCTCCCCGTTGAGAATGGCCGTCTGGTCGCCATTGTTGATCTGCGTATTGTCGATGATGATGGTGTTGTAATTGCCGGTGGCGATCACGTTCAGCTGGTTGCCGACGGCCATGGACTGGCCGATCATGCCCTGGCCTGTGGTTTCACCCCATCGGGTGTTCAGCCCGTTGCCGAGCGTTGAATATTCGTCACCATTATAGATGCGACCGTTCACGATAACTCTGTTTCCGAGGCTATCGCGTGTGTTCGGATCATAGGCGCGGGATTCTTCGCCGAACCCCATGCCGTAGGGAAGTTCGAACTGGCCAGAGACAACCGCTTCCTGTGCCAAAACCGGCAGGCTGGCAGCCGGGAAGGCCAGAAGACCTGTGGCAATGCCTGTAAGAGCGGTTTTTACTGCGTACTTCATCCTTCATTCCCCATTTGCCGGAGCTGCCGTCATCAAAGTTCGGACAACCCGCGTGCTATGCCAGATCGCAGTGCGATATGGCGCTTCACCATTCGCTTCTACGGTGAAAAGACGGATTTTAGGTTAAGATGCGCATGAAACTGCGTTGGCATGCACCAGAAAGTCTTAAGGTTTAAGGTAACCGTTTCAGAGCGGGACACAGCGGATCGGCGCAGCTCGGAACATCTCTCTATATACCTTACCGGGTTGATTGCGCGTTTTTGACCAATCGTAAAACGACCCGCGCAGACAAATCTCTCATAGACAAACATGAAGGAGGCGTCCGGCCATGAGCAACACACCCCATGAGCTTCACGAAGAATTCCCGGAATATGAAGCCGCTCTGCATGAGCTGAAAACATCAAACGCGCATTTTGCGAAACTGGCTGAGGCGTATCATGAGGTGAACGGAACAATTCACCGGATGGAAACACGGGTTGAGCCAGCCTCTGCCGAACACGAAGAAGAGCTGCGCAAGAAGCGAATGGCACTGAAGGACGAAATTGCCCGCATGCTGCGCGAAGCCAGCTAGGCCGCTTTCAATTCTGACGGAAAGCCCCGGCGATCAGGTTGCCGGGGTTTTGTGTGTTTGGCCCGGCTCTTCGGTATGCTCTAATATGACTACGCACGCGGGAAGCCTCCGCGCATATATATATAAGACAGAGGGAGAGACGTGAATGAGGCCGGCAGACCATAGGGTAGAAGTGTTTTTCGACTGTTCGTCGCCATGGACATATCTCGGATATGTTCGACTCCATGAATTGGAGGCCGAACTGGGACTACCCTTCGAGTGGAAGCCGATTCTGGTGGGCGGCGTTTTCAACGCAGTGAATCAGTCTGTCTATGAAACGCGCGCCAATCCGCATCCGGTGAAGCAGCGCTACTATATGAAAGACCTTCAGGACTGGGCCAGGCATGTGGGAATCACCATTGGCCAGCCGCCGGTCTTTCCTGTCCGATCGGTCGAAGCCATGCGCGGCGCGTTCTATGCTATGGAGCAAGGCAGGCTTCATCCATATGTGATGGCGCTATTCGAATCGTATTGGGGGAATCTGAATGACATTTCTCAATGGGATGAGATAAAACGATGCGCTGAGCGCGCCGAACTCGACGGTGACGCCCTCGAATCGCACGCGAAATCAGATGCAGCCAAGAAAGCCCTCGCTGGGAACACTCAGGATCTGATCGATCGCGGAGGATTCGGTTCTCCCACCATCTTTATCGATGGCGATGACATGTATTTCGGAAATGACCGGTACGAATTGATTCGAGCCCGGCTGACGCACGCCTGACAGGTTGTTCTGACCGCGATTTGCGATTTCTGGAATTTCGAGGCACACTTCTCTCTGCGTCAATCACAAAACAATAGACGTATGAGGGAAGGAAACATGAAGCTATCAGTGATTCTGAGTGAGAAGGGTGGTGAGGTCGTCACCATCAATGCCTCTGAAAGCCTTTGGGTCGCATCCGGTATACTGGATCGGCACAGAATCGGTGCTACCGTCGTTGTAACTGACGATAATGCGGTGTGCGGCGTGCTCTCTGAACGGGATATTGTGCGTCGTATTGCTGAACTGGGCAGCGATGCGCTGGAATTACCCGTCGAAGAAGCGATGACTCGCGACGTGGTGACCGCATCTCCCGACATGACTCTGGAAGATGCGCTGGGTTTGATGACTGACCGCCGCATTCGACACCTGCCGGTACTTAAGGACGGAAAACTGTCCGGAATCATTTCCATCGGGGACCTGGTAAAACGGAAAATCGCAGAAACTGAAGCCGAAGCAGAGGCGATGAAGCAGTATATTCACGCTAACTGACACACTGTCGTTTGAATATGTCCCGTAATTACAGGGGGTAACGACAGTTATCCCCAGGTGGGGCGGCGATTGTGGAAAAGAAAATGCGCTTTTTGCGGAAAAAGCGCTTGCGCTTGTCGGACGCCAACGCTTATAAGCGCCACTTCTTCAGTCAACGACGCCTTCTGACGGGCCCCACGATGGTTCGCTAGGCACTGTTTTGACGCTGGAAACAGAGTAAACGGTTCTTTCCTGGCTCTGAGAAAAGCGAAAAAAGAGGTTGACCGGGGGATTTGAGGAGCATATAAACGGTTCCTCTTCTTCAGTCAGCACGCTCTTGCGGCGAAACAAAACGGTTTCGCAACGGAGTGTTTTTGACGCCAAAATTCAGGTTTCGGTCGCTCTGACCTTTCTGAAAATAGGCTGAAAAAAGTGGTTGACTGAGGGTTTTGAGTGGCTTAAACACCGCCGCTCTTGACCAGCCAGCCGCCTCTGCGGCGAGACGAAAACTCGTTTCGAAACAGAGGTTTGTGGTTCAAAATTTAGAATTTCGGTTCGCTGAAATTTTTTGATTTTGACCTCAAAAAATGGTTGACTGGCCGAACTGAGGAGCATATATCCCGCTCCTCGCCGCAACGGACCGGCCAGTTGGTTGTTCTTAGCGGATTGGAAATTGAAGTGATTTGCTTCGGTTGTCCAGCTATTTGACATTGTAGGATTTGGAAGAGAAACGCAGGCGGCGTCGAGGCGCGAGACTTTAAGTCTCAAATTTACGACGTGACAGTTTGCGTTTCATGGAAAACTTGTTCTCATGTCCGGTTTCGGCTGGATATGACGGATGGGTTTCCCGTCAAACAGTAAACGCTTTATAAGCGCTATCCAATTTTCCTTGGATAGTTTGTCAGGTCTAAACTCAACTTGAGAGTTTGATTCTGGCTCAGAACGAACGCTGGCGGCAGGCTTAACACATGCAAGTCGAACGATATAGTGGCAGACGGGTGAGTAACGCGTGGGAACGTGCCTTTCACTACGGAATAGCTCCGGGAAACTGGAATTAATACCGTATACGCCCTCCGGGGGAAAGATTTATCGGTGAAAGATCGGCCCGCGTTAGATTAGATAGTTGGTGAGGTAACGGCCTACCAAGTCTACGATCTATAGCTGGTCTGAGAGGATGATCAGCCACACTGG
>CAYFGB010000044.1:0-26338 GCA_964342455.1 uncultured Hyphomonadaceae bacterium
CACCCTTCCTATATCGAGCCCTATCAGGGCGCAGCGACAGGCGTCGGCGGCATTCTGCGCGATGTCTTCACCATGGGCGCGCGACCGATTGCGCTGGTGAACGCTCTGCGCTTTGGCTCACCAGATCATCCGAAAACGCGAAGCCTCGTCGCGGGCGTTGTTGCGGGCATTGGCGGCTATGGAAACTGTGTCGGCGTGCCGACGGTGGCGGGCGAAACCCAGTTCGACGAAGGCTATAACGGCAATATCCTTGTGAACGCCATGGCTGTTGGCCTCGCTGATCAGGACAAGATTTTCTACGCGCGCGGTGCAACGCCCGGCAATCCGATCTTCTATGTTGGTTCAAAAACGGGCCGCGATGGCATTCACGGCGCCACCATGGCGTCGGCTGAATTCTCCGAAGGTGATGAAGAGAAACGCCCAACGGTTCAGGTCGGCGACCCATTCACTGAAAAGCTGCTTATTGAAGCCTGTCTCGAACTGATGGAAACCGACGCCATTCAAGCCATTCAGGATATGGGCGCGGCGGGCCTCACGTCGTCATCTGTCGAAATGGCCGACAAGGGCGGCATTGGCGTTGAGATGGATCTGGATAAGGTCCCGCAACGTGAAGCGGGCATGACGGCGTACGAGATCATGCTGTCTGAGAGCCAGGAGCGTATGCTTATGGTTCTCAAGCCGGGCAAGGAAGACATCGCCAAGGCTATCTTTGACAAATGGGACCTTGATGCCGAAGTGATCGGGGTCACGACGGATACCGGCCATATGGTGCTCAAGCAGTTCGGCGAGGTCGTCTGCGACATTCCCGTACCACCACTTGCCGAGGACGCGCCAAATTACGACCGCCCATGGGTCGAGCCGCCAAAGCGTGCGCCGCTCGATATCTCGAAATATCCCGAGCCTGAGAATTACAGCGACGTACTGCTCAAGCTGATGTCCTGTCCGGATATGGCGTCAAAGCGCTGGGTCTGGGAACAGTATGATCGCCATGTGATGGGCGACACGATCGACAGCTCCATGTCGGGCGGGGACGCCGCGATTGTTCGCATTCACGGCACGAACAAGGCGCTGGCCATCTGTTCGGATTGTAACCCGCACTATGTGGCGGCTGATCCTTATGAGGGCGGCAAGGCTGTCGTCGCCGAGGCTTACAGAAACCTTTCTGCTGTTGGCGCGACACCGATTGCCATCACCGACAACCTCAATTTCGGCAACCCTGAGAAGCCGGGTACCATGGGCTATATCGTCAAGGCGATTGAAGGCATGGCTGAGGCGTGCGGTGAGCTGAACTTCCCCGTCGTGTCCGGAAACGTTTCGCTTTATAACGAGACCGATGGCGTCGCCATTCCGCCAACGCCAGTCTGCGGCGGTGTGGGCCTGATCGAGGATGTCTCGAAAGTCGCGACGCTGAAGGGCGCGCAGCCCGGCGATATCCTCATACTCGTTGGTGAAACCAAAGGTCATCTCGGCGCGTCGCTTTACGCCCGTGAATGGCTCGGCCTCAAAGGAGACGAGCTTGGTCCGCCGCCACCTGTCGATCTTGCGACCGAGAAGAAGAATGCCGATTTCGTGCGCTCTCTCATCGAAAAGGGACTGGTGAGCGCGGTTCATGATGTTTCGGATGGCGGTATTGCGTGCGCAGCGGCGGAAATGGCTCTGGCGAGCGGCACTGGCATTAATGTCGATCTTGATGCGCTGATGTTTGCCGCGACGGGCGAAGTTCCAACGAACCTTAATGACGCCGAACTTCTGTTCGGTGAAGCGCACGGCCGATTCCTGCTCGCAGCGCCGATGACATCCGGCGACGCGCTCACCGAGCTGGCCCAGGCCGCCGGCGTGCCGATTTCACTGCCACCGTTCGGCGGCGACACGACGCATGAGTGGATGGTGTCCATCTTTGATGATGGATCAGACAAAGGCGTATTTGACCTGTCTCTGGAGAATCTTCGCGCCGCCCATGAAGGCTGGATGCCGCGCTATATGAAGGGCGAGTAGGAGCCGGGAAACCGGCTTCGAACGGAGCTTTCAAAAATAATTGAAGATAAATTTATCGTGAGCCGGAACCTTTCTTTGCGCCGACCGTAATTAGCGCAGGAGAGAGGAGATAATTCATGCTCATGAAACCATTGATCATCGCTGGAATGACCGCTTTTGGTGCACTGTCGCTGACAGCCTGTGATACGAATGAAGGTCCGGCAGAAGAAATCGGCGAAGACATTGATGACGCTGCTGACGACATTGAAGACGAGGTTGAAGAAGGGACAGATTAGTCTCTACACCCCTCGACTTTACCCCCTGTTGAGCGAAACACCTGTTCCGGCGCTGGCCAGAACAGGTGTTTTGTTTTGGGCTGTTAACCGAACAGAATGGTGATCGTTTCGGCAACCAGCGCCGGGCGCTCTTCGCCTTCGATCTCGATGGTGGCTTCCATCGTCATCTGCTTGCCGCCAGCCTTTGGTTCGACCGCCAGACATTTTTGTGTCAGGCGAACTTTTGATCCAACCGGCACCATATTGGTGAAGCGAACCTTGTTCGAGCCATAGTTGATGCCTCGGGTCACGCCTTTGACAGCCATGACTTCAGCGCCAAGCATTGGCAGAAGTGAGAGCGTCAGGAAGCCGTGCGCGATCGGGCCGCCCATGAGCTTGGTCGCTTTTTCAACGTCAACATGGATCCACTGATGGTCGCCAGTGGCATCAGCGAACAGATTGACGCGATCCTGGTCGATCACGTGCCAGTCTGAAGAGCCAACTTCCTGACCAACGATGGACTCCAGGTCTGCGAATTCTACAATTTTCGGGTCTGCCATTTATTAGGTCCTTTCCTCTTTCCCTCTTATACGATCCGGCTGTCTTTTTTGCCCCAGTAGCGGTCACGGATGAGACGCTTATAGAGCTTGCCAGTCGGGTGCCGCGGCAATTCCGGATCGAAATCCACCGAACGCGGGCATTTGATTTTCGACAGCTTTGAGTGGCAATAATCAATCAGCTCCTGTGCCACTTCATCGCTCGGGCTTTCACCCGGCATCAGTTGAACAACGGCTTTCACTTCCTCACCGAACTCGTCATTCGGCACGCCGATAACGGCGACGTCGGCGACCTTGTCATGCGTGATCAGCACGTTTTCGGCTTCCTGTGGATAGATGTTCACACCGCCGGAAATGATCATGAACGCTTTGCGGTCGGTCAAATAAAGGAAGCCATCTTCGTCCAGCTTGCCGACATCGCCCAGTGACGACCAGCCTTCTTTGGTCGGGTGCTGGGCACCTTTCGTTTTTTCAGGGTCATTGTGATAATTTGGGGGCGTGGTGTCCGAGAAATAAATCATGCCCGGTTCGCCAGGTGGCAGTTCATTGCCTTCCTCATCACAAATATGCGGTACGCCGTGCAGCGGCTTGCCGACGCTGCCTTTATGGCCCAGCCAGTCTTCAGAATTGATCCATGTCAGGCCATTGCCTTCAGACCCGGCATAATATTCGTGAATGATCGGCCCCCACCATTCGATCATCTGTTCCTTGACCGGAATCGGACATGGCGCCGCAGCGTGAACGGCAAATTTCAGAGAGGAGAGATCGTACTTCGCACGAACGTCTTCAGGCAGTTTCAGCATTTTGACGAACATGGTCGGCACAAGCTGGGAGTGCGTGACCTTATAGGCCTGAACGAGGCGGAGATAATCTTCCGGATCGAATTTTTCCATCACCACAATCGTGGCGCCGATGGCCATGGCGGTCATGGTCCAGCGCAGCGGCGCGGCGTGGTAAAGCGGTGCCGGAGACAGATAGACGCAGTTGGCATCGAAATTGCCAGCCGCGCGCAGGATCATGCCCAGAACAGAATCCGCATCAATCGGCTGTTCAGGGTCGATCTCCGGACGAATGCCTTTCGGACGGCCTGTCGTACCCGAAGAGTAGAGCATGTCCGCACCAGCGCTCTCATCGGCAATCCGGGCCGTTGGCATGTCAGCTCGCAATGGTTCGAAACGCTCAAAGCCGTCTACGTCGCCTTCGACCGAGAAATAGCGTTCAAGCTTGGTGATCGATTTCACTTCGCGAGCCGTTTCGGCGAGGTCTGGAGACACAAACAGGATGCGCGATCCCGAATCCTCAACGATATACTGGACTTCGGGTGCCGTGAGACGCGAGGAGATACAGGTAAAATAGAGGCCCGAACGTTGTGCAGCCCAGGCCAGCTCGAAATAGCGCGCCGTGTTCGACATGAAGATGGCAATGGTGTCACCGGTCTTCAGCCCAAGCGAACGGAAGAATTGTGCCCCCTGATTCGAGCGATCTTCCATTTCCTGAAAGGTAACGACTTCGCCGGAGTGTGCCATGATGACAGCCGGTTTGTCCGGCGTGGCCGCGGCGTGAACATAGGGGTGAAAGCTCGCGTCTTGCGTCATTTACATGTCTCCCTCGAATACTGCATTTAAACGCTTGATTTTGGACGGACCATAACGCCGCGTGAGGCACTGTCTATCTCTGACGCAAGGTTAGCTGATACATAATCTGGAGACGAATACTTGCCGAGTGAAAAAGGAGCCCTGACGACTTCCCTGGAAATGCTCTCAGAGCGTGCGGGCGATCCTTCGCAACGGATCTATGCGGAGTTGTTTCGTCGTCATCCCGAATTTGAATCTCTGTTCTTTCTCGATACCAATGGCGATGTTCGGGGCGAGATGCTGTCGCAGGCGTTTGATTTGCTGATGCGCGCCGATGCCGATGACGAGACGGCCGACGTGATGGTGCGGGCGAACCGCTTCACGCATGACGGGTATGGCGTCAGCGCTGACGAGTTCAACAGCTTCTTTTCTGTGATCCGGGACGTCAGCCGGCAAGCCCTCGATGCTGCCTGGACAGAACAATTCGAGTCGCGCTGGACCGAGGTGATTTCTCAGCTCACGCGAAGTGAGCCCTGATCGTCCGTTTCGCGCGTCGCCTGTTCGCCCAGCGCTTTGCGCACGATATCCTCGCTGCGTTGATGATTGCCATCGGGAGACCAGCCAGGCGGCTGGGTCAGTCGCATGAACCAGATGTGCGGACGCAATCCGTCAGAGGCACAATCGCGCAACAGGCCCGCAACCTCATGATAGGCGACCCAGAGCGGATTATAGGATTTGAGCGGTTTGACGATGCCATACACAGGCCGCTCGTCGCGATCTTCCTCGACGAATGAGCCGAACCATTTGTCCCAGATGATGAAGACGCCCGCATAGTTCTTGTCGAGATATCGCGGGTTGGTGGCGTGATGAACGCGGTGATGACTTGGCGTGTTCATCACCGATTCAAACCATCGCGGCATGCGATCAATCGCTTCTGTATGGATCCAGTACTGATAGATCAGATTCAGACTGCCCACGAAGAACAGCAAGGCTGGATGAAAGCCCAGAACGACCAGCGGCACTGACAACAGGATGAGACCGGTAAACGGGCCCAGCCAGGGCTGGCGGACCGCCGTTGTCAGATTATAATGCTCGCTGGAATGATGCGTGATGTGCTCGGCCCAGAACCAGCGCATGCGATGGGCCAGACGATGCTTCCAGTAATACACCAGATCATAGAGCACGAAGGCCAACATTACCGACCACCAGGTGATCGGAAGCTCGGTCACACGAAACTGCCAGAACACCATCAGCATCCATAGCGAAATGGTTGCCGTCAGCGCGTTCACCGTGACATTGCCGAGCCCCATGGCGATTGAGGTCAGCGCATCCTTCGTTTCATATTTTCCACGTGCCCGACCTGTTCGCACCGCCCACCATTCCCAGAAGATGGAACCCAGGAAAAACGGAATCGCGTAAAGCGTAGGAGAGGGAAACTCTGGCATGTCCAAAGATATGCCGGTCTTTTGCAAAAGCTCAAGTGAATGTGATCTCGTTCTGAAAGCGAGGCGCAGTGAGACTCGGGAAATTACAGAATGGCAGGGAACGATTCACTTTCAGTTCAGGTTACTTAAGCGTAAATTGTTCCACAAAAGGCAGGGTATGCCGCCCGGTCGGCAAAACGGAGATACCTCAATGCTTAAGAAAACACTTGTTCTGGCAACGGCCCTTGGCGGACTGACACTCGCAGTCCCGACCGCGAGCGCACAATACGGCAACAGCTCGTATTGGAGCTATGATGGCAAAACTTCATACCAGACCTATCAGGCCTGCGAAGAAGCCAAACGAACCCGCACCATTGGTGGCGCAGCTGTTGGCGGCGCACTTGGCGCGGGTGTTGGCGCTCTGGCGGGTGGTAACGATACGCGCAACGCCATTGTTGGCGGCGTGGTCGGCGCGATTGCCGGCGGCGCTGTCGGCAATAATCAGGTGAAGTGTCAGGAATATTCATACCATTCCGGCAATCGCTACCCATACGGTTCAACGACCCAGACCTCTGGCTACTCGTCCAACTCCTATGGCTATCAGACGTCGCCGCAGTACAGCCAGTATGGCCATAGCGGCTATTCAACAACGCCGACACGCACATACTCGACCAACTCGGGCTATTACCGCACGACGCAGCCGAGCTACACAACGCGGACCTATTCTACCCAGTCTTCTGGCTATCCGAGTGGCTATGCCACCACGCGGCAAACCCGCACCTACAGCTATTCTGGTCAACAGGGCTATGGGCATTCCGGCTATAACAACAATAACCGCTATTATGGCTCCAACTATCCGCAGAACCATCATGGCCACTCGAACTATGGTAACCATTCTGGCTACGGCAATAATTCCGGCTACTATCAGAATTCAGGCTCGTACTCGCACCACACAAGCCAGCCCTATTACGGCCAGACCTCTCAGAACACCTATTCGAACTATGGGTCGTCCTATCACCAGCCGCGCAATGAACGCTGGACCTTTGATGGCCGTACTGCCTTCACATCATTCGACGCGTGTGAGCGCGCGCGTCGCGACCGCACCATTGCCAGTGGCGGCGCAGGTGCGCTGGCGGGTGCCGGTATCGGTGCGCTTGCGGGCGGCGATGATGGCCGGAATGCACTTGTCGGGGCGATTGCTGGCGGCGCACTTGGTGCCTATGCCGGGAACCGCTCGGTGAACTGCTACCAGTACTGATTAGCAATCTTGCGCGATCAGGTCGCTCAAGCGACTTGATTTTCGCTAGGGAATACGTGTTTCCTCCCGGTCAGACGTTTGATCGGGAGGAATTTTTTATGACAAAACGTACTGAATTCAAGGAAGTTATCCTGGAAGTTGAAGACGGCATCGCAACGATGACGCTCAACCGCCCGGACAAAATGAACGCTTTCACCGGTCAGATGATGCTGGACATGATCGCAGCCTTCGACATGACCGATGCGGACGATGATGTTGGCGCTGTCATCATCACCGGCGCCGGTGATCGGGCGTTCTGCGCTGGCGCGGACCTCTCTGCTGGCGGCAAAACCTTCGATTATGAATCCCGCCAGGATGATGGCGAGGCGGGCCGCACAAGCCAGGAAGACCTGCAGCGCGATGGCGGTGGCCGGGTTACCCTGCGTATTTATGAGAGCCTGAAACCGGTTATCGGTGCAATTAACGGCGCGGCTGTCGGCATCGGTGTGACGATGCAATTGCCGATGGACGTCCGCATCGCCTCCGACAATGCACGCTTCGGCTTTGTGTTCGCTCGCCGCGGCATCGTGCCGGAAGCCGCGTCGTCCTACTTCCTGCCGCGTCTTGTCGGCATCAGCCAGGCCCTCGACTGGTGTTATTCCGGTCGCGTCTTCTCGGCTGAAGAGGCGAAAGCCGGTGGTCTCGTAAAGGAGATTTATCCGCAGGATCAGCTGATGGACGCCGCACGTGCATGGTGCCGCGAAATCATCGACAACACAGCGCCGGTTTCCGTATCTCTGACCCGTCAGATGATGTGGCAAATGCTGGGCGCTGATCATCCGATGGAAGCGCACCAGATCGACAGCCGCGCGATCTTCGAGCGTGGACGGACGGGCGACGCGAAGGAGGGTGTGATGAGCTTCCTCGAAAAGCGTAAGCCGAACTATCCCGAAAAAGTATCCGATGGCATCGCGCCACACTATCCATGGTCACCAAAGCGCGACTTCAAATGGCCTGAAAAGGCCGACTAGGCGCATCCAAAATCAAAACAGGATCGGGCGGCAATCTTGCCGCCCTTTTTTGTGAGCCCCTGGCTGTGTTCTCACCCAATGCGGTTCTGCGTCTGACTGTGACAGGAAAAACCAGGCCCGGTGCCGGGCTGGTCTGGTCAGGGCCTGGAAATAGTGGCAGCTTTCAAAGCAGTGAGGGGGAGCGCATGGACGCCATTCTGTCATTCGCGAAACGCAGTCTTTTCAACTATATTCTTGCGGTCGCGACGCTGTTCACATTCGGGCTCGCCTTCTGGGGCTGGTGGATGGTCTATGACAGCGACGCGTCCTATGGCCTGCAGTCGCAATTTGCCTATTCGGCCCATCAGGCGATCCGGGCTTTCGTGTTCAGCGATGTCTATGCCGAATACAGCGAAGAGGCATTCAGCTGGCAGATCGAACTTGCCGGATTTCTTGGAACGCTGATCGCCATTTCGGCTCTGATCAAGGCGGTCCTCCGCGTGTTTCTTGCGCCGATCGAACGGTTTCGTGCACAAACGCGTCGTCGGCATATTGTGGTGCTTGGCAGTCGAGACATTGCGCTTCGAACGGCAGAAAAGCTCGAGGATGGTCGGGCGGTCACCTATCATGGTGAAAGCCGTGAAATGGAGCTGTCGCCCGTACTGGCGGTGGCTCGTCCACCTTCGCTAACCAGCCCCTTCATGCGGAAAAGTATAAGCGGGGCAGACCGTGTGCTGGTGGCAGAATCGACTGACGGACAAACTGCAGAGACGGCGCTCACCATTGCGAGCTATGCCCGCAAATCCACGGTCTTCGCCATACTCGACAATCCCTGGATCGCATCTAACTTGCGGCAGACCCATATAGCCGGGAAAGCGGAAGCCGTTGAGGAAGATCAGCTGATTGCTGTTTCAGAGACCCGGGCGCTCGCGCGAACGGCCATTATGCCGGTTCCGCCTTATCTGCTCGCATCCCGGGCAGGGCAGCGGCGGATCCATGCGCTGTTTTTCGGGTTCAGCCCGCTCACAGTCGCCATGATCGAAGAATTGCTGTTCGCCTCAATCATGCCCGATCAGGATCTGCCGCGCTTCACGATACTCACCAATGGCGCGCTCAAGGCCGAAGCCGAATTCAATGCACGCCACCCTGGGCTGTCACAGGAAACCAGCCGATCCGAACTTCGGGACATGGACATCGAGTTCATTGAGTGTCCGGCGAACGGTCTTTCAGACGATGCCCTGAAACGGCTCGCCCCTTTACGGGCAATAGACCCGGTCACCATTGCCTATGTGACCCGCGAGGATCAGGATGAGCCGCTTGCGGCTGCTCTGGCATTGCAATTATCCGCTCGCCAGCATGATCTTTTCAACGCGCCGATCTTCGTCCAGTCGCGCGAGGGCAATGGCCTCAACCCGGTACGCTGGCAGGATAATTTTCACCCCTGCGGCCTTTATGCCTTCGGGGGCTGGCATGACCTTGCCATGGCGCTGGGCATTCTTGATCGCGAACCCGACAAGCTGGCGCGCGCCTATCATGAGAATTACCGGCGCGTGGTGTGGAATGATACGGATTCCAGCCGGAACTGGGATGTCCTGCCTGAGGCGTTCCGAATGGCGAACCGCCACGCCGTTCTGCATTTGCCCGCCAAGCTGGCGGCGCTGGGTTTTGATATCCGCCCGTATCTCTCTCAGGATGACGTGCTCTCGCCGAACAGTGCACCGAATGTTGCCCCGGGCGTGCCAATCATACCAGATGATGCCGCCCGCGAGTTATTGGCCAATCTCGAACATGAGCGCTGGATGATGGAGCGCTGGGTCACCGGCTGGCGCTATTCGAAATCGCGGGACAATCTTCGTCTGCGCCATACCGACCTGATTCCCTACGCCCAGCTGTCCGAGGAGAAAAAGGATTTTGATCGCGCTTTTGTTGACTGGATGAGTGAATGGATAACGCGCGACAGCAATCTGGGCGTGTCCCGACCTGAATAATCATCCGGCTCTGGACGGGTTTCAGAATATTTCTGCCGTCCAAGGCTGGTAAGTCAGCAAGAATGAGCTAAAGCGGAAAACGAACAAAGTCATAAAGGAAGCCGTGATGGAATGGGGCTGGGATAACGCACGTGCACTGCTCGGACTGGCGATGATCGTTGCCATCGCCTGGGCGGTTTCTGAAAATCGCCGGGCTTTTCCGTGGAAAATCGTGCTCGGTGCCGTTGGGCTTCAGTTCATCTTCGCGCTGCTGCTTTTCGTTGTTCCACCTGTTCGTGACACACTTTTCAAGGCCAATGGTATTGTCGATGCGCTTCAGGAAGCCACCAAAGCTGGCACGGGCTTTGTGTTCGGATATATCGGGGACAACAGCACATTCCCTGTCGAGCAGGCTGAGGCCAATCCAGCTTTCTTCTTCCAGATTTTGCCACTCGTCATCGTTGTCGCGGCGCTGTCTGCCATGCTCTGGCACTGGCGTATCCTGCGTTATATCACGAAAGCCTTCGCGTTCATCTTCTCCAAAACCATGGGTATCGGCGGCGCGACCTCTCTTGCGGTGTCTGCCAACATTTTTATGGGCATGACCGAAGCCCCGGTTCTGGTAAAGCCCTACATTAAAGGCATGACCCGGTCTGAAGTCTTCGTTCTGATGACAACAGGTTTCGCGACCATTGCGGGTTCGGTTCTGGTTATCTACACGACCTTCCTCCAGCCCGTTATGGCAAACCCTCTGGGCCAGCTTCTCACCGCATCAATCATTGCGGCCCCTGCTGCTGTCGCGCTTGCGCTGACCATGGTGCCGGAAACAACGGCTATTCAAGACCGCGCGCACGAGCCGGACTTTGAATATGAATCGACTATGGACGCGTTCTCATCTGGTGCGACGGTGGGCCTGCAGATCGTTCTGAACATTGCCACCATGTTGATTGCGGCGCTCGCAATTCTTTACATTGCGAATGCGATGATTGGTGTATTGCCGGATGTGAACGGCGAACCGCTCTCAATTCAGCGTATTCTGGGCTGGATCTTCATGCCGCTGATGTACATGGTCGGCATACCCATGGAAGAGGCGTCAAAGGCGGGCTCGCTGATGGGCATTAAGACGGTTCTGACCGAGTTCGTGGCCTTCATCGATCTTGCCAACACGCCAGAAGATCAGCTCTCTGATCGCTCTCGCATCATCGTCGCGCACGCAATTTGCGGCTTCGCCAATTTCGGCTCTATCGGCATCCTGATTGGTGGCCTGACCATCATCGCGCCAGAGCGCCGTGACACCTTTCTGAGCCTGTCCTGGAAAACGCTGCTGGCGGGGACCCTGGCAACCTGCATGTCAGCCTGTATTGCTGGTGTTCTCCCAGCCCAGCTTTTCCTGGGATAGGCGCTTCACGCAATCTGTGATTACTTGCCGTAACGGCAGAGACAATTCGCAGCTTTTGTTTGGTCCTTCCCTTGTCTAGACCTACCTCCAAGATTGCCCGCGAAAATGGGCAAAGGGAGGTATATTTTGCGTGTCGCTGGTTCACTCGTCGTTTTTGCGGCGGCCAATTCCATTTTGATGAATGGCTCTGCCCAAACACAGACATCCGAACTCAATACTCAGACTGAAACTGCCAGCCTGTCCTTTATGGCGACGGACGATCTGCGACTGGAGGCGATCTCTGTATTCGGGGATCGCACGCCCGGGTCGCCTGGCAGTTTTTCCGCCATAGACGGCCAGACGATTGAAGAGATTTCGGCCGATCATCCGGCAGAAGTTCTGAACACCCTGCCAGGGGTGAACATCCATATGAATTCCGGCCAGGAACATCTGATCTCCATCCGGTCGCCTGTCCTCACCGGCGGCGCGGGGCAGGGCAGTTTCCTGATCCTGCAGAATGGTGTGCCGACCCGGTCTCCGGCTTTTGGCAATGTGAACATGCTGTTTGAAATCCATCACGAAGTCGCTGATGTGATTGAAGTTGTTCGCGGGCCCGGATCCGCAAAGTATGGCTCGAACGCTGTGCATGGACTGATCAATATTATCTTCCCCGATGGTGATGCGAGATCCTCTTCGCTTCGGGCAAGTGTCTCCAGTCTTGGTCGTTACAAGGGCGATGCAATTGCGCGGAAGGAAGATGGCTTCGCCGCACTCTCCGTTCAGCATGACAATGGCTGGCGAGACGTCACCGGAATAGATCAGTTCAAAGCGACAGTATCGCATGATTTCATGCTTGGTGGATGGAATGGAACGGCCTGGGGCAGTTTCATGAACCTCAACCAGGAAAGCGCTGGCTTCATTGAAGGGCCAGAGGCTTACAAGGATGAAGACATCGCCACCAGCAACCCGAACCCGGAAGCGTTTCGCGATGCGCGCTTTGCCATGGCCGCCGTCAGACTGGAACGGGCGATCGGTGATGTGAATGTTGAGGTCACACCGTTTGTCCGCTGGCAGGATATGACCTTCCGCCAGCATTTCCTTCCCTATAAGGGACTGGAAGAAAACAGCCATGAAGCCATCGGTGCGCAGGGCCGCGTCAGTGGAGAGGCGGGCGGCGGCGTCTGGCGTCTGGGCGGCATGGTTGATCTGGCCAGTGGTGATCTGGTGGAAACGCAGGCGGAGCCATTCGGCTTCTTCCCGGGCGATAGCCGGTTTCCGGTCGGACGTCACTATGACTACACCGTTGATACCACAGCACTGGCGCTGTGGGGTGAATATGAGTTCGAGATCATTGAGGATGTAAAACTTCTGGCCGGGCTTCGCGGTGAAACCCATGACTATGACTACACCACGCATACTCCATCCGGTATCAGTGGCCGCTTCAATGTGCCGTCGGACCGGTCTGACAGTTTCGAATTGCTGACACCGAAACTCGGCGCAATCTGGACCGAAGCTATAGGCAATGTGGACCTCTACGCCAACTATGCGAGGGGCGAGCGTGCCCCTCAGGCCTCGGACCTTTATCGGCTCCAGTCTCAGCAAATTGCCGGAGAAGCCAAAGAGGAAACGCTCGACAGTCTGGAGATCGGCGCGCGTGGGTCTGTTCTCGATGACCGGCTGATGTTTGATATCGCGGCCTATACGATGGAAAAGGAGAATTTCTTCTTCCGGGATGCGGATGGTCTGAATGTCACCGATGGCAAGACCAGGCACAAAGGTATTGAAGCATCCTTTGTCGCTTTGATTTCCGATACCGTGTCGGTTTCGGGTAACATCAGCCGGGCGGACCATACCTATGCGTTCGACAATCCATCCAGCGGCATTGCTTCCGGCAACAAGGTTGATACGGCGCCGGACTGGCTTGGCGATCTGGCAATTGACTGGCAGGTGACGCCGCAATTGCTGACCAGCCTGTCGGTCGATCATACCGGTAACTATTTTACCGATGGGGCAAATGCGCATGAGTATGGTGGTCATACAATCGCCTCGGCGCGTGCTGCCTATCAACTCAGCGAATCGTTTGAGCTCTGGCTCAGTGCACGCAATCTTTTCGACGAGCGCTATGCCGACCGTGCCGATTTTGCCTTTGGAAATGAACGCTATTTCCCTGGCGAACCTCTGAATGTGACTTTCGGCATCCGGTCGAACTGGTAAAACCAAAAGACATAAGGGAAAGTCCGCAGGAACGGACGCAGACAAGGGAGGCAATCATGAAGCTTTATACGACAACTGGCGCACCAAACCCGGACCGGGTGACCTTCTTCCTAAAGGAAAAGGGCAAGCTGGACGCGGTCGAACAGATCGAACTGGCCCTGATGGAAGGTGAGCACAGAAAGCCGGAATATCGGGCCAAGAACCCTGTTGGCCGGGTTCCGGCTCTGGAACTTGATGACGGGACCGTTCTGGCGGAGAGCCGGGCGATCTGCACCTATCTCGAGAGTGTCTTCCCCGACCCAAACCTGATGGGCGCGACCCCGCTCGAAACCGCACAGATCGAAATGTGGGATCGACGCGTAGAGCTGATGCTGATGTCATCGATTGCGGGCTGGTTCCGACATGGCTCCCCAGCAGCTGCGGCGCTGGAACCTGTCCAGTGCAAGGAATGGTCAGAGATGTCACACGAGGCGACGCTGAAAACATCGGATTATTTTGATCGCGTTCTGGGCGAGACGGAGTTCGTGGCCGGAGACCGGTTCACTAACGCCGATATTACGCTGTTCGTCTGCATGAATTTCGGTCGCTATATGCGATTCAAGGCCTGGGAAGGGCGTGAAAACCTGACACGCTGGATGGATGCGATGCAATCACGTCCGATGGCGAAGTAAGTTCAGGGAGCCAAAAGCTTCCGGGGGGCGCAGTCTGTTGGGCGTAACGATTTCACCCCCCGGGAGGTCCTGTTTGAAAAGGATCTCAAGTTTTGTGGTGCGCCCGTCCGGATGGTCCCACCCACCGTTAAGTCGCTGCCAATTGGTATAATTTGGTTGTGAGCGTGTACATCACCCGCTAGGGTGAAAACTCGAAAAATGTTTATACAAGCACAAGAAATTGTTGGATTTCTCGTTCGAGGGTAAAAAACGCTCAGAAAGTAATCACTGAATGTCGCGTACCGTAACCGAAGATTTGCTGGCAACCATTGACGCCCTTTATAATGTGGCGCTGTCGCCTTCGCAGTACGACATTATTGCTGACGATCTGGACCGGTACATTTCGAATCTCGACCCGGACAGTGATCAGGCCAAAAGCCTGATGGGGCATGTCGAGAAAGCCCTTAACATTCTCGAGCGCCTGCATACCCTGCGCGAGGATTTTGCGAACGAACAGGCCATGATTGACGCCGAGCCGGGCGCCGCTGCGCTGGTTGCACCCGATGGCAGCATTCTGGCCAGCAATCCCAGCTGGCAGGGCACCTATCCGAATGCTGGCGGGTCGGCTTTTGATATTGCGCCCCTCCCAGAGGATGGTCAGCGGGTACGCTCGGCGCTGCGAACCCTGCATGAAGTGTCGGAGCAGAGAACCAGCTTTGTCAGGTTTGTAGGCCAGTCGGATGAATTTGTTCACCTGACCATCAGCCGTATCGCGAATGTGACCGCAGATGACGGGCCGACACGATATATCTTCCGGACAGGTCAAACGATATGGTCGACGGCGATCAGCGAGTTGATGGCGACGGAATTTTCTCTGACGCCTGCAGAGATCGCGCTGCTGCGCCGCATGGTTCTGGGGCACAGCTTCTCCGCGATTGCGGAAGAAACGGGCCGCGGGGTGGAAACGCTCAAATCGCAGTCGAAATCCATCTATCGGAAAATGCACGTCACAGGCCGGGAAGATGCGGTGCGTGTCGCCTATCAGCTTCACCTTCTGCTTCAGAGTGGGCAGAGCCTGAGAAAACCCCTCAGCATGATCAACCGGTCTGGCAGTGTTGAACGCGGAGATGGCCGGCGACTGGTGTGGACGGCGCGCGGCGCACCGCGGGGCAAGCCTGTGATTTTCCTGCACGGCATGGGGCTTGGTCATGGCTTTACCCAGACGTTCGAGACTCGCCTGGCAGATCAGGGGCTGCGCCTGATCTGTGTGGACCGACCCGGTTATGGCTACTCTGATCCTCCGGAAGATCTGCGCAGTAATTTGTCCGAGTGGACGGAGTTTTATCCGATCCTTCTTGATGAGCTGGGTATCGACCAGGCCCCCATTGTGACTCATACATCGGGCGTGCTGTACGGCTGCGCGGCTGCGACGGCACATTCTGATCGGGTTGAGCAGGTATGCGCGCTGGCGGGCGGCGTGCCGATCACCGATTCGGCTATGCTGGCTGACTATCCGACGCAGATCCGGCTCCTGTCGCGCGCCTCCAGATTCTCGGTCCAGCTGTTCCGGTTTGTCTTCTCGTCCTATGCCGCATTCTATCGAAGTGAGAAGGGACGCAATCGTATCATTCGACGTACTTATGGCGAAGTACCAAGCGATGCGCGCGCCCTTGAGGACCCGGAAGTCAACCGACTGGTTCATGACGGCATGTCCATGGTCAGTGTCGCGGGTTTTGACGGCTTTATCGGCGATGGGTTGCGCATGTTCCGGGACTGGTCCGACCAGGTCCGGGATATGAATGTTCCGCTGCATTATGTGATTGGCGAGGACGATCCGATCTGTCCGGTTACCTGGGCGCAGGCGTTTGCGCAGAAATACGCCCATGTCGATGTGACGAGCATTCCGGGGGCTGGTCAGTTGCTTCATCATTCCCATCCGCATGACGTTGTTGAAGCTCTGGTCCGGTTTGGCTTTGGCCGAATGAAGCCGGTCAGCAAGTCCGCATGATACACGGCAAAAGAGGGTGTGGGATGAGTTTGCGAATCGCCAATTTGGTCGGCGTGATGGCCGTGGCGCTTTCGGGGCTGGCGGCAGCGGCGCAAACCACAACAGAGGCCAGGCCCTTCTACGAGCTGGGGCTGCAGGGCATGGGCCCTGCCAGCGGGATGCCGGACAGTCTCGTTATCTTCCTGCATGGATATGGCTCAACAGGGTCTGATTTCACCATGATGTCGGCTGAGCTTTCGCAGGATTTGCCCGACACGATTTTCCTGTTTCCAAATGCCCCCAATATGCTCAGGCCGGGCTCTTACAGCTGGTATGATCTGGGAGAGAGCGGGGCCGCGCCATCGAAAACTGCTGCAGCTGAGTTCATAGAAGCGCAGATTGATACGGTTATGGCGAGCTATGACATTCTTCCCTCGCGCATCGTGTTAGCCGGGTTTTCCCAGGGCGGCGGAACAGCGGCGACACTGGCAAGCTGTGGTGATTATGATGTCCCATTGGTGATCGCCATGGCAGGCGTGGTGGACTATGTGTGCGCGCCGGATGAGGCGGGATTGCCGGAACTGGTGTTCGTCACCAACAGCAATGACCCGCGCGTGACCCTGGAGCGCACCAACGGATATATCGAGACAGCAAAATCTCAGGGTTATGCGCCAGAGCTTCGCATTTTTGACGGAGCATCGCACTGGCCGGTGCCTTCGGCGCTCGAGGATGTCCGGCAGTTGATTGTTGACCAACTGACCGGTGCCCGGAACGAATAAAACCGGCCTCAGCCAAGCTTAGCTTCGGCGCATCCGCTTCAGCGTGCCGGAAAAGTTCAGGCATGGTCGCTGATTGGCCGTGATAAGGCCTCGGACGAAGATCAGTGAGCCGCCAGCGCGAAGAATTTCCCCGCGAGCTTCCATCAACTCGCCAACCACGGCGCCGCCAATGAATTCGGAATTCATGGTGACCGTGACGCCATGAATATCTTCGCCCAGGGACTGAGGGATGGCAAACAAGGCGAAATCTGCGAAGCTCATCAGGCAGCCGCCATGAATGGAATTGTTCCCATTCATGTGACGCTGTTCAGCGCGGAAGGCCCCGACAATATTGCCGTCCTCTTCTCGTCGAAAATAAAAGGGACCAATGCGATTTTCGAAATCGTCAGTGTCCCAGAATTCCCAACCCTTAAATTCGCCCTCGGTTTGCGTTTGCAGGCTCATTCAGCTCTCCCCGGATGTGTTCGGGGCCGTTCTTAAGGCGGGTTGGAAACTCTGTCCATGCCAGGCTCAGCTGGCAGGGCGAACCGTGCCGCCGCCAAGTATGGAGCGTGACACTTCCGGGTTGCCGCGATAACGGATTTCACCGCCGCCAATGATGGACACATTGAGTTCGTCATGGGCTGTGACAAGGATTTCGCCGCCGCCCGTCAGCGATACATTCACCTCGTCAGCCGGTACCGCAAAAGCGTTGACCGCCCCACCGCCCATAATGGCGATGTTCAGTTCATCTACGTCGGCGACATCATCCCGGATGTCGATATCACCGCCCCCCTTGATCGCGATATTCATTTCATCGCTGCCATGGAATGGGCCGGAAATATCAATTTCACCACCGCCATTCAGTGAAAGGTTCTCAAGCGTTGGAAGTGTAACCTTTGCCGAGCGGTCGCCACGCCAGTTGCACGGGGAGTCACATGCCAGAACCAGCTTGTCGCCATCCATGCGAACATCCCAGTCACCCGACTTTCCGGTGTCTGTGAAGCTGAAGGACTCGCTGTACTCAATATCCAGCTCGCCACCGCCGCGAAGCTCGATTGAGTTGAATTGCCCAATCTCGACTTCGGTGCCCGCGCCGCCAATATCCAGAGACTGGCCCTGAGGTGACGCCGTTACGATAACGCAGGCAGACACGAGCAAAGCGCTGCCCAGTACGAGAATTGGTTTCATTGATTGTCCTTCCGTAATATTGAAAAACAATATCATCCATATCGAAAAACAGCAAATAAAATTTTCGAAATTTCTGTCTGCGCACCGTGTCGGTTTATTTGCGATAGTCCACTATCGACGCTAGACAGGGACCGCACTATCATAATCTACAAGTGACAATAACAGACATACACGGGGGTATGAGCATGGCATACGATCAGGAAACAAGAGATGCGCTGATCGAGATGATCCGCCGGTTTGTGAACGAGCAATGCAAACCGATAGAGGCGCAGGTCGCTGAAAATGACGAAGTTCCTCAGGACGTCGTCGAGCAGATGAAAGAGCTTGGTCTTTTCGGCGTTTCAATCCCGGAAGAGCATGGCGGGCTTGGCCTGAACATGGAAGAAGAAGTTCTTGTCGGCTTTGAACTTGGCCAGACCTCGCCAGCGTTCCGATCTGTCGCGGGTACGAATATCGGCATTGGCAGCCAGGGCCTGGTCATGTGGGGCAATGACGCGCAGAAGGCGGAGTGGCTGCCGAAGATCGCCAGCGGTGAAGTGATCACGAGTTTCTGCCTGACCGAACCTGAAGCCGGGTCTGATTCCGGCTCTGTTCAGACCAAAGCCGTTCGTGATGGCGATCATTATGTGCTGACTGGTACGAAACGATACATCACAAATGCCAACAAGGCGCATCTTCTGACCGTTATGGCGCGGACCGATCAGGATACGCCGGGTGGTAAAGGGCTTTCGGCCTTTATCGTGGAAACCAACACACCCGGCGTGTCGATCGGCAAGCCTGAGAAAAAGATGGGCCAGCAGGGTGCCCATATCTGTGATGTGAATTTTGACGGTGCGCGCGTGCCGGTCGCCAATCGTCTTGGCGAGGAAGGCGAGGGCTTCAAGGTGGCCATGTCTGTGCTCGATCGCGGTCGTCTGCATATCTCCTCCGTCTGCGTTGGTGTGGCGGAACGCCTGATCCATGAGATGACGAATTACGCTGTGGACCGGAAACAATTCGGCCAGCCCATCGCCAATCATCAGCTTGTTCAGGCCATGATGGCTGACAGCTATGCCGAAGCCTATGCCGCGCGATGCATGGTGCTCGACGCATCAAAGAAACGCGATGCCGGGGAGAACGTCACGCTTCTGGCGGCGGCGTGTAAAATGTATTGCTCTGAAATGGTGGGCCGTGTGGCCGACCGTGCGGTGCAGGTGTTTGGCGGCGCTGGCTATGTGGCTGACTATGGCATTGAGCGCTTCTATCGCGATGTGCGTATCTTCCGGATTTACGAAGGCACGACGCAGATCCAGCAAATGGTGATCGGTCGCGGGCTGGCCAAACTTGCAAAAGACGGCCTGATCTGACCTTTGTGACGTTAGGGCAGGGATAGCCGTTCCTGCCTTGACTTTGCTATCCTGCCTGGAAAAGGGAGGACATTATGGAATTTTCAGGCGGATGTTATTGCGGACAGGTTCGCTACAAGGCGAGCGGCGACCCGGCCGTTAAGCTTCAGTGCAATTGTCGCGAATGCCAGTATCTGACAGGAGGCGGGCCGAACTTCGTGATCGGTATGCCCGCAGCCAGCTTTGAATACACGTCCGGCGAGCCAGCCACTTTCACGCGCTCCGATCTTGAGGCGCCGGTGACGCGCGAATTTTGCGGCAATTGCGGAACGCCGCTGACATCCCGCGCGCCAGCCATGGCGGGGATCGCGCTGGTCAAGGCGGGCAGCATGGATGAGCCAGGCGACTTCGGAACGCCGCAAATGGTGATTTTCGACTGTGATCATCAGCCCTTCCATACAAATCCGGATGGCGTGCCGACCTTTGACAAGGTGCCAGGCTAGCTTCCTGTAGTTGAGGGTTGGGGCCGCAGGGTTAGGTGCGCGGCCCTGATCCCATACGAGCTGTTGCCATCATAGCATTCGCCGGATGCGGGTTTTAAAGAATTCGCACAGCAAATCGCATGCGCCGACTTTGACTGTAGGTTTCTCTGACTGAGCGCGCTAAACAGCCGGAAGTCAGGGAGCGGCAGAATGAAGCTTTACAGTTACTGGCGGTCGTCTGCCGCGTTTCGGGTTCGCATTGCGCTGAATCTCAAAGGCCTTGCGTTTGAGTATGCGCCGGTCAATCTGGCACCGAGCGCGAATGAACAGCTGGGCGAGCCTTATATGTCGATGAACCCGGAAGGCCGGGTGCCGATGCTGGAATATCAGGGGCGGCGACTTGGGCAATCCATGGCGATTCTGGAATGGCTGGACGAGACCTTCACTGATCCGCCTTTGCTGCCAGTTGACCCCTGGGACAAGGCGGGCTGCCGGGCGTTCGCCAACACAATTGCCTGTGACATCCATCCGCTGAACAATCTCTCTGTCCTGCGCAAGCTGACGCATGAGTTTGGCGCGGATGATGCGGCGACGACGCGTTGGTATCATGACTGGATTGGCAGGGGGTTTGCCGCGCTCGAATCAACAGCGGCCGCAAGCACGCATGATTTCGTTTTCGGTGAGCGGCCGACGCTGGCAGAAGTCCTGCTGGTGCCGCAGATCTGGAATGCGCGACGGTTTGGTATGGATATGGGCCGTTTTCCGGCGCTGATAGAAATTGAGGCCCGGTGTTATGCGCTGCCTGCCTTCGAGAACGCCCGCCCGGAAAACCAACCCGACGCGGTTTGACAGGTCAGCAATGAAAAAGCCGGGGACGGGCCCCGGCTGCTTCTGTTCATCAGACCCTATCGGTCAGTTTGAAAGTTCCGGCCGGACCTGATACCGATTGCCAGCATTGCCAACGAAAATCTCGCTGATCTGCGGGTGATCAATCGGCCCGCCATCTGCATCATCGAGCAGGTTCTGCTCGGACACATAGGCGACATAATGGCTTTCATCATTTTCCGCGAGGAGATGATAGAAAGGCTGATCCTTTTCCGGGCGAACATTCTCGGGAATGGATTCCCACCATTCATCGGTGTTCGCAAATTCCGGGTCCACATCGAAAATCACGCCTCGAAATGGAAAGAGACGATGTTTTACGACCTGACCAATCTGAAATTTAGCAGTTCGATCTGTCATGAGAGTCATCCTTCTCACCTTTGGTTGATATAAAGATAGATACGGAATCAGTCCGGCTCAAGAGATCAGAGCTTTTTACTCGCAGCGTAGTTTGCTAAGCTGCACGTAACTTAGTCATTCAGAGCGGACCTATGCTCACCTCCAAGTCGTCACCTTCAAAGAAGAAGGGGCGTCGGCGGTCGAAACGGTCTCCCGCCCGATCTGCTGCGTTTGCGGCTGTCGATCTGGGCACTAACAATTGCAGGCTTCTGATCGCAGAGCCGCAGGGAAAACGGTTTCGGGTCGTCGACTCGTATTCGCAGATCGTCCGCCTGGGCGAGGGTATGTCTGTGTCAGGGGAGCTCTCTGACGCAGCGATTGAACGCACCATGAGTGCGCTGAAAGAAATCCGGAAGCGGATCAAACAACACTCTGTCAAAAAGGTCCGGTGTGTGGCGACACAGGCCTGCCGGGCGGCCAGCAATGGCCGGGAGTTCGTAGAGCGCGTGCAGCGCGAAACCGGGCTGACGCTGAAAGTGATTTCGCCCCGCGAAGAGGCGCAACTCGCCGTTATCGGCGCGCTCGATCTGATTGATGCCAGCAAGGACGTCTCGCTGGTGGTGGACATTGGCGGCGGATCGACCGAGCTTTGCTGGGTCGACACGAAAGCGGCAGGCGAGGCGGGCCTTTCAGGTTCCCTGGAGAAACTGCCCATGCTGGCCTGGGCGAGCTTTCCGGTGGGCGTCGTGACTTTGTCTGAAAAGTTTCCTGAGCGAAATGAGCCCGACTGGTATCCCGCCATGCTGGCGCATGTGCGCGAAGAGATGATGGCGTTCAAACGGGGCCGCACGCTCGCCAAAGTGTTCGAGAAGGATCGCGGCCATCTGATCGGCACCAGCGGCACGGTGACCAGCCTTTGTGCGGTACACCTCAATCTCGACCGGTATATCCGCTCCATTGTGGACGGATCGACCCTGACCCACACCGACGCCATGGCGGCCCGTGCGCGGCTTTCAGGGCTGACCCGGCAAGAACGCGCACAAATCCCCTGCATTGGTGATGGACGATCCGACCTGGTGCTGGCTGGCTGCGCGATCATGGAAGCCGTCTGGGAACTATGGCCAAGCCAGGACATGCGGGTGGCAGACCGGGGGCTTCGCGAAGGGATGCTGTTATCCCTGATCTATGGCAAACCGACCACGAAGCGACGCCGGGGCGGCAAGAAACGCAAGAAACCTAATGGCGGTGACGGCGATGCCGGCCGCAAGACAAAAGAAGGCGGCAGCGATGAGTGATGATGGCAAACGCCGCTGGACGGGCAAAGGCATAGGCGAGGGCAAGGGCTCGGCCGGGCGAACGGCGAAGAAGAAGACGCCTGCCTATAATGCCAAGCGGGAAAGCTCGAAACGCTGGATCGAACGCCAGCTGTCTGACCCTTATGTGAAGAAGGCGCAAAGTGCAGGCTATCGATCAAGAGCTGCTTACAAGTTGCTGGAGTTACAGGAGAAATTCTCCATCCTGAAAAAGGGTGATGCGGTGGTCGATCTTGGCGCGGCACCGGGTGGCTGGGTCCAGGTGGCGCAGAATCTCGGCGCGTCGAAAGTGGTGGGCATTGACCTGCTCGACATCGAACCCATTGCCGGAGCAACGCTTTTAAAAGGCGATGTATCGGACGAAAAGATCATGGCCGAACTGATCAGCCATCTGGGCGGGAAGGCCGATGTGGTGCTCTCCGACATGGCGGCCAATACGGTGGGCCATAAACAGACCGACCATTTGCGCACCGTAGCGCTGGTGGAACTGGCCGTACACTTTGCCTTTGATACGCTGAAACCGGGCGGGAATTTCTGTGCCAAGGTCTTCCAGGGCGGGACGAGCCCGGAATTGCTGGAGCTTCTGAAATCACGCTTTACCGAGGTGAGACACGCCAAGCCGCCCGCCAGCCGGACCCACTCGCCAGAGATTTTCGTGGTAGCAAAAGGCTTTCGCGGCTAGGGCTCTAGAATTCCGCGCACGCCGAAAGCGCCTGACATCCGGCCATGTGAAGGTCGGTCAAGTCGGCGCGCAGATCTTCTGGCATTCGGGCGAGCAGATCATCGGGCGGATACCAGTATTCCAGCCGCCTGAAGAGGGGCGGAAAGTGTGGCCGCCTGCCGGGCATGTGCGGTAAAGCGCCGGGCCCGGACGTGCCGTTAAAATCGAGACACGTCAGACCCGGCGTTTCGGCGTCATCCGAGCTGAGATAAAACTCATTCTTCAGCATCCGGGCCGCAAGGCGCAGGGCATGGTCTTCGGCATTCTGAACGGCTTTGGCGAGCGCGGTGAGGCGCTCGATGTCGCGACTGGCGTCGATCTCTTTCCAGTCTGCAGGTTACCCGGCCTTTGCCGCCATTGGAGGGGCCGAACACGGCCTGAAAACTGCTGCGTTTTGGCTTTGGCTCATCAAGCGCATAATCCGGGTCGTCCTTACGGATACGGGCCGCGCTGCGAGGCGGGCGGGCGAGCCAGTCTTCCGCGCGGGCCCGGCCATCAGAGCTTGCCAGCAGCCGGGTCGCCAGAAACAGGATGAAACAGCGCAGGCCGTGCTCCAGCCGCCGGATATGTCGGCGCAGCTTGCGCACATGGATGAAACAGAGCTGCGTCCAGGGCTGGGTGTAGGTTTCGGGCGGGTTCGGGATGATGTGATCTTCCAGATAGGTCTGCGCCCGGCCCAGGAGGCCCGCCAGCTTCTCGCCCAGCGCCTCAGGCCCGTTCGGGTCTTTAGCGCGCGGCGCGATGATGCGCGCAAGGGAGAAAACGGGCTCTGACATGGGGGTATGATGGGGCTCGCCCGCGCGACGTGGGATAAGTTTTGATGATCACGTATAGAGAACAATTGCAGAACAATATGGTTGGAGCTATACTCATTCAGAAATGTTTGAGGCAAAAAATTGCAATCACTTGTTATTCTCGGTCTAGCGTTGGATTTCGTAGGAGTCGCATTGCTTGGCTTCGATCTAGTCCGGTTACAAATCGGAATGAAAAGAAGTGCTGAGCGACGATTGGCCGAAGTGAGAGACGTATTGGATGAATATAGAGAGATCGGTGACTGGGTGGAAGATATTGCGAAAAATGCATACTGGACGGAGTTCCATAACACTGAAGGTTTCATGTACGAGCCTAGCCCAGGAACATTCGATCCCGCCGCAGCGCAAGCAAGTTTCAAGGACGCAATGGATGCAGTAAGCGTGAACGCCTTGAAAATTGAAGTGGTCGGAAAAGTGGTTATGGCAGGCTATCAAGAAGACCAAAGATCCGCGAATGCTTCATTGTGGGTTAGTTTTACAGGGCTTGCTCTGATCTTGGTCGGTTTTTCACTCCAGATTCTGGCGCAATTCTAGAAAAGGAGAGAAACGTGGTGTTTGATGATAATGACAAAAAGTTTTTTGATCTCAGACAAGCGGCCAAAACCTACATCACCAAGGTTTTTCAATTCAATTCTAGAAACCCAGAGAAAGTCCGAAACGTCAGAATGATTTTCGATGATAGCCAGTCTCAAGTATTGGGAGAGATTGATGGCGCGCTGTGTTTGAGGTTATCTGGAAACGTTCGAAAACGCAGGTTACTGCGCTTGTTTCTCAAGATGATAAACGGATTAAGCGATTAAGTTTTCAACGATTTCAGAACAGAACAAGCAAATCAGTCGAGTGGATCAGTACTACCGCTAAAGACGAATTCACGTTTAGGGGAGATGAGTTTGTTAGACTTCTGCGTTTTTTGGAGCGCATCAAATTTATTGACCTAAGCAACGAGAACAATTTCCACATCGAAGATATCTCTTTGGGAACTGGGCCGAAAGTTATCGTCGATGCCTCAGATCGAGGATTAGTTTCTCAAGTCCAAAAACTTGATTCACAACAGCGTCGGCACCTCTTGAAGGCGATGAGCAAAGGGCTGACTGGTGAAGATATCAACCTGCTTCTTGGTCGTCGAACCGGACTAGAGATATTTGAGCGGGAATTGAAGATTGCCACTTGGCCAGAGCTTCAGTGGCAAGACTACTTTGATAGTCAACAATGGGTGTTCGGCTACGGTTTAGATTATCGAATTATGCGCCAGTTCGATAGGGAGATGACGGTTGGCTCTGGTGGAACAGATAATCGAGGGAAGCCGAAGGTCGACTTCTTGATGAGTTTCACTGACTTCACTGTCATAGTCGAAATAAAAACTCCGCAATCTCGGATTTTCAAACGAAAGAGTGGAGGACGCGCAGGAACCTGGGAGTTCAGCGCAGACTTCATAGCTGCGGTATCACAAGTTTTAGAGCAGAAGGCGGAGTGGTCGGCCGTCGCGAATCAATCGGATAATTTTTCGAGCGATGGTGAGCGCAAACTATTGCAACGAACTCGAAATGCGAAGACGTTGCTTGTGTACGGCGACAGGACAGAGTTCGACCGGACCGGAACTATGCGAGATAGTCAGATTATGTTTGACACTTTTGAACTTTTTCGTCGCGAACAATCTTCCATAGATATTGTGACGTTTGATGAATTGTTTGAGCGTGCTCAATTTATTGTAAAGAACGTCTGATCACGTCGATGCAATTTTCTAAAATTCCTCGTATCCCTAACCTGCAAAATGAGACTTGCTCTTGACATTGGGACTGGTGCATTCGCCCGTTGGCCTGACGCCGGATATGTCGGCGCAGCTTGCGCACATGGATGAAACAGAGCTGCGTCCAGGGCTGGGTGTAGGTTTCGGGCGGGTTCGGGATGATGTGATCTTCCAGATAGGTCTGCGCCCGGCCCAGGAGGCCCGCCAGCTTCTCGCCCAGCGCCTCAGGCCCGTTCGGGTCTTTAGCGCGCGGCGCGATGATGCGCGCAAGGGAGAAGACGGGCTCTGACATGGGGGTATGATGGGGCTCGCCCGCGCGATGTGGGATAAGTTTTGGTCGTGGTTTGGGATGGTGTGGTTCGCGAGAGGTAACCTCACCCTAAATCCCTCTCCTTTGAAAAGGAGAGGGACTTGTTGTTTCTGGCCCCCCCTCTCCTTCGTAAGGAGAGGGGCAGGGGTGAGGTTAAAATCCGATCAGCTCAGAGACCGTTTTGAAGAGGTTGTCGGGATCGAAGGCCTCA
>CAYFGB010000045.1:0-25121 GCA_964342455.1 uncultured Hyphomonadaceae bacterium
ATTGCCACAATGTGGGGCGGCTCTATCGAGTTCAAGGTTCCGATGCTCTGGGCGATCGGCTTCATCTTCCTGTTCACCGTCGGTGGTGTCACGGGTGTTGTTCTGGCCAACTCTGGTGTCGACCATGCCCTTCACGACACATACTATGTGGTTGCACACTTCCACTACGTTCTGTCGCTTGGCGCGGTCTTTGCGCTCTTCGCCGGCTGGTTCTACTGGTATGAGAAGATGTTCGGCCTGAAATATAACGGCATGCTTGCTGGCATTCAGTTCTGGCTGATGTTCATCGGTGCAAACGTTGTGTTCTTCCCGCAGCACTTCCTCGGCCTGAACGGTATGCCACGCCGCTATATCGACTATCCGGATGCGTTCGCGCTCTGGAACCACGTATCATCCATGGGCTATCTCTTCATCCTGGCGTCGCTGTTTGTCTTCTTCGCTGTGTTGATTGAGAGCATGGTTCGTCGTCGCAAGGCTGACGCCAACCCATGGGGCGAACACGCAACGACGCTGGAGTGGACATTGTCTTCACCACCGCCATTCCACCAGTTCAACGAACCACCAAAGGTCAAATAGGCCCTGGCTGGATCGAACATTCTCCGAACGGGCCCGCCAGGGCCCGTTTTTCATAAGGGTGTCAGCCATGTGGAATCGTACTGGGATTGGTGGCAGTTTCCAGGCACCTGATCAGGGCGAAGCCGACTCTGTCTGGCTACAGCACATTCTGTGGTTGCTGGGGAAGGCTGAAGTGTATTCGCTGCTACTTGCAGCGATACTCGCATTCACCGTTTTTGCCGCCATAAAACTAAGCCGGGCGTTTTTTACGGATTTCGTATCGCGTGGCTATTTATGGCTTGTGATCATCATCTTGTTGGTGGGCGGCTTCAATCTGTACCAGCTCGAAAGGCACGCGTCGTCAGAGCGATTTCATGACACGTTTTTTGTCGTGGCAACCTTCCGCCATCTGATAATGTCAGTGGTTGTTCCCATTGGATTGGCAATCAGTTTTGCTGCGTTGAAGAAGTCCTACAACAGAACGCTTGGCCGGGTGCAGTTTGCGGCATTCTCTCTTGGCTGCTGTCTGACCAAAATCCCGGAGTTCTTCATTGTGCCGCAGTCTATGCCCAGGCGGTATGTGGACTATCAGGCAAGTTACGATATATGGAACCGAGTAAGCGAGGCAGGATACCTTCTGTTCGCAATTTCAATTCTCCTGTTTCTCGTGTTATTGGCGCTTTCGCTTCGAGGCAGGCATAAAACCAAACGCAGTCCAGACCCATGACAGATCAGATTTTAGACGACACATCGCCGAACGAGAAACCGATCCCGCTTGTGCGCGATTATATCGAGCTGATGAAGCCGCGCATCATGATGCTGGTGGTCTTTACGGCTGCGGCCGGGCTTGTCGCGGCACCAGGTGACATCAATCTGATTACCGGGTTTGTCGCCTTGCTCGCCGTAGCTGTCGGCTCTGGCGCTGCCGGTGCGATCAATATGTGGTATGATTTTGATATCGACGCCATCATGACCCGTACCGCGACACGGCCTTTGCCGTCAGGACGCGTGAAGCGCGATGACGCGCTGGCACTTGGCACGTTGATGTCGTTTCTCTCTGTCACGCTGATGGCGATTGCCACAAACTGGGTGGCCGCGGCCATGCTGGCCATGTCGATAGTCTATTATGGCGTCATCTACACCATGTGGCTCAAACGCTCGACGCCGCAGAATATCGTCATTGGCGGTGCGGCGGGCGCGTTTCCACCTGTCATCGGCTGGGCGGCAGTGACGGGCACCATGCCGATCGAAGCCTGGGCCCTGTTCCTCATTACCTTTATCTGGACGCCGCCACACTTCTGGGCGCTGTCACTGGTTGCCAGCAAAGATTATGAAAAAGCCGGTGTTCCTATGATGCCGGTTGTGAAAGGGGCAGCGTCGACCCGGCTCCAGATCCTTGTTTATACGCTGCTACTTTTTGTCACTGCGCTTCTTCCGGGTGTCCTCGGCACGGGCGGTATTCTTTACACGACAATGGCTGTTATTCTGGGCCTTGGCTTCATTTATCTCTCCGCTGACGTTTACCGCAGCCGGGCAGGGGAGGCCGACGCAGGCGCGCCTGAACGGAAGAAGGCCTTGCGTCTTTTCGCGTTTTCGATTGCCTATCTGGCATTGCTGTTCGGGGCGCTAATCGTTGAACACGGACTTGGTCTCTACGCGCCGCTTCCCTTCGGCTTCGTCGGACTGACAGGATAGGCAGATATGACAGACCCTAATCAGCCGCCACCCGAGCCGATGACCGAAGCCGAGGTGGCCGCGCGCAAATCGCGCAACCGTATCATAGCGCTGGCTTTGGTCGGCTTTATGGGGCTGGTCTTCCTGATCACGCTTGTGCGCCTTAAAGAGGGTGTGGCGCGCGATCAGGACTGGGAGGCCGAGACCGCACGTCAGGATGACAATTCTGGCATTGTTGCTGGCGAGGGTGCGCCGCCATCGACGGAGGAAAATGACGAATGAACAAGGCTTTGATGGGACTTTCAGTGGCTGTGCTGCCGATCGCCATGCTCGGCTTGTCCTTTGCGTCCAAGCCGCTTTACGACACATTCTGCAAGGTGACAGGGTTTGGGGGAACCACCCGCGACGCAGAAGGCGCCCCTGAACAGGTGCTTGATCGTGACATCACGGTTCGCCTTGATGCAAATATCTCCGATCTGCCCTTCCAGTTCCGTCCGCTGGAGCCGGCGACTCAGACAAAGGTTGGCGAGACGAATCTCGTCTATTTCGAAGTCACCAACACGTCTGACCAGGCGCACACGGCGATTGCGTCCTACAATGTTACCCCGCACAAGGCCGGGCCGTATTTCACCAAGCTCGAATGTTTTTGTTACGATGAGCAGGTGTTCGAACCCGGCGAGTCAAAGACACTGCCGGTCGTTTTCTTCATTAATCCGCTGATTGATGAGGAGCGAAATCTCGACGATGTTAAGACGATTACGCTGTCCTACACCTATTTTAAGGCAAAAGATGGCAAGGATAAGCTTGCATCTTTGCCCGATTTGGTTTCAGAACACTAGCGTTCAAAACAACAACACTCGCGCGAACAGCTCAGGGGAATTCCATGGCGCACGCCGAAGTCAAACACGATTATCATCTGGTGAATCCATCACCATGGCCGTTGCTCGCCTCTTTGGGCGTCTTCCTTCTTGCCCTTGGCGGCGTTATCTTCATGAAGGGTCTTGCACCTGCAGCTGATGGTGAGGCCGCGAGCTTCCTCGGCTATATGGGCAGCACCTTCTTCTCTGCTGGTTCTCCATGGATCATGCTCCTTGGCCTTCTCGTCGTCCTCTGGGTGATGTTTGGCTGGTGGGGCGATGTCATCAAGGAAAGCCGCGCCGGCGACCACACACCGGTTGTTCAGATCGGCCTGCGTTATGGCATGGTCCTGTTTATCGCTTCAGAAGTGATGTTCTTCGTGGCCTGGTTCTGGTCGTTCTTTGAACTGGCAATTTTCTATGAAGCGCGCGCTGGCGGTACCTGGGATTCCACGAACCCATTGTTTGAAAACCTTTCAATGTGGGCAAACTGGCCACCTCCAGGTGTCGAGACTTTCGATCCATTCCACCTCCCGCTGATCAACACGCTGATCCTGCTTCTGTCTGGTACAACGGTAACATGGGCGCACCACGCCCTGCAGCATGACGATCGTGACGGGGCTCGTAACGGTCTGTTCCTCACGGTCATTCTTGGTGTGATCTTCACCTGTGTTCAGATTTACGAGTATGCCTCAGCGCAGTTCACCTTTGATGGTTCGCTCTATGGTGCCAGCTTCTTCATGGCGACGGGCTTCCACGGTGCACACGTTTTCATCGGGACAGTCTTCCTGCTGGTCTGCCTGATCCGCATCATGGCTGGTCAGATGAGCGCCAAGAAGCATTTCGGTTTCGAAGCTGCGGCCTGGTACTGGCACTTCGTTGACGTGGTCTGGCTGTTCCTTTTTGCCTTTGTCTACGTCACGCCACATCTGGTGCTCGGCCATTAGACCGGCCTGACAGCAAATTTCGCAGAAGGCCTGTCGCGAGACGGGCCTTTTCGTTTTCAAGACCATGGAAGCTGCGTAGATGACCTTTCGCCCTCTGCCTGTGATGACCATTCTGGCCCTGATCGGCCTCGCCATTCTGATCTGGCTGGGCAGCTGGCAGTGGGCACGGTATGGCGAAAAGCTCGCTATGCCCGAAGAGATTGCCGAAAGCCGGTTCGTAGAGCTGACCGGCGAGGCGGTGAATACACCGCTCCAATACGTCTACACCACCTATAAAGGCGAAGCTCTCTGGCGAAGCTTCCAACTGGTTGATGGGTGTCTGAGCGATGCAGAACAGTCTTCCTCCTGTGAGGGGCCTGTCTTTGTCGATGTGGCGTTGCTCAGCGCGCTGCGGCCGGACGAAGTTGGCTTGATGGATGTCACCACCACTTATGAGGCAGCTACATTCGTAGTCGCTGAGAACCGCGAAAAAAGCATGATGGGGGCCAGCAACCAGCCCGACAAGGGGCAATGGTACAATGCCAATGCCATCGCCATGGCCAACGCGCTGGGGCTTGAGAACGCAGAGGCGGCGAGGCTTCTCGAGCCTGCGCAGATCCGTATTGTTCGCCGCGCTCCAGATGGAGAAGAACGCAATCAGAGAATCGAAAATCCCTTTGCCAATCCGGCGAAGATTGATGATCTGCCGCCAGCGCGCCATCTGGGCTATGCGCTGACATGGTTTGGGCTGGCCGCAACGCTGATAGGCGTGTATCTCGCATTCCATATTGCCAGAGGGCGGCTGTCATTCCGGCGGCGCAAGCCAGATTAATCAGGACGGGGTTCATGGAGTATCTTTCAACGCGCGGAGATGAAAAGCGGGTCAGCTTTGCGGATGCCTGTCTCGCCGGACTGGCGCCGGATGGTGGTTTGTACTCGCCATCAGAATACCCACAGATCGAGCGACCGGACGCGCACGAAAGCTATCTCAGCCTTGCGACGCGCATTCTTTCGGCCTTCGCAGGTGACAGCATTCCGGAAGCAAAGATCGGTGAGCTGGTCGAAAAGGCGTATGCGAGTTTTGCGCATCAGTCTGTCACGCCGTTGACTGAAATAGCGCCCGATCGCTGGCTTCTTGAACTTCATCACGGGCCAACCCTGGCGTTCAAGGATGTGGCGATGCAAATCATCGCCCAGTTTTACGACCATTTGCTGAGCGAGCGTGGCCAGCGTCTGACGGTGCTCTGCGCAACCTCCGGCGACACGGGCGGCGCAGCAGCTGCGGCGTTTGCCGGATTGTCCTCGGTCGATGTGTTCATCCTCCATCCCTACGGACGGATCTCGCCCATTCAGCGGCGTTTCATGACCTCTACCGGTGCTGACAACATCTATAACTTTGCTCTCGACGGGGATTTTGACGACAGTCAGGCCATCGTAAAAGCGCTGTTCGCAGATACAGGCTTTCGCAATGATGTCCGCCTGTCGGGTGTGAACTCGATCAACTGGACACGCATTGCGGCGCAGTCTGTCTATTTTGCGAAGGCTCAGGCGGCGCTTGGCTCTGACCGACCGCTGAGATTTGTTGTGCCTACGGGGAATTTCGGCGATGCGCTGGCCGCCTATGTGGCGGCGCGCTGCGGATTGCTGAACGGTTTTGAGCTGGTCTCAGCGGTCAATTCCAACCGGACAATGGTCGACCTTATGGACACGGGAAAGCTGCAGAAACGCTCTGCCATTGCGACCCACAGCCCGGCCATGGACATTGCACTGCCGAGTAATGCGGAACGCCTTCTTTTCGAAGTGATGGGTCGGGATACCGATCAGCTGCGCCATTTCTATGATTCGTTTGTCCAGTCCGGTGAGGCCGAACTCAGCCCGCAGGCGCATGGCGCGCTTGGCTGTGTGGGTGTTCGGGCGATGAGCATTGATGATGCGGATACTGAAGCTGAGCTGAAGCGGCTGCTGGCGGAGACCGGAACACTGCAATGTCCCCACACCGCAGTGGGAACGGCGACGTCGCGTAAGACACAGTCGGACACAATCGATGTCGTGTTGTCCACGGCCCATGCGGCCAAATTCCCGGAGACGGTTTCAGAGATCACCGGACAGACGCCCGATCTGCCTGCCCGTAGCGAACGTTTCCTGGCCAGAGAAGAAGTTTTCGAACGCTTCCCGGCCGACCTTCAGGTTGTTCGGGATGCGATCCGGAAACGGGTTCGCTAGCGTATCTCGCATGTGGGGGCGTCGGCGACAATATTCCGGTATCAGGCTCAACGTGGAGGGGGCCGACTTCTGTCTGCGTGAGCCAGGTTGGCGCGATTACCATAGCTGGCACCGTGCCCGCAGCCAGAGCCGGGATGCCCTCGTGCCCTTTGAGCCAAGCTGGCGAGCAGATGCTCTGAGCCGGACCACATTCCGGACCTTGCTGCACAATGCACGAACGGTCCGTGAACGGGATCTGGGGGTGAACCTGTTTCTGGTCGCCCTTGAGACCGAAGATGTCATTGGCGGCATAAATGTCAGCAATATTCGCCGCGGCGTCGCGCAGATGGCCAATATTGGCTATTGGATGTCCTCAGAATATAGCGGGGCAGGGCGGATGACCCGCGCTGTCCGGCGTGTGTGCGAATTCGGTTTCGACGGATTGAATCTCCACCGAATTGAGGCAGCCTGCGTGCCGGAGAACGCGGCATCGGCAGCCGTCCTCCTCGCCAACGGGTTTGAGGAAGAAGGATTTGCCAGAGATTATCTGCGAATTAACGGACGCTGGCGCGATCATCGTCTTTTCGCTATCGTTCGGCGAGATTCTGAATCTGCTTCCTGAATCCTGAAGGGTTTTGGAGGCAATCATCCACCACCAGGCGCCCCTTTCATGCCGACATCCTCACCGCCGCGCACTGATGCCGAGACCGCTCTTGAAGCGGCGGGTGTGTGCGTCTGGGAATGGTCGTCGGACGATAACCGTCTGTCGCTTCGCAGGCGCGGCCCCAATCTTGAGAGTGACCTGGAAGGCGATTGGCGGCTTGAGGATTTTATCCAGACACTGGAAGGTTTGTCCGGGCAACGTCTTGCCGAGCGGCTGAAAGCCGGTGGCGAAGCGACCCGGCTGGATCTCACACTGATGACGGGCGGAGGCAAGCGTCTTCATTTTCTTGGCGCGTTTTCCAGACCAGATCGGGCGCAGGGGCTGTTGTTTGGTGCCGCCCAGACCGTTGCCGCCCCGACCGGCGAGAACGCGCCGGTGGAGGCCGTCTACCAACCCATTATTCGACTCTCTGATGGCCGGATTGCCGGGTTTGAGGCTCTGGCCCGCTGGCGCGATGGTGAGGGCATGCTGAGAACGGCCGGGGCGCTCGACAGCACGCCCGGCGAGATGGCTACGAGAGAGCTTGCACTTTCAATGCTTGATCAGGCGGGCAGTGCTCTCGCGGACTGGACCCATCAATTTCCCGAACTGGGCGTGTTCGTTCAGGTCAATCTGACAGGGGCTGATCTTTACCGCGCCACCGTGATGGAACGGGTGAGCGCGCTTGTTCAGTCAGGTCCGTTTCCACCACGGGCCTTCCGAATCGAGCTGACCGAACAGATGGCTTTGCGTGATTTTAATGCAGGGGTTGCGGCCGCGACAGCGCTTCAGGCTTCCGGCGCTGCGCTTGTGCTGGATGATTTTGGCTCAGGACATTCATCTCTGGCCTGGCTTGCCGCTATTCCGGCAACGGGCATCAAGCTTGATGCTCAGCTCGTTCAAATGGCCGGAAGTCCGCGTATCGATACCATTCTGAAAAGCATGGTTGAGCTGGCTCATGATCTGGGAATGACGGTAACAGCAGAAGGGGTGGAAACGCTCGACCGTGTCGAATTCCTCAAGGAGATTGGCTGTGATTACGCGCAGGGCTTCGCCTATGCCTATCCAATGGAAAAATCGAAAGCCGATCGCTTCCTGATCAGCCAGATGCGGCTGGGCGATTTTAACGTCAAATCGTGAGGCCGATTTGTCGGGCCGTCAGGCCTGTCCTGCCGTCCCGCCCTGGATCATGGCGGGTGAAATGCCGAGCTTCTGGATCGCGCGTTCCCATTTGCCGTCGAAATCACTGTCGAAAATGATTTCGTCATCGGCATCCACGACCAGCCAGATGTTCTCCTTCAGCTCGTTTTCAAGCTGTTTGGGGCCCCAGCCGGAATAGCCCAGCGCCAGTCTGCTGCGCTTTGGCCGCTCAGGAGAGGCGATCGCCTGAAGTACTTCCTTGGTCGCTGTCAGTCTGAGGCATTGATTGATCGGGATGGTCGCGCCAATGCTTTCAAAGTCTTCTGTATGAATGACGAAGCCGCGATCCTTACCAACCGGTCCACCCAGAAGGATAGGTTCGTTGGGCGCTTCGTCTTCAATCGGAACTTCCAGCTGATCGAGCAGATCAGGCAGGGTGAAATCGCCCATGGCGCGATTGAGAACAATCCCCATGGCGTGTTCTTCGCTGTGTGCGCAGATCAGAATGACAGCTTTCTTGAAGCGGTCATCATCGATGCCAGGCATGGCGATCAGGAGTTTTCCGGCCAGGCCATCATCATCTTCAGATTGGTCCATCTTCAGCCCTTTCCGATGACATGCTGATACTTTGCCACGAAACAAGCAAGGCTTGTCAGCAGACGAATCGCATTTCCCGACGATTTCGGGTGTTTATTCTGACCAAGCGACACTAAATTCTGAAGAGCAGAGCGCAATCAAAGGGAGATACGCCATGTCGATTTCAGTCGGAGACCAGGTACCGGACGCAACATTCATGACGATGGGGGCCAATGGGCCAGAGCCTGTTAAGGCATCAGAGTTTTTTGCGGGCAAGACGGTTGCCCTGTTCGCTGTGCCAGGCGCGTTCACGCCGACCTGTTCAGCCAAGCACCTGCCGGGCTTCAAAGAAAAAGCGTCCGATCTGAAGGCGAAGGGCATTGATACGATCGCCTGCACCTCGGTGAATGATGTGTTCGTGATGAATGCCTGGGGCAAAGACCAGAATGTTGGCGACGATATTGTGATGCTGGCCGACGGCAATGGCGCATTCGCAGAATCACTTGGCCTTGAGCTCGATGGCAGTGGATTCGGTCTGGGCAAGCGATCACAGCGCTATTCCATGATTGTCGAAGACGGCAAAGTCACACAGCTGAACGTCGAAGAAGGACCAAGTTTTGAGGTTTCCAGCGCCGACTACATGCTCGGTAAGCTCTAACCGCCTTCTGACACCGAAAATGAAGGACCCGGGTGCGGATGCGCCCGGGTTTTCTTTTGCTTCCCATCCTTCAGGAGTCACCGCATGATGTTCCCATAATATGTGATCATACGCTTACTTTTTTCGTTTGGGCTTATTGAATACCAATAAATGAAACCTTACATATTTTTCATGTCTGAACAGAAGGGGAGTTAAACATGCAGGACACACCTATCCTGATTATCGGCCTGATCGTGGTGGCAGCGCTGATCTTTTTGATGCGTGCGCTGAAATTTGTGCCTCAGGGCTATAACTGGACTGTAGAAACCTTCGGCAAATACACATCGACCCTGTCGCCCGGCATGAACATCATCAATCCGATCACCCAGAGCGTGGGCCGGAAGATGAACATGATGGAGACGGTGCTGGATGTTCCTCAGCAGGAAGTGATCACCAAGGACAACGCGATGGTGTCATGTGATGCGGTTGTGTTCATCCAGGTGGTGGATGCGGTTGCCGCCGCCTATGAAGTCAACGATCTGCACCGGGCGATCACCAATCTTTCGCTGACCAATATCCGGACCGTGGTCGGCTCGATGGATCTCGACGAAGTGCTGTCCAATCGGGACGATATCAATGCGAGACTTCTGTCAGTCATTGATGCCGCGACCAATCCCTGGGGGGTGAAGGTGACCCGTATAGAGATTGCGGACCTCACACCACCGGCAGATATTACAGAAGCGATGGCACGCCAGATGAAAGCCGAGCGGATGAAGCGCGCGGAAATTCTGGAAGCAGAAGGTAAGAAACAAAGCTGGATTCTCCGGGCGGAGGGCGAAAAGCAGTCTGCCATCCTCATGGCCGAAGGTCGCCGTGAAGCTGCGTTTCGAGATGCCGAAGCCCGAGAGCGGGAAGGTGAAGCCGAAGCCAAGGCCACAGCTTTTGTGTCCGAAGCCATCGCCAAGGGTGATGTGAATGCGGTGAACTACTTCCTCGGCCAGCGCTATGTTGAGGCGTTTGAAAAACTGGCGACATCGAACCAGCAGAAAACGGTTATTGTCCCGGCTGAATTCGGGTCGCTTGTCGGGGCCATTGAGGGCATCCGCGCTCTGACTGACAGCGCCAAAGCTGCGAATAAGGGGCCTTGGGAGCCGAGCGAATGATCGAGGCGCTCTACGGTCTTTTTGATGTGATCACGCCCTGGCACTGGCTGGGGCTGGCACTCCTTCTGCTGGCAGTCGAAATGCTGCTCGGCACCTATGATCTGCTCTGGATCTCGGCGGCCGCCTTCCTGACGGCGCTCTATGCAGCACTGCCACTTGGCGATCTGTTTTCCGGCTGGCAGGCCGAGGCGATTTTCTTCGCGCTGAGTTCTCTCGTGCTTCTGGTGCTCGGGCGCACGGTTTTCTCAGGCTTGCGGGGCAGCATATCTGACCGGCCCTTGCTGAATCAGCGCGGCAAAAGTCTTGTCGGACGGACGGCGATTGCTGTGACAGATTTCACTGGCGGGGAAGGCCGGGTAAAACTTGGCGATTCCACCTGGCTTGCACTAGCCGACAAGGATTTGGACATTTCGGCCGGGACAGAAGTTGAGATCAAGGATGTTGACGGCACCGTTCTGAAGGTTGCCGTCTGACACCCTCAGGCTGCTCGGCTCAGATCCATCGCCTTTAGCAAGGCGTCCGGCTCGATCGGCTTGGTCAGTATGCCGTCAAAGCCCTCGCGTTCATATTCTTCGATGTGGTGCGTCATCACATTGGCCGTGAAGGCGAGGTAGCGGGGGTGAGGCCGATGCATTGTCTCATCGATGTCCCGCATCGCCTTCAACGCTTCAATACCATTCATTTCCGGCATCTGAATGTCCAGAAGTACGAGATCGAACACCTGTGACCGGTACAGATCTACGGCCTTCCTGCCGTCTTCAGCGAAGACCGGCGTCACGCCCAGATCTGTCATGAACAGATCAACAATCCGTCGATTCATCGGATGATCTTCCGCCACAAGGATACGCAGGGCGTTAATGCCGGTCTGTTCCGTATCGGTTGCGCGTTGGCTTTTTACGTCTGACGATGCCGAAAGCTTTTCCACCGGTATGGAGAATCTTGCCAGTGTTCCAGACCCGGGCTCTGACGTCAGCGATATCTGTCCTTCCATTCGGTCGACCAGCTGTTTGCAGATCGATAAACCAACACCAATTCCCTCATACTGGCGCGTGGTCGATGCATCCGCCTGGGCAAAGGCATCAAACACTTTCGGCATGAAGTCGGCAGGAATGCCCGGCCCGTCATCCCGGATGCTGAACTGAAGAACCAGTTTGTTCTCCTCGCACCGCTCTGCAACGGCTTCGACAGTCACAGATCCCCGCTCTGTGAATTTGAGTGCGTTGGAGATCAGATTGAACAGAACCTGCCGAATTCTGGCCCGGTCACCAAGGACTTCCAGTCCCTCATCGAATGTTGAGGAAAATGTCAGGGTCAGTTCGGAGCGCTCCGTGCTGGTCTCGAAGAAAAGCCGCGTTTCCTCCATCAGCTCGGCTGGATGAAAGGACACGGGGCGGATCTGAATCTCGTCGGCCTCGATCCGCGAGACGTCCAGAATATCATCAAGGATCTTTGTCAGTAGCGTGCCAGACCGTTTGATCAACGATACCAGTTCGGCCTGTTTCGCTGAAAGATCAGTGCGCCCAAGCAAATCGGCAAATCCCAGTACGCCATTCATGGGCGTTCTTACTTCATGGCTCATATTGGCAAGAAAACGGGTCTTAACATCGCTCATTTGCCGTGCGTGGTCTCGTGCGCGCCTGACTTCCTTTTCCTGAAAATACATGAAAATCAGGAAGCCAGTGGCGAGAATTACCAGAAGTGCGAACAAGACGCTCGCCGACTGAAACAATCGAACCGTTTGTGTCTGGAGACGGTTTTGTTTTTCCAGCAGAAGCGCCCGGTCCTCCAGACGCTGGGATTCTTCCTTCAGGTATTTCAGCTGGTTCTGCGTCGTACGCCTGTTGTCAGCGTTAATCTGATCAAGACTGGTCCGGATGATGTTGTGGAGCAACGCACCTGCGTCTTCATGTCGGCCTTCCTGCGACAGCAAATCGGCTTCAATCAGCGCAACGTCCAGTCGTTCGGCAGCACTTGATGTGAAGGTGGGGAAATCGGCAAGTTTCGGGAAATATTCCCGTGCGACTTCGGTGTTGCCGGAATTCAGGGCTGCCTTAACCACCAGTTTGGTCCAGGCTGCACTTTGCGCTTCTGTCTCTGGCAAATAGGGCTCACCTTGCAGAAAGCAGTCCAGGGCGGCCTTATGGTCGTTTAGCCGGGAATGAACCGCTCCGCAGAGATAATAGGTGTCGAATTGCTGAGTGCCATAGAATGGTTTGTCGACATTCTCGAGGAACAGGTCTGAGATCCGCCTCGCGGCTTCAAGTTCATCGTGAAGGTTTAGCAAGAGACCAATATTGAAGAGATTTTCATACTGAGTGTAGGGCAAGCCAAGTTCATTGAGCAGGTCGAACTCATGGATCAGCGCGTCCAGAACGATATCCGGATCATCAAGCTTGAAATAAATGAATGCTTCAGCGGAAACGATCTCAGCCAGAACCAGCGCCCGAATGTCGGCTTTATCGGCAATGCGCGTCGCGGTCCGCACAAGCTCTGCCGCTTCAAGTGGCCGGTTCGACCAGTAGAGAAAGTATGCTTTTGAAATCAACGCCTTGATCTGAAGTTCCGGATTGTTCTCCAGCTCAGACAAAAGCGTATCGATACGTAGAACGCCCTCGGCATATTCACCGCTGTCGAGCGTATGGCGAGTGATTTCGATCAATTCCAGAAATTGATCATCGCCGGGCAGGTTTCGTCTCGACCAGAACTGTTCCAGTTCAGAGATGCCGCGGCGCAGGGTGTCGTTATCGACGGACAGTGCAGCCCGAAACGTCAGGTCGCGCCAATAGACATTTTCAAATGTTGTGGTCGTGTTCTGGATTTTTCTCTCGAAAACTTCATGACGCTGGCGATCAATATCGGGCGGATTTTCGAAAACGCGCTCAGCAAAGGCGACCGCTCTGGCTGGCCAGTCGCTGTCGGCCTGGGCATGGCTGGCTAACCCGCCAAGCCAGATGAGACAAAGGCCGCATAACGTCCGCAAATAAAGACAGAGCTGGCCTAGCCGGTTTTGTTGTTTCTTATTGTCACCCACCCGAAATCCCCCCCAAGCAGCCCCCTATTTTAGAAGGGTTTTATCGGGGCACAAAGAATAAAGCGTCGAAGGTGCTGCGAACGTCGCATATTTCTTCGATCAGGAGTGCTCGAATCAGGCTGTTCGGGCGTCTTCAGCGCCTTTGCGGGCCAAGGCGTCTGCGCGTTCATTCCCTTCATCGCCTGCATGACCTTTCACCCACTTCCAGGTCAGGTCCTTGTGGCGGCGGGCGGCTTCATCCAGCTGTTTCCAGAGATCTTCATTCTTTACGGGCTTTTTTGCAGCCGTTTTCCAGCCATTTCGTTTCCAGCCATGGATCCACTTTGTGAGGCCGTCTTTCACATAGGTGGAGTCGGTGTGCAGAATGATCTCATTGCCCTTTTTGACGGTCTCGAGCGCCTTGATTGCGGCCATTAACTCCATGCGGTTATTGGTGGTTTCGGCTTCACCGCCGAACAGCTCTTTCTCGTGCTTCCCGCTTTTCAGCAGCACGCCCCAGCCGCCAGGGCCGGGATTTCCCGAGCAGGCACCATCCGTCCAGATTTCTACACGTTTTGACATTCCGGTTTCAAATCCCGCTTTGGGCTTTTCGTCAATCAGAAGACATCTGCTTTGGTCAGGTCCTGAGTTTGCAGCTGAGCGGCAGGGCGAAGGATGAGCAAAAACATCATGCCGACAAAAGCGCCAGCAATGGCACCGATCAACGCGCCCATGCTGCCGCCGCCAATGAACAGGCCAAACAATTTTGCGGGTTGGTTTGAGAACTCTTCTCTCATGAAGAGGATAGCAGGTAGCGTGCAAGTCAGACCAACAAGCGCGGCGCCCGTCAGGCTCATGGTTCTGACATAAGCTGTCTTGGAGCTGATCCCCCTGTGTGCCAGACGCCCGACAGTCTGACTGATGACGATCAGTGTCACTGGGAAGACGATCCAGATAAGAAAGAAGTTTCCAATACTGGCCATAACGGCAAATGCTGCGCCCATGCCAAGAGAGGAATCTTCCATTTGCTGCGTAAACAGATTGTCCGCATCACCTGTGACGATGATCGATACGATTGAAAAGAGCCACATGAAGAACAACCCGGTGAGGCTGACGAACAACACCGATAAAAGCGCTGAAAGCAAGCATGCGAGCTTGTTTCGCCTGAGTTTGCGAATTGGGCGTCCTGATAATCCCGGCGCGAGAAGACTGCCCATGGGAGGTTCGACGGGAACAGACGAAATCCCATTGTTTATCACACGTCCGTTTTCGCCAAACTCCATTGCCTATCCTTCGGGCTAGCTGCCGCGATAACCATAATCCTCTGCCTTGTGAGCCAGTCTGTGAAAGCCCAGCTTTTCGGCGTATTCGAGCGGGTTTTTAGGTTTTACAAGGGCGTCAGCCGGTGTGTCTGTCCAATCGACAAGGCGCGTCAGAAAAAACCGCATGGCCGCGCCGTGAATGAGAGCGGGCAGGGCCTCGATCTCAGCGGGCGTGAAGCGGCGAACACTTTCATAGCCTGCGAAAAAGGCCTGACCGTTCGTCATATTGAACTCGCCGCGACCTTCAAAACACCAGGCGTTCAGCGCTATGGCAACATCGTATGCCAGCATATCCGAACTGGCGAAATAAAAGTCGATAACACCGGAAAAGTCCTGCCCGAGGAAGAAAGCGTTATCGGGAAACAGGTCGGCGTGAATAATGCCCTGTGGCAGGTCATCAGGATCGGGCCATTGCTCCTGCAGACGATCGAGATCTCCGGCGATCAGGCTGGCAAGGTTCGGTGCAATCCCGGCTGCAACGGTCTCTCTGCCTTCGAAAAGGTCTGGCCAGGCGCCGACGGAAAGATTGTTCGGACGGGAAAGATCCGTTGAACGGAGTGCCTCATGCATGCGGGCCATGGCTGCACCAATCTGATGGCATTGGCGGACATTCGGCTTCCTCGGGCTCATCCCCTTGAGAAAGGTGACAATCGCAGCCGGACGGTCACTGAGCGTCTGCAAGGACGAACCATTCCTGGCCTTTACGGGTTGGGGGGCCGGGAAGCCCGCTTTGCTGAGAGACAGCATGACGTCCATGAAAAACGGCAGGTCGTCCGGATTAACCCGCTTCTCATACAGTGTGAGGATGAAGCGTCCGGTAGTCGTTTCGAGCAGGAAATTTGAATTCTCAACGCCCTCTGCGATTCCCTTAAAGGTGATCGCCTCGCCAATGTCGTAAAGCGTCAGGAAATCGTTCAGAGTCTCGTCGTCAACGTCGGTATATACAGCCATTGAGCGAACCTAGTCAGCTGAACGTTGAGCGCAAGCGGAATTCGATATCAGAGCGCCAATCAAAGGCTGTTGCTATGCAGTCATTGTATCAGCTGGCCAGTTTTTCCCGCCAAACGTGGGAGATCGGGGCGCCCCGGTGCACTAAATAGGGTGTTTTTATGGCATTTTACGGTGAACCCTCCTGCTTCCCTTGCGTTCCGTAGTTCGACTTTTTAACTTCAGAAAGTCTGGCAAATAGGAGTGAATATGGTTCGGAAATATGTGGGAGCAGCCGTTCTGGCGCTTGGTCTGGCAGCTTGTGGGGAAACTCCGCCAAACGAGACAGCGGTGACGCCGCCAGCCGTAGACGACCCTGTCGAAACCGATACATCGGACATGGATGCGCCTGAAACGTTGATGGTAGAGATGGGAGCAGTGGCCCCCGGTGACGTACTTGCAGCATTTTCCGGCCCGACATTAGTGTTTGAGAAAGGCGATTTGGCGACCGTTGCAGTGGATGCGACTACGACTACAATTACGCGCCTGATGGGTGTTGAGGGTGGCGAAACTGCGGGTGGTTCTACAGCCGGTGCAGCCGTCCAGCTGGATTACCCGAGTGAGTACGATATCGCTGGTGAAACTTTGATTGTTGATGTTGAAGCCGCATCAGCAGGCGACGTGGCTGTCCCATTTAAGCTTGCTTACTCAACGGCGTCCAATGGAAATAGTGGTTGGTTCGATTTCGAAGCAACTACCGAACGTCAGACATTCTCGTTTACATACGAGCTTCCAGGGGAGCCAGACGATAATCAGGACTTCCTTGGCCTCTTGCCATCTGGCGAAACGGGCGTTGAAGTATACAGCGTCACCATTACGGTCGACGGCTGATATACGGACGATAGAGATTGAAAAGCGCCCTTTGAGGAGGGCGCTTTTTTTTTATGCGTGAGACAAAATTCGCGGAAGTTTGAAGGTCACATCCTCGCGCGTGACAACAACTTCTTCAAGCGTGACGTCGAACCGCTCGCGACAGGCGTCGAGCAATTCTTCGACGAGAATTTCCGGTGCGCTAGCCCCGGCAGTGATTCCCAACGTCTGAACGCCGTTAAACCAGTTCCAGTCAACGAAATCGACGCTGGCGATCAGCTGCGATGCCCGCGCACCGGATCGCAGTGCGACATCAACCAGCCGCTTTGAATTCGATGAATTCTCGGCCCCGATAACCAGCACAAGGTCAGCGTTCTCTGCCATGGCCTTCACGGCTTCCTGGCGGTTGGTGGTGGCGTAGCAAATGTCTTCCTTATGAGGAGATGAGATGCCCGGAAATCTTTCCTGTAACACACCGATAATCTCAGCGGTGTCGTCCACCGACAGGGTTGTCTGTGTTACGAAGGCAAGATTGTCGGGGTTCACCACTTCAATGCTTCGCGCATCTTCGGGCGTTTCGATCAATCGGATCACGCCGTGTGGCAACTGTCCCATTGTGCCGATGACTTCCGGATGGCCAGCATGGCCAATCAACAGAATATCGCGGCCAGCATCATGATGTTTCTGCGCTTCGACATGGACTTTTGAGACCAGGGGGCAGGTTGCGTCGACATAAATCAATTCCCGTGCTGAGGCCGTTTCCGGCACGGATTTTGGAACGCCATGGGCGGAGAAGATAACAGGCCGGTCATCGGGGCATTCGTCCAGTTCCTCGACGAACACAGCGCCTTTGGCCTTGAGACCTTCGACAACATGCGCGTTGTGCACGATCTCGTGACGCACATAGACGGGCGGGCCCCATTTCTTGAGCGCCTCTTCAACAATATGTATGGCGCGATCCACGCCGGCACAAAATCCTCGCGGAGCAGACAGTCGGATTGTCAGAGGGGGCATGAAAGCGGATTACCTCTTCGTCATTCAATACATTGCGGCGTTGCCAGCAGACTAATGCGCCGTTATCACGCTCTAACAGATGGTATCTCACTCGCAAATGGCCAAGGAGCGCTCATACCGTGCGTAAAAAAGTTTCTCTTGCTCTTGTATGTTCCGCATTTCTTCTGGGAGCATGCAATACGGCAAACTCATTACTTGGCACAATCGATCCGGAGCCAAACCAGGGCCCATGCCCAGCCGCAGGTTCGCTTTATGAGGCGCAGCGCGTTGTCATGCTGGATGAGACCGGACAGCAAAAATACGTAAACATCGAATACACGGGCGAAATCACGGCTGTTGAGCTTTACTGCCGCTATGTGGAAGACAGCCCGATCACGGCGCAGCTGGACCTCACCATGTCTTTTGGTCGTGGGGAAGCCGCCACGACTGACACGGCAGACTATCAGTATTTCGTCGCTGTCACACGGACCAACCGAACAACCATCGAGAAAGAAGTTTTCCCGATAACGGTGAAATTCCCGCGTGGCGAGGATGTTGTGACGAAGCGTGAAACCGTCGGAAACATCGTGATTCCTCGCGCCGATTCGTCCATCTCTGGTGCAAACTTTGAGGTGCTTGTTGGCTTCGAGCTGACCCCGGAACAACGCCAATTCAATGAGAATGGGCAGCGCTTCCTGCTTCAGACGCGCTAGTTTCTCACTTCAGAAGGATGACCATCATGGCGGACATTGCGTCCGAATTGTCGGTGGCTTGTGGCAAAGCCTTCGAGGCTTTGGGACTCGATGCAAAGCTTGGCGCTGTGCGCCGGGCTGATCGTCCAGACCTTGCTGACTATCAGTGCAATGGGGCCATGGCGGCCGGCAAGGCTGCGCGTCGCAATCCGCGTGAGATTGCGTCTGAAATCGCAGAAAAACTCAAAGGCGAGCCCGGCATTGCTGACATCACAGTCGCAGGACCCGGCTTTCTGAACATACAGATCACGCCTGACCTGCTGGCCAGACGCACGGAAGAAATTCGCTCCAGCGAAAAGGCCGGCGCGGACGTCATGGCGGACACGCGATCCATCGTGATCGATTTTGGCGGTCCGAATGTTGCCAAGCCCATGCATGTTGGCCATTTGCGGTCGGCTGTGATCGGAGACACACTGGTCAGGCTTTGCCGCTTTCTGGGCCACCATGTGGTTGGCGATGCGCATTTGGGCGACTGGGGCCTTCAAATGGGCCAGCTGATTGTGGGCTTGTCCGATGAACAGCCAGATCTACCGTATTTTGATGTCTCAAACAAAGGTCCATTCCCGGCTGAAAGCCCTGTCGATATTGAAGATCTGGCAAGGCTTTATCCACTGGCGTCCGGGAAATCCAAAACCGATGAAGCCTATCGCGAGCGCTGCCAGCAAGCCACGGCTGAGCTTCAGACAGGTCGGGCAGGGTACCGGGCACTCTTGCAGCATTTCATCGACGTGTCTGTTGCGGCACTGAAGGTCGATTACGATAAGCTGAATGTATCGTTTGACCTCTGGAAGGGCGAGAGCGACGCAGACCCATTCGTTGCGCCGGTGATTGATGACGTAAAATCGCGCGGCATTGCTGAAGAAAGCGATGGCGCGTGGATCATTCGTGTGGCCCGTGAAGGCGACAAGGGCAAAACCGAAATGCCGCCTTTCATTCTGGTGAATTCGCGTGGCGGTGTGGGCTATCACACCACGGATCTGGCTACGATTTTTGATCGCGTGAACAATCTTCAGCCAAAGCCGGATCTGATGCTCTATGTGGTCGACCAGCGACAGGCCCTGCATTTCCAGCAGGTTTTCCGCGCATCTGAAAAGGCGGGATATTTTCCGGAAGCGGGTCTCGAGCATATCGGTTTCGGCACAGTAAACGGTGACGATGGCAAGCCATTCAAGACTCGCGATGGCGGTACGGTTCGCTTGTCCGACCTTAATCGCATGGCGCTTGAAGAGGCTGAAAAGAAGATCGCAGATGCAAATCTCTCTTCTGATCTGTCTGAAGAAGAAGTTCAGGATATCAGCCAGAAAGTAGCACTGGCCGCGACACGGTTCTCAGATTTGCAGAACACGCGAACTACGGACTACAAATTCGATCTGGAACGATTCACCAGTTTTGAAGGCAAAACCGGGCCATACCTGCTTTATGCCGCCGTGCGAATCAAATCGCTTCTGCGCCGCGCAAAGGCCGACGGCAATGCGCCGGGGCGTATCGTAATCGAGAGCGATGCCGAACGGACGCTGGCTCTGCAACTTGATGGCTTCAACACGGCGCTGGAACAGGCCTATGTTAAGCGTATGCCGCATTTCGTGTGCGAGCATGTCTATAATCTGGCGCAGGCTTTTTCCGGCTTTTATGGGGCGCACCCGATTGCGGCAGAAAAGGACGAAGCCAGACGCGCATCCCGTCTTGGTTTGTGCGAAGCCGTGCTCAATCAGCTGGAAACCGCGCTGGACATTCTGGGCATTGAAACGCCGGAACGGATGTAAGGCGGAATGGACGGATTCTTCATCGCAACCGGAAAAATAGGCCTTTGAACGGTATTCCCGTTTGACTCTGCGCTGTCGATTCATAGTCTTTGACAGGTGCGTTGTTTACGCATAAGCAAAAATTCTTCCACGGGAGACGCTGACGAAAGTCAGGGCCGAAGGCGCAACCGCCCCGGAAACGCTCAGGCAAAAGGACCGCGGAAGAACGAAACGCTGGAAAGAGACGTTGGCCATAGGCCGATAGTTTCGCCGACGGAGCAGGCAGGCGCGTATCGCCTCGTGAAATCTCTCAGGCACCGAGACAGCGGGGGCTGGCCGTATCTGCGGCCGGAAACCCGTTGGAGCCTGATTTGAGTGAAACCGATACTCTGAGACGTACACCACTACACGGCCTGCATGAAAAGCTGGGGGCCAGGATGTGCGCCTTTGCGGGCTATTCCATGCCAATCCAGTTTGAAGGTGTGAAAGCGGAGCACCTCTGGACGCGTGAACATTGCGGCCTGTTTGATGTCTCCCATATGGGGCCGTGCTTTCTCACCATTTCAGGTGGCCCGCGCGAAGATGACGCCGCGCATACGGAAATCGCCAAACTCGTTGAAATGCTGGTCCCGAGTGACATTCAGGGGCTGGAGCCAGGCCAGGCGCGTCTCACCGTCCTGCTGAATGAGGAAGGCGGCATCCTCGACGATCTGATCATCACGCGTCCTTATTCCCCTGAACGTCAGGGCGCGCTCTACATTGTCGTCAATGGTGCCATGAAAGAGCAGGACTGGGCGGTGTTTCGCGAGAAGCTCTCGCCTCATGCTGAGCTGACCCGCGCAGACGATCACATTCTGATCGCGCTTCAGGGACCGGATGCCGAAGCCGTCGTGACCAATCACTTTCCCGGCGCCGCCGAACTTGGCTTCATGCATGGCCGTCACATGTCTCATGAAGGTGGCCGGGTCATGGTTTCGCGGTGCGGCTATACGGGCGAGGATGGTTTTGAGCTTCTGATCCCGAACACGGAAACCGGCATCGCATTTGTGGTGGAATTGCTGTCTGATGAGCGCGTAAAGCCGATTGGCCTTGGTGCACGGGACAGCCTGCGCCTCGAAGCCGGGCTTTGCCTTTACGGGCATGATATGGATGCCAGCCGTACGCCGGTTGAAGCAGGCCTCACCTGGGTGATCCAGAAAAGCAGACGTGAGCAGGCGAACTTTCCGGGCGCTGAAACGATTCTCAATCAGATCAGCAATGGCGCGGCGCAGAAGCGCGTTGGCATACAGCCGCTTGATCGCGCACCGGCGCGAGAAGGCACAGAGATTTATGCAGGCGAAAAACAGATCGGCATCATCACGTCTGGAGGCTTCGGGCCAAGCGTCGAAGCGCCCGTGGCGATGGGGTATGTAGACAGCGAATTTGCCAAAACAGGAACCGAGCTGACCTTGATGGTGAGGGGTAAGCCGCGCGCGGCCCGGGTCGCGAAACTGCCATTCGTGGCACACAGATATAAGCGTTAGTGATGCTCAACGGCTGTTCTTCGCATTCACTCAGGCCGCTTGCGCCCAGCCCGGTCGGGCCTTGTGGTGGTTAGCGGCAGCCCTGAGCCCGTATCATCGCGAAAGCGGCAAAGCCGTGAAACGGGATACAAACAGGAATGACGAAGAACAACGCCGAGCAAAGAGAGTTTAAAAGGGGAAAACAATGACAACGAAATACACTGAAGATCACGAATGGATCCGTGTTGAAGGGGACACGGCAACGGTTGGCATCACGGCCTATGCTGCCGAACAACTTGGCGACGTCGTGTTCGTTGAATTGCCAGAGGAAGGCCGCGAAACCTCCAAAGGCGACGATATGGCCGTCGTAGAAAGCGTGAAAGCCGCTTCTGACGTGTACGCCCCCGTTTCAGGCACGATTTCAGCGTTCAATGGCAAGCTTGAGGACGCCCCGGAGACTGTCAACGAGGACCCGGAAGGTGAGGGTTGGTTCGTCAAGATGAAACTGTCCGATACGTCCGAGCTCGACGCCCTGATGGATGCGGACGCCTACAAGACCTTCTGCGAAGGCCAATAGAGACAAAGCCCCTTCACCGGCAAAGGATAGGGGCACGTGAACAGGAAAGACCAGACACATGCGTTACCTGCCACTGACCAGCGAAGACCGCGCGGACATGCTTCGCATGATCGGCGCCGCCAGCGTTGATGATTTCTATGGCGATGTACCTGAAAGCGCGCGTCTTCCAGGCACCATTCCGGGCTTGCCGGACCATCAGACTGAGCTTGCGGTTGAGCGGCATCTGACACGGCTTGCCGCGAAGAACGCCACAGCGTCGGATACGGCCTTCTTCGTCGGCTGCGGCGCGTACAAGCATCATGTGCCTGCGACGGTGGATATGGTGATCCAGCGGTCGGAATTCCTGACAACCTATACGCCTTATCAGCCAGAGATCGCGCAGGGCACGCTTCAATCCCTTTTCGAGTTCCAGACGCAAGTCGCCGAAATGACCGCGATGGATGTCGCAAATGCCAGTATGTATGATGGCTCAACGGCATGCGGTGAGGCGGCCGTCATGGCGTGCCGCGTCACGCGCCGCAAGAAGGTGATCCTGTCAGGCGGTGTGCATCCTCATTACGTGGCCACCACCCGACTTCTCTGCGAAGCGCAGGGGATTGAAGTGGTTGAACTGCCAGCCGCCGTGGATGGTGAGCTGGAACTTGCAAAACATGTCGATGACCAGACCGCCTGCGTCATTGGTCAGAGCCCGAACATTTTCGGCACAGTCACCGACATGACCCCTGTTGCCGAAGCTGCACATGAGAAAAAGGCCCTGTTTGTGTCTGTCTTTACCGAATCGGTTAGTCTTGGTCTGGTCACGCCGCCTGGAGAAATGGGCGCAGATATCGCCGTTGGCGAGGGTCAGTCGATTGGCAATTCGCTGAACTTTGGCGGGCCATATGTCGGCCTCTTTGCGGCGACCCAGAAACTGGTTCGCCAGATGCCGGGACGCCTGTGCGGCGAGACGGTGGATGCCGATGGCAAGCGCGGTTTCGTGCTGACGCTCTCGACCCGCGAGCAACACATTCGCCGCGATAAGGCGACCTCAAATATCTGTACGAATTCAGGTCTCTGCGCGCTGGCCTTCACAGCGCACATGACCCTTCTGGGCGGTAAGGGGCTGCATGATCTGGCCGTGCTGAACCATGAGGCGGCCTGTGATCTGGCAGATGCGCTGGAGGCTGTGCCAGGCGTTGAAATTCTCACGCCGCGCTTCTTCAATGAGTTCGCGTTCAAAACACCGAAGAATGCGTTTGAGGTGCTCGACGCACTTCAGGAAAAAGGCGTGATTGGCGGCGTCCGCGCCTCGCGCCTCTTCCCTCATGATGACATGGATAATGTGATTATCGCCGCAGCAACCGAATGCTGCACGGCGGAGGATATCGCAGCTTATGCGCAGGCTCTGAAGGAGATTTTGGGGTGATAACTGTGCCGAACGTTGAGATTTCTGGATTGCGGGGGCAATGGGTAGCCAATGTTTCTGGCGAAGAATTAGCTGTTTTGCATGAGACCTCTTTGACCAATATGCGGTACAGCCACTCGCTGGAGCCTTCAGATACGGGCAAAAAAATGGAACGTCTCCGAAACGCGCTATTGCAGACCGATAGAGCGGTTATCCAGCGAGAAGATAAAGAGGGGAATCGTACTGGGTACGCGGGCGTATTTCGATTTGAAAACTTGAATATAACTGACGCGATCATTGAGCTTGATATTGTCGAGCGTGTCGCCAATCCGAAGAAGTGATTTGACGATGACTATGAATGTTTCTGGCCGCCCAACAGCGCCAATCACCACGAACGCTACTGCCGACATGGAAACCGTGTCCGGTTCCAAAGGCCTCTATCAGTTCGAACCTCTGATTTTCGAAACTGACCGCTGGGGCAAAACAGGCGTCGACCTGCCTGCGCCCAAGGGCACGAAATCGCGCCTTGGCGGTGTGGAGCGCAAGGCAAAGGTTGAGCTACCGGGCCTGTCTGAACCCGAAACCGTCCGCCATTATATGCGCCTCTCTCAGCGCAATTATGCGATCGACCTGGGCATGTTTCCGCTCGGTTCGTGCACGATGAAGCATAATCCGCGCCTCAATGAGAAAGTGGCGCGTCTACCGGGCTTTGCCGACATTCACCCAATGCAGCCACAGGCAAGCGTTCAGGGCGCTCTGGAGCTGATTGACGAGCTGGCAACATGGCTCAAAACACTCACCGGAATGCCAGCCGTCGCGATGAGCCCGAAAGCCGGCGCGCATGGCGAGCTGTGCGGTATGCTGGCCATTCGGGCCGCACTCGAAGCTCGCGGCGAGGCCGAGACCCGCAAGCGCGTTCTGGTGCCAGCCTCCGCCCATGGCACCAACCCGGCCACGGCGGCGCAATGCGGCTTCATCGTCGATGAGATCGACGCGGACAAGCGCGGCCGTGTGCATATGGGCCATCTGCGCGAAAAGCTGGAAAAGACTGACGATGTGGCCGGCATCATGCTGACCAATCCGAATACCTGCGGTCTGTTTGAAACCGATATCAGGGAGATTGCAGATCTTATCCACGAGGCGGGCGGCTATTTCTATTGTGACGGCGCGAATTTCAACGCCATTGTTGGCCGGGTGCGCCCGGGTGACCTTGGTGTGGACGCCATGCACATCAATCTGCACAAGACGTTTTCCACCCCGCATGGCGGTGGCGGTCCGGGCTCCGGTCCGACGGTCCTCTCCGACGCGCTGGCGCCCTTTGCGCCTGTGCCATTCGTTGTGAGGGATGAAAACGGTTTTCGCCTGGTCGAAGAGACGGAAGAAGAAGCGAAAGACAGCTTTGGCCGGATGACGGCTTTCCACGGCCAGATGGGCATGTTTGTGCGCGCGCTCGCCTATATGCTCAGCCATGGCGCAGACGGGCTGAAGCAATTGGCAGAAGATGCTGTCCTGAATGCGAACTATATTCAGGCCAGCCTCAAAGATGTCATGACGCCAGCCTTTGACGGCTATTGCATGCATGAAGCGCTGTTCTCGGATAAGTTCATCGCAGAGGGCATAGAAACCATCGACATCGCCAAGGCGCTGATCGACGAGGGATCCCATCCGA
>CAYFGB010000046.1:0-24177 GCA_964342455.1 uncultured Hyphomonadaceae bacterium
TTGACCGCTATTTCCAGATCGCGCCATGTTTCCGCGACGAGGATGCGCGCGCCGACCGTTCCCCCGGTGAATTCTACCAGCTCGACATCGAGATGAGCTTTGTCACCCAGGAAGATGTCTTTCAGGCGATTGAGCCGGTCATGGCAGGCGTATTCCAGAAGTTCGCAAACTGGGACGACAAGAACCGTCACATGCCGGATGGCCCATTCCCGCGCATTCCATACCGGGAAGCGATGGAAAAATACGGGTCTGACAAGCCGGACCTTCGCAACCCGATCGAGCTGAAAGACGTGTCAGACTTCTTCAAGGAAGAAGACAAGACGGGCTTCTCGATCTTTGCGAAGATCACCAATGGTGGCGGCAAGGTCATTGCCATTCCTGCGCCAAAGGCGACGGAAACCCAGTCGCGCAAATTCTTCGACGATTTCGACAAATGGGCGAAGAAGGAAATGCAGGCGCCAGGCCTTGGCTATGCGCGTCTCCGCAAGGATGAGAACGGCGCCGTGGTCAGCCAGGACCCGGTTCTCAAGAACTTTGATCCTGAACACCTGAAGGCCTTCCTCGAAGCCACCGGTCTGGAAGATGGCGACGGTGTCTTCTTCTCTGCCGGCAAAAAGGATGCGGCCTACAAACTGGCAGGCGCGGCACGTCTCCGCATTGGAGAAGAGCTTGATCTCGTCGAGAAAGACGTTTTCCGCTTCTGCTGGATCGTCGATTTCCCGATGTACGAATACGACGAAGACAACAAGAAGGTGGATTTCTCGCACAACCCATTCTCCATGCCGCAAGGCGGGCTTGAAGTGCTGGAAGCGGCTGACACCGACGAGAAGAAGCTCGATATCCTCGCCTTCCAGTATGACATTGTCTGTAACGGCATTGAGCTGTCCTCGGGTGCCATCCGGAACCACCGCCCCGATATCATGCTCAAGGCCTTTGAGCTGGCGGGCTATGGCCCCGATGTCGTGGAAGAAGAGTTTGGCGGCATGCTCAACGCCTTCCGTTATGGCGCGCCTCCACACGGCGGTATCGCGCCGGGTGTGGACCGGATCGTCATGATCCTGGCCGATGTCGAAAACCTTCGCGACGTCACGCTGTTCCCGATGAACCAGCAGGCACAGGACCTCATGATGGGGGCACCATCTGTTGTGGATGATAAACAGCTGCGGGAGCTGAATCTCCGGCTTGTTCCACCGAAGAAATAGTTCGGCAAACCCTCTCCTTCGGGAGAGGGTTTTTTATGGGCCTCGGCCCACCAATTGGCTTGTGTCGAGCGCCACACAAATGACTGTGCACGCGCAGGACGCCTGACCCCGATGGCTAGGTAATTGTTTATGGCGCCCCAGTCTTCTGATATTATTGTTGTGCCGCTCTCGATATAAGAAACCCACTTCCGCCCAATAACGATGCTTATCCGCCCTATCAGTCATAGCTCAGCCCCTCTGACGATATTTGAATGCACACAATCATAGTCATCTCCTGACGGAGAACATGTCCTTACAACGTATTCGCGTTGGGCGTTGCCGCAGACCTGCAAAAGCCGTTCTCGACTGCGCGCTAAAAAATCGATGGAGCATTGGAAATTTTCAGGAAAATCCGAAACTAAGGCATCCCCCATCCAAGATATGGTATCTAAGACTGGCGCTTCACCTGCTCGCTCAGAGCAATAGATTACGTCGCCATTGTCAGCTCTCAGGATCATCGCGCTTTCACTTTGATCGAGAGAGACGACTGCTCCATAATCTGCACATCTGGACACGGCCAACGACTGGATTTTGTCGTCCCTCAGCTCAACAATAAAATGATTGAAATGATCGGGATGCCTTTCACCCAGAACCTGAGAGTGTCCGTCAGTTTGCTCCAAACCAACAGCGCTGACAGATTGCACAACGAAGTATCCGGACGCAATCTCACCTAAGAATGAAACCCTGATACCATAAAACTTCTCCGGAAACTGGACTTCAGGCAATTCTTTCAGCGCCTCTGAAGCGCCCGCTTTGAAGGAACCAATATCCATGCGCGTCAAGTACGCAGCAAATTGGCTGGCCTTGGGCGTATCAATACTTCGAAGTGTAGATATGTCTCCGACGATGTAATCCGACAGAGCTGAAGTGCTTCTGATCAAATACACCCAATTTTCATCCAGGGTTGCACTCATGGCCCCGCCGAGTGATCGTTTGAATGAAAATGCTTCTCCTTCGGCGTCGATTATTGAAAAAATGGATTCTTCAACACGTCTGAATTGCACCAAAATTGTCGAACAATTTATGCAGCTTTGCACGCTACGAACATGAACACCCTCATGATTAATCGACTGATACGATCCATCTTCCAAATCAACGACAACAAGCGTTTTCTGATCGAAATCATCAAAGGCCAAAAATTTTTGTTCTTGTCCAAAATGCGCCAAATGACCTATTCGTGTCGTCAATCCTGCGACACGGTAGTGGGCGTTTATGTCAATCGCAACGGAGCTATCGTCTTCAGCCTGCTCACATCCCGCTGAAATTAGCAGCAGGAACAACCAAGTAAATATCTTCACCGTTCCCTCCCGGCTTCATTAGTTGCATGCCTTGCGTAAATTCATTTTCGGTAGAAAGGGAATGTTATTACCGAATAAGTTGTCACGAATAAGCCGTTATTTGAACCTGTATCTACAAGAAACATTACCCTGTCATTCGCGCTCGCCCGTGAAACTCGATTGATAAAACAGAGCGGGCACAGGCCCCGATTGGCATTTGGGTGTGCCGGTTCCACTTCGTGTGGCCCGACCTGCTCAACGAGCGAAACCACCCACACCCCCACACCCCAAAATCCTAATTCCTGGTCGTGACGCAACGTTACCTCTGGTCAGACTGAGTTCGAGCTAGGATACTCTACCGAAACACCTCCGGAAGAGGGGGGATAAGGGGTAGGACATGTCCGAAGAACAGGCGCTGAAGCCATTATCTCAGCTTCAGAAATGGGTGCTGGCGGTTGCGCTGGTCTCTATGGGATTCGGCATGACCATCAGTTTTGTCGTTGCCCCGCCACTCGCGCGGGACGCCGGATTGTCTGAATTGCAGGTCGCTGGCGTGCTCACAGGGTCGTCTCTGCTTTTCGCGCTGATGACGCCCGTCTGGGGGCGCCTGTCGGGCGATTATGGCCGCAAGCGCATCATGTTGTTTGCGCTGTTGGCCAGCGCCGTCACCAACACGCTTTTCATTTTCGCGCTTTCATCGGCACTAAAGGGATTGATCATCGGGCTTCAGGCGTTCGCGCTATTGGCTGTTGTCCGCGCGTCATTCGGCCTGCTGGCATCGGGGCTTCAACCCTCCGCCTTTGCCGCCATGACGGATGCCACCACCGCGCATGACAGGGCCGCCGGGCTTGGCTTTCTGGGCGCGGCAATGAGTGTTGGCTCCATTCTTGGCCCGACCGGGGCGTTTGTTCTGGCGCAGTTTGGCGCGCTGGCCCCGTTATGGGGGTCGGTCGTCGTTGCGTTGTTGTGCGCGGCATTCGTTTTGTTTGTTCTGCCGCAGGATCATGCGCAAAAGGTGATCAAGCGGCCCAAGCCGATTTCCATGTGGGACAATCGCATACGCATTTTTGTGTTGTTCATGATCTTCTATTTCACGGCCGTTGCCTGCATGCAGCAGACGCTCGCCTGGTTCATCATGGATCGGTATGGCCTGGGGCGGGAGGACGCGGTCGCCAGCACGGGGCTGATTTTTGGCATCATGTCAGTGGCCATGGTTCTGGTGCAGACCTTTTACGTCAGCCGGTACAAGCCAAGGCCGCGCACCATGCTGCCCATGGGCATCACGCTGGTGGCCGCCGGGTATGCCTTTGCCATCATTCATTTGCCGTTCTGGGCGCTGTGTCTTGGCTTTGGCATTGTCGGGGTTGGCTCGGCACTGGTTGTGCCCGCGCTCAACGCGCTTGGAACGCTCGCCGTGGAGCCGCAGGAGCAGGGCGGGGCAGCCGCGCTGATGGCCATGGCGCCGCCCGCTGGTTTTGTCATCGGTCCGCTGATCGGTGGCGCGCTCTATATGTTCCATCCGGATCTGCCGCTTACGATTTCGGCCATCGCCATGTCGGTGCTGCTGACCTACGCGCTTCTGCGTATGCGCGAGGGCAGGGTTACCGCCTGACAACCATATATTCACTGCTTTTGTGAAAGATTTGCGGGCTTCAAAGGAGTTGCGCGTATGTCGAAGACGCAGAAGACAGCCCTGATCACCGGCGTAACGGGCCAGGATGGTGCCTATCTTTCCGAGCTGCTGCTCGAAAAAGGCTATATTGTTCATGGCATCAGGCGGAAATCTTCAAGCTTTAATACAGCTCGCATCGAACATCTTTTCAAGGATGTGCACGAGCCCGATGTCCGCTTCTTCCTCCATTATGGCGACATGACAGATTCGTCGAATCTCATCCGGCTCGTGCAGCACACTCAGCCTGACGAGATCTACAATCTGGCTGCCCAGAGCCATGTCCATGTCAGCTTTCAGACGCCGGAATACACCGCCAATGCCGATGCACTGGGCACGCTGAGATTGCTCGAATCGCTGCGTATTCTGGGGCTCGAGGAAAAGACGCGCTTCTATCAGGCCTCCACCTCGGAGCTGTTCGGCAAGGTCGTCGAAGTGCCACAGAATGAGGAAACCCCATTTTATCCGCGCTCACCCTATGGCGTGGCGAAAGCCTATGCCTACTGGATCGTCCGGAACTATCGCGAATCCTACAACATGCACGCCTCGAACGGCATTCTGTTCAACCATGAGAGCCCGTTGCGCGGCGAAACCTTCGTCACCCGCAAGATCACCCGCGCTGCCGTTGCCATCTCCCGCGGCGAGCAGGACAAGCTCTATATCGGTAATCTCGATGCCCAGCGCGACTGGGGCCACGCCCGTGAATATGTCCGCGGCATGTGGTTGATGCTGCAACAGGATACGCCCGATGATTACGTCCTCGCCACGGGCCGCACAACCAGTGTCCGCCGCTTCATCGAACTCGCCTTTGCCGAGGTGGGCATCACCATCGAATGGCGCGGTGAGGGGCTCAACGAAAAGGGCCACAGTGCAGAAACCGGAGCGGAGCTTGTCGAGATTGACCCGCGCTATTTCCGCCCGGCAGAGGTCGATCTCCTGATCGGCGATGCCAGCAAGGCGAAGGAAAAGCTCGGCTGGGAGCATGAAACCACGCTCGAAGGTCTGGTCAGCGAAATGATCGCGTCAGACCTCGCTCACCTTCACGACCAGCACAGGCTCTAGCGAGACAAAACGCGCGCTTGCGTGAGCGGTAAAATCGCGCCCAATAGTGCCATGCACATCATTATCTCCGGTGGCGGCATAGGCGGTCTTTGTGCCGCGCTCTGTCTCGCCCGAACCGGCCATCAGATCACCATTCTGGAACAGGCTCCGGCGTTCGCTGAGGTTGGCGCAGGCCTGCAGATCAGCCCCAATGGCATGAAGGTTTTGCGCACGCTCGGGCTGGAAGAGGCCGCGCGAACCGCGAGCTTTGAGCCAGAACAGATCGAAATGCGCTTTGGCCAGAGCGGGCAGACCATTTTCGACATCCCTTTGAAAGGCTATGCCGAGCGCCGCTGGGGCGCGCCGTTTCTACAGTTTCATCGCGCAGATCTTCTTGGCGTTTTGCTTGATGCGGTGATGGCCAGCCCCGACATCGCTCTTAAGCCTTCGTCTAAAGTGACGGCCTACCAATCTGACGCCGACGGGATCAGTGTCGCGCTCGAAGGCCAGCCAGATCTGACCGCCGATCTTCTCATTGGCGCAGACGGTATTCACTCGATGATACGCGAACAGATGCTGGGGCCTGAAGCGCCAGAGTTTACGGGCTGCATGGCCTGGCGCGGCGTCGTGGATGTGGACAAACTTGCCAAAACCGACATTCCGCCCACGGCCTGCGCCTGGGTCGGACGCGGCAAACACGCTGTCACCTACAAGCTGAGAGGCGGAAAGCTCGTCAATTTCGTCGGCGTCGTCGAGCAATCCGAATTCCGGCAGGAAAGCTGGTCAACGCGTGGCACACGGGAACAGATTGCGCGCGACTTCGGTGACTGGCACCCGGTTATTCAGGAGATCATCGAACAGGGGGACGACTTCTTTCGCTGGGGGCTGTTCGGTCGCCCGGTTCTGCCGCGCTGGCATGACCCGCGTGTCGCTTTGCTGGGGGATGCGGCCCATCCGATGTTGCCATTTCTGGCGCAGGGGGCCGTCATGGCCATGGAAGACGGCTGGGTGCTCGCCTCCGCTCTGGCGCTTGAATCCCGCTCGCTGGCTGAGCGCCTGGCGCTCTATCAGACCGAACGTCTGGACCGGACAGCCAAAGTGCAGGCGCGCTCAAGACGCAACCGGAAAATCTTCCATCTTTCCAATCCGCTCATGCGCGGCGGCGTTTATGGCGCCATGCGTATCGGGTCTCAGATGACGCCGGAAATCGTGCATCGGCAGATGGACTGGATCTATCGTCATGATGTTGTGAGCAAAGATTACGGCCGCTGACTTGATCACTTGAACAATCGCCGTAGTTCACGTTATGTTCCAAACCTTCGGAGCGAACATGGCGAAACGAACTCTTATCCAGAAACTCGAAATTCTGTCAGATGCGGCCAAATATGACGCCAGCTGTGCGTCGTCTGGCACATCGAAGCGTAATTCCAGCGGCAAGTCCGGGCTGGGCTCCACCGAAGGTATGGGCATTTGCCATTCCTATGCGCCGGACGGTCGATGCATTTCCCTCCTCAAGGTGCTGCTGACGAATTTCTGCATTTTCGATTGCCGCTATTGCGTCAATCGGGCGTCCTCGAATGTCGAGCGTGCGCGGTTCTCGGTGGATGAGCTGGTGAAGATCACGCTCGATTTCTACAAGCGAAACTATATCGAAGGGCTGTTCCTTTCTTCGGGCATCATCCGGTCTCCCGATTACACCATGGAGCAGTTAATCGATGTGGCGCGAAAGCTCCGCGTCGAACATGGGTTTCGCGGCTATATCCACCTCAAGACCATTGCCGAGGCATCGCCTGATCTGATCCGGCTCGCGGGCCTCCATGCAGACAGGCTTTCTGTGAATATCGAGCTCCCGACCGAAGAAGCGCTCGGCCAGTACGCGCCGGAAAAGAAGGGACAGACGATCCGTAAGGCGATGGCCGATGTGCGCTTCGGCATTGAAGATGCGAAGGATGCCGGAAAATCCAGGCAGCTGAAGAAAGCGAAACCGCCGCGCTTTGCCCCGGGCGGTCAGTCCACACAGATGATTGTAGGGGCGGATGCGTCCAGGGATTCTGATATCCTGCTCACCTCCAACCGGCTCTATACGGGCTATCAGCTCAAGCGGGTCTATTACTCGGCGTACAGCCCCATTCCTGATGCGAGCGGTGATCTGCCGCCGGTCAAGCCGCCGCTCATGCGTGAACACAGGCTTTATCAGGCCGACTGGATGCTACGTTTCTATGGGTTCGACGTTTCGGAAATCGCATCAGCAACAGAGCACGGCATGTTGCCGCTCGAGATTGATCCCAAACTGGCCTGGGCGCTGAAGAATCGCCACTTGTTCCCTTTAGATATCAATCGGGCAGATCGGGAAATGTTGTTGCGCGTGCCGGGGCTGGGGCCGACGGCCGTTGCCCGCATTCTCAGGGCCCGCCGACATGCGCGTCTTGGCCTGGACGATCTCGCGCGGTTGACGCGATCGACAAAGAAACTCCAGCCCTTCGTGACCTTGCGGGACTGGTCTCCGGGAGGACTGATCGATAGCGAGCGTCTGGCGGCACGTTTCCGTCCTGAACCCCAGCAATTGTCATTGTTCTGATGTTCATCGCTCACCTCGCTGATGAAACCGATTTCGACGGATGGCGCAAAGAGGCGCGCAGGCTATGTGCAGCCCGTATCGAGCCATCAAGAATTCGGTGGCAGGTCGCCGGCGCAGCCGAGAGCCTGTTTGACCAGTTGCATACCGAAACGCTGCCACGTGAAAGCCATGAGGTACGGGCACCAAAGGCTTTCATAGCACAGGCAGAAACGGCCGTCTGTCACCGGGATACCTCTCGGTTCGACCAGCTTTACCAGCTGCTTTGGCGCATGCAGTCGGATCGGCATTTGCTGGATAAACCAGCGGACAAGCAGGTTTATTGGTTGGCGCAATGCGTGAAAGCCATCAATCGCGACGTTCACAAAATGCATGCTTTCGTCCGGTTTCGAAAAGTTGCCGAAACGTCAGAGGGGCGGGAACAGTTTGCGGCCTGGTTCGAGCCTGAACACCGCATCACGACATTGGGCGCGCCTTTCTTTCAGCGCCGTTTTCCCAACATGGATTGGGTGATCGTGACACCGGAACGTTCCGCGATCTGGGACGGCAAGATTCTGACCTATGTCGCGGGCGGCGCGCGACAGGATGTACCCGCCGAAGACGCGGTCGAAGACCAGTGGCGGGTCTATTTCTCCTCCATTTTCAATCCGGCGCGCGTCAAGGTGAAAGCCATGACTGCCGAAATGCCGAAGAAATACTGGAAGAACCTTCCAGAGGCCGAATTGATCCCGGGTTTGCTGGCGGGCGCCCAGGCGAAGGTTCAATCCATGCGAGACACCGGCGTCACAGAGATGAACCCAAAAGCTGTTCGATTGCTGGATCGGTTACACCATCAGGGCGATGGCGAGATTGTCTCGCTTGCAGATGCGCGGCGTGCCGTGCAGACCTGTCAGAAATGTCCGCTGCATTGTAATGCGTCTCAGGCTGTTTTCGGAGAGGGGCCTGACAACGCAGATTTGATGCTTGTCGGGGAACAACCCGGCGATCAGGAGGATATTGCCGGGCGACCCTTCGTGGGGCCGGCAGGCCAGCTGCTGGATAGATCACTCAAAGAGGCAGAACTCGTCCGATCCGAAGCCTATGTCACGAATGCTGTGAAACATTTCAAACATGAGTTACGCGGCAAACGGCGCATGCATGCCAGACCAAATGCCAGTGAGATCGATACCTGCCGATGGTGGCTGGATATTGAGCGTCAGAAGGTCAGCCCCCGGCTGATCGTCGCGCTGGGGGCCAGTGCCGCCAGAGGGGTAACCGGTAAAACACTCAGGATATCCGATATACGCGGTGAAGTGATTGAAACTGCACCGGGCGAGCGAACCTTCTTCACAATCCACCCATCTTATATTCTGCGCTTGCCGGACCCGGGGCGGCAGGCAGAGGAAATTGAGCGCTTTAACGCTGATCTGGCTTTTGCCAGAACGCTGCTGAACGTATGAAAAAGGCCAGCGTGTGCTGGCCTTTTGTCAAAACTCGTTTCGTTGAAACCTGTTATTGAGCCGAACCCTGTTCGAGCACCATGCCAGACGCAAGCGCAGCGGTTTCAGCATCGTCCGGGTTCTGGATTTGCTCGAAAGCAATCCTGGTACGCAGATCAGGCGCGGCAGGGGCTGTCATCTCAACGGCCTGAAAGGCGGCTTCAATGAGCTCTGCAACATGATCGTTGCGGGCGCGTGATGTTTTGCCGCCCAGAACCACTGTGATGATACGTGTGTCGCCGCGATAGGCAGACGCCAGAAGATTGAAGCCGGAGGCGCGGGTGTAGCCGGTCTTGATCCCGTCAACACCATCGACCGAATTCAGCAGCTTGTTGTGGTTTGAGTAGGTCGCACCGCCATAACGGAACGTCTTGGTGGCGAAATACTCATAGTATTCCGAATGGTCTTCCATCACGCGCTGGCCGAGCAGGGCCAGATCACGAGCGGTCGAAATCTGACGGGCATCAGGCAGGCCCGACGCGTTGTAGAAACGGGTGTTCTTCATGCCCAGCGCGCGGGCCTTCACCGTCATGAGTGCTGCAAAGCGGGATTCAGAACCGCCCAGACGCTCGCCAAGAACGATGGCGACATCATTCGCTGACTTGGTGACAAGGGCAAGAATCGCGTCTTCAACTTTAATGGTTGAACCAGCGCGAAGAGCGAGCTTGGAAGGTGAGGCACGAGAAGCCGTGACAGAAACGGGCAGCTCTTCATCAAGTGTGAGTTCGCCGGATTTTAGCGCATCGAAAACCATATAGAGCGTCATCACCTTGGTGATGGAGGCCGGATAACGCGGCGAGTCTGCAAAACGGGAATGAAGAACCTGATTGGATTGGGCATCAATCACGATTGAGGCGTATTTATCGTCTGCGGATGCAGCCAATGGTGCGACGCAAAGAAGCGTCAGAGCTGTAAGAAAGGTGAGCAATTTTTTCGGTGCTAAACCGGAAAGACGGGCAGACACTTTCATCCAGACGCTCCTTTTTCTAAAGGCTTAACTCTCTCAGCATGTGCTTTCCGATTGGTTAACAGTTCCTCGGCGAAAGTTATGGAATTCCTGCAAAATGATTGCTGAGCCATAAACATTGCACAGTCCTTGATCACTGAAATTTTGTGCGCCGCACAATTTATGTTGCAATTGCTCACAAAATCCTCTATATGTTTACCAACACCGGATCAGGAAAGGACCAGACCAATGGCCAAGACTGCGACTGAACAAACTGCAAAAACTTTTGACGCGTTTTCAGGTACAGCCAGCGAAACGATGAAAAAGTCTTATGAACGCTCCATGGAAGTGATGGGCGAGTTCGGCGAACTCTCCAAGAAGAACATGGAAGCGGTCGCTGAATCAACGCGTATCACGACAAAAGGCTTTGAAGAAATGGGCAGCCGCGCTGCAACCTATTCTCGCGGTGCCTTTGAGAAGGGCGTCGAGACGGCACGCAGCATGTCTGGCGCGAAATCAGTTCAGGAAGCCATGGAGCTTCAGGCTGACTACGCGAAATCAGCCTTCGAATCCTATCTGACGGAACTCAATGCCATGACCGGCATGTATGCGTCGCTCGTGCGCCAGGCGTCTGAGCCGCTGAATGCCCAGGCAGGTCAGTTCATCAGCATGGTGCAGAAAACATCCTGATCCTCAGCTTCGGGTCCGATTGCTGAATTTGTGAACAAGCCGGCGTTTTACGTCGGCTTTTTTACATTTCTGCTATCGACGCGAGGTTTGGAGACATTACATTGGAAGTATGGCTGATCCATTGAACCTGCGGACACTCGTCCGACCGTCCTCTCCGAATACAGCGCTTTTTGCGCCGCCGAATGCTGAGCTGGCGGCAGAAGTGGATCAGGAAACCCCGGTTTTCAGCGTGCCTGCCGTGGAACTTGCGGCTGTGGCGCGCGACACATTCGGCTCGATGAAGCGGGTGGAGGTTGAAGACGTTTCGCCTGATGGGATGAAACTGCACTTCATCGCAAAAACCGCGCTTCTGCGCTTCAAGGACGACATCCACATCGAAATCGTACCGGTTGGCGATGATGGGTCGAGCCTGATCATCTATTCGGCGTCCCGTGTGGGGCACTCCGACCTCGGAACCAACAAGAAGCGCGTGACTGAATGGCTCGACGTGCTGCAAACTCGGGTCAAAGGGTCTTGAACCCGGCGCGTTTTGCAGTCAGGCTTCAAGAACGACAATTCGATATTATTTTAAGACCCATGCATCGCTACGAATCTGACATCGCCTCCGTCCCGCTGCCCATCTTCCGAATGAGCGAAGATGAAGGCGACGATAGTACGACCGATAATAATGATAATAGTGATAATAATGATGGTCTCGGCACAGGCATCGCAACACAAACGCGGACAAAGACCAAGCGTCCGTCCATGTATCGCGTCCTGTTGCTGAATGACGATTACACACCGATGGAATTCGTTGTGTATGTTCTGGAGCGGTACTTCAACAAGTCCCGCGAACAGGCGACGCAGATTATGCTTCACGTGCATAATCATGGGGTAGGGGTCTGTGGCGTATTCACGTTCGAAGTGGCAGAGACGAAAGTAGCTCAGGTGCTGGATCTCGCACGTCGTAACGAACATCCGCTGCAGTGTACTATGGAAAAAGAAGATTAGAGGCCAACCATGCCATCACTGACTCCCAGCCTCGAACGAGCTCTTGAAAAAGCCCTCGCTCTCGCTGCTGAACGTCGTCATGAATATGCGACGCTCGAACACTTGCTGCTCTCCCTCACCGAGGATGAAGACGCCATTGAAGTGATGGTGGCCTGCAAGGTGGATCTCGAAAAGCTGCAGGAAGATCTGTCTGATTATATCGACGACGATCTGGCCAGTCTCGTGGTTGACGAACTTGACGATCAGGTTCGTCCGACCGCGGCTTTCCAGCGCGTGGTTCAGAGAGCGATTCTGCATGTTGAAAGCTCTGGCCGAGATGAAGTGACCGGTGCAAATGTGCTGGTGTCGATTTTCTCTGAGCGCGAAAGTCATGCAGCCTACTTCCTGCAAGAACAGGATATGACCCGCTATGATGCGGTGAATTTCATCTCGCATGGCGTTGCCAAGAAGCCGGGCATGTCTAAGCCCAAGCCGACGCGCCCAACCAGCGAGAAAGAGGATGAGCCACAAAAAGGCGCGGGCGAAGCGCTGGACGCTTACTGCGTAAACCTGAACGAAAAGGCGCGTGAAGGTAAGATCGATCCACTGATCGGCCGCCAGCTTGAGGTTGAGCGCTCCATTCAGGTTCTGTGTCGCCGCCGCAAAAACAATCCACTTCTGGTGGGTGACCCAGGCGTTGGCAAGACGGCCATCGCCGAAGGTCTGGCAAAGCGTATTGTTGACGGGGAAGCGCCGAAAATTCTCGAAGATGCCGTGATCTTCTCGCTCGATATGGGCGCGTTGCTCGCGGGCACTCGATACCGCGGTGACTTTGAGGAACGCCTCAAAGCCGTGATGAAAGAGCTTGAGCAACAGGAAAAAGCGATCCTTTTCATCGACGAAATTCACACCGTGATCGGCGCCGGTGCGACGTCCGGTGGCGCGATGGACGCCTCGAACCTGCTGAAACCTGCTCTGCAGAACGGAAATCTCCGTTGCATGGGGTCTACGACCTTCAAGGAGTATCGCCAGCATTTCGAGAAAGATCGGGCGCTCGCACGTCGTTTCCAGAAAATCGACGTCATTGAACCGACGGTTCCGGATGCCATCAAGATTCTGAAAGGTCTGCGGTCGCATTTCGAAGACTTCCACGGCCTGAAGTATTCAGATGAAGCGATCAAGGCTGCCGTTGAACTGGCTGCCCGCTACATCACGGACAGGAAGCTGCCAGACAAGGCAATCGATGTGATTGACGAGGCAGGTGCCAGCCAGTGGCTGAAACCCGAAGACGAGCGCCTGGAAGAGATCACCGTCGACACGATTGAGGAAGTCGTGGCCAAGATGGCGCGGATTCCGCCGAAGCAGGTCAACAAGACAGATGCCGAAGCGCTCAAGAGCCTCAATACGGATCTCAAGCGTGTTGTATATGGTCAGGATAACGCCATCGAGGCGCTGTCTTCGGCCATCAAGCTCGCCCGTGCCGGCCTGCGGGAGCCGAACAAGCCGATCGGTTGTTATCTGTTCTCTGGCCCGACTGGCGTCGGTAAGACGGAAGTGGCGCGACAGTTGTCGTCCATCATGGGCGTTGAATTGCTGCGTTTCGACATGTCCGAATACATGGAGCGCCACACGGTCAGCCGGTTGATCGGTGCACCTCCAGGCTATGTCGGCTATGATCAGGGTGGTCTGTTGACTGATGGCGTCGATCAGCACCCACACTGTGTTCTGCTGCTGGACGAGATTGAAAAAGCTCACCCGGAGCTGTTCAACATCCTGCTTCAGGTCATGGACAACGGTACGCTGACGGATGCGAACGGCAAGAAGATCGATTTCCGCAATGTCATCCTGATCATGACCACCAATGCCGGTGCGTCGGACGCTGCGAAGAATGCCATCGGCTTTGGACGCGGCAAACGCGAAGGTGAAGATCAGGAAGCGATCAAGAAGCTGTTCACACCAGAATTCAGAAACCGTCTCGATGCGACCATTCCGTTCGCTGGTCTCTCGCCAGAAATCATTGAGCGTGTTGTCGAGAAGTTTGTTCTTCAGCTCGAAGCACAATTGTCGGATCGCAATGTCACGATCGAGATGACGGATGCGGCCAAGGCATGGCTCGGCAAGAAAGGCTTTGATGAGGATTACGGTGCGCGGCCACTGGCTCGCGTTATTCAGGAACACCTCAAGAAGCCAATGGCGGAAGAGCTGCTCTTCGGTGATCTCAAACGTGGCGGTGCGGTGAAGGTAGACCTGAATGAAGCCGGCAATGACGGCGCGGGCGAACTGACCTTTGAGTATTTCGTTGCGCCAGAGCCCGATCCAGGCGATGCGTCAGCTGATGATGAGGGTGATGCCTCCGGGTCTGATGAATGGGCCCCGGCGAACTAACTGCCAACGGACAAAAAAATTCAGAAAAGGCCGGTCGGATGACCGGCCTTTTTTGCTTCCGGGAAGAAAGCTTCGCTGCCGTTCATTTGGTTAGCCAATTTTTAAAATTCATTGATCAATTGTGTACGTCTGAAGTCGCTCGTCATGGGCGGCGGTTCTTTCGATGGCAATTCATGGAGGCATGTGGTCGTGACGGGTCTGGCTCTCGTATCAACGACTTACCAACCGGCATATAGCCACACGTATTCCGGCTATACGCGGGATGCGGTACAATCGGACGCATTCACATTACTCGATCTGATAGATCAGCGTTTTGCCTATGCTGATCGGTTTCCGGGGCGCTATCCTCCCACCCGTGCAGAGCTGTCCGGGCTGATCTACTCTCTGAACACTCGCGAAGATCTGATTGCGTTTTCACAGCTCGCCTTTCATACGCTTTACGATCACCACTCAATCACGTCAGCAGGGCTGTGTGATGCGCACGCGCTTGTGCCGAGTTTCGCCGATCTTTGGATTGAAAAAACGGATGCCGGATATGAGGTAGCGGACGTGCGCCAGGGCTCACCGGCTCTGCGAATCGGTATTCGGCCCGGCTGTCTGCTCACGGAAATTGATGGCCAGTATATCGATCAGGCTGTGGCCGATTTTATCGGTCCATACCCTACCGTTCTGAACGATGAGCGCCGCGCTTATGCCGCACGGGTGCTGGCCGCTGGCAGACGGGACCGGTATCGCCGCCTCGGCTTTATTTGCGACGGCATGCCGGTGCGCATGGAGCTTCCGAACCTTTATCAGGCCCGAATTCAAAGAGACAAAGGGCTGGTCAGCGTTGAAACCCGGTTCGTGAATGGGCGGACAATCGCCATTATCCGGTTCAATGACAGCCTCGGCCTGCCGCAGACAGTTGGAGCGTTTGATCAGGCCATTGCGGGGCTTGGCTATGTGGACGGGCTCGTGCTAGACCTTCGCGACACAGCCAGTGGCGGCAACACATTGGTGGCGCGCGGGATTCTGTCTCGCTTCGTCACGCGGACCACGGCGTATCAGCGCCATATTCTGCCCAGTGATCTGAGAGATTTCGGGGTAAGGCGGTCCTGGCTCGAAGAGGTTTCGCCTCGCGGACACTTCATAGATCTGCCAACGGCTGTGGTATCGGGCCGCTGGACAGCCAGCATGGGCGAGGGACTGACGGTGGCCTTCGATGCGTTGGGCAAGGCCACGTTCGGCTCGGACATGGCAGGCCTGCTTGGCGGGATTACCGACCACCGCCTGCCGGAAACCGGTGTGATGGTGAAACTGACGACAGAGCGGCTCCAGCATGTGGATGGCACCCCGCGTGAGTTTTTCCAGCCGCGCAATCTGTTCAATTATGCCGACGCGCCGGGCATTTTCGGTGGCGATGGGCCCATGGATGCTGCGCTGGCGCATGTGGCGGACCAGTCCGCCCACTGGTAGACTTTCAGATACTCAAAAGGCCACGCGCATGGCGTGGCCCCGTGAGATTTCAGTGTGAAATCACTTTGTCAGTTCTGACGCGGAGTTTACCCGCGGATAGGAGGCTGCTCCAATCCGTAAGTCTCACCCTCAAGCATTTTCACCACTTGGATTTTCTCACTAGACATGGATCACCTCCTTTCAACTGTTAAACAGGGACCCCTACGATAACAGGATTCATATGAATGAATAGTGTTTGTCGGAATAGAGATTATGCATCGTTACTCTGTGGGTTCTGAGCCGACGTTTCAAATTGACCTGCTCCCCGATTTACCCTCAGTCATAAGTTAGCAATGTTCTTCATTTGATCCTTGTTTGCGTATTCGGCTGGGGTCAAGCCACCGAGTGATGTGTGTGGTCTGTTGTAATTGTAGTCAGTCTGCCATGCGCTGATGATCCTCCTTGCGTCTTTCAGGGTGTCGAACAGGTGCTCGTTCAGGCATTCACCCCGGAGCCTGCCATTGTAGCTTTCGATAAACCCGTTCTGCATTGGCGTGCCGGGCGCGATATAGTGCCAACCCAAGCCGCTGTATTCGCTCCATTTCAGAATGGCGTTTGAGGTAAACTCTGTCCCGTTGTCAGAGACAATGATGCGCGGACGTCCATGGCTTTCGATCAACTGGTCCAGCTGCCGGGCTACTCGTGCACCAGAGATGGAAGTGTCGACAAGTAAGGCCAGGCATTCGCGTGAGCAGTCATCAATCACCGCCAGAATGCGGAACCGACGGCCGTCCGACAGGCTGTCGGAAACAAAATCGAGGCTCCAGCGCTGGCCCGTCTCCGCCGGAACCAGCATGGGACGTCGCGTGCCGATGGCCCGTTTGCGTCGGCCACGCTTGCGCACGGTCAGCCGCTCTTCCCGGTACAGCCAATAGAGCTTCTTGTGATTAAGGCTGATCCCCTCGCGTTCCAGCAGAAGGCCAATCCGGCGATAGCCAAATCGTCGTCGCTCATGGGCGATCTCTCGCATGCGCGTGCGGACCGGGCCATCATCAGGCCTACGGGACGCATAGCGCCAGCTCTTCGGATCCATACCGATCAGCCCGCAGGCACGCCGCTGCGAGTATCCCTTATTTTCTATAGCCCAGTTCACCATAGCTCTGCGTGGTTCGGGCGTCAGAAGTTTTTTCCGAGCGCTTCCTTAAGTGTCGCCACATCCAGCATGCTCTCCGCCAGCAGCTTCTTCAGCCGGGCATTCTCGTCCTCAAGTGACTTCAGGCGCTTCGCCTCCGACACTTCCATGCCGCCATTCTCCGAGCGCCATTTGTAGAAAGTCGCATCCGATATGCCGTGCTTTCGACACAGCTCCGCGGTGCTGAAACCCGCCGTATGCTCTTTCAGTATCCCGACAATCTGCTCTTCGCTGAAACGACTGCGATTCATATCTGCTCTCCTCGTCAGAGAACATACTAACTTCAAATCAAGCGTACTTCAGGAGAGCAGGTCACAATGCAGCAAAACAAGCCGAACCGGTTCTGACGGGTTGTCAGTTTTAATGATTATCGGTGAAGAGCTTTTTTCGGACCCGTTTGTCGTTTGAATTGGCGTAGAATTCTCTCAAATCCATCCTGAGCTCGCTCAATACATGCTCTGCAGTTCCAGATAAGGCCGTCTCAACTTTCCGGAATAGACCGAAGTTGATTTGGCAGGCCTTCTCCAAAAACTGCTTTGCTCGGGCATGTTCCTCCTCTTTGAGCAAGTGCATTCCGGTTGCAAAAAGTGAGTATGTATCCTGATTTTCCTCTAGGTCAGTGTTGAGTTCAGTCTTTTTGGAGAAGGAGTCTTCGTCGAGATAATCTTCAATAACTTTGACATCAGCGCCATGGAGATACTGATCAACGGCAATATTGCACAATTCGAACATTTTATAATCGAGAGTCTGGTTTTTGAAAAAGCTTTTGAAATTTGAGAAAAGCATCCTTCGCTTCGGGTTCGGGTTGACAGTTCTCGACATCATTTGATCAATTTTAATGTTCAGAACGCTGAGAAGAATTGATGTGCATTCGAGAAATCGTTCCTGCGTACCTACGAACTCAATGTTGTCTCGCAGAAATTTGGCTGGCGAGTTCGTATTTAGAAACTTGCAGTATGGATTGCTTGGATAAGCAGAAGCGACATACTCCGAGAACGTTTTGTCGAAGTGCAGATCTCTGAGCGCCATGAAGTTGAAGAGGCTCTCACACCTTGTCCGAGGGTTTCTGAGGAAAGTAAACCGGAACAGATTCACGTCCGGAAAGACGCCAAACTGCTCCAGATCGTTCTCTATCCCCTTTGTACCATGACCGAATATAAACCTCGGAGACGTGCCTGTTGAACTGGCAAAAAAGTCTGCCAGCTGACTTCTTTGGTTTGCATTCTGGCATCGAAACGCTTGATCGCCAAACTGATGTGCAAGCGAAAACTCTATCGTAGACCCGGCGGTTTTGTGAATGTGATGAAACAGAATGACACAATTCCTGTGACTAAGAATTCGTTCTAAGTCGTCGACTGTATGTCCAAATCCGAGCAATTTTCGTCTCCAGGCAGGTGTCTTCTCAGAACCCAACCTTAAGCAAAATACATCGACTTAAAAGTAATATTCGGCAAGATAATCGCTGTAGTGCTGCGCTGGCGCATGTGGCGGACCAGTCCGTCCAATGGTAGACCCTCAGATACTCAAAAGGCCACGCGCATGGCGTGGCCCCATGAGATTTCAGTGTGAAATCACTTTGTCAGTTTTGACGCGGAGTTTACCCCGCAGATAGGAGGCTGCTCGAATCCGTTAGTCTCACCGTCAAGCATTTTCACCACTTGGATTTTCTCACTAGACATGGATCACCTCCTTTCAACTGTGAAACAGGCCCCACGATAGAAGGATTCATATCAATGAAAAATGTATCGCTCAGGTCAATGACTGCTCGGCGAAGTCATATCCATGATAGCGACCGATCAGCCCGTCCAGGGATTCGATGAATGCGAGGCTTTTCGGAGTGTAGAAGTCAAAAAAGTTTCGCTCCCTCTGCATTTCATTGGCTCGCTCCAGCCCGGATGCGTGGGCCACAAAATTATTGGGGACCTCGTGACCGGAGGCTCGAAGAAGCTCAGCAAGACCGCTTTCAAGGCGTTCGGTTTGTACAAAATGGTGCACTCTGGATGCAGCGCGTAGGTGCTCGAATGTGTTCATTTCAGGCGCCGGCCTTGAGAACAGGAGAGCTTCAGAAGCGGCGTAGAGTTTCAGGTATCGAAAACTGAAGAAACCCAGATTTCCAAAAAGATTGAAAAAGCCAAATTCTTCCTGGGCCACAAAACGGTTTTCCGGTTGGTGAATTTGCAAAACCCATTCTCGAAACGCACCATAATCAGTTTGGTCCTGATAGAGCCGCAACCAGAACGCCGGATCGCGTCGGCTTTCGGCTTCAGCCAGGATATCTGCTGCGTCCGGAAAGAGCTTCAGGACGCAACTGGAAAGTTGTTTCTCTGCACGCTTTTTAGCTGGGCGTTGATCACGCGGTCGCGTCATGCGTTTGAAGAAGCCTCCTCGTTTATTGCAGCCAAAGCTCCAAAGCGAGGTGTACCAATCCAGTGGGTGCCGGATGCCTCCTGAGAGAAGTCGGTTGCCATAAGGGAAGTCGTCATGACGCTCATGTTTCGGCGTAATGAATTCTCCGCCAAAATGTGACACCAAAATCTTCTCAACCTGTGTGCTACCGGTTTTCTGAAGCTGAAAGAATGCGAGTTGATCTGTGACAATCACGAAGTTACCGCTTGGGTTGTTTCGCCCTCAAGCAGGTAATAAAGGCTTCGATATTCGTTGAAGACCTTCAAGTCTGACAAAATGCTCATTCTGTCGGCGAGCCGGGCTTTCATATCGTCCGAAACGGTAGGTAGCGTATTGTCTAACTCGATCCCGTCGGCAGCTGCGTTACGCCGGAAATAATCCTGGAGCTCCTCGGCATAACCGGCTGCGTGCATCGCCATGTATTTGAAAAGATACCATTCCCGTGTGTCGAGGAGACCTGACTGTTCGTCGTCGAGCTTTGCCGACACCTTTTTAAGAAGATCGAGCAAATCAGCGGGTGGAGAGGCGTTGAGGGATCGCCTGGCAAAGTAGGCGGATAGATCGATGCCCACCAGATCGGAGATGCACTTTAGATATTTGCGGGGTTTGTCCGCCAGCATTTCGAACGGGAGAAAAACGAGCCGACCATCGTTGGAGTGGCGCTCAAATTCTTCAGCCATCCGGCAAAAGTCATGTGTTTTCAGAAGCGACTTTTGAAACTGTCGGGAAAAGGTATTTGTTTGGCCGGAAAATCCGTTGATGACCGCATTATTATAATTGGACTGGAGGAAACTTTCTGGCCCTCGTGTTGTGACAAGGATTATAGCCTCTGGCAGGGCGCGGGCGATCGCTTCATCCAGCGACTGCCAGTCATAATGATGCATCAGTTCCCAGCTCAGAATGGCTGGCTTGTCCTTGAAGGGGGCGAGCAATTCGGCCAGCGCGTCAAAGTCGTCCGGACCTGCATTCTTCCAGGGATGTGCCGTTCTGAATGCACGCCAGTTTTCGAATGGCATGGCGCCGATGAGTCCATCGGCGGAGGCCTTGAGCAGAATGTCCTGTAGCCAGGTCGTTCCGGTTTTCTTCAGGCCGATATGAACAATCTGGCGCGGCATGCACGGGTGATCCTCAAATCGCAGCACGAATTCGGGCGGCGATCTGTTCCAGATCTTCCGGTGTTGCCTGTTTGCCGCCCGCATGGCCTTTCAGGGCCTCGCCCTCGCGGCGGGGAATGATGTGGAAGTGCAGGTGGAACACGGTCTGGCCTGCCGGTGCGCCATTAAACTGGGTGACGACCACGCCGTCAGGGGTCAGCGCTTCTGTCACGCCGCGCGCAATTTTCTGAACGCGCTGCATATAGGAGCCGAGATAGTCGCCTGGAAAATCAAGGAAATTTCGTGCGGGCACTTTCGGTATCACCAGAGTGTGCCCCTCTGATTGCGGGAAAAGATCCATAAAGGACAGCGCCACATCATCTTCGTAAACCTTGACGCATGGGATCTCACCGCGAAGGATTTTCGCGAAGATATTGTCGGTTTCATAGAGTCCGTGAAGGCTCATCAGGTGTCTCCCCCTGTCTTTCGGAACGGTGTGCGATCATTCAGATAGTCCATCTCTCTGGATACCGCATCCCGTTCGCGTTCCAAATAATCTTCCAGAGCATGGCGGAGGCCTTCATGCGCAACCCAATGGGTGGAATGCGTTGTGACCGGGCCATACCCTCTGGCCAGTTTGTGGCCGCCCTGTGCGCCAGCTTCAACCCGCTTGAGCCCTTTTTCAATGGCGAAATCCATCGCCTGATAATAGCAGAGCTCGAAATGCAGGAAGGGGTGTTCATAGAGGCGGCCCCAATAGCGGCCGTAAAGCGTTTCTGATCCTATGAAATTCAGCGCCCCGGCGATGGCAACACCGTCTTCATAGGCCAGGATAAGCAGGATATCATCGGCCATGCGTTCATGGAGGCGCGTAAACGTATCCCGGTTAAGATAGGGGCTGCCCCATTTCCGGCTGCCCGTGTCCATATAGAATTCGAAGAAGATATCCCAGTGTTCGTCCCTGAGCGCGTCACCGGTCAGCCATTGAATGTCGAGCCCTTCGACGGCGCGGCGACGCTCCTTCTTCAGGTTCTTGCGCTTGGAGGAGGAGAGTTCGGCCAGAAACGCATCGAAACTGTCATAGCCCTTGTTGACGAAATGGAATTGCTGGTCGGTTCGTTGCAGAAGGCCGGCCTCACCCATCGCCGCGGATTCCTCAGCCGTGACGAAGTTCAGATGCAGAGAAGAGAGATTGTTCTGACGGGCGATCTCGATGGCACCACCAAGCAGAGCATTTTGCAAGCCTTCCGCATCCGGTTCGCCAGCGCGTACCAGGCGGCGCCGACCCGTTACCGGCGTAAAAGGAACTGCGCAGAGGAGTTTAGGATAATAGTCTCCGCCGGCGCGCATATAAGCATCTGCCCAGCTGTGATCGAAGATATACTCGCCCTGTGAATGGGTTTTGGCGTAGAGCGGCATGGCCCCGACAAGGTCATTGTCCGCATTTTCGAGCAGGAGATGAACAGGGTTCCATCCGGTTTCAGGAATGGCCGCCCCCGAGCTTTCCAGCGCTTCAAGGAAATTCCAGCTGAGAAACGGATCATAGGGCGCGTCTGCCGGGTTGGCGACGCTGTCCCAGGCAGCCTTTTCGACGTCTGAAAGGCTGCCAATGGTTCTGAGTGTGAAGTCTCCCATTCCGTGCAAGTTAGGCGGTCTGTGGGGTGCTGACGAGCCCCGTTGGCAGATTTTCGAAAATTGGCGCGATATTGTGATGACGGGCAGCGTTCAGTTGCTCAAGCGTTCGCACGGTCCAGCTTGCCAGCGGCATACGGACCGTGCGGGCAAAATCAGCCGCCCCGGCGATATCGGAAATACTGGGCCCCAGAAAATCCGGCTCAATGGCGCGGATGGCGCTTTGAGCCTGGGAATCGTTCGGGCTTTGGCCAGGTTCCAGAAGCAAGCCGCGCATAATGTCGGCCGATAATCGCTTTACGTTCCGCATGGCGGCCTCACTGAAACTCATCAGGGCAACGGGGCCTTTATGGGAGGCTATGGTTGTCAGCACTGCCTCTACCAAAGCCCCGATGTCAGTCGATGGGTCCGTTTTCAATTCAATCAGCATGGGCGCGCCCTGCATAACGGCGAGGCATTCGGTCAGTGTTGGCACCGGTTCTGCGGTCGACATCAGACAAAGTTCTGAAAGTTCTGCGGCGCTCAACGCCGAAACAGCGGCCGTATGACCGGTCATTCGCGATAGCGAAAAGTCGTGAAACACCATTGGAACGCCATCGGCAGACAGATGGACGTCGCATTCGGCGCCGAACCCGTAGGAGGCGGCCTTTCGGAACGCTGAAAGGCTGTTCTCCGGCGTATCGTCATCCCATAGCCCGCGATGCGCATAGGCATGGGCGAGCAGGGCAAACCGTGTGGCCATCAGGCAATTTCGAAGACGCCATCAATCTCGACGGCGACGCCCAGCGGCAGAACCGGACAGGATACGGCCGATCTCGCATGGCGGCCTGCTTCACCCAGAACCTCGACCATCAGGTCGGAACAGCCATTGATCACCTTTGGAATGTCGACGAACTCCGGAGCCGCACTGACAAAACCGCCAAGTTTCACAACCCGCTTTATACGTGACAAATCGCCCAGCGCGCCTTTGCACTGTGCCAGAAGATTGATTCCACAGACACGTGCAGCAGCTTGCCCCTCTTCAAGCGACATGTCTTCACCAAGACGTCCCTTGATCAGACCATCAGGGCCCATGCTGATCTGGCCGGACACATAGAGATGCGAACCGGAGATGACAAAGGGCACATAGTTTGCGACCGCATTCGCAGGCGGAGGCAAGGTGATCCCAAGGCGTTCAAGCGTCTGTTCAGGCGTCGACATGGTGTAAATCCTTCAGCTTTTTTCCGTGTCCGGTTTCGACCCGGTATCGCGCTTTGAATGGCGTTCGGCAAGCACGCGAATGCCTCGGCCTGTGGTGATGCTGTCCTTCCCAAAACGGTTTCGCGCAAGATCTGCTGCGCGCTCTGCGGTCGCCCGTTTCAGAGATGATGGATCGATCAGGTCCCCGATATCGGCCTGCGCCGGTTCAAGGTTGCTCAGGCCAATGCCCAGCAATCGAAATTTTGTTCCGTCAGTCTCTTTTGCGAGAAGCTGTTTGCCTGTCCGAAACAGAACCTGAGCCAGCTGCGTAGCGGATGACAGGGAAATCCGGCGTGTTCTGGATCGAAAGTCGGTCGTTTTGAGTTTTAGTGTGACCACAGAGCCCTGAACGCCAGCTTCCTTGGCACGAAAGGCTGTCTTTTCAGACAGCCACCAGAGATGGTCTTCCAGCATGGCCGGATCGGAAATGTCCTCAAAGAAGGTGGTTTCCGAGGAAACGGATTTGCGGTCGGAATGGGGATCCACTGGCCGGTTATCAATCCCATTTGCCCGTTGATATAGCCAGAGACCGGTTTCGCCGAATGCCTGAATCAGTTGCTTGACGTTCTGTGCCTGAATATCGCCCAGCGTCTCAAAGCCTTTACCGCGCACCTGCCTCGCAAGGGCGGGGCCGACCCCGTGAATGAAATCGACCGGTTTGTCGGCCAGAAAACGTCTCGCTTCCGCGCCGCCAATGACGGCGAAGCCGCGCGGCTTGTCGAGCTCTGAGGCCGATTTTGCCAGGAATCGATTCACCGATAGGCCGACTGAAACCGTGATCCCCACATCTCGTTCGATGTCACTCTGAAGCCGGGCCAGCATAACGGCGGGTGGCGCACCGTGCAGTTTCTCCGTGCCTGTCAGATCGAGATAGGCTTCATCGATGGAAACCTGCTGAACCAGCGGGGT
>CAYFGB010000047.1:0-23974 GCA_964342455.1 uncultured Hyphomonadaceae bacterium
GTTTTTCGAGGCGGGTCCAGGCTTCTTCGCGGCGGGCTTTGTCGCGCGAAAGAACAGCTTCGCCGAGTGCGTTCTCGATACGCTCGAGATAGACTTCAACGATCTGACCTTTTTCCGGGAGATCTTCATTGCCGAACTCGCGCAGCGGTACGCGGCCTTCGGTTTTCAGACCGACATCAACGATAACAGCATCGTTCTCGACGTTGACGACGGTTGCAGGGACCACGCGGCCTTCCTGCATATTGCTGCCAGCAAAGCTGGCTTCAAACATGGACGCAAAATCGTCCGTTGACGGGTTCATTGTTTCAGACATTCAAACTCCAAATATCATTCAGTGCTGGCCGGCCGGTTGTTTCCGACGGTCATAGAAGACGCACTAAGGGCGTCAGCTCACATTTCGGGTTTTGTCGACCTTATGGGTGCGCGTTTTGGGATTTCAGACCGCTTTTTCAAGCAGAACTAAGAACGCGCGAGACGATCCCTGGCCTGATCGACGATTTGCCGGGCTTTCTCTCGTGCCGCGTCTATAGACAAATCGGTTGTGTCAAGCAAGTGGGCATCTTCTGCCGGTTTCATGGGCGCCACTTCGCGGTTGCGGTCGCGCTCATCGCGTTCGCGAAGCTGGGCCACCATTTCGTCCTGGGTGATCGGGTCGCCCTTGGCATTCAGCTCGGCCACACGGCGCGCCGCCCGAATTTCGACATCCGCATCGATCCAGATCTTCACATCGGCTTCGGGGCACACGACCGTGCCGATATCCCGGCCATCCAGAATGGCGCCGCCTGGCTGGTAGGCGAAGTCGCGTTGCAGTTTGAACAGCGCTTCGCGGACAGGAGGATGAATGGCAACGCGGGAGGCGGCCTGACCGACTTCAGCCGTGCGAAGGGCCTCCGGGTCCATGGCATTGATATCAAGCTGACGAGCCAGCTCTGCGGCGGCTTCTGGCGAGTCGAGATCGACGCCGCTGTCGAGGCAGGCCTTGGCCGTTGCGCGGTAGAGCAGCCCGGTATCAAGATGCGGTAATCCCAGATCAGCGGCAAGGCCCTTTGAAAGTGTCCCCTTACCGGATGCCAGTGTGCCGTCGATTGCAATGATCAAAGCCTTTTTCCCCCTGTCTTCGGCAGTCTTGTTCTGCAGGACGCTGGCGATGATGGATGAAAAAATCGACATGCATGCCGCCTCGTGCAGGAAACCAAACCCGCTTCTCTATTGGTGTGCGGCGGGCGGCGGGTCAACACTTGCTGACGCATTCAGAGCGTAATCGCAGCTAGAGGGTATGTCTGGACAGAACCTGCGCAATTGCATCGGCGTTTTGATCGTCAAATGCCACCAATATGATGTCCGGTCCGCCCTGCTGGGATTCGGCGAGGCAGGTTTCAACGGCGATTTCTGCGGCTTTGTCGGGGGGAAAGCCATAAGCGCCTGTCGAGATGGACGGAAACGCGATGCTGCCAAGTTCACGTTTGCGAGCTTCAGCGATGCAATTCTTGTAGCAGGCGCGAAGAAGCGCTTCTTCATCTTCCTGGCCGCCCCGCCAGACGGGGCCGACCGTGTGGAAGATCATGCGGGGGGCCAGTCCAAACCCTTCGGTCACGCGGACTTCGCTGGTAGGGCAGGGGGCAACCACCCGGCAGGCATCCTTGAGATCCGGGCCCGCTGCATGATGAATGGCACCATCGACACCGCCTCCGCCCATAAGTGAGGAATTGGCCGCATTTACGATCACATCGACATCGAGATTGATGATGTTGCCGCGTACAAGTGTAAGCATAGTCGTCTGCCTTTCCCGAGACTGGGTGCTGACGTTTCAAGGCAAAGATGAAGCCTTGAAATGCTCGCGTCAATCAGTTGAGCGTCACTAACATGCCCATTTCGTGATTGGCGCAGAAGGAAAGAAAATCCCGCAGGCTGAGGAAATGGTCAGCCACATAGTCCTTGATGTCTGCGTCGGCCCAGTCGAGGTCGGGATATATTTCCTGATCACGCAGCGCCTTCGCATCATACCGTGCGCGGAAATAATCATCCGTGATCGCGTCGAGCGCTTCTGCGATGGCTTTCGTGTCATCAGACGAAAATCCGCGTGGCTCACTTCCTTCATATTCGCCAGGCAGTGCCTGTCCGCCATTCATGATAAAGCCCAGCGGCAATAACGCGTCGGCTGTCTGATAGGTTAGGGTATAATGAATGGCATGCCAGGCGCGATCAACGCATTCCTGTCGTCCCTCATTCGAGGCGATGTCGAGCGCGATTTCATCCCGGGTCTCCCATTTGCCGTCGCCACCCTCGCTGACTTGCTGACTTAACGCTTTGACCGTCTCATGAAGCGAAACAATGGCATCACCGCTTTCAGCAAGTTTCCATTTGTCGAGCTTCTTCTGGACGATCTGATTGAGCGTCTCGTTCTTTAGCGCTGTAAAGCAGGCAATCAGGCTCATCGCAGTCATCTCCGTTTGTCAGAAGACAAATGGACAGACGACGGCAATGTTCCGATCTGTCAGTGATGTCAATGTGTCGAGGCGTGTAGTGCCACAATCTCCCGAATAGCCTGGCCATGACCTGCCACAGGTGCCGTTTCCGGATAAACGTCGAGTTCGATATCAGGCGGAATGCCATGCCCTTCGAACCGTTCATCCTGTGCATTGGCGAAGACTTCGTTCGATAATTCCAGATACCATCCGTTCGGCAGGGGTTTTGACAGGGGCGTTGAAAACGCGCCACGCGTCTTTCCGCCAACATGTGTCACGCTGTCGATCTGCTTCATCATCATTGTGGTGATTTCGCCGCCGGAAACTGTGACATCGCTCGTCAGAACATAAATGGGACCTGTGAAGAGAGGGCCGCTATATGGCTGGATCGTATAAGCCATGTCTGCCTCTTCATGGCCTGGCACACTTACCCGATACCCGGTAAACGCCACATCCGTGAAACGAGACGCAATTGCGCGGGTAATGGCGTCATAGCCGCCTCGATTGTTGGAAAGATCGAGAATAATGGCATCATGACCATTAAACTTCGTCAGGGCGTCATCGAAAATTTTGTGCAGCGATGCGATTTCCGCTTCTGACCATTCAATCGAGCCGGGTGGATGATCGTTCGTAAAGCCGCCCATGGTGAAAAGTTGTATGTAACCGATCCGGCCATCAATCTCTCCAACGATTACCCTGTCTGCAATGAGTTCAGACCCCGGGTCGAGAATATCGGCCTGGAGCGTGTCGACCAGTTCCGGAATCCACACACTTTCCGTCAACGTCTCACGGATGAAGGGCAGTGTGTGACCCAATCCGCCCTGGATACGCTGCTTCTGTCCATCCACCATGCCGACCATTTTTGTGTGGGAATCGCCAAGAGGTAACAGCAGGCTTTCGAAGATGGCCCAAAGCTCAGCATCTGACATGGCGTCGCTGATCTGCTCCCATGCAGCATCCACGCTGGCGTTCCAGTCGACGCCTCGCGTGTCAAAAAAGGCATAATGGTCAGCCATGGTACTCGCAAAGATTTCGAATATTTCCGACTGGGTGAAAGACTGGTCGGTCACGCACCGCGATGGCAGGCCTGAAAGGCGCCCAAAATGAGCTGATGCGTCCCCTGGAAGATATTGAAGGCGGACGGACTGGCCATCACGCCCGGGGGTGAAAAGACGATATTCGACCTGCCCCATCAACGGAGTGCTGTCATCCGCCGAGGGGGTCAGATAGCAATAGTCTCCGGTGTCCTGCCATCTATACATGCCTGTCTCGGTTACTTCGAGTATCCAGTCCTTCTCAGAAGAAAACCAAACGCCCTGCATAAAATCGACCGGCGTATCTGTGGCCGTGAAAACGGCTGATGGGGCATGCGGTGGCGTATTGCAGGCTGCTAAAAGGGTGACCGATACGCCGGCAACTGCCAGCCGGAAAAGGGATGTGGGTGACACGAACGAAACTCCAAAATGACCGCGGTCACCTTTTGCAAGTCTTATCAGTTTGTCAAGTTGCGACAAACGTCAGAAGCGCAAGAATGCGCTGTTGAATACGTTCGTCCAGATCGAACTTGCCGCCGGTGTTCAGCCATTCCCGGATCGTGCCGGTTACCAGCGCGACATAAAGGTCAGCAAGTATTTCGGGGTCGGTCGAGGCCGGAAGTTCGGACTGCTTGATACCGCGCGCGATAAGCCTTGTCGCTTCAGCTTTAACCGCCGCGTCGGTACTGGTTTCGGCCTCCTGAATGGCAGCTGAAAGCGGCGCATAAGCGTGCTTCGCATGCCATAGATCCGGTTCGGCGCGCGCAACAGAGACGGCCTGAACGGCCATCGCGATCAGGGCATCGCCAGTTCCATCCGGATACCTGGCCTTTGTCGCTGCATACGATGCGTCCATGATCTGCTGATACCATTCGGCCAGAACGTCGGCTTTGGTAGGGAAGTGATTGAAAAACGTGCCCTTTGCGATACCGACTTGTTTGCAGATGGCCGCGACGGAGGTGGCCTCATATCCATCGGATCGAAAGCGTTGCAACGCGGCGTCAAAGAGTTTTGCGCGTAACGCTTCCTTCTTGGAGTCTCTCAATCCGCCCATCTCAGATCGTCCGCCTGACAGGTGTCAGACCTACCCCTCTTTTATATCTGCGCCGAGCGCGGCCATGTGCGCGAAGAATTCCGGATAGCTGGTGTCGATCATTGAGACATCATCAACCCCGACCGGGTTTTGCGCTGCCACACCCATGACGAGTGCCGACATGGCGATGCGGTGGTCGTGCTTTGTCTCAACAATACCGCCGCCGGGCACGTTTCCATTGCAGCCCTGAACAATAAAGCCATCTGGTAATTCCTCGGCCTCTACGCCATTGGCGCGCAGCATGTTCACCGTGGCGGTGATGCGGTCTGACTCCTTTACACGCAGTTCTTCCGCGCCGGTGATGCGGGTTTCGCCCTCTGCAAAGGCGGCCAGAACGGCATAAATCGGGAATTCGTCGATCATGGACGCGACCAGACTTTCATCTGGGATGGCGCGGTTCACAGCGTCTTTGCCGCGCACCCGGATGGTGACCATCTCCTCGCCGGAGATCTTCTGGCGGTCGAGGTCTTCCAGATCTCCCATCTCATATGCCAGCTTCAGAAGGCCAGAGCGCGTTGGATTGGTCATAATGCCTTCCACCACAATGTCGGATTCGGGTGAGATCAAACCCGCTGCAAACAGGAAGGCGGCCGAGGATGGATCACCCGGTACGGTGAAATCCATAGGACGAAGCGACTGTCCGCCTTCCAGTGTGACGATCTGGCTCTCGCCCAGTGGCAAGACGTCCAGATCAATGCCAAAGCCCTGCAACATGCGTTCCGTATGATCGCGTGTCTTGCGCGCTTCCCGGATCACCGTCGTGCCGTTTGCATTGAGGCCGGCAAGAAGAATGGCGGATTTGACCTGAGCCGAGGCCTGGGGTGGGGCGAAGTCAATCGCCTGAAGCCTATCTGATCCGATGAGCGTGAGTGGAAGCCGGTCCGGGTCGGCGCCTTCGACGCGGACACCCATGCGGGAGAGCGGGTCGAGAACCCGGGCCATAGGACGAGAGCGCAGGCTTTCATCCCCGGTCATGGCGACGCGTATATCATAGCCCGCCATGGCGCCCATCATCAGCCGGGACCCCGTGCCGGAATTGCCAAAATCAATCTCGGCTGAAGGCTGGCTGAAGCCGCCCTTTCCGGTGACGCGCCATTGATATGCACCTGTCCGTTCAACGTCTGCGCCCAGCGCGCGGCAGGCTGCGCCCGTCCGGATGACGTCATCGCCTTCCAAAAGCCCAGAAATATGTGATGTACCATTGGCCATGGCAGCGAACATAAGTGCCCTGTGAGAACAGGATTTGTCGCCTGGTGGTGAAATCTGTCCCTGAAGCCTTGAAACCGGGTGGGAGAACCATGTCATAATGCGTAAAACCTGTTCTGAATTTGAAATCTGCTTTGACAGCGCGCGCCGATCATGGCAAGCGCTCGCGCTTGAAGAGAAATAGACAAGATCACCGATCCTATAAGGGGGCCGCTGTGCCAAGAAAAGACCTGGGAACAAAACGCGAGTGCCCGGAAACCGGCAAGAAATTTTATGATCTGAACAAGGATCCCATCGTATCGCCCTATACGGGCAAGGAATATCCATTGTCATTCTTTGAAGTGGTCCGGGAAAAGCCTGAACCACCTCGTGGTGATGCCAAGCCGGAAGATCCGGAAGATGATGATGAGGACGAGGACGACGAAGTCGACGACGCCGCCAAATCGACGGATGACGACGATGATGACGACGAAATCGATGACACGCCGGAAATTGATGAAGTCGACAAGGCTGAACCGATCCCGACGGGTGACGATGATGACGACGACGATGGAACCGGTGTGCCGGAAGGCTTCTCTGAAGATTCCATCGACAGTGATGATGATGACGTCCTGATCGACGACGACGACAATTTCGACATTGACGACGACTCTGACGTCGAAATCGATGACGATATTCTCGACGAAGACGACGACGACACCACCAAATAAAAGCCGAAAATAGGACTTGATCGGCGAGAGATTTCCAAGTAACTCTCGCCGCTCCGAAATTCGGGGCTATAGCTCAGTTGGGAGAGCGCTTGAATGGCATTCAAGAGGTCAGCGGTTCGATTCCGCTTAGCTCCACCATTTCCCTTTAAGACGTAAGCGCACTTTGTGCAGCTCGCTCAGCCAGAGCCGAGGCGTCCGTCTGATCCCTCAAAATGCCGTTTCTGAATGGTCAATGCCGCAGGCGATGTTCGTGGAAACCGAGCAGGTGCAGCACATCTGGCCGAGCGCATTATGGTAAAAAAGGTCGGACAGGAAACCTGATTCGGTGTTCACCAATTCATCTGACCTCTGATTTCAGGCGCGACAGGGCCGGTCTGTTGATAACCCGGCCTTTTTTCTGGCGTTCTGAAGAGGCGAATTTTCCAGAGCCAGCAGCCAAGGGGTTATTGAGCGAACATTTGTTCCTTAATCTGCATTAAGAAGTTTACATTTTAATGCTGCATTGCGGTCTGGTCTTATTAACGCTTTTGTGTTACATAATCGCCACGGGGTGCGCACCTCTTATGGTGACGCACTCTGTGCGTAGAGTAGCGTAGAGTGCGGGGCGGTCCTTATGGGTCGCCCCTGTTCTTTTTCTACAGAGCTCTCTAGCCTTGGCGTTATGTGGTCAGCTTTCGCCTTGGGCTGATTTGCGCGGGTCCTGCTTTGGTGCCGGCGCAAGCCGCAGAACCTCGGTCTGATAGCGTTCGTCTTCACCTTCCGCCAGAAAACCAACCGCCCGTGCACAGGCATCAAGAAGATCGTCTCGCCATTGCTGCTCTGCCTTCGGAAAGTCACTCAGCACGTATGGCATGACCTTTGACTTGTCGCCGGGATGACCCACGCCCATGCGGGCACGACGGATATCAGCCCCCATATGATTGATGATGGACCGTAAACCATTATTCCCGGAATGCCCTCCGCCCTGTTTCATGCGGAACCGGCCGGGGGCCAGGTCGATCTCATCATGGAATACGACAATATCGGCGGGGCCGAGTTTGTAGAACCGGGCGGCTTCTGAAACCGCGCGGCCTGTTTCGTTGTAGAAGGTCTGCGGTTTCATCAGAATTGCCCTGGTAGCCCCTGAGCTGCCCTGAATTGTGCCTTCGGCGATCTGAGACTGGAATTTGGACTTCCAGGGGCCGAAATTGTTCACAAGTGCAATCTCGTCCATCGCCATGAAACCGAGATTATGGCGGTTGCCAGCGTATTTATCGCCCGGATTTCCCTGACCGATGAGAATCAGCATTGGCGGTGCTTCCTTGCTTCGTCTGAAGATGAAATCGAGAAAAGACATGGCCTGCATATGGCCCGAAATCGGACAAGAAAAAAGGGCCAGGTCAGTAACCGGGCCCTTCCTTCAACTCCGATCGGAGAAGACTGATTAGTCTTCTTCGTCCTCAGCTGCGTCTTCGCCTTCACCGTCTTCTTCATCGGAAGAGGATTCAACGGCGCCGCCGCGGCTGGCAATCGTTGCGATCGTGAAGTCACGATCCGTAATGGTTGGTTCGCAATTGTCCGGCAGGTTGATGTTCGAAATCTTGACGTTGTCGCCGATTTCGAGACCGGTAACGTCTGCGACGAGTTCTTCAGGAATTGAGCCAGCCGGAACGTTGAGTTCGACTGTGTGACGAACAATGTTCAGAACGCCGCCCATTTTCAGGCCTGGAGACGCTTCTTCGTTGATGAAGTGAACCGGAACTTCGACAGAAATGATCTGGTTTTCATCGACACGATAAAGGTCGAGATGCTCTGGCATGTCAGTGACCGGGTGGAACTGGATGTCCTGACAGATCACGGACTGGCTTTTGCCGTCATGGACGAGGTTGATCATGTGCGCCAGGAACTTGCCTGAGTTCAGCGCCTTGATCACTTCGTTGAATTTTGCCTGGATTGCGACGGGGCCCTGATTGCCACCATAAAGAACGCCTGGAACATATCCATTGCGACGAGCTTCACGTGCGCCGCCTTTGCCTGTGCGCTCGCGCACTTCTACATTCAGAGAAAGATCTGCCATTTTATTATCCTTTGCCCTGGAGTCCACTTCGGCCCATCCGAAGCAACAACCTGACCGACACGCGCATCTCGCGGCGCGGAAAGTGGGGGCAGTACAGGATTAGAGGGCGATTGGCAAGTCGGTTCAGCCCACCGGTACCGGTGGATATCCAACCATCCAGACATGCCCGCCCATAAAGATCCATCCGGTGATCGCGACACCGACGAGAACGGCCACGCCATCCCAGAGGGCAGAGGGTGTCTTTGGCTCTGCAAGCGGGCGTCGTTTCACTGAAATCCGGACAATAACGGCCCAGGCCAGGAAGCTGCCGAACAGGATAAAGCTGGTCAGATCCCAATTGGCCAGCAAATGGCCCAGCGACCAGAGCTTCACGCCCACCAATTGCGGGTGTTTGAGAGTTTTCTGGATAAAACCGCGCGGCAGGCTGCCAGCCACCACGAGGATCAGCGCAATGGGCGAAAACAGGCTGTTCAGATGTTTCAGCGGCGCTGGCGGCTCGGCAAACACGATGGTCGAGGCCTGGGCGGCACTATAATTCATCACCATAAGAATGAAGAACACCAGCGAGACCAGGGAATAGATCCCTTTCCAGGGGCCATCGCCGAGTTTCGCAATCATGCCTGCGCGAACCCCGGGGGCCAGCGCATGGATCAGATGGACAAGCAGAAAGCCATAAAGGCCGACGAGAAACAGGATCATTATATCTTCCCCCCAATGCATCGAAAATGGCACAAACCGCGTCTTGCGAACAGTGGCGAGTTTATCTCAGCCCTGAGGCCTGCGCTGCCAGACATTTGTCAGATCATCCGGATTGCCATTGTATTCGACTGTCCGAAGGATCGACATGCCGAGTGCTTTTGCGACGCTTTCGGATGCTGAATGGCCATTATTGATGATGCACTGACAGGGAAAATCACTATCCTGCGACACGGCCCAGTCGAGGAAGCCAAGCATGGCTTCTTTCATATATCCCTGGCCCCAATGCTCGGTTCGAATGCCCCATCCCGCTTCCGGAATGAGGGGCAGGGGCGGATCAATTTCGGCGCGTCGCGTGATGGCAAACCCGCATTCGCCCATATGCTGATCGGTATGGCGGTCAGCAATCGTCAGATATCCAATTCCAAACAGCGCCCAGGAGCCGATTGAACTCTGCAGATTGCCCCAGATTTGCCCTGAACTGCGTGGTGAGTTTCCAATGAACCGGTAATACTTAGGATCCTGCCACATCGCGAACATGCTGTCATAATCATCAAGCCGGTTCGCACGCAAACGCAGACGCGATGTTTCGATTACCGGGATGTCAGCGAGTGTGCGGCCGGGCAAAGTGTACATAATGGTGCGAGTGCCCCAAAAAGAAAAAACCGGAGGTTCGACCTCCGGTTTTTACACAAAACTCAAAACGGATGGTTAGTCGAACATTTTCGAGATGGATTCGTCATTGGCGATACGGCGAATGGCTTCGCCAATTGTCTCAGCGACGCCCAGTACGCGAACAGATTTGGATTCCATAGCCTGTTCGGTTGGGGCGATTGTATCGGCGATAACGATTTCGTCGAGCACCGAGTTTTCGATCCGGCCGACGGCATTATTTGAAAGCACGCCATGGGTGACATAGGCTGAAACGGCTTTCGCGCCCTGATTTTTCAGGGCCTGCGCGGCGTTGCAAAGCGTTCCACCGGAATCGCACATGTCATCATAAAGGATGCAGTGACGGTCTTTCACGTCACCGATAATATTCATGACTTCGGACACACCGGCTTTCGGGCGACGCTTGTCGACGATTGCGAGGTCACACTCAAGCCGGTTGGCGAGCGCGCGGGCGCGGACCACACCGCCAACGTCAGGCGATACGATCATGATGTCTTCCTTGCCATAGGCCTTGCGGATATCCCGCTCCATGACAGGGGTTGCGATCAGATTGTCTGTCGGGACGTCGAAAAAGCCCTGAATTTGCCCGGCGTGGAGGTCCATGGTCAGGACACGGTCTGCACCAGCGGTCGCGATCAGATTGGCCACCAGTTTGGCAGAAATGGGTGTCCGGCCATCCGTCTTCCGGTCCTGCCGTGCATAACCGAAATAGGGGATCACGGCTGTGATGCGTGCGGCTGAAGCCCGGTTCAGCGCATCCATCGCAATCAGCAATTCCATCAGATGGTCATTGGCCGGGAAGGAGGTTGATTGCACCACGAACACGTCTTCACCGCGAACGTTCTCATTGATGCGAACAAAGACTTCATTGTCTGAGAAGCGGCGGAATTCCGTATCGGTCAGCGGAATGTCCAGATAGCCAGCAATGCGCTGCGCCAGGGGTTTGTTTGCGGTGCCTGTAATCAGTTTCATGGTCAGGAATCGCCCTTTCCAACCAGTGACTTAGACCCGCCTTTTAGGGAAATGGTCGAAGTCTGCAACCGTTTCATGACGCTTTTGATAAGTTTTTCATTTGATCATGATCACCGACGCATTCCGTCCGTAATCGGAATGTTCCTGCTGAACGCGCCAGCGATTTGAAAAATAACGATTTGGCTGGCTGAGTGTATCCTCACCCACAATATCAACCTGCCGGACACCCGCTCTCAGCAAAACCCCTTCGCAAAAGCGCCAGATATCAAACTGGCTGCGATCTGAGGCTCCGGAAGCAAAGAATCTTTCGCTCCAGGGATGTTTCTCCACAAAGGGCGTTTTCAGATCTGGTCCCACTTCAAAGCTCGTCTGAGAGAGGCTCGGTCCGATGGCCGCGATCATGTTATCCGGGGCGGCCCCCAGTGCTGTCATCGCCTCGATGGTGTTTTCAATCACCCCGGCCAGCGCGCCTTTCCATCCGGCATGGGCGGCACCCACGACGCGAGCCCACGGGTCGGCGATCAGAACCGGCGTACAGTCCGCTGTCAGAACGCACAGCGCCAGGCCCGGAATGGCTGTGACCATGCCGTCGCCTTCTATTCGCGCTTCAGGGCGGCGGAAATCTGTCAGCGTAATGACGTTCGGAGAGTGGATCTGATAAAGCGAAACAAGCTGTTCCGCCCTCAAGGCTTTCCGTACACGTTCCCGATTTTCCGCAATAGCGTCAGGGGCATCGTCAGACCCTGGCCCGGCATTCAGGCTTTCATAAATGCCGGTTGAAATCCCGCCCTTGCGCCCGAAAAAGCCATGCTCAATCTCGCGGCAGGCATCGAGATGTTCGGAACGCGTATGCGGCAGGTGAAACGTGGGCAAGACGATACCTCTTTGTGCTGGGAGCGATGCGCCACTCAATCACGTTCCGCTATCATCATGAAGGGCAGACGCGCCGCCTGACCCGGTCAGTTGACGAAAACGACTTCAACCCGACGATTGTTAGGAACCACAAGCCCGTCTTCCGTGATGGCGTCGCGCTCACCAACGGCCACAATCTTGATGCGCTCAATATTCAGATCGGCCTCGAGTATAGCCGCCAGAACAGCGTCGGCCCTGGCCTGAGAAATGCGTAAATTCACATCCTGAGGACCCGTCGAATCCGTATGCCCTGTGATCTCAATGGCTTTCGGTTTGCAGACGCCGGAATGATCGCTTAGTTCGGCAATGACGCCCTTTGCGGTATCATCGAGCGAGGTTTTGTCAGGCGCAAAATAGATCTGATACGTCGCACCGGCACATTTCGGCAGTATGTCTTTGACAATCGTCGTTTCAGGTTCGACGGGTGGGGGCGGCGGCAGCCGATTGGACGTGGTGGTGCACGCCATAGCCGTCAGACAAAGTGCGCCAACAGCCAGGCTGAGTTTTCGTTTCGCAATCATAATCCGTTCCCACCCCGCGTGAAAATGCCCATCAGCACTATCAAGTCACACTTGCCAGTCTGAAACCAGCAATTTTTCAGGAGATCATCGCAACGCTAAGCCGGTTGAATGTGCATTCTTGCCCGGGCGGTGGCAGACATTATAACCGGAAGGCAAATCACGCCATCCATGGGGGACGACATGACTGTAACAGAATCCATTCAAACCTTCTTCAAACGATATACCGACTTCAAAGGCCGTTCGAGCCGCGTTGAATACTGGTGGCCAGTTGTCATGAACTTTGTCGTGTTCATGCTCACACTGATGCCCGGCACAGTGATGTTTATGATTGGTGAAACGCCGCCATCCTTCGTCTGGGTGCTGCTTGCACTGGGCGGTCTTTACTATCTCGCTGTGCTTATCCCGACAATTGCGCTGAATGTTCGTCGTCTGCACGACATGAACCAGACAGGCTGGATCTATCTCGGTGTTGTCGTGGCTGGCGCGCTTGTAAACTTCATTCAGCTGGTTGCGACCATTGTCATCGGCTCGATCAAGGGCACAGAAGGCCCGAACAAGTATGGGCCAGACCCGCTAAACCCGGAAGAAGCCGTCGCTTCGGTTTTCGAATAATCAGAACCCCGCTGGTGTCGGCAGGCCCTCTGACGACAGGCACATCGCCTTGAACCGGACGCCCAGCTGAGCGGGGTCAATCAGACGGGCAGCGGCGTCATAGATTTCCGCTGCCTTTTCGGGATTGGCTTTCACCAATTGTTGCATTCGCGCTTCCGCGCCCAGGGCGAGCAGGAATTGCCCCTGGGCCATAGTGCCATGAACATGAAGGCCCGCAGCCTCTCCCTGTCGGCGCAGCTCTGCAAAATCGACATCAACCGTCAGATCGCTTTCGCCCGGCAGGGCAAGCGGATCAATCTGCTCGCCATTTCGAAAGGCACGCAGGCTGTCATCGGGCGGCAGGCCATCCAGGCCATAATCAATCGCCAGAGCGCGAACAGGCACATCTGTTTCAACGAGCGCCGCAATGCTGAGGGCGTATGTGCCAAGGCCGGGCTGATATTCCATTGTGTCCAGCTCAGGCAGCGAGGACGGGGGCTCAACCGCGGCTTCACGGTCTACGCCCATGACGAGTTCACCATCAGCCAGCCCCACTTTCCGTTCATGCCAGTCGCCTTTTTCGCCGCGCACAAACTGACGGGCGGGCAGGCAATCCAGAAATTCATTGGAGATGATGATGGTCGGTTGATGGGGCAGCGCGTCGATATGGCTGACAAACTGCGGCTGATAATCCGCCAGGCGCCCGGCTTGCATGGGGCGCAGATGATCGCTCGGCTCGACCAGATGAAGATTGATCGCCGAAAGGCAGTCGCGACCGTCTGAGGTGAGCGACATCGCACGCAAGGCATCCTGCATCATTGTCGCCCGGCCTGCGCCTGGTTCGGCCAGCGTGAATCTGGAAGGTCGGCCGATGGCCTGCCATTCATGGACAACCCAAAGTCCGATCAACTCACCAAAAATCTGGCTGATTTCCGGCGCGGTGATGAAATCCCGCCCCAGCCCGGGACGCGTGGCGTAATAGCCCTGCTGAGGGTCGTGCAGACATAGCTGCATGTACAGCGAGACCGGCATTGGCCCGTCAGCTTCAATCATGCGTTTGATGCGGTCGCGGAGTGACAAGACAGCCTAGCCCGCAGCACGCTCTGTCGGGGGTGAGTTCAGTCCGCGCCAGATCAGGAACAGTCCCAGCAACACCATCGGCACAGACAAAAGCGTACCCATGGTCAACCATTCCGGCAGCCCGTCAACAAAGGCATCTGGTTCGCGGAACTGTTCGGCGATGGATCGCCCGATGGCGTATCCCAGAAGGAACATGCCGGTGACCAGCCCTGATTTTTTCAGTGCGCCAAATGCCCAGATGGCAATGGCTATGACGATGAACAGCAAAAGCCCTTCAAGGGCGGCCTCATAAAGCTGGCTTGGAAAGCGCGGCGTTTCCGGCCCGCAGGCGCCCGTCAGGCGGACGGCGACACTCGTCGTTTCCGGGTCGCAGATATATTTCCATTCCTTGCTGGCCCAGTCGAAAGAGGCTGGCGGGCCGCCTGACCCATTGCCCATTGGAAAAACCATGCCCCAGCTGCTGGAGGTCGGTCGGCCATAAAGCTCAGCATTGATGAAGTTTGCACAACGCCCCAGAAACAGGCCAATCGGGGTGGCCGCGGCTGCAATATCTGTCATGCGCAGAAGGGGGATCTTATGGGTTCGGCAAACATGCCAGGTGGCGAGGCCTACGCCGATCAATCCGCCATGGAAGGACATGCCGCCCTCCCAGATTTTCAGCGCCATCATCGGATTGGCAGCCAGCTGATCAAACTGATAGGGGATCTGATAGAACAGCAAATAGCCAAGCCGCCCGCCCAGGATCACACCCAGCGTGGCCCAGAACAGGAAGTCATCAATCACCTCCACGCTGGCCGGGCTTTTGCCGCCAAACAGTTTCGGGCGCTTCACCAGCGCAACCGCGTAACGCCAGCCCAGAACAAGGCCCAGAATGTAGGCCATCGCATACCAGAGAATGTTGAACGGTCCGAGCGTTAGCCCGCCCAGGGAAAACTGCGGGATGGAGACGATAGCGGGGTATATCTCCGGAAAATTCAGTGCCGCGCTCATAAGTCCCCTTTTCCTGACCCTGTTGCGGGGCCACATACCCTTGAGTTACAGACCACGCGGCAGGCCGAAAATGTGCCGCTACAGTTTTGCCGGAAGGAGTAATCGAATGACAAAAGGAAATCCACTCCTTGATGACGTTGCGAAGGTCATGACGGGCGTGATCGACGCAGCCCAGTCTGCCGGAGAAGAAGTCAAAACGGGGTTCCGGGCACAGGGTGAGAAATTTGTCACAGAGATGGATCTCGCCCGGCGTGATGAAGTGGAGGCGTTGAAAACGCTTGCACAAACGGCGCTTTCGCGGATAGAAGCCCTCGAGAAACGTGTCGAGGAACTCGAAGCCAGCCGGAACGGTGAGGCGTAGAGAACACACAGCCGACCTTTTTCACACGTTAACTGATCACTTCATTAGGGTATTCCCGAGACTCAGCCTAAGCAGGGTGCAGGGAAGACCATCCGTTTTTCGTGCCAGGGAGGCCAGCCATGACGCTTCGCGTGTCAGATCAAATGGACCCGGTTGAGAATTCACTCGATCTTATCGAGCGCGAACTCGACGCTGCCGACTGGTCTCATGAGCGTGATGGCTACAATTCCATTCATTGTATTGCGCCAACCTGCTGGGGTGATCTGGGTGGTGTCTTCACCATGCAGGAAAGCCCTGACGCCTTGCACTTCTCGGTCACGCTGGACGTCAAGCCGACGCTGGCCCGGCGTGGTGAAGTCAGTGAACTCGTCATCCTGATGAATGAGAAACTCTGGCTCGGCCATTTCGACTATTGGATGGCCGATGGCATCATTCTGTTCCGGCACACCATTCCGATGGCAGGTCGCACAGAGCCCGAGGCCAGCGAGGTCACTGCGGTCATCGAAGCGGCCAAAACGGCCGTTGAGCGGTTCACCCCATCGCTGAACTATGTGATCTGGGCAGGTAAGTCTGCCGAAGACGCCATGGTCGCGGCGATGTTTGACACGGTTGGCGAAGCTTAAGGCCTCACAATCCGGCAAGCTGGTCCAGATCTGATTTCAGATCAGTCTGTTCAACACCCTCAATAGAATTATCCAATTCCTGATGTGTCTGCCGCCAGATCGGCACAGCCTCAATCAGCAGGTCCTCGCCAGCTTCAGTAAGAGCCAGACGTCTGACGCGTTTATCGCCGGGGTCAGTTTCGGTCTTAATCAGGCCGCGCGTCTGGAGAGCCTTAAGCTTGGCGGTCAGGCTGGTGCGGTCCATGCCGAGCAAGTCTGATACCTCGGTCAGAAGTGGCGGGTAGGGGCGGTTGAGTGACATCAGGACAGAGAACTGGCCATGAGTAAGGCCAACAGGTTTGAGCGCATGATCGAACCGGCGCGCAAGGGCTCGTGCAGCCCGTTGGACACGCATGCACAGACATGTTTCCTTGACCTCAAGGGTCACAGATAACGGTAAATCGTCTCTCATTCTTTCGTGTCTCAGGATTCGTTCCCACTGAATTCCCATCGATCTCAAATAAAAAGGTTGATATCAACGTAATAATGGATACGCTGATTTCGGGATTGTTCAAGGAGGGTGAATTGGCCGAAAATTTCATGTCAGGAAAACTGCCGCCGCTAGCCGGGGTCATTCCGCACCTGACCTGCGAGGGGGCTGAGCAGGCGGTAGAACAGTACAAGGCAGCGTTCGATGCTGAATTGCTGGCGCAGATGGTCGGTGATGATGGCAGGATCATGCATGCATGTATCGTCGTGAACGGCACGGCCGTTTATCTCCATGACGCCTGGCCTGAGAACGGTGCGCTGGATCCGAATGGCCGGGGTGGAAGCTCTGTCACGATGCATCTGATGCTTGATAAACCTGGCGATGTTGATGCCTGGCATGACAAGGCGGTTGCGGCCGGTATGGTCTCCAGACTGGTGCCCGAGGACATGTTCTGGGGCGACCGGTATGCCGAAGTTACCGACAAATGCGGGCATAATTGGGCGTTCGCGTCGCCACTGGCACAATGATTACCATCACAGCCTATAACTGGGTGCCTGATTTCGCACGAGGACAAGTGCGCGATCTGCGAGTCCGGTGGGCGCTCGAGGAAGCGGGCTTGCCATATCAGATTCGCTTTATCGCCCATGGTGACAACAAGAAGATGCCTTATCTGGGGGTCCAGCCCTTTGGGCAGGTGCCTGTGTTTGAAGAAGACGGCTTCCACATATTTGAATCCGGTGCGATCTGCCTCCACATCGCTGAACGGTCTGAGGCTCTGTTACCATCTGACGCAAACGCACGGGCGCGGGCGATCAGCTGGACCTTCGCAGCGCTCAACTCGGTTGAACCCGAGATTTCAGCCGTTTTGGATATCTATCTGTTCCACAAGGGTGAGGCGTGGGTGGCTGAACGTCTGCCTCAGGTGGAAGCCTCATTGCAGCGTCGTCTCGATTTTCTGGCAGGCTGGCTCGACGGGAAGGATTGGCTGGAAGACCAGTTTACCGTTGGTGACCTCACCATGGCTGCGGTGCTTCGGTCCGTTACATTCAACAAAATGGTGTCTGATCACCCCGTGCTTGGTGCCTATGTTGAACGCTGCACGGCCCGGCCTGCGTTCAGACGCGCGCTCAACGCGCATCTGGCAGATCTCAAAGGTCCATCGCCATTCGGCTAAATTCTGCGGCGGAGGGGTGAATATAAGGCTATCGAGGCCGCTGACAGAGGCGTTATTCAGTCAGCAGGATTTGCTCCGCACTTGACTTTACGAAGGTATGCACGCCACGCTTAACCCTGACATGATGTCCGGGGGCAGCGGTGACAAAAACACTACGTAATCCGCTTTTTCTGTGGGGGATGCTGGCATTGACCATCATTTGCCGGCTCGGATTTGTCGTTATCCATAATATTTCCGATGTGACCTTCATCGACATGCTGGCCAAGCCTGGCGAGGTTTTGGCTGTGGTGGGGGCGATGACGCCATCACAGAAACTGGTGCACATACTCGTTTCGGCGTCGCTCGATATGGCCTTTCCCATGGCCTATGGCGGCCTGATGGTTGGCCTGGTTCATCGTTATTTCCTGCGCGCAACCTGGATTCTCAGCGTGCCTGCGCTCCTGGCTATTGTCTTTGATGTGGTCGAGAACCTTGTTCAAATCCTGATCCTGCAGGGCAATTTCGGCCTTCTTAGCGCCAAGCTGTGGCTGACCCCGGCAAAATTCGGTTTTGCTCTGATCGGCGTCGCCATTGCTATCACAGCGCTTGGTGTTGGCGTGCTTGGTCGCAACATGCAGCGGACGCGCCGCTGATTTCTCCCGCACTCTGACCTTCGCCATGTTGGCGGACGCCTTGGCAAAACCTAAGTATGGGGGAGACACGGAGTTGAAAATGGATCTGCCAGAACTGAAAATGAAGGCGGCTGAAGCAGCGCTCAGCCTCGCATCGGAGCGGCCATGGAGTGAGGTTACGCTATCTGATGTCGCCGATCGGGCAGACATCGAGCTGGCCGCTTTTTACGGCAAGCTTGATCTGGAGGATATCGTCACAGCGATCGATGAATTGCTTGATGTCAACGTCGCCTCGGAACGCCAGGATGGTGAAGAGACCCTGCGGGAGCGGATATTTGACGCGGCCATGCTGCGTTTCGAAGCCATGGAAGACCACCGGGCCGCACTTCTGTCCATTCGCAAATCCTGGAAGCGCCAGCCGGTTGCGCGCCTGAAAGCTGCCAAACGTCGTGTGAAGACAGCCCACTGGATCCTGACATGCGCAAAAGCCGATTTTGCAGGTGTGTCTGCAAGGGCTCTGGTTCTGTCAGGTATCCTGTTCCGTGCTGAAAATGCCTGGGAGAAGGAAGACAGTCCGGATTTTACGCGCACTATGGCCCAGCTCGACCGTGATTTGCGAGATGTGGAAGATTTTGCCCGCAAGATGAAAGGGTTTGGAAAAACCGGCCCTAGAAAGGGCGATGACGCGTCCGGCGGAACTGAGGAAAGCGCGCCAACTGTCTGAATGCGGTGTAAACAGTTCTCAAGTGCAGGTGCGGACGAGTGGATGATTATTGCAAGGAAATGACCTGTAGAACAGTAATGTTGCGGACATGCCACAATGTGAAATCAAAAACATCGGTTTGTCTGGCAGGCTGCAAAAATCCGGTCTAATCTTCCCCTCAAATGATTGCTCAGCGACAGCTCGCTGGTGCGCGACAGGGGAAAAGACATAATGAGAAACTGGTTGGTTCTTGGCACTGCGGCGACAGCCCTTCTGGCTGCATGTGGGCAACAATCTGGTCCGACATCCGAAACAGACCCAACGCCGAAATCCGTTGAAACCAAATCCAGCAAGTCTCAGGAAAACCCTCTGCTTGCCGAATGGGACACACCTTACGGCATTCCACCGTTTGACGAGATCAAGCCAGGCCATTTTGAGCCCGCCATCGAACAGGGTGTCCGCGAGCTTCGGGCTGACATCAAGGCAATCGTCGAAACCGAAGCGCCAGCCACATTCGAGAACACCATTCTGGCGCTTGATGAGGCCGGCGAGACGCTAAACCGTATTTCCAGCGTGTTCAGCAATATAACCGCCACGGATACCAATGATCTTTTGCGCGCCATGGAAGCGGATATCTATCGCGAGCTGACGGCGGAAACCGACGCGGTCTATCTGAATGATGCGCTCTTTGAACGCGTTAAAGCGGTATATGACGAGTTGCCAAATCTGGAGCTCGATCGTGAGTCTGAGCGCCTGGTTGAGCTGACCTATCGCGACTTCAAGCGCCGCGGCGCGGAACTGTCAGAAGATGACAAAACCCGGGTGAAAGAGATCAATGCCCGACTATCCGAACTCTCTACACAGTTCAGTCAGAATCTGGTGAAGGAAACCAATGGGTTTGAGCTTCACATCACCGATGAAGACAATCTGGCAGGCCTCTCTCAGACCCTGATCAATTCCGGTAAGGCTTCCGCAGAGGCGAAGGACAAGGAAGGCTGGCTGTTTAATCTGAACCGTTCGACCTACGAAGCCTTCATGACGCAGTCGGAAAACCGGAATCTGCGCAAGAAAATGTTCGACGGGTACCGGTTCCGTGCGGCCAATGGTGGTCCGACGGACTCAAGTGAACTGATCCTGGAAACCGCACGGCTGCGGGCTGAACGGGCACAGATTCTCGGCTATCCGAACCACGCCGCCTTCCAGCTTGAAACCCGGATGGCAAAGACGCCTCAGCAGGCGATCGATTTCCTGCTGCTGGTCTGGGAACCGGGCCTTGAACGGGCCAAGGAAGAGCTGGCTGACATGCAGGCGCTGGTCGATCGGTCTGACGATAGCTACACGGTGCAGGGCCATGACTGGTGGCATCTCGCCGAAAAGGTCCGACAGGACAAATACGCGTTTGATGACAGCCAGCTGAAACCCTATTTCGAACTGGGCGCGATGCAGCAGGCAGCGTTTAAAGTGGCAGGCAAGCTGTTCGACGTTGAGTTCGAACGGCTGGAAGATGTGCCGCTGTGGAATGATGTTGTGACGCCGTTCAAGGTCACCAATCCTGACGGCTCGCTGATCGGTATCTTCATGACCGACATGTATGCCCGCGATTCAAAGCGTGGTGGCGCGTGGATGAGCACGTATCGGGGCGCATCGAATATTGGCGGTGAGAATATTCGGCCGATTGTGACGAACAACCTCAATCTCATTCAGCCTGCTGGCGATGATCCGACGTTGATGACGTTTGACGAGGTCGAAACACTTTATCACGAGTTTGGCCATGGCCTGCACGGGCTTCTGACGACCATTCGCTATTCCCGCATGTCAGGCGTGGGTGGTCCGCGTGACTACACCGAATTCCCGGCGCAGATCATGGAACACTGGGCAGGTGAGCCAGAGGTTCTGGCCGAATATGCCCGTCATTATGAAACCGGTGAGCCCATTCCTCAGGAGTTGATCGAGAAGATGCGGGCGGCATCGACCTTTAATCAGGGCTTCAAGACCGTTGAGTATATTGCCGCGTCTCTGCTCGATTTGCGCTGGCACATGCTGACACCGGAAGAGGCCGCAGCGATCGAAGATCCGCATGCGTTCGAGAAACAGGTGCTGGAAGAATATGGTCTGATCCCGGAAATTGAGCCGCGCTATCGGTCTCCGTATTTCGCGCATATTTTCGCAGGCGGATATTCAGCCGGATACTACGCGTATCTCTGGTCTGAAATTCTCGATGCTGATGGATTCACCGCCTTCAAGGAGTCCGGTGATATCTATAATCCGGTTCTGGCCAAACGGCTGAAGGAAAACGTGTATGAAGCGGGCGAACTGGAACCAGCCGACGAGCTGTATCGCCGTTTCCGTGGACAGGACCCGTCGCCTGAACCCTTGCTCGAAATTCGCGGCTTCCTGAAAGAGGGCGAGGGTGACAGCTAAGCTCTGTTTCTTCAATTGAACAAAAAGAAACGCCTGAAGGTTCGTCCTTCAGGCGTTTTTATATCGTCGCTCAACGCCCTGACCTGAGAGAGGTCAAGGCCTTGCTGGCGGTCTATTTCAGCAGCTCATAAGCATCTGGTTTGACTTCGCGGGACTGGTTCCAGAAGTCGATCAGGCGAAGTGGCCAGTTCTGAGCCACACGGCCCTTTTCGTTCCGATACCAGGTGTTTGTCTGCGCGTAGCCCCAAGGCATTTCAGCGTTGGCCGCATCGATGAACTGGTTATAGGCATCAAACGCTTCCGGAGTGACATCAGCCGCGTGAACGCCATTGGTCTCCATATGCTTCATCAGCTCGACCATGTAATGGGCCTCACTTTCAGAGAAGAAGATGATGGAGGCGTTCACCACGATGTTCGTGTTCGGACCGTACATCAGATAGAGGTTCGGGTAGCCTTTGACCGTGACACCCTTATAGGCGCGCGCATCACCGTCCCATTCCTCATGCAAATCGCGACCATTACGGCCCGTGACTTTCATTGGGGTCAGGAAGTCCTGCGCCTTGAAGCCGGTGCCATAGATCAGCACATCAAATTCATGATGCGTTCCGTCTTTGGTGATGATGCCGGTTTCGTTGATTTCCTGAATGTCAGTCGTGTTCAGAGACACATTGTCCTGCTTCAGGGTAGACGCCCAGATCCCGTTGTCGCGCAGTGAACGCTTGCCAGAAATCTGGAAATCCGGGGTCATCGCAGCGCGAAGCTGCTCATCTCCACCTGCCTGTTCGGCAATGTATTCCTCAATTTGGCGGCGAAGGTCGGCAGCCAGCTCATTTGGCGCGTAGTCATAGTCATTCCACTCCGGGTCCTTGGCGAGATAGAGCAGGGGACCATCACCCATCGACATGAACAGGAAGAAGCGGTACCACATCTGGTAGAATGGTACTGTCTTGAGAACATGAAGTTTTTCAGATGTCAGTGCGTCATGATATTCCGGTGTGGGGGCAACCCAGCCGGCAGTACGTTGAAACACGGTCATTGATCCGACGGTGTCTGCAATTTCTGGGACAAACTGGAACGCACTGGCGCCAGTGCCAATCACGCCAACCCGCTTGCCTTTCAGATCCACAGAGTGATCCCAGCGCGCAGAGTGGAATGCGGGACCCTTGAACGTGTCGATGCCCTTGATTTCCGGATATTTCGGCTGGTTAAGCTGACCAACAGCGCTGACAACGCCGCGTGATACGAGCTGCTCTTCCTTGCCATCCTTGTCCTTAGTGGAAACAGTCCAGGTCAGATCTTCGTCAGACCATGTAACGCTGGTCACTTCGGTGTTGAACCGGACATATTCGCGAATGCCATACTTGTCGGCGACCTTCTGGAAATAGGCCAGCAAATGCTCCTGCGTGGAGAAATGGCTCGGCCAGTCATGGTCGGCTTCAAAGGAATAGGAATAGATGTGGTTCGGGCTGTCGACCCGGCAGCCCGGATAGGTGTTGTCATACCAGGTGCCACCCAGATCAGGATTCTTCTCGATGATCTCGAACGGAATGCCCTGCTGTTTGAACACGATACCGGCCAGAATGCCTGACATGCCTGCGCCAATGATGATCATCTTGTGATCCTGGGCCCATGTCTGATCGATATGGACGCCATGCCCTGGCATACGTTTGTCCACGCCATCCATTGGCAGTTCCAGAGTCAGGAAGTCTGTGTACTCGTCCGGAATCGGTTCGGTCGCCACATAATCCATCATCATTTTCAGCGTGGAGCGATCTGGAGGTGGCGGCAGTTCTGCACCGCCAGCATATTTCTCCATCGCAGTTGCCACGGCTTCGCGAAGTTCGGCTTTGGCCTCTTCGGAAATCTGTCCATTCGGATCGCCGTCAATCGGCTCGTAGACAGGTTTGAAGCGCTCATCCGTCAGGAAGCGCGTATCCCCGGTCAGGTGGACGTAAACAATGGATAGGGTTGGATGATGAGCATGTTCCAGCGCCTTGCGCAGATAGTTCATATCCAGAGCGGACAATCCGTCGGCCATTCGAATCTCTCCCAGTATTATATGCGTATTACTGGTAGTTTAGCGTGAATGTTTGTAAAACCGAAGCCTGTCGTAGCGTCAGCTTATGCAGATTGATGCAGTTACAAAAAAGGCCCGGCATAAATGCGGGCCTTTTCGATCAATTTAGACTTGCGACGACTTATTCTTCTTCGCCGCCCATATCCGGATTAGAGCTACCGTCAGCAAGCTTGAGGTTCACAGCCTTCGGACCTTTGCCGCGGTTATCTGCAGCCAGATCAAAGATCAGCTTCATGCCGTCTTCAACACCTGGAAGGCCAGAGCGCTCGATTGAGGAGATGTGTACAAATACATCATCCGATCCATCGTCAGGCGTGATAAAGCCGAAACCGCGATCCTGATTGAAGAATTTGACCGTACCGGAAACGCCTTCTTTCTCGATCTGCATTGGTTGACGCGGGCCACGCGGGCCTCCGCCACCACCGCCGCCACGGAAACCGCCGCCGCCGTCACGATCACCGCCACCGCGATAGCCGCCGCCACGGTATCCACCGCCGCCGCCGTCGCGATCACCGCCACCACGATAGCCGCCGCCAC
>CAYFGB010000048.1:0-23747 GCA_964342455.1 uncultured Hyphomonadaceae bacterium
GCAGTTCGCTCGAAAGGACTGATCGTATCGATGTGGTATCCACGCGTCGCTCCGTTCCTACGCCGGTATGGGAGAGGTCCCGCCGGATCAGGTTCAAAGGGTGCTCTTGTTCAGCGGTTTGTTGGTTCGGGCGGAAAGTTCCCGTTCTCGCCTCTTCGGCTCGAACTCCTAACCAACAAACGAGATCTCAGCCGGTGCACCGGCGCCCCTCGGATAGCGCTAAGCTAGATGACTTGGCCCGCTTTGGAAAGGGGCATTGTTTTTGTCAGAACTGCGTTGGACGGCCCGATCCTCTACCGGAACTGGTAGGCGATGCGGGTGCTGAACTTGCTCTCCACCGGATTGCCCTGATCGTCTTCAGCCGCATAGAAACGTGCGTGGGTTTTCATGCTCTCGCAGGCCGTATGATCGAGAATGGGCCAGCCGCTACTCCGTGTGACATGGCAGCTTTTCGCCCGGCCATTGTCGTCTACAATGACCGTCAGGCCGACAATGCCTTCCCATCCCAGTCGCTCGGCGATTTCCGGATAGTCGCCTGCAACGCGCGTTGCCCAGCGGTTCTGATCACGCGGGCGGGCGGTCTGCGACGGCAGCGGTGGATCAGCTTCGGTGACTGCTGGTTCAGGTCGCTGGCGTGCGCGAAACCTCAGTGGCACTTCATAGCTCACACTTGTCCCGAACATGCTGCTGCTGGTTCGCTTTTCAGTGGAGACGGCAAGTGAGAAAGTGTGGGTTTCGTTAGAGAAGCGCCAGTTCGAAGAAAACTCTTCTCCCACACCAAATTCACGCATTTCCCAGGAGCGCAATGCGCGACACTGAGAAACCCGCTCGGTCAGGCTGGCGCGTAAAGCCCGGGCGTCTTCCGCTGCCCCCTGGCCGGAGTACGAAATTGGAAGCTTGCAATCGATCTGACCAAATTGCTGTCCGCGCTGCCATTCTCCTGAAACAATTGTACAGGGTTGGTCGCCCGAAGTTTGAAGTGTGCTGCCCGGGCTGTATTCGCCCTCTTCTCCGGATGCGAGCGTCGGCGCGAGCGAGCTCAGCGGGGTTTCGGTCTGCCCGGCAATAATCCACCATTCCAGTTCGGTGCAGATGTCGGGTTCCACTGCCGGTGCTGGCGTTGAAACCGATGTGGTGCTTTGGGTGGTCTCCGAAGCGGTCTCTGAAACACTGACGGCCCCATCATTCCGATCAGGTGAGGCCGAAGGCTGTGACTGACTGGACGACCCAATTGTTGCGTCAGATTGTGGAGCTGATTTGCGGCTCCTCAGTGCGAGACTGAGGTTGTAATTTTGGGTAGTTGTGTCGCCCGCGTCTACCTTTTGCGCCAACGCATAAAGCATGAATTCGTGCATGTCTGTCTCGCGGCTCCAGGCGACCAGCAGACCAAGTTCGTGATTTCCGCCTCTCGCCTCCCACTGGCTGAGTGCCGAACACTGGAAAAATTGCTGCTGCAGAGCGTTGAGTGCGTCATTGCTTTTGGAAAAGTCGCCCATCTCTGATCCGTCGATCGGAAGCGAGCACTTTATTTCTGTCCAATATGTGTCTCCCGCCATCCGGGCCTGTTGGTTCGTGGCGACGATGCATGGATTGTTCCCGACGGTTTCAAGCGCGCTTCCAGGGGCAAAGCTGCCGATGTTTTCGGATTTAAGTCTGGAGTCGAGGGAGCTGAACGGCGGGTCTGCAGTTGCGTCTGAAATCCAGGCTTCAACTTCGGTGCATATGGCAGGTTCGGCATTTGCAAACGAGAGTGTGCCCAGAATTACGGCGACCCAGCCAACGGTCAGTTTCTTTAACAATTTCAGGTCCCCTCGTTTGGGATGCAGGTTAAATTCTCTGTTTAAGAAGGTTCAACCCCTAAACTGCAAAATCGAGGAAAACACAAAAAACAAAGCCAATCGGCTAAGTAAGTTGACAGTACGCGCCATGTAAGATACTAAGCCTTATGGCTAACTTTTATGCGGAAGCGGCAAGTCCAATCGATCTGGGATTTCACGCGCTGGCCGATAGTACACGTCGGGCAGTGATCCAGCGACTTCACAAAGGGGAAGCGTCAGCGAGCGAGCTGGCCGAACCTTTCGACATCGCCCTGCCCAGCTTCATGAAGCATCTGAAGGTGCTGGAGGCTGGCGGGCTGATCAGCACACGGAAAGAAGGCCGGAAACGCATATGCCGTCTGGAGCGCGCGCAACTCGCCCGACTGTCTGGATGGATCAATGAGTATGAAGCTGGATGGCAGAAGCGGCTCGACCGACTGGACGCCATGTTTGATGAGGGGAATGACAGATGACGTTACAAATGCACCACCGGACGACCACGCTGGAGAAAACATTCAAGGTGGGCGTAGGGACCGTGTTTGCTGCCTGGGCCGATCTGGATAAGCGAGCGCACTGGAACTCCCCCTCAGATGAGGTGAAGATCAAATACACCGAAGACGATTTCTCTGTCGGCGGAAAGGATGTCTCACTGTGCCTGGTCGGTGACTATATCGCGGCTGAAGTTGTGGGCATTTATCATGACATCGTGCCGGATCAGCGCATCGTCTACACTGAGATCATTAAATCGGAAGGTGCGGTTCAGGGTGTGAGCCAGGTGTCCGTTAGCTTCGCACCATCCGGCACGGGCTGTGAGATGATCATCACACTGCAAACCTGCGCCATTGCCGGTGCCGAAGTGCTCGACGACGTTGCCATGGGCTGGACAGCAGCACTTGAGAAGATGACTGGTTTTCTGGAAGCCTGAAAACGCAAGCCTCATACAGCGCCGGTCATGCTGAAGCGCTCAGTTGACCGGCGACTAATCGGCAGGCTTTTTGAGATGATAGGTCATCGCCTGTGACATGCAGGTGCGAATGTCTGACGGCAAATCCCCGTCAAGTGGAATGACCAGTTCACGATTGCCAACATAATCAAGGGCAGGAAATTGCGAACGCCAGTGTTCCACAAGGGGTGTCTGACAATTCACAAAAAGGCTGATCGCGTTGGGCCGCGCAGGTTTCCAGGCGAGACGCACCGGTGTTCCGACACGTGCCTTAACCGGCGCAAATGAAGGCTCGCCCCATTTCAGCGTTTCGGTCAGTCCGCCTGTGTCCGGCATTTGATCAGCCAGACCGTAAAGCAACGCTCGCAATTCCAGAAATCGCGCCGTCGCGGGCTTAGGGTATCCCATCACAACAGGCGCAATCACATTAGGCAAAGGAGCAGACATGACGAAAACCTACTGGTTTTTCGCCCAGCTCACCACATTAAAATAGGTCTGCTTGTCGCCGAGCTTGAAATCGAGGTGCGAGTTGGTTTCGGCCTCTGCCGCATAGAAAGCTTCATAGGCCTCCAATGCCATCTTCGCCCGGGCATTGCGCTGGCGTTCCATCTCTTCGCCCAATGCGATGACGGCGTCTCTGCGGTCGCGATTGACGCGAAAATCCTCAATGGCGCGATTGATGTTGTCCATTTGCCTGTGCGAATACTCAGCCCAATTGCCGAGCACGCGAGCGCGATCAAACAGTAATTGTGCCCTGTTTTCGGGACAGGCCACGGCGAGCGCCGCCAACCTGTTCTGCGCGAAGCCGACGCGGCGGTCATAAATAGCAAGGTTGCGATCATATTCGGCGCGTTCGTCTTCATTGCCGAGCCCTGCCGTGCCGAAAAAGCCTGAGTTCTTCATAAGATCGAGCCAGAACCGGCCTTCAGTGTCGTCAGCGAGGCGTGTCACCTCGCCATAGGGACAAACGCCAGGGCTACCGCCTGTCAGGCTTGGCTCAATTGTGCCAGCCTCGGCCAGAGCGACCATGTGCGGCAGGAGGGCTTGTTGAAGCGTCGTTTTGGCATGACCCCACGCCCACATTGTACCCTCAACGCCATTCTGATCCGTATAGGTGAAAGGCTTCATCTGCGGGTCATACTGATCGCTCGCCTGACGCATCAGCGTGAAGGCATCGTCAATGTAGGCGGCCTTTTTCTGAGGGTCCGCCTCATGGCCGACGGCCGCGCCCATCAGATAAACCGAGAAGGCCGCGCCCTGATAATCACCGGGACATTTTTCCCGCTCATCCAGAAGGAATTTCTGAAGCGCAGCCGCATCGACTTTGGCACCGGGGGCTTGCAGTTCAAAGAGCTTGTCGACCAGAGCCTGCTGATAGGCCGGGGCACAATCGGCCATCGCGACCGGGGCCAGACCACAGAGTGCAAGACAGGCAGCAGCCATTCGGGCAAGGGTCAAGGCGTTGTCCTTTCAGGGAAATTACAGACGGGCTGGTTTAGAGTCCGGTTTGAAACTGAGCAAGCAGGGAATGCAGCGAGGTTTCGCTGGCAGCCCCTCTCGAAGAGTTGGAGTTACGTGCTATCTTTTCCTTCCACTCTTTAGGAATGAGACATGGGCGAAACTATTGATGGCTGGGGCGCGATGAGCGAAAAAGAACTCGCGCTATGGCAGGGCAACGATGCAGACACATTGTCCTGATACGAACGCCTCGGTCCAGGAATGAAGCTTTCTGATTATCTCAACCGCATCGGTTATGACGGTTCACCACGGCCAGACCTTGAGACGTTGAACGCGATGATTGAGGCGCATGTGCGCGCCGTGCCGTTTGAAAACCTCGACATTCATGCTGAGCGGCCTGTGCGGAACACGCTTGAGAGCGCCTATCACCAGATTGTGGAGCGGGCACAGGGTGGCTGGTGTTATGAAATGAACACGCTGTTTGGCTGGGTTCTGGGTAAAGTCGGCTTTAACGTCACACGGCTCTCAGGCGGTGTCCGGCGGACAAAACTGGGCGATGTAGCGCTCGGCAACCATCTTTGCCTTATGGTTCGACTGGACCGCGACTATCTGGTGGATGTGGGATTTGGCGGTTCTCAGATTGCGGCGATCCCGCTGGAGATTGCTGAGACCCTGCACCCGTCCCTGCGTATGGCGCTCGACCTTACCGATGATGGCTATTGGCAGTTACAGGAAGGCGGCTGGGGCTCGGCCATGAGCTTTGATTTCAAGGCAGAACCAGCGGATGAAGACCTGCTGCAAGCTCAGCATGATGCGCAGATTTCAGATCCGAATTCCATTTTCCGGAAAACCATGACAGCCAAAATCCGCAAGGGGCGTTCCTGGCACACGCTCCGTGGCCGTATGCTGGAGACTAATCATCCGGGCCGGAAGGAAAGCCGCGTTATCCAGTCAGTCAGTGACATGAGAGAGGTTCTGCGTGACCTGTTTGGCCTTGTCGAACCCGAGCTGGAGCGGCTTTGGCCGATGATGACCGCGCGTCACAAACAACTCTTTCCGCATGCGGAACGTTAAGGCGCCTCTGCGCTCCGGGCCTGTTCAATCGCCTTCAGCGTCGAGCGAACGCGACTGGCAAGGCCTGTGCGCTGCGTCCACTGCGCCTGATATCTCAATTGCTGTGAAAGTGGCACGCCATTCATCGAATAGGCCGGGTCTTCCCGCAGCAATGACACCATGTCGAGAAGCTCTCTGGCCTCGGCCATTGCCGTATCAACCAGATCAGACGGCTGCGGGTCTCCGCTGACCAGCAAGGCGTCCGGTGACTGTTGAGCTGCGTCTGCGATCAAAGCCCAGTGGCTGGCCATGTCATAGGTGATCTGGCGAGCATGGTCGGGGCAGGCTTTTCGAAGCGCTTTCAGTCGATATTCAAGCGGGGGTTTGGCCAGCACATAGCCCGACTGGAACAACTGCCCCGCTACATTCAAAGCTGTTTCGCGATGAGATTCCAATTCACTGAACAGGAGCGCACGCTCGCTATCGGCATAAGGGCAGGCGTTTTCACTGTCCTGAAGTGCAAAAGCGCGATACCCGCTGTCTGACATCGCGCCGTGCTCGTACATAGCCGGAATGATGAAAGCGCCCAGATCAGCCATCATCATTTTGCGCTCACCCGACACAGCCTTCTTCAACCCTTCGGAATTGTCCGGGTCATCAATGGTTTCCTGCATGGTTGTCTTGGCACGCATCATCGCTGTGTAAGCCAGGTCCGCAATGGCCGCGCGCTGGGAGGCGGCATCTGAGAACGTTGAGAGTCCGTGCAGGATGAATGGCAGTTTCTGGTTAACGGTCGTGTTGTCCGGGCAGGCGTTCATGAGATTGTACGCCTGTTTGAACATGTCATCCTGATTGGGAATGAATTTTGTTTCCGGCGGGGTTTGCTGGGCGGCGACCGTTCTTGCCACCACCTGCTTATCGAGTGACACTATCTGGGCGCGGGCATCTTCGGGGCAGGTCTCTGTTTGAGCGAAAGCGGTGGCCCCCAGCGTTGCGGTACAGAATGCCAGGCTGGCCAAAGCCGAAAGTTTTCCGAGAACGTTTATTGTCACAGCCTGTCTTTCCCGATCCATATATCGCCAAATTTCAACCGTAAACGACTGATATCAGACGAAAAAACTGATATTCCGATCCAGAAAAGCCGATCCGCCATGCCAGATCAAGCCTGTAGCGCAGATACAAGGGCGCCGGGCTTATGTGTCCTAGGTATTCTGCCGGAGCCAGTCTGCGAGCGCACTCTCATCCATATCGCCAGCCGCAAGGGAGAGGATGATTAGAAGTACGTCGTCGTCATCGGCCACAAGCGCGAGTCCGTTTAGTTCCAGAAACAATTCGATTGCAACCAGGCCGGTGCGCTTATTCCCGTCAGCGAATGGGTGGTTCCCGATGATGCCTTTTCCGTACAATGCCGCCAGCGTGCAAAGATCCTTTTCTCCGTAGCTCCATGCATTTAGGGGACGTGCCATAGCACTCTCGAAAAGCCCGTGATCGCGCACCCCGGACAGCCCGCCATGTATCTCGATTTGACGTTCATGAACCCGAAGCATGACTTCAACGGGGAGCCAAACCGGCTCGGACGGGGCATTCATTTAGAGAGCGCTTTCAGCACCTTATGACGCCGCGCCATGATATCCTCGGCCCGACTCAACATAGCGTCCACCTCCGCATCAGAAACCTTGACGGTTACACCTGCTCCAGAGCTCTCAAATGCTAATTCATCCCCCTCACCTGCGTTCAACATGGCGAGCACATCCTTTGGCAGGACGACGCCGAGCGAATTGCCAATCTTGCGAATTTTGACGGTTTTCATGGGATAGGCTCCGTTTGTTATAACGCACGTTATAACACAGAAGCCAGCACGGAAACAGCTTCGCCCTGGCCCTCACGCACCTTCCGTTATAGCGGCAATCATTTCCGGATCGGTCAGTTCAATCCAGACAGCATTTGAAACCGCCAGCACCTCACCTGCTGCGTTCAGAATAGCGCCGTCTGCATAATTCTTGCGTCCATCCACGCCGCGCGGCCATGCCATCACGGTCAATCGCTCGCCCGTTTTCGGGCGGGACCGGATCTCTGCGGTCAGTGAGCCAAGCAGGCATAGTTTGCTGTCACCATGGCGAAGTGCAAAAGCGGTCGGACAATCAAGCGCTGCCCAGAGGAATTCCGGACGAACCAATCCATCCTGATCAGCGAGGTCGGCGTCAGGCGTCCAGACGTCAGCATTCACGACCGAGCCGGGGACAGGTCCGGTAAAAAGGCACAGCCCGTCATGCGGCGCGCGCTTTGGGCCGCAGACAAAACATTGCGCCAGGGGATGGGTGTCAGCCTCAGACAGATAGGCCTGGCGTGCCGCCTTGATACCTGATGCGTCGGGGATATCAGGCAATGTGACGTCAACGGTCGAAGGCTCAGCCATTCCAATTTTCTGATCGCCGGCATAGGCCGCGACCCCAGCCCCTTCGGCGATGATCCGGATGGGCGTATCAAGGGGCGGCGGCTGCATCAGACGGGCACGGGCCGGACCTTCTATGAATGCGGCAAGGCGACCACAGGTATAGCCGCCATTGCCCGACCGGGCCGGGCCGCAAAACCGCTTTTCAATCTCGATCGTGCCGCACAATGAGGTCATCCGCTTTCCTTTTTGTCTGCCTCTGTCGCAGCTCAGATAATCCGAAAGACACTTGCTTTGAACAAGCGCGATGCGAAGACATCGCTTCCACATGCAATTTGCAGAGTTGGAATTGCCCTTGCAACACGGTCAGGCTAACAGCTGTCAGGCAAATATCACGGGGGATAAGTGATGCGCTGCGCAAGTCTGGCTTTACTCGGCTTTCTCTGGCTGGCTTCCTGCGGAAGTGAGGCCCCCGACCCCGTCAGCGATACCTCACCAGAAACGACCGAAATTGAGCGGCGCGTAATTGAGGTGCCTATGCAGGCACCCCCACAGCCCCAGAAAGTCGAAGCGCAAAGCGTCCAGATCGCACCGCTCGAGAAAGCCGTCGATGATATTCTGAGGCAGGCTGGCGAGGCGGCCGTTCCAGCTCCGCCAAATCCCGCCAGACAATCACTTGATGTACCCACGGCAAGAGTAAAACAGCTTCCTGCCCCAGAACTTGCCAATATGCAGACCTTTCCGGTGGCGTATGAAACCCCGACCGAAGCCAAACTCGACCAGGCGTTCGAAGTGGTGCTGGCGATTGATGCGACCGGCGATGACAGCGCGGTTGAGGGCCTGCCCGGCAAGCACCATGTCATCGAATCTGAAGCCACATTGTCAGAGACCGTCGAAGCCACGCTTTCAGGCGCCGCCTTCGACATCCGGCTGACCAACAAGGCAAGGCAAAGACTGAGCCCGTTTCGGGAGTCCACCTGGCGATGGGCCGTGACACCCACTCAGGAAGGCAGCCACACGCTGTATCTGGAAATTCACGCGCTGGTGGGCGAGGATGAGAGCCTGCTGCTGGACGCATTTTCAGACGAAATCTCTGTGAAGGTGAACAAGAAGGGGTTCGTGTTCGGTATTTCACCGGAGAAGATCCGCACCTATGTCGGCATATTCGGCGGCACGATTTCGGCCATTCTCGGGCTGGCCGCGATATTCAGTTTTCTGCGCCGCAGAAAAACGGAGGCCAAATCAGCCAATGCCGAAAGTGTGGGCGAAGACACTGGCAATGATGCCGGAGGCGGTCTGTAAAGCACCCCCGGCGTCAGCAATCAGTGCGCAGAGAAGTTCATGTCCACGAAGGTCATGAAATCGGCCCAGGATTTTTCGTCCGCTTCCTGAACATATCGGTCTGAGCCGAACACCGTCCATGCATGAGGCGCGCCGGAATAGATGACCAGTTCATAGGGCACTTCGGCGGCTTCAAGCTCATCGGCCAGCCCGGCGGCCACCGAATTGGGAATGCCCGAATCGGCCCCGCCATGGAGGATAAGAAGCGGCGCGCTGGTGTTGGAGTAGTCCTGCCCTTCAGGGGTGCCAAGCGAGCCGTGGAAGGTGGCATAGCCGATAACGTCATCCCCCTGACCTGAGCGCGCCAGTTCGAGCGTTGCGCCCCCGCCAAAGCAATAGCCCATGACGATGGCTTCACTCAGCCCGGACAATTCACGTGCTTTTTCAAGGCCGCCCAGAATACGCGCCCGCATGGCGTCGCGGTCGTTATAGAGCTTGCCGACCTGAGCCTTTTTGCCCTCAGTGGTGTCGGGGCGATTTCCCTTGCCGTAAAGATCCACCGCAAAGGCGTGATATCCCTCATCGGCGAGCATTTCCGCGCGCGTTTCCTCGTATTCATCAAGGCCATCCCAGTCATGGATGACAATCACGAGGCCCTTCGCGTCGCGTGTGGCTGTCGCGAGATACCCCTCATACGCCATCCCATCGACCTCATAAGTGACGGTCTCGGCCTGAGCTGCGAGCGGCAAAGCAAGTGCGGATGTCATCAATGCGAGTACAAAGTGTTTCATGGGAGCCTCCTTCTGATACCTTTAACAAGCTAGCCCGGTTTTCGTTTCGACAAGGCAGGCTCTTGTCAGACATGCAATTGCACCGGAGACTGCCCCAAAATCATCGCAATGACCAATTGGAATGACGCGCCAACAGTGCCGAAGAGGAAACAACAAGTGAGACTTACCATGAGAAAACTGACGCTTGGCGCCATCCTGCTTCTGGCTGTCGGGGCCTGCGCCACGCCGCAAGCGACATCTGGACAGGAAGATGTCGTGATCGTCACCGAGAGCAATGGATTGCCGCCCGGCCCCGTGTTCCCGAACGGTGATCGACCGCAAAACGCTGCGGATTGTGGCGCTGCTGGCGGACAGTGGGAACGGGCCGGTATGCTGGGCCAGTATCGCTGTACCTTCTATTTTCAGGACGCGGGGAATGTCTGCGCGGATGGGGCGGACTGTATGGGCAAGTGTCTGGCAGAAGACTCGGTCTCTGACTATGACGCACCACCCGGAACACAACGCGGGGTGTGCGCGCCAAGTGACAGCCCTTTTGGATGTTATGCGGAGGTCAGCAACGGCACAGTCGGCGCCATGTTGTGTGTTGACTAACTTGGCCAGCAGGCGAGGCCCTGATAACTGGGCCTCGCGTTGTGAGTGCTTATTTAAAGAATTGACTGGCCGGTCGAAGCCCAGTCCTTGTTGAATGCTTCCAGCCCTTTGTCCGTCAACGGATGATTGAACATCTGTTCGATCACCTTGCCGGGGAGTGTGGCCACATGCGCGCCCATGAGCGCAGCCTCGGTAACGTGGGTCGGATTGCGAACCGAAGCCACCAGAACCTCTGTCTGAATGGTATCATACTGATTGTAGATGGTGCAGATATCAGAGATGAGCTGCATGCCTGGCTGGGCGATATCGTCGAGCCGTCCGACAAAGGGCGAGATGAAGGTTGCGCCCGCCTTGGCGGCGAGAATGGCCTGGGCCGCTGAAAAGCACAGCGTGACGTTCGTTTTGATGTTCTTCTGGCTGAGCTGGTGACAGGCCGTGATGCCCGCCTTGGTCAGCGGCAGCTTCACGCACAGGTTTGGTGCAATGCCCGCAAGCTTTTCGCCCTCACGGACCATTGTTTCAGCATCTTCTGATGTCACTTCCCCACTGACCGGACCATCGACAATGCCGCAGATTTCTTCAAGCACCTGAAGAATGTTCCGGCCTGACTTTGCGATCAGGGACGGATTGGTCGTTACACCATTGATGAGACCGGTTTTGTTCAGCGCCTCAATTTCAGCCACATCGGCTGTGTCGATAAAGAATTTCATCGGAACTCCGTCTCGTTCGTCGGTTTGATTTCTTCGCTCACAGAACGCGTGACTGCCACGATAGGTCCCATGCGCACCCCCACATCATTGCGATGGATATCGGGGGCATATAGCCTCGAAATCGTTCCGTCGAGATAAAGCGCCTGCTTCGCGCCAAGATGATCGCGAAACAATGAGGCAAAGGTGTGAAAGTTCACAAATCCATCAGACAGGACGAAGAAAACCTCGCCAGTATCCTCATTCACGCCTACCCCATTGCGGCGCTTGAATGACGTGCTGGTCGCCCGAAAGGCTGGATGTATGTCGCCATCAATGACCAGCATCGGGCCCGATTGGGTTGCGAAGTCCGGATCAGGGGCGAGCGCCTGATAGGCGCTTGTCTGAAAGACATGAGCGATCCCGTTCTCGATATAGAAGACGCCGTTCGGCAGCAGATGAAAATTGCCATAGCCCTCGCCCGTCTGAAGCGGCGCAAGCGTTTCGCCGTCTTCAATGTAGAGGCCAACGGGCGCTCGATCTTCATGATACATGCCGGCGTTCATGGCAAAGACCAGACGTTCGTCTTTGGCAGTCAGATGATCGTTCAGAAAGGTGAAATGACCAAACGGTTCACCGTCCGGGCCAAGGAGAAACAATCTCAGGCCCGGATCACTCTGCCGGAAGCTGCAAACAGTGTAAGAGGCCGCTTCATAAGTCACTGGTCGGCAGTTCGGCGGGGTCTGCGGCGTTTCGACACTCACAAGCCCGGAAACCATGAGCATTTTCAGCGTGAACGCAATCATTCCGCCCTCCAGCCAATTTGCTGACGAAGTTTAATCACAATCAAGTGTCTTCCGTTTATCAATAAAAATCTATATATTCGCTCCTCCGCGGGATCACGAGATACGCGGCTCTTTCATGTCGGTCGCACAAATGTGGGCCAAAAGGCATGAGAATTTGAAACCGAGGCCAGTTGTCAGCGTTGAAACTGGTGAATTTGGAAGGAATTTATAATGGCTGGGACATCTATTGCCTTATCGCCCGAACAGGGCCTGTCACGCTACCTGACTGAAATCCGTAAGTTTCCTATGCTTTCCAAGGAAGAGGAATTCATGCTGGCCAAGCGTTGGCAAGAGGCGGAAGACCCTGACGCGGCAGAAAAGATGGTGACATCTCACCTGCGCCTGGTGGCAAAAATCGCCATGGGCTATCGCGGTTATGGTCTGCCAATGGCCGAAGTTGTCTCGGAAGGGAATGTGGGCCTGATGCAGGCCGTCAAGAAATTCGATCCGGACAAGGGCTTTCGACTGGCCACTTACGCCATGTGGTGGATCCGGGCCGCAATCCAGGAATACATTCTGCGCAGCTGGAGCCTCGTCAAACTTGGCACCACAGCCGCACAAAAGAAGCTATTCTTCAACCTTCGACGCATCAAGGGCGAAATCAACGCCATTGAATCGGGCGATCTGCGCCCGGAGCAGGTCACTGAAATCGCCACGCGCCTGAACGTGACCGAGGAAGAAGTCATCTCCATGAATGGCCGGATGTCAGCCTCTGACGCATCGTTGAACGCGCCGATTGGCGGACAGGAAGGCGATGGCGAGTGGCAGGACTGGCTGGAAGATGAAGACAATCCAGGTCAGGCCCGGGAGTTTGCCGACAAGCAGGAATTCGATGCCCGTATGGGTCTTCTTGAAGCAGCTATGTCTGAACTCAACGACCGCGAAAAGCACATCATCACCGAGCGTCGCCTGAAGGACGAACCTGTGACGCTGGAAGACCTTTCAAAGGTCTATAACGTGTCGCGTGAGCGTATTCGCCAGATTGAGGTTCGCGCCTTTGAAAAGCTTCAGAAGGCCATGATGCGGGCCGCCAAGGAACAGGGTATGCCGCTGAGCGCGTAAGCGCGCTGACGGCGTGAACATCACAGGCGCGTCCGGAAACGGGCGCGCTTTTTGTTTATGGGCAACAACAGACTACTCGCCAACTCTCACGCAATGCGGCAAAGAGCCGATATGAATCTCGTCTCCATCATATCTCCGGATGATCCGCGCATTGAAGACTATGTCTCTGTGCGAGAGCGTGACCTCACGGGGCGGGACGGCAAATTCATCGTCGAAGGGAAAGTCACGCTGGACATCTTTCTGCGCCAGTCCCGGTTTGAGGTGGTGAGCCTGTTTCTGGAATCAGGTCGGCTTGAACCACTCGCGCAGCTATTTCAGCATGTGCCGCCTGACGTCCCGATTTACACGGCCGATCAGGCACTGATGGATCAGATTGCCGGCTTTCCAATCCATCGCGGAATTCTCGCCTGTGGACGCAAGACGGAGCCAACCGGGCTTTCATCTTTCCTTCGCTCCATCCCGGAGGCATCGACGCTGGTGCTGTGTGTCGGGCTATCGAACCATGACAATGTCGGCGCCGTCTTTCGCAATGCCGCAGCCCTGGGTGCACAGGGCGTGATACTGGATCAGGAAAGCTGCGATCCGCTTTATCGCAAATCCATCAGAGTCTCGGCTGGCACGGCGCTCTGGCTGCCCTTCCATCATGGCGGTACCGCGCACGATATTCTGAACGGACTTAAAGAAGCGGGATATGACATCTGGGCGCTGACCCCCGGCAAAGACGCGATGAATCTTTATCAGAAACCACGCCCTTCAAAACTTTGCCTTGTGCTGGGCCCGGAAGGCCCGGGTCTGCCGCAGGCTATCATCGATGTGGCCGAGCCGGTTGTGATCCCCATGTCAGAGGGCGTGGACAGTCTGAATGTCGCCACAAGCCTCGCCGTGGCCTTGTCCTGGCGATTGTCAGGAGCTGACGGGCACGGCAATTGACGCTTCAACGCGCCGAATTCCCTCCGGTGTACCATAGGCTTGCAAAATCTGACGTTTCAGCGCCTCGAACATGGCCGGAGCTTCGAGATTGGGGTCGATAATGGCTTGCGTGGTGATGCCCATGAGCTGTGTTCCGACAAGCAGAGCCAGCTTCTCGGCATCCACATCCTCCCGGATGGACCCATCCTCAATGCCAGCCCCGATGATCGACATTATCATGGCTTTGGACCGTTTGTGCGACTCGTTGAAATGGCGGGCCATATCGGACTGTTCGGCCACAGCGCTGCTCATCAGGATGAAATAGGCGCGCATTTCGTGGGAGCCTTCATCTGAAAGCAGATGCAACCGGCAGAACTGGATCAGCGCCTCGAGCCCACAATTGCCTTCAGCATGAGAGACTTCGCGCGCCCGTTCGACCTCACCGTGAAGATAGTTGATAACGGCTTCCAGAAGGCCATCCTTGGAGCCGAATTTCTGAAAAGCCAGTCCACGACTGTAGCCGGCCCTTTCGCCAATGGAATCAAAGGTGATCGACGCAACGCCGCGCTCGGAAGCAAGCTCCAGATAGGCGCGGATCAGTTTCTCGGTCGACTTGTTGCGACGTTCAGCCTGTTTCATCGTGTAATCTTGTGATTTCTAAATTTCAAATCAGTGAGCCGAGAAACCTAGCGCAAAGGCAGGAAAAGACAAACACAGAACGGGCAGGAAGTTTTCCTCCTGCCCCGGATGATTTGTGGATCAGGCCGCCTTGAAGCGGATCGGTACCGATTTCGGACCACAGACAAACGCCGCATCCATGCGTTTTGGCTCGCCTGTCAGTTCAACCGAATCGACCCGGCGGAGCAATTCTTCCCAGATACAACGCATTTCAAGACGTGCCAGATGCTGGCCCAGACAGACATGCGGGCCATAGCCAAATGCCAGGTGGCGATTTGGCGAACGCTCCGGATTGAACGTGAAGGCGTCATCGAACACGGCTTCGTCACGGTTGGCCGAGGTGTAGGAGGCGTAGAGATAATCACCCTTGGCGATTTTCTGTCCGCCCACTTCAGTGTCTTCCGTTGCCGTCCGCATGAAATGTTTCACCGGCGTTTCCCAACGGATCGCTTCCTCAATGAAGCCAGAAACCAGGGATGGATCTTCCTTCATCCGTTTGAAGATTTGCGGATTTTTCGCTGCCTCGATCATCGCACCGGCGGTGCTGGCTGATGTGGTGTCATGACCAGCCGTAGCGGCGATGATGTAATAGCCCATCGCATCCATAAACTTGATCGGCTCCCCATCTATCTGGGCATTGGCAATAACGGTGGCGAGGTCTTCACGCGGGTTTTCCCTGCGATCATCCGACATGGCCGTGAAATAGCTGTTGAAGTCGTCAACAATGGCCGCCAGCATTTCGTTCGCCTGATCGGCCGTCATTTCTTCGCCACCAGACCGGTTGAGCTCGGCATCCGATCCACCAAACAATTGTTGGGTCAGCATCAGCATTCTCGGCTCATCAGCTTTCGGAACACCGATAACTTCCATGATGACGTGCAGCGGATAGAGGAAGGCAACATCCTTGGCAAAATCGCACTCGCCATCCATTTCCAGCATCTGATCGACAAACGCCTTGGCGATGGCGCGGACGCGCTCTTCAAGGTTCTTGCGCAGATTTTGCGGCATGAACCAGGCCTGTGTCAGCTGGCGCAGCTTGACGTGATCGGGGTTGTCCATCTGCACCAGAGAGCGGATCAGGGATGGCATGCCGCCCGTCATTTCGCGCATGAAAGCTTCGGTCGACAAGGGCACCAGCGTGGAAGACCGGTCGCCGCAATGAAACAGGCCATTCATGTTCTTCTCGACGAACTGAATGTCTTCATAACGTGTTACGACCCAGAAATCCCCGAAGTTTTCCGGGCTCGCCTTGGCCACGGGTGCGTTCTCACGAAGGTATTTGAACGCTTCGTGCACGGGGTCCCAGGCGGCATAGGCCTTGGGATCGATAATGGTGTTCGCCAGTTCGCTGGAAATTTGCATGATTGCTCCTCCCGGGGATGTATTCTGCGTGGCATGCACTTTGTCGCATACTCGATACCCCATTTATTAGATAAGCGTATAGTGTTTGCAATCGCGATTTTACGTAGAGTCACGAAATGCCGCACCCCCAGGGCGTACGGCGACGAAAAAGGGAGGACAAAATGGCCGAAGATCTGAAGACCTGGCAGTGCCGGACATGCGGATACATTTACAGCGAGGCGGATGGCGACCCGATGGAAGGGCTCGAGCCGGGCACCAAATGGGCAGACATTCCGGATGACTGGGTCTGCCCGCTTTGCGGCACACCGAAATCCGATTTCGACATGGTGGAAATCTGACGCAAACAGCGCTTTTCAGCCTGCCACACAGCCCCCAATCCGGTGTCGAATTCCGTTGTTTTTTCCAATGGTTCGACTAGGTTTCGCCAGCTCAGCCGAAGGGTGCTGACGTGATGTCCGGGAGTGTGGCGGGCAATGGATCATGTCGTTAAGTTTTTCGCAGATCAGACCGTTCAGATTGCTATAGTTGGCATACTGACAATTTGTATTTTCGCCTCCTTCGTTCTGGAGAGAATTCCCGCCGATATTACCGCGCTACTGGGTATGTCAGTGCTGTTGTTGACTGGCGTTATCAGCACGCAGGACGCGTTGAGCGTGTTTTCAAACGCCGCACCCATCACAATCGGTGCCATGTTCATCCTGTCTGCGGCGCTCGGTCGAACCGGCGTCATTGATGCCGTTGGACGAACCATTATCGCCCTTGTCCAGCACTGGTCGCCCGCTGCAGCCGTCCTCGTCCTTCTGGCCAGCGTTCTTTTTCTGTCATCCTTCATCAACAACACACCCGTGGTGGTGATCATGATCCCTGTGGCGATGAGTCTGGCGCGAGCGATGAATCTATCCGCCTCGCATCTGCTGATCCCGTTATCCTTCGCCTCCATTTTTGGTGGCACGACGACTCTGATCGGCACCTCCACCAATATTCTTGTCGATGGCGTCGCCCAGAAGAACGGGCTGGAGCCGTTCAGTATATTCGAGATGACCGGTGTGGGTCTGATCCTGGCGATCACAGGTGCGGCCTATATGGCCGTTGTCGGGCGCTGGCTGTTACCGGAACGCACTGCCCTCTCAGAACTCGTATCGTTCAGTTCCAGCCGGCGCTTTTTCACCCAGATTGTGATCCCGGCAGGCTCTGCCCTGACAGGACGCCGACTTCTGGAGGCGGGGCTGACACGCGACAAATCCGACACGATTGTCGACCTGTTCCGCAATGGCGTGTCCAGACGGACCGATCTCGACAGCCTGACCCTTCTGGCCGGTGACCGTATCATTCTGAGGACCAGCGTTTCGGAAATGCTGTCCATCAAGTCTCTGACCGGCGTCACCATAGACGCTGAAGCCTCCAGCATTCCGCCTTTTGAAACCTTGCAGACCAACGAAACCAGAATCATGGAGGGCGTGATCGGGCCGGACTCCCGTCTGATTGGACGGGAACTCAAGGGACTGGGCCTTGCCCGACTTTACAGCGTCTATATCGTCGCCATTCACCGACGCGGCAGCAATATGGCCGACCAGCTGGAGTCAATGAAACTGGATGTGGGCGATACGCTTCTGCTGGAGGGCACCTCCGATGGTCTACGGCGCATGTTTGACGATGGTGTTCTGAGCAGCCTGACTGAACCTTCAGAGCGGGCGGTGCGCCGCGGCAAGGCTCCGATCGCCATTGCCGCTGTGATCGGCGTGGTAACTCTGGCTGCGTTCAACGTCATGCCGATTGCCGCGCTTGCTCTGATTGCCGCCGCACTGGTCATCGCATCTGGCTGCATTGATCATCAGGAGGCCTACCAGTCCATTCGATGGGATATTCTGATGCTGATTTTCGGCATGTTGAGCCTTGGCATTGCGCTTGAGCGAACGGGTGCGGCTGCCCTCATTGTCGGGCAGGCCTCAAGCCTGATGACGGGCTGGGGGCCGCTTGCAGTTCTGGCCATGGTATATCTGATCACAACACTGCTGACAGAAGTGATGAGCAATAACGCCACCGCCATCCTTCTGACGCCCATCGCCATTGCACTGGGACATCAGCTGGGCATTGATCCACGCCCGCTGGTGGTGGCTGTGATGTTTGCCGCCAGTGCCAGCTTCGCAACGCCCATAGGCTATCAGACCAACACGCTCGTCTATTCGGCAGGCGGGTATCGGTTTCTCGATTTTGTAAAAATCGGGCTTCCACTGAACATTCTGATGATGATTGTTTCGGTTCTCACCATTCCATTGTTCTGGCCATTCTGACGGGGCTGAAATTCCGGCACCCTGTTACAGGAAGGCCAGACATGAGAAGACAGATTTCCGCATTTTTGGAATTGACGAGAGGCAAGGCATTGTGATTTATGACCGCTTCCCGAAAATGGCCTTAAGGCCATGTTTCCAGATGACGGGCGGTTAGCTCAGCGGGAGAGCACTACGTTGACATCGTAGGGGTCACTGGTTCAATCCCAGTACCGCCCACCATTTCCAAAACTCCTTTCAAGTCAGGTTATCTGAACGACCCTGGGTTTCGTTCGCGACCGTTTCTACATTCAGATATATAACAGAGTACAATCTGTATTCAGGGGACTGGCCTGCACCTCCTCTGCATCAAATAAAGACTGACACAAATACTGGGATATCATTTGCTCAGATGCGCCAGACGGTCGCACGGCAAGTGCAGATTTGAATCTCCCCCTTCATGTTAAATAAACCAGTATGACGTAGAGACAGACTTTAACACAAACCAATCCGAGGTGATCGTGAAGAGTCTGGCTATTGCGTCTGTGCTGCTCTCTACAGCACCTGTTCTATTGCTGAGCGCCGCCCCCAAGAACAATGAACCCGTTCTGGCAGTTTTCGGTACGGACAGGGCCGGAGACGAGCTTCTGCGTCAGTCAGAACGCCTTGGTCTGGATGTGATAAATTACCGGCCTGACATTGGACATCTCATTGTTCAGGACCGCGACGGGCAATCTTCCGCCGCGCTTTATGGAATGGGCGCAAGACTGGTCATCAATGCTGACCTGTTTTCCGCCTGTACCCCTCAATCCGACGTGACAACCCTTTAATACGACGAGTTTCCCATGTCAGACACACGTATAGAAAACACGCTAAAATCAATCGACATTGATCGTGTTCGTCGCAACACCTCCAAGGTAATACTCGGGGTGATGTGGATGACCGCCATTCTGGTCACTGTGCTGGCCGCTGTGAAGGCGCCATCCACGCTGATCGTCGTTCTGCCGATCTGTCTTGGCCTCTGCGCCCTGCCAACCGCCAGCTTTGTTCTGTCTGGCGCCGGCCATTCAACCTCGATTTCGGCAGCCGTCGGCATGGCCGGACTGATTGCCATTCTCGTCTATGATTTCCGCTGGAATGGCGAAGGCATTGCCTATCAGATCGACATGCATATGGCTTTCTTTGCCGGTGTGGCTCTGCTGACAGGCTTTTTGAACTGGCGCGCACTGATCGCCTATACCGGCGTTGTTGCGTTCCACCATTTAGGCGCTGCGCTGATCCTTCCGACGATTGCCTTCCCGGATGGTGCGCCACTCGCCCGCGTCTTCCTGCATGGCGGTATTCTGGCGCTGGAAACCGGCGTGCTTGTGCTGCTGAGCCAGCAGATCACAGGCCTCTTTACGGCTGCGTCCAAGGCGGTTGAGACCGCAAGCGCTGAGCGTCAGCACGCCCAGCAGGCCGAACGTGAGGCTCGCGCGCTGAAGGAGGAAACCGAACGTCTGGCTGAGCGTGACCGCAAGCGGTATGAAGAACAGCGCACATTCGCCGCCCAGTTCCGCAACGAGGCCGAGGCCCTGATGAGCCAGCTACTGAGCCAGATGCAGCAAATGGAGCAAACGGCGATCGAGCTGGAAAAAACCGCCTCATCATCGCAAGGCCGCGCTGACGTTCTCGACCGGGCCACCAACTCTGCCACGCACAGCGTTGGCACTGTCGCCAGCGCCGCGACCCAGCTGTCAGCCTCGATTGAGCAGATCGTATCGCAGATTGCCAGCTCGAACGACATGATCGGTGAAGCAACCAATTCCGCTGGCATGTCCCGCCAGAAGGTGAGTGAACTTTCCGAAAGCGCGCAGAAAATTGGTAATGTGGTTCTTCTGATCCAGGACATTGCCGAGCAGACAAACCTTCTGGCTCTGAACGCCACCATCGAAGCGGCCCGCGCCGGTGAAGCTGGCAAAGGCTTTGCGGTCGTCGCCAGCGAAGTGAAGAGCCTTGCCGGTCAGACCGCGAAAGCTGTTCAGGTCATCTCTGATCTCGTTGATGCCATCCAGTCTGTGACCACAGAAACCACCGCATCGATCAGCACGATTGCCGATCAGATGGATCAGGTGTCCGGCTATACACGTGAAGTGGCTCGCGCGATTGACCAGCAAAGTGCTGCGACCTCGGAAATCTCCGAAAGCGTCACACACGCGGCCTCCCACACCAATCAGGCGGCTGAAGAGGTCCACTCTGTGAAAACGGCGGCACACAGCACGAGAGAGGCGGCAAGCTCCATTCTCGACGTGTCCCGGGATGTAGCGCAGGCCGGTGACCGGCTGCGGGCGGAGATTGAATCCTTCATCAAGAAGGCTGTTGCCTGAGGCCTTAAGACCCCGAAACGAAAAGCCCGGCTCAAGCCGGGCTTTTTTTGTCTTCTGATCAGGCCTGGCTGGAGGCCGAAACCTGGGTTGGTCGTTTGCCATCATGGCCATAGAGATTGACCTTCAGGCTGGAAATCGCGTGAACAAGCGAGTTGGGCGAGATCTTCTGTTTCCCGAGCCAGACAATATTCGGGAAGCGCTCCAGAATTTTCTCGGATGCGATCCGCAGCTGCATTTGCGCAACGCGCGAGCCGAGGCATTTATGGACGCCATGACCAAAGGCCAGATGCTTGTCGACATTGTCCCGAGTCATGTCCATCCGGTCCGGATCGGGGAACACTGAAGCATCCCGATTGGCCGCGCCGTACCACAGAACGACCTTCTCATCCTTCGCGATGGCCTGACCATTGATCTCAGTGTCTTCGGTCGCGGTGCGGCGCATATGGATAACCGGAGAGATCAGGCGCAGGGCCTCATTGTTCATTTGCGGGATCAGACCGCGATCTGCCAGAACCATTTCACGCTGGTCCTGGAACTGCGTCAGAAGCCGTATGGTGCCTGAAAGCGAGTTTCGGGTGGTGTCATTGCCCGCAAAGATGATCAGCAGCCAGGAGCCGTCGAGGAATTCCTGCGGCAGAGGTTCACCATCCATCTCGGAATTAGCAATCGCGCTGAGCAGATCATCGCGTGGATTGGCGCGGCGATCGGCCATGACAGCCTTGCCATAGGCAAACATCTCTTCGACATTCTTGAAGAAGCGCAGCGGGAACATGGGCTCGGAAAGGAATACGCTGACAGGATTGGCGGTGTATTGCGCGGCAAGCTCCAGATAGTGCATCCACTGGATAATCTTCGGACGGTCTTCCTCATCAACGCCCAGCATTTCACACAGGGTGAACAGCGGCAGTTCCTGAGAAAAGAGCTTCACGAAATCAACGACTGGCCCCTGACGTTCCATATTGTCGAGCAGAGAGTCGACCTTGGCTGCCACTTTCTCCTGCAGCTGGGCGACATAGCGCGGCGCAAAGAAGTTGAGCTGCTGCATCCGCACCTGCATGTGGCGCGGTGCATCGAGATTGATCAGCGAATTGATGGCCGCTGACATCAGAACTTCAGGCTTCCAGTTCTCGCGCGGCTGAACACCCATATTGATGCTGCCACGTTCAGAGGAAAAGATGGCCGGATTGAGTTCAGCAGCCTTCACGTCATCATAGCGTGTCAGAGACCAGAACCCGGCCCCTTCACCCTTGCGGCCCAGCTTGGACCACATGACAGGCGCCTGTTCACGCATCTGGCGGTAGAATTCGTGCGGATGCCCCGATGTCCAGCTGGAGGGATTCCAGAGATGAAAACCTTCCAGCATCGGATAGGCGAGTTCATTGGCTGGCATAGCCTTCGGGCTGTCCGTCAGGACGCGGTCACTGACCAGTTGCATGGTTTTCCTCCGACATGTCGCTTTTGTTCAGATATGTGCGACTGGGTAGAAAAAGCAAAACAGAGTCCGACGCCATTGGTCAAGAATTTCTTGGATGAGCGGATAATTTTATACGACCATACGGACGAGCATCCACAGGCCCATACCCATCATCATCAAATTTTCCGTCAATGATATGAAGCCAAGCGGGACATTGCTGTCACCGCCGACACAGGCGCATTTCAGCTCGCGCTTGTCGACATAGACCGCCTTGATCACCGAGATCGCGCCAATGGTACCGATAAAGAGCGCGACCGGCGCTGCCAGCCAGATAAAGAGGCCCGCCAACATCAGCACACCGGCTCCGGCTTCAAGGAAAGGATAGATGAACGCATAAGGCACATAGCGCTGGGCCAGCAGATCATAGCCGAGAAAGCCGTTCGCGAAGGCGCTGACATCACGAAGCTTCTGCAAGGCCAGAAGACACATGCCAAACGCCACGAACCGCTCCACCGTGGTCACGGAAAGAAGGTCGGCCGGGAAAAACAGTGAGACGGCCACCGCCATGGCAAACGCCAGACCGAAAATGGCAATCACCGGCGCGTAGCTTTTCTTGTCCTTATCCTGAACAGAGAGCCCGAGGAATCGCCGCGTGTCCTCATATCCGCCGATCCGCTCGCCATTGATGAAGGTTTGCGGTGTGGTACTGACATCGTGCTCTTTCTGAAACGCATCCGTCTCTGCCCGGGAGGTGAGCGGATGGTCCTCCACCTGGTAGCCGGCAGATTTCAGTATGTGCAGGGATTTCAGACCGAAAGGACAAATATGGCTGTCGGTCTTCATGCGGTAAAGATGCGCTATCCTGGCATCGCTTGCCTGGCTCTCTGAGCCGTCAAAATTGAGGGTGGTCATTTTCCTGCTCTCCAGAGTTCAGGAGAGGTCTGTGGGCGCGGTCAGCCTGGCTCGAAAGCGGGCACAGGGCGCTCGGCAGCCTCTTCCTCTGTTTCTGCAATCCCGTTGGCGGCAATGTCGTCGAGGAGCCATTCCATCTCCTTGATCTCGCGTCGCTGGGCTTCAATGATATCATCGGCCAGTGCCCGGACACGGACGTCTTCGATCTGAGCATTTTCACTTGTGAGAATGGCGATCGAGTGGTGGGGAATCATGGCGCGCGTCCAGGACTGGTCCGCAATGGTGGCCTGAGACCTGACCAGCCACAGCGCCAGACCGGCAATAATCAGACTGCCAATGAAGATTGCGGCATTTACGGTTTTGCTGGTGTACATGTTCAGCATGAAAGTCAGCATGACGATGGCCATGGCAGCGCCCATGATGAAGGTCATGAAGAAACGAGTCTGGCTCCAGTGAACATGACTGAACGCGTAAGTGTTCAGATACATTAACAGGAACATCACCACCATTGAGGTAGCGATCATGGCAAAAAATTTCAGATATTGCTGAATGGTCTTTTCCATGGTCGGGCTCGTTGTGTTGCACCAGTCTGAAAAAGAAAAACGCCCGCACAGGGCGGGCGTTCCGAAATTGTGGCCATTTGGTGCCAGACGAACTGGCCCAAGTTTACATGACGTCGCGCTGGCTGGTCACGATACGGCTGACCAGACCATAATCGACAGCTTCCTGAGCCGTCATCCAATGGTCACGGTCGGTATCTTCCTTGATCTTGGCAAGCGGCTGACCTGTGGCTTCGGCGAAAATCCGATTGAGGCGCTCGCGCATCTTGATGATTTCGCGGGCCTGAATTTCCACGTCAGATGCCTGGCCGCCAATGCCGCCACGTGGTTCATGAAGCAGGAAGCGGGTGTTCGGCAGGC
>CAYFGB010000049.1:0-22769 GCA_964342455.1 uncultured Hyphomonadaceae bacterium
GGCGGTCAATGCAGTTATAGCTGACATTCAGCTCGCCATCTTCATACCAGCGAATGTGCAGGTCTGAATGATCATAGGATACATCCTTGACCTTCGTGTAGGGTGTGAACCAGTGCAGACGCTTGCCGGCATCACCCCAGAAGCTTTCCGGGTCGGAAACGCTGGCCTGATACATTTCCAGATACTTTGCGTTGTCGACTTTAGCCGCTGAAGCAATTTCGGATGGAACAGGGAACACTTCCTGATCCGTTTGTCCGTCTGCCATGTGTCTCTCCCGTGTTTTGATTGCTAGAATGAGTACTTGGTGGAGAATGTGATACGGGTCAAATCCCCATCGCTTCCAGATTCTGTTTCTCGTTGTCCTAACATGATCTCAGAACCCACCGTCACCTTCGGAGCTATATCCCAAAGTAGCGCACCAAATACCGACTGAACAGATTCCGTAGAGGCAGCCGACACATAGTCTGGCTGGTCTACGAACAAGCCTGAATAACCCAGATTAAACCGGGCCGTATCACCAAACGGATGACGCCAGGCGATCAGTCCACCAAAGGATGGGATGGCTTCGAGTTCCATTGTCATCGGATTGATCGCAGCACCGTTTGCAGCATTCAAACCGATATAGCGGCCAATGCCTTCGCCGCCGGTCAGCGCAAAACGAACATCGTCGCGTTCGCCCGCTTTCAAACGCCCGGACACGCTGACGCCAAACCCATAGGTTTCTTCATCAATGCCCGCTGTTTCATACCGTAATTGACGCGCAATGCCTGCAACCGAGATGTTCCCGAAATCGCCAGAGAAATTATACCGGCCAATCAGATCAGGAAGCAGATTGCTGTCTGCCTCAATCCGGCCCGCCCCAGACGCTGGCGTTATGGTGGCGTTACCTGTTTCAGCCGCAAACTGCCAATTGCCATGGGTATAGCGAACCATTGGCTGACGTTCGAAGATCATGCCGTCTGACAGCGCGAGAAAGCTGGCGCTTTCAGGAATGGCTGAGGTGTTCTGAAATGTCGACCATTCCTGGCCAATCCGCCAATCGTCGATGTCCAGATAAGCGCGGCGAAGCCTTGGGCTGAATGAATTGGAAACCCGTTCGTCACCTTGCGCTGAGCCGAGGAAATCCATCTCGATATGAGCGCCGACTTTATGGTCACCGACATTCCGATTGGCCGAAACGAAAAATCTCGAGGCCTGCGCTGTGAAATCGGTTGTGGTGGTGGTCTCACCGCCAATCGGTGTTGCGCCAGGAATGTAGAAGTCGCGAGCTATAGAGCTCGATCCGAATGAGCCGTCCATGCTGGTTAGATGCGCGTCAAAATCGATGAAGCCGCCAACCCTGATGCGGGTGTCGCCTACCAGCATGCCATCGCCAGCGGTCGGCGCAGATTTCTTCGCCTCCTGCGCAACCGCCTCAATTCGGACAAGCGTTTCGTCATTTGCCGCAGCGAGTTCGGCCTTGAGTTCGGCGACCATGGCCTCCAGTGCAGCTATTCTTGTTTCGAGATCCATGTCATTGCCAGCAATGGCGGTGCCGGTTGCCGTAAAGGCCAGACCAGAAATCATGGCGACCTTAAGTATATTCTTCATTATTATTCCTCCCCATAGGGTTATTTTTGGGGAGTATTCCTTGGCCTTCTCGATCTCTCTATTGGCAATTGGTGCTAAGACCAAAGTCTAGAAGGTCTCGACATTATTCCTCTTTTCCAGTTTCGTTCAAAAAAACAGAGCTGGAGAATCGACCAGCAATTGGGAGAAGACCGTGTCAGACGTAAGAACTGTTCTTATCGTTGAAGATCATCCACTGTTCCGGGACGCGCTTGTTACCGCCCTGAAACGTGCCTTTCCCACCGGAGCTCAATCCTTCGAAGCAGATAGCGTTCAGGCTGGCCTGGACATGCTGTCCGGACAGGCGGTCGATCTTGTCCTACTCGATCTGAATCTCACCGACTCAAGTGGATTTGATGGTCTTTCCCGTATCAAGACCGTGCGGCCCGATTGCCCTGTCTACATCGTGTCGGCTACTGAAACGCCAGATGCCTTCAGCAAGGCGCGGACACTCGGTGCGAGTGGCTATCTGCCAAAAAGCCTGTCTCTGGAGGAGCTTTCAGCTGCACTTGCCACGGCACTCGATGGCGGCAACTGGTTCCCCCCTTCCGAGGGCGAACGGACACCATCGGACGCGTCGGAAACGACGAGCCGGCTTGCCACGCTAACACCGGCACAACGCCGGGTTCTCTCTGGTCTGGCAGACGGACTTCTGAACAAGCAGATCGCTTATGATATGGGAATATCAGAGGCCACAGTAAAAGCGCACATGACAGCAATCTTCAGAAAGCTTGGCGCCAACAACCGCACACAAGCCTTGCTGATCTACAAGGAAGCCGTGTCAGCAGGCGACGATTATTCAGCGGCCTGAGGCCGGATATTCTCCGCACATTCGGCCAGAAACTGTTTCAGCAAGACACTGTCGACAGGCTTTCGGATCAACCCGATCAACAAATCTTCTGCGCGGTTTTCAACATCAGTAGATGCTTTGGCTGTTAGCAAGGCTGCATTGGCCGGATGGCTGAGTGAGGATCGAACGGCCGTGATTACGTCCAGCCCGGACTGGCCATGCTGAAGCTCCAGATCGGCAAGAAGCACATCAATTCCTGATTCATTCTGACAGATCAGCTTCGCGTCTTCCGCCGAAAGTGCCAAATAAACCTTGCACCCCCATCGGCCCAGAAGCGCTTGCATGCCATCGAGAATGGTTTGTTCGTCATCGACGCAAAGCACACGAAGTTCTGGCAAACTAACCGGACCGGGCCGGAAGTGCTGGACCACGCGCCTTGGCTTTTGTGCCTCCCTGGCCACCGGCACGCTGACGTAAAACACAGACCCTTTGCCAACCCGGGATCTGAGCCCCAGTTCAGCGCCCATGAATCCGGCCAGTCTCTGCGCGACCGAAAGGCCAAGCCCAGCACCCCGCACGCCGGAATTATCGACATCCTCGAGCCGCTGGAATTCTTCGAAAAGAAGCTCCTGTTTCGCTTTCGGGATTCCCGGTCCGGTGTCCCAGACCTCTATTCGCGCCATATTACCCCGCCGCCGGGCACCAACCAGCACACCGCCAGACCGGGTATATCGTCGGGCATTGGAAAGGAAGTTCCGCAGGATCGATTGCAGAAAATCAGGATCGGCATAAACGCTTAGCCGGGTCGGTGCGACACGGATGTCTATGCCCGCGCGTTCAGCCATGGGCAGCGCTTCATCAACCAGATCTTCCAGAAGTGGTCCCAGCATAAGCGTGTCTGGCTCCGGCTTCACGCTGCCATGGTCCAGACGCGAGATATCGAGCAATCCCTTCAGCAATCCGTCAGCCGACAGGATGGATCGGTCGGCTCGTTTGACGAGGTCCTCGGTCTCGGTATTGCCGGTATCATCAATCGAAGCGAGGAACAGACGCGCGGCGTTCAGAGGCTGAAGCAGGTCATGACTGGCTGCGGCGAGAAAACGTGTCTTCGACGCGTTAGCCCCTTCCGCCTCCTGACGGGCGAGATCAAGGTCCTGAGCCATCGTCTCAAGCTCAATCGTACGTTCACGCACACGCTGTTCGAGCGTTTCATTCGCTTCCAGCAGCGCTTGTTCGCGGCATTTGTCATCGGTGATGTCGTGAAAGATCGAGACATATCCACCACCCGGCATGGGATTGCCCGTAATGCGGAGCCAGCGCCCGTCATGGCTCCGCCGTTCGTATCGATGGGGTGAGCCTGAGCGCATGAACTCCACACGGCGTCTCGCATGTTCTGCCGGGTCACCGCCATCCAGCCAGCCTGTTGAGATGTTGTACTCAATCAGTTTGGAAATGGGCTGTCCCACGTGAACCAGAGTCAGTGGATAGCTGAACAACTCAATATAAGCGCTATTCCAGGCAACCAGCTTCTGATCACTGTCCACAACGCTGATTCCTGAAGGAATGTTCTCCAGCATGGACTGCAGCATATGCCGGTCAAACCGTTCGGCCTGAGTTTCCTGATCGAGGATGGACAAGAGATCGCCCAAAGCGACATCGACGCCCGCTACCGCGGACGACATGACCACACGCGCCGATGACGCACCAAGCGCGCTTGCCAGAAGCTTTTCGGTCCGCTGGACAAGACGCCAATCCGCTGGTTTGTCTCCGCTCGCCTGTACGCCGAGTTCAGCTTCCGCCTGTTCAAACGCATGATCAACAGCTTCCGGTGTCAGAAACCTCGATGCCAGGGCTTTAAGCCCATCCGGCGTGACCCCTGTGACGATGGACTGGGTTGGAACAACCTGCATCTCTCTTGGTGTTGCCCCGCGGTCGACGAACGCGGCTGCCTGAATGCGATCGCGCAACCGTTCCGGCGATTGCAGGGACACGATAACGAAAACGGCAATATTGGCAGTAAGGCTCCAGAAAACGCCATGTGTGATCGGATCACCGAACGTGAAGCCGAACAGCGATTGCGGGTGAAGCCATACTGGCAACAGGCTCGTCAGCACATCTAGCCGGACAAATTCAGGCACAAACAAGGTGTAGGCCCAGATCAGCATGCCCGTGGAAAGCCCGGCAATCACGCCATTGGTACGTCCGCCTTTCCAGTAAATGCCCGAAATGAGCGCTGGCGCGAACTGAATGGCCGCAGCAAATGACAACATGCCGATCTGTGCCAACGCATCGCCGCTGCCGGCCAGTCGGTAATAGCCGTAAGCGAGCGTGAGAATGGCAATCATCACCAGTCTCCGGGTCAGAACGAGTTTCTCGCCCGCAGCATTACTGGCTGCATCCAGTCGGCCCATCCGCATCAGGACGGGAACAATCAGGTCGTTCGTCACCATGGTCGACAAGGCAATGGTTGATAAGATCACCATCCCGGTGGCCGCAGAAAACCCGCCGAGAAACACCAGAAGCGCCATCAGTCCATTCTCCTGAGCCAGAGGCAGTTCGAGAACGAAAAGGTCACCGTCAACTGTGTCAGGCAGGAGGTGCAGACCTGCCATGGTGATCGGCACAACCATCAGTGACGTGATCACCAGATAGATCGGGAACAGCCAGCGCGCGCGCTTCAGACCTTCCTGATCGTGCGGCTCGATGAAAGTGATATGAAACTGGCGGGGCAGACAGATAATGACACCTGCCGCGACAATCACCGTGGTGATGAAGCGAGCGACATTCATATCGGCGCGAAACGGGTCTGACGCAGCCTGGAACGCGCCCAGATCCAGTGACGAAACGGCCATCAAAGACAAAACGCAAACCACTCCAAGCGCAAACAGTTTGACGATCGCCTCCAGCGCCAGAATTCTGACAAGGCCGACATTGGCGCGCGTCATGTCAGCGGTGCGCGAACCAAACACGATGACAAAGGCGGCCAGTACAATGGCCGTCAGCAGAACCGTCTCATCAGGCGGCAGCATGGTGCTTCTCTCGTCACGAAAGGCGAGCGCCTGAAAGCTCCACCCGACCGATTTCAGCTGCAATGCAATGTAAGGCAGAGTGCCAGCCAGCGCCGCCAGAGAGGCAACCGATGCCAGCGCCCGGCTCTTGCCATAGCGCGCGGCCAGAAAGTCCGATAGCGACGTGATACTTTCGCGACGTACGATCCGTGCAATTCGCATAAGCATGCCCGGCAGGAACAGGAAAACGAGAATCGGTCCGAGATAAATCGGCAGATAGTCCCAGCCTGTATCAGCTGCTGTACCCACCGCGCCAAAAAACGTCCAGGATGTGCAATAGACGGCAAGCGCCAGAGCATACTCGGTCGGCGTGTTCGCCTTGCCGGTCTGATCCGCATGCCGATCGCTTTTCCAGGCCACATAAAACAAGCCGGAAACATAGAGCATGCTGGCAAGAACAACGATCCAGACGGGCATTCTTCGGGGACTCCTGTCCCGATATCATGAGCCAGCGCGCATGGCGGCGCAACTGCGCCAGAAGTCTAATCCCGAATTGAAAAAGGGCGGCACAGAGCCGCCCTTTCAGATTTGACGTGGACAGTGGCCTACTCGGCGGCCATTGGCGCCATTTCGGCATCACCAGAACCGTGCGGCGAACGCGTGCCGGGCACCCGGATATCCTCCACAAGATCCTGAATATCCTGCGGTGGTGGCGCTGTCAGTAGGGAGACAACCACACCCAGAATGGCCGACCCAAACATGAAGACGAATCCAATGCCTTCCGGGGAAACACCAAACCACCAGTCCGCCGGATCGGTATTCACGAATTTGAAGTAATAGATGTACGCAAAGGTCGCGATCAGACCGAACAGCATGCTGACGATTGCGCCTTCCTTGTTCATCCGCTTCCAGAAAATACCGAGGAAGATAATCGGGAAGAGGGATGCAGCTGCCAGACCGAAGGCGAATGCGACCACCTGTGCCACAAAGCCGAGCTGAGCTGTGTTCATACCCATCCAACCGGCCAGCACAACAGCCGTGGCTGATGCCGCCCTGGCAGTCATCAATTCCTGCTTGTCGGTCATCCCCTTGAAGAAGGTCCGACGACACAGATCATGAGAAACCGCCGATGAAATGACCATCAACAGTCCCGCAGCGGTCGACAGTGCGGCGGCAAGACCACCTGCAACCACAAGGCCAATAACCCAGCCTGGCAGGTTCGCAATGGATGGGTTCGCCATCACGAAGATATCCCGGTCGAGCTTGGTCACTTCATTGGTATCGCCTGCAGAGTAGGTGACGATGCCATCTCCATCCTTGTCGGTGATGCCAAGAAGACCAGTTTTCTCCCAGTCTTTGAACCAGCGGGGAATTGGCTTTCCACCTTCAGCTTCAATGGCGGCGGCTTCTGCGTCGTAATCAATCTCTGAGATGTCACCGGCGATGTAAGTCGACTCATGCACGGTATCGATGAAGTTGAGCCGTGCGAAGGAGGCCACCGCTGGCGCTGTCGTGTAGAGAATGGCGATGAAAACCAGAGCCCATCCCGCAGAGATACGGGCCGCGCTTGCGCTGCTGACCGTGAAGAAGCGGATGATGACGTGTGGCAGACCGGCCGTGCCGAACATCAGCGCGCCGGTGATCGCGAACACATCCATCATCGATTTGTTGGTCTGGGTATATTCCAGAAAACCAAGATCGGTGACCACAGTGTTCAGCTTGTCCAGCATCGAAATGTCTTCACCGCGAACGTTCGAAATGAAGCCAAGCTGCGGGACCGGATTGCCGGTAACGATCATCGAAATGAAGATGGCCGGAACCGTATAGGCAAAAATCATCACGCAGTATTGGGCGACCTGGGTATAGGTAACGCCTTTCATGCCGCCCCAGACAGCATAGACAAAGACAATGCCCATGCCGATCAGAATGCCCGTGTTGAATTCAACGCCCAGAAAGCCTGAGAACGCCACGCCAACGCCCTTCATCTGCCCCGCGATATAGGTGAAAGACACGAACAGCGCACACAGCACAGCAATCAGACGCGCAGCGGTCGAATAATACCGGTCACCAACGAAATCGGGCACGGTAAACTTGCCAAATTCACGAAGGAAGGGTGCCAGCAGAAGCGCCAGAAGCACATAGCCGCCGGTCCAGCCCATCAGGTAAACCGATCCGCCATAACCGAGAAACGCAATCAGACCGGCCATCGACAGAAAGCTTGCTGCAGACATCCAGTCAGCTGCCGTTGCCATACCATTGATGGTTGGATGAACATCATGGCCCGCGACATAAAAATCATCCGTCGAGCCAGCACGCGCCCAGATCGCAATGCCGATATAAGTGGCAAAGGTCAGCGCGACGAAGAAATAGGTCCAGAACTCCTGATCCATCGCCCTATCCCTTCACGTTGAATTTTTTTTCGATCCGCGTCATGGCCACGCAATAATATGCAATCAGCACCATGAAGACGTAGATCGAGCCCTGTTGGGAAAACCAGAAGCCAAGCGGCGCGCCGCCAAGCTTGATGTTGTCCAGCGCGTCACGAAACAGAATGCCTGCCCCAAACGACACAAGGAACCAGATTGCGAGCAGAGCAATTGTCAGCCGAACCGTGGCAGACCAGTAACCCTTCCCGTCAACTTCTTTTATATCTTGTGACAAGGTTTGTACCTCCCCTGACTTATGAAACGGATTTTTCCGCATTGTCAGGGTCAGGTATTCTTTTCCCGATTGGTAGGGGGACTTTGGTCGAAGTTGTTGGAAAGTTAAAAGAGACAGCATAGCGCACTGTTTTAATAGTGTTTATGGGGACACTATAAAAAGGCGACCAACCCGCTCAAAGAGGGGTATCTTTAGGGAAATATACTCTGGAAGACGCGATCTCTTCAGCCATTTTCCTTGCGGGACCGATACCGGGACAGCAAATCGCGGGACCCGGAAAACATGAACCAGCCCGCGAAAACCAATCCACCCAGAACATAGGCCTCAGATAAGCCAATACCGGGTTCGAGAATCGCATTGGCACCCCGCCAGGCAAAAATAGCGGCGAGCAATAGGCCAAATGCCAGTGTCAGATGCGCACGCATTCATCTCTCCCATCATTTTCTTTTGCCAGCATCATACCAACACAGCCCGAAAACGAAATGCGACCTTGGTCTCTTGCAATTTGAGAGGGAGAAGATGGTACCGCCTCCCCGGTTCGAACGGGGGACCTCTAGATCCACAATCTAGCGCTCTAACCGACTGAGCTAAGGCGGCACTCTGGAAACGGGTGTACTAATACCACCCGCCTTTGAACGCAAGAGGAAGATGCGCTCAACCGAACGGAAATCAAGACTTATTGGCGTAAGGATTGCTGCCCTGTTCGACATACAGTCGGATCGGCACGCCGGGCAGATCAAACGCTTCCCGCAAACCATTGATCAGGTAGCGCTTATAGGCTTCCGGCATATGATCGCCACGATTGGCTTTCAGCACGAAGGTTGGCGGACGGTTTTTGATCTGCACGATGTATTTCGGCTTGATTGGCTTGCCATGAACAGACGGAGGCGGATGACGCTCCACCACATGGCGCAGCCAGTCATTCAGATCACGCGTTTTCACACGAGCATTCCAGTCATCAAACACAGACATGACCGCTGGCATCAGACGATCAATCCGACGCCCTGTCAGTCCGGACAGGAACACCATGGGCGCACCCTTGGCGTTCGGCAAAAGCCGTTCCGCCTTGTCGCGCAACTCCTTGGCTTTCGCGTCATGATCTTCCACCAGATCCCATTTCGAGATGACATAGACCAGACCACGTCCCTCACGAATAACGAGATCGGCAATCTGAAGGTCCTGTTTTTCGAACGCATCGCGCGCGTCCATGGTCAGCGCAACAATGTCAGCAAACCGGATGGAACGGATCGTGTCCTGAGTGGAGAGTTTTTCAAGCTGCTCCTGAACACGTGCCCGTTTCCGCAGGCCGGCTGTATCGACGAGCTTGATCGTGCGGTCATCATATTCCCACTCGATCTCGATCGAATCGCGGGTAATGCCCGCTTCCGGCCCGGTAAGCAGGCGGTCTGACTTGATCAACGAGTTGATCAGCGTTGATTTGCCTGCGTTCGGACGTCCGACAACGATAAGCCGCGCGGTTCTGGGCGGAGGCGGCAGATCTTCGTCCTCAGCGTCCGGGTCGAATGGCAGCGACGTCTCTTCGTCTTCGTCCTCTTCAGCCTGCACCTGGGGGGCAGCCCTGACGATGGCCGAGTAAAGCTCAGCCAGACCTTCGCCATGTTCTGCTGACATGCCAACCGGCTCGTCGAACCCAAGCGCGAAGGCTTCCATCAACCCGTCTTCGGCGGCCTTGCCTTCACACTTGTTCGCCACCAGCACGACCGGCTTGTTCACACGACGCAGCAATTCGGCGAACCGCTCATCAAGCGGCACCACGCCAGCGCGCGCATCAATCACGAAAACGGAGAGATCAGCCTCACGAATGGCGGCCTCGGTTTGTTCGCGCATACGGGATTCAAGCGAGGAATCGCGCACGTCTTCAAACCCGGGTGTGTCGATCAGGGTCAGCCGTATATCGGCCAGTTCGGCATCTGTTTCCCGGCGATCACGCGTGACACCGGGCTGGTCATCAACAATTGCCAGACGTTTTCCCGCCAGACGGTTGAAAAGTGTAGACTTTCCAACATTCGGGCGACCGACAATCGCCACTTTGAGAGGCATTGAGCACTATCACCTTATGGAAAACAGCTTACCATTGTCGGCAAGCGCATAAATTCGGCCCTCATACGCGATGGGCTCGAGAAAGAATCCGGCATTTGCACCAAACCTGCCCGTATTGACAAGCTTTTTCTCTTCGAGGAGCTCGCCTGTCTGCGGAGAATAGGCCGAAATACGGCCATCGGAGGACAAGGTCACCAGACGGTTAGATGCCAGAAGTGGCCCGGAATAGCTGATGCGACCCTTGCGATCTTTCTCTTTTTCGAACTGGGTCAGCTGCTGAACCCAGATCACGCGACCAGAAGCCGCGTCGATACAGATCAATTGTGCGTCCACACCCACTGCAAACAGGTATTCGCCAACCACAAGGGGCGCCTGGGTCGTACCAAATGGCAAGGACCAGACACGCGTGCCTGACCGGCCATCAATGGCGGCAAGAACACCGGACTGGCTGCTGGCAAAGACCAGACCGTTGGCCAGAACCGGACGTGACGCGATGTCGTTAATGGCAGAGATCGGCGTGAAACGCCCTGCCCGTGTCAGGGATTCCGACCAAAGGCGCCGCCCGTTTGACGGTAGATATGCAATCACTTCGCCAGAAGAAAACGGCGCAACAACGAAGTCATCAATGGCAGCAGGGCTTGGAGAGGCGAGAACGCGAGCGGTCTCCGCAATAGCCTGGTCCGTCCATTCGACTTCACCGGTTTCAAGCGAGAGGGAATAGAGCTCGTTATTGTTCGAAGCCACAAACACGCGACCTTCCACAACGGTTGGCGAGCCCGTCATGGGGGCTTCCATTTCCTGCTTCCAGATCGGCTCACCCGTGCCCAGCTCCAGCGCTGTGACATATCCGAACCCGGATGCCGCAATCAGACGGTCATTGATGATGGCCATACCGCCGCCAAACGCCCGGCGGTCTTTGCTGTTCTCCGATGACAATTCATGCTTCCAGAGAGACCGGCCGGTCTCAGCATCAATTGCATGGATGGTCTGATCCGCATCAAACACGAACACTTTGCCGTCAGCAGCCAAAGGCGCAACCGTCAGCGCTTCATTGTTCGAAGACCCTTCGCCGCGACCCCAGGTCCAGTCGACGTCAAGTGCGCCGCCTGCCCGTACATGGCCCGGAAGCTTCTGGCTTGTACGGCCGGCCTGATTCCAGGCCCTTACATCAACCGCATCCGGTAAAATCACGGCAGATGAAACGAGATCCGGGTCGGCAGAAAGCTCAGACTCAGCAGACAGCATGGAAATACGACCGGCTTTGTCAGCGGCGTCGGCTTCATCTTCGCCGCTGCCGCTGAAAGGGTTGAAGCGATCAACTGTCGAACAGGAGGCGAGAAGTGCGGCGGACAGGGTCATTGCCCCGAAAAGTGTCAGTTTCGTCATTGAGTCGTTCCGTTTCTTGCCTGGATCGCATCAATGGCGATCAGTGCGCGTTCAGCCCGGCCACGAAGCGCCTGAGGCACCTCCAGGGCGAGCGCGATGGCGTTAAAGCGCTTTTCAGCGGTTTCCAGCTCGCCCAGAGAGAAGGCGCGTGCTGCTTCCACTTCCTGCGCAAGATAAGCATAAGGTGAGCTGAGACTGTTCGAGAGAGGCGCCAACCAGGCCTCGAGCTCTTCCAGGCTGGATGAGTCGGCCATCAGATATCCTGCCTTCAGACGCGCAATCTCTGCGAGAGGGCCTTCGCCCTCTGCCGTTGCCTTCAGCGCTTCCAGTGCCGCAGCTTTGTCGCCAAGCCCGGAAAGCCGGGTCTGGGCGAGATAATTGCCCGCAAGCTCAGCATAATCGCTGTCAGAACCTGCGATTTCCTCGAACAGGGCTTCGGCCAAAGCATAGTCGTTTGATTCCAGTGCAGTGCGCGCCGTGTAGAAGGCTTCCGCTTCCTGCTTGTGCGCATTCGAACCGCGCCACTGAAGAAACTCGTTGACGGCGACGCCAAGTATCAGAACAGCCACCAGACCGTAAACGATCGGGCTGAGGCGTTTCCACCAGCGCATTGCCTGATCCTGGGCATATGCCTCATCGACTTCTTCAATGATATCACTCACGAAAACACCCTGTTTATCGAAATTTCACCGAGACCTTAGCTGTTCCCGCTTTCATCAGCAACGCGCGGAATCTTTACAGTTTTCTCAGAATTGATTGAATACGTCTCCGCCTTACCCGGAAATTCGCGACTACGCACGTCTTTCGCATAGGCATCGACTGCAGAACTGATTTCACGCTTCACATCGCCATATCGACGGACGAATTTCGGCGTCCAGTCAAAAAGGCCGAGCATGTCTTCAGTGACGAGGATTTGTCCATCGCATGCTGCGCTCGCACCAATACCGATCGTCGGAATGGACAGCTGCTGCGTGATTTCGACGGCCAGGTCCTCTGCAACGCCTTCAATCACAATAGCAAAAGCGCCGCCCTGCTCTGCTGCCAGGGCTTCGTCGATAACCCGCTGGCGCTCTGAATCATTGCGGCCCTTCGCACGGAAGCCACCATCGACATTGATCGCCTGTGGACGCAAGCCAACATGCGCCACGACCGGAATACCCCGATCAACCAGATACCGGATGGTATCAGCGGCATAGACGCCACTTTCCAGCTTCACAGCCTGACAGCGTGTTTCCATCATGATCCGGGAAGCGTTCTCGAAAGCCTGAATCGGGCTCGCTTCATACGATCCGAACGGCATATCAACCACAACAAAGGCCTGCCGCGCCCCACGCATGACCGCCTGACCATGCAGGATCATCATATCGAGCGTCACGCCGACTGTGGAATCGAGCCCATGCACCACCATGCCCACACTATCGCCCACCAGCAAAAGATCGGCATACTGATCCAGCAGGGCAGCGCGGGGCGCATCATAAGCGGTCAGGCAAACAAGCGGCTCACCGCCCTTGGCCCTGGCAATATCCTTGACTGTTTTGCGACGTTTCTGGGTTTGCGCAGACAATACTCAACCTCGAACTTTACATACAAATGGCTGCTTAGTGCGTAATGGCGCGGATGAAAACATCTAACCGCATGTTCAGGCTGGATCGATCCTGATTTATGGTGGGCTGCGCCAGCTTGTCAGCTGGATTTACGTCCATACCGGACTTTTTCTTTTTGATCATGACCCGTAAGCTGATTGTGTTCTACGATGGCGCCTGCCCGCTTTGTCGGCGCGAAATCGGCCTGATCCGACGGCTCGACAAGCGCGAGCGCATCGAGTTTAAGGACATTTCAACGCCAGATGCGGCCGAATTCTGTCCACTGCCACGCGATGTGATGCTGGCCCGGTTTCATGCGCAACGCGTGGACGGTAAAATGCTGGATGGCGCAGAAGCCTTTACCGAGGCCTATAGCCAGATCCCCTGGCTGATCTGGCTGCGACCACTTGGGCGTTTCGCGCCGACACGGATACTGCTTGATGGTATCTATCGGCTGTTTCTGGTCGTAAGGCCCGGCATTCAGCGGGCCTTACGAAAGCGCGAGGCTTAATAGCTTTTCGGCAGCTCTAGAACACGCTCGGCGATATAGTTCAGGATCATCTCCCGACTAACCGGCGCGATGCGGGCGAGCATGGCTTCGCGCATATAGCGCTCAACCTGATACTCTTTCGCGTAGCCCATGCCGCCATGGGTCAGGACCGCAGTTTCACAGGCATTGAAACCAGCCTCTGTGCCAAGATATTTGGCGGCATTGGCTTCAGCGCCGCAATCCTGTCCGGAATCAAACTTTCCTGCCGCCTTGAATGCCATCAGATTGGCGGCTTCCAGCTCGGCCCATGACTTGGCCAGCGGGTGCTGAATGCCCTGATTCTGGCCGATTGGCCGACCGAACACGACACGCTCTCTGGCGTATTGTGTGGCCCGCTCCAGTGCAGCCTGCCCCAGGCCAACCGATTCCACGGCGAACAGAACGCGCTCCGGGTTCAGACCCTGCAGCAGGTATTTAAAGCCAGCACCTTCTTCTCCGATCAGGTCCTCCTTCGGAACTTCCAGCCCATCGAAAAACAGCATGTTACATTCGACAGCCTTACGGCCCATTTTAGGGATTGGTTTGGCTTCGATCTTAGCGCGGTTAAAATCAGTGTAGAAAAGCGACAGGCCGAGATAGGGCTTGGAGCACTGATCCTTTGGCGTTGTGCGCGCGATGATCAGAATCTTGTCAGCACGCTGGGCTCCCGTGGTCCAGATCTTCCGGCCCGAAAGCGTGTAACCAGTGTTCGTCCGTTCCGCACGCGTTTCAAGCGAGGATGTATCAAGGCCTGAGTTTGGCTCCGTCACGGCGAAACACATTTTCTGCTCGCCGGAAATGATTTTCGGCAGATGCTCCTGGCGCTGCTCTGGCGTTCCAAATTTCTCAAGCGGCTTCGGCCCGAAAATATTCAGGTGGATCGCGGACGCGCCGGAAAAGCCAGCGCCTGAACGCGTCACGGCCTGCATCACAATCGCGGCTTCTGTCAGGCCCAGCCCCGCGCCGCCTACGTCCTCTGGCATGGCGACGCCCAGCCAGCCGCCATCAGCCATGGCTTGCGTGAACGCTTCCGGCCAATCCCCGGTCTCATCCGTCTTCAACCAATACTCATCATCGAACTGGGCGCAGGTGCGCGCCACGGCATCACGAATGGCAAGCTGATCTTCAGATGGTTCAGAGATCTGAAACATGCGGTGTCTCCCATAGTCTTGTTTGGTTCACTATCTGGTTCAAAAGTGATGTGAAAGCGAGCCCTTTATCAAAGAAACGGGACCTATGGAGCAAGATCACCTAGCGCAAACGTTGTAGAATCCTCCGTTTGCAGCAGATCCGCCACAACTTTTCTGGCCGTTGCAGGGGCCAGTAATATTCCATTCCGATAATGTCCGGTGGCAAGGTAATGCCGTCCTGCCTCGGCCCATCCAATGATGGGCCGTTGCCTGCGCGCCATGGGGCGCAAGCCAGCCCATTTCTCAACAATCTCCATATCGCTGGCCAGATCTGGGATAATATCAAGCGCGCCCGCCAATAGCGCATCCAGCCTCTGCTCTTCTGTTGCTAGATCTGTTTCATCCGGCTCTACGGTCGCGCCGATAATTATACGATCCGGCTTCGGGACGATATAGGACGCGCCCCAGCGAACAGGGATTTTCGGATGATGATCCCGCGGCGCAAGTGCCAGCATCTGACCTTTGACCGGACGGATGCCGTCTTCTTTCCAGCCCCGGCAATCAATGAGAATATCTGCATTGTCGGCCAGAGCCGCATCGTCCGACATAAAATCGCCGCAGATTTGCATCAGACCTTTCAGAACGGCCCGGTTGTCGACCTGACCGTCAGCCGAAAACAACACCCTCTGATAGCCCGGCGCGAACAGCCCGGGCACATCAGACGCGGTTTGGCTATCGTCCGCATCGAGATCTACACCCGCCAGTCGGCGATCTGACGACAGGCTTTTCAGCGTATCAGGTCGGACAAGGCCAAGTGTCGGTCCGGCGCTATAGCCCATGCTCAGACCTGTTCGTTCGGAAATAGCCGCGGCAAACTCCGGCCAGAGCGCTACGCTTTCATTGGCAAACGCATGCATGGCCCCGGAAAAATCAGGCTCAATCAACGCTTCGAATTGCGCTGACAACATGCCCGCAGCCGCCCAGCTCGCTTTCTCCTCAGGCCTGCCCTGGCTCAGAATCCGAGCCGAGACACCATGTCGTGCCAGTTCAAAGGCAATCGACAGGCCGATAATGCCAGCGCCTCGAATGACGATGTTGAGTTTACGAACAGTATTGGGATCCAAGCTCATAAGGTCGGCTTAGACCACGCAGTACGTTTTTTCGATAGGTCAATTTGGCAGACCAAGTCTGCTTTACCGCTTCATGTCAGGCGATGGCTTCTTCCCGACGCCAAAGCGACAGAAACTCAGCCGCCGACGACCGATCCTGAAAGATGATGGCTTTGCGGATCACATCGCCGGAATGAATGGTCTTCACCATGATCTCCGGTGCAGTCACAGCGATTTCAGACGAACAGTCCGTGCGCGACCGGGCAAAAGCCTCGACCGTGGCAGCGAACCTTGTTTCCGAAAGGGTGTCGTTGACAGCAACATGCACAACAACGTCAGACATACTCTACTCCCGAATCTTCGCCCGGTTTATTTATAGCCCTTTTCCAGCACAGTTTCGTGACCGTATTCTTAGAGGGCTTCTCCCTTATAAGTCTGGGTTGATAGCGCATTTCTTTACGCCTCCACAAGGAATTTTATCAGGCAGATCAGTCAGTTAGAAATCGAAATTTCTTAACTGCGACCAATTCTCAAGCGGGCAATATCATCTGCCACGCGATTCGTCGCCTTGGTTTTTTGTGAAGATATGGTGAAGACTTCATCGAGCGTTTCCATAAGCTTCGACAACTTGCCATCCACCCAGGCCGGATCGTACGTGCCGGAAATCTCTGCCGCCACATTGATGATACCGCCGCCATTGATGACATAGTCAGGCGCGTAGAGAATGCCCATTTCAGAGAGCATATCACCGATTTCAGGCCGGGAAAGCTGGTTGTTCGCACCACCGGCAATAACCTTGCATTTGAGCTTCGGCAGGCTGTCTTCATTCAGAATCGCACCCAGAGCATTCGGAGACAGGATATCCGCATCCAGAAACAGGATGTCGTCTTTCGGAACGATCTGTGCACCGGTTTCTTTCGACAGCGTCTGAAGCTGATCTTCTGCAATATCCGCAATCATCACCTCAGCACCGGCTGCGACGAGTTTGCGAACAACGTCTGCGCCGACATGTCCAACGCCCTGAACCGCAACACGCTTGCCGGAGACTGATTCGCTGCCAAAGGCATGACGGGCAGCCACACCAATACCGCGAAACACGCCTTCAGCCGTGACAGGTGACGGATCACCACTCGCAGCCACGCCCGTCTCAAGGCCCGCAACAAATTTCGTTTCTTCGGCCGCATACGCCAGATCAGATGGTGATATACCAACATCCTCAGCCGTGTAGTAGCGCCCCTTGAGCGTTTCGATTGCCCGGCCAAAGGCCCGGAACAGTTCGGGCGTCTTATCTGTCCTCGAGTTTCCCCAGATGACAGCCTTGCCGCCCCCAAGCTCAAGATCAGCCATAGCGTTCTTGTAAGACATGCCGTGAGAAAGCCTCAGCGCATCGCGATAGGCAGCTTCCCCTGATTCATAGTTCCACATCCGGCATCCGCCAGCAGCCGGCCCGCGAGCCGTGGAGTGAATCGCAATAATCCCGCGTAGGCCAGAGGCCTCGTCATGAAAGAAGTGTACCTCCTCATGCGCATCAAAGGCGGGATGATCAAACATTGTCGTGGAACCTCAGGTCAATTTTTTCACATTGCCGGGCGCTGTCGCAGCAATCTTTTAAAAAGACAAGGGCTGCCGGGCCGTTCTTTGCAGCTCACTAAGCGCTGGGCTTACGGAACTTCCACACCTTTACGTGAATTAGCTCTCCGGCCAGCGCGCGTTGCCGCCACTTCCAGGCCTCGGCCTCCCAGGCCAGTTCCCGCATGAAAACCTGCTTGTTTACAGCTTCAAGGCTGGCGCTGAGACGTTTCTCAATGTCCTGCCCGAACCGCTCGAAAGCAGATCGGCTGGCCTGAATAACATCGCCTGTGACGTCATCTTCATCACTGGATAATTCAAATCCGGCGGCTTCCGAGATTTCAATGATTTCCGCAGAATCACAAAGTTGCGGTTCGGCCCACGAAGACGCAAAGGCCGGCTCAAGCCGTCCGCGAGCGGCCCCTCGAACCGTATCGATGACAATCCACTGACCGCCTGGCTCCAGGCTGCGATAAGCGCGCACCGCCAATCCTGATTTGTGGTCAGAATAGGCGTAGCCGTCCTGGCTCACTAGAAGCGCCAGAGAGCCAGGCTCGAAGGCTGGCCTGTCCAGATCGCCACGCAAGACCTCAAAATCCGGGAAAGCATCTTCGAAACGTCGAATGCAGGGCAAACGCCATTCCGACACCACGGGACATGCGCCACTTGTGCCCATGACATGCTGGGTCAGTGCTGGATCAGTGTTCAGTGCTCCGAAAAGACGTTCGCTGCCATTATCCAGAGCAGACATACCTTCCGTGATACGACTGTAGAGCGCCGAACTGCCCGGCGACAAACGCCCCTCACCCCAGAGAGTCTCAACTGCAGCGATGCGACTGGCTTCAGGCGACAGAATTTGCTGTGGGGATTTCGGCTGTGGCTTCGCAGCCTTGGTCGGAGCGGGCTTGGTCTGAGCGGACGGGGGCGATGCGGCCTCAGCCCCTTCAACGTCGTCATCATTATCGTTGGAATTGGTCGCAGCTTCGCCGTCGATGGGTGCGCTATATTCGCGGCCCTCCCACCAGGCTGAAAACCGACCCGAGAAATCCTCGGGCACAATCTTTTTCAGGGCTGCAACCATTCAAGTTAGCTCAAGACGTTTTATCCCGACCCAGTGGACAGCAGAAAGATTAACATTCACCTTCTGTTTACTGACTTTTTCTCGCGCCAAGGGAGTTCCGGGGCATTTGAAGGTAAAGGCGCTTGCGGGTCCTTCATGAAGGCGAGCTGATCCTGCCACACGGTTTCAGCCTGCAAATCACGCATCAGCATGTGATAGCCATTTTCATAATACGCTGTGCGCACATGATCCGGCAGTCTCGGCGTTGTGCGTTTCACGCCTTTTTCCGGAATGACAATGTCTCGTGCACCGTAGAGAAACAAGGTAGGCTCAGGCAGACCATTCGCCGCCTTATGGGCATTTTCCATCAGCGTTACCACGCCATGCACCTGATCGATCCGGTTGTCTCTCAACATCAAAGGGTCAGACCATGTCCTCTGGAGCATTTCGATATTGTCTGAGGGTTCGATCTTCACCAATCCCTTTGGCGGCACAACCACCCAACCCGGTCGAACGCGGGTCGATATTTCAAGCGCGACACGTTGAACAATCGGAATCGCCCCCCAGCCGCGCAGACCAGGGCCTGAAAGGATGAGCCGGTCAATCTCCGGGGCATTGTCCGAACCAAACACGGTGGTCGCGACGGCCCCGCCCATGGAAATACCCACCACGGTAAGCACAGCTTCGGGGTGACGCTGCCGGGCCAGACGGACAGCCGTGCGGAGGTCCTCACGCATGGCCTCTTCATTCTGCCAGCGCCCTCGCCCGACAGATCGCCCAAAACCGCGCTGGTCATAGGCATAGGTGCGCACACCCCGTTCGGCCCACCAGGGCGCCGCCATGTGAAACGCATTGGCATAATCATTCATACCATGCACACCAACCACGACGTATTCGGGCTTTTCCAGCTCCTGGCCCCACACCGTCAGCCCCAGCGGGCTGCCGTCAAAGGTGACAAACTCATTCTCGGTTACATCAAAATGCGGCATGTCTGCTCGATCGGTTGGAAATTCGGGGTGCAGGCGCGTGGTGCACGTTGCAAGCAGACAAAGCCCCGCAATTAGGGTGAAGATAAGGCCGACTTTACGGCAATTTTCAAGTGCGGAAGCAGTTCTGATTCGAACCAGGTGTGTGTCTTTAGCCATGCATTGTTTCGCCAGCTTGGGTGAGGTACGGGAAAGATATCTGGTGCGAACGCCCGCCAGTTTTCAACCGTTCTTGTGACATTGCCGCCATAGGCTTTTTCGAGATGCCATTTCTGCGCATAGCCGCCAATAAGTATCCGCGTTTTCAGATTCGGAAGCCGTTCAAAAACGTCCCGTCGCCAGGCTGGTGCGCATTCCTTGCGCGGCGGTAAATCACCGCCTGCCTTCGCGTAGCCCGGAAAACATAACCCCATCGGCAAAATCGCGAACGCTGCCGGATCGTAAAATGTCTCGGCATCGACGCCCAGCCACTCCCGTAACCGCTCGCCGGATGGATCATTGAACGGCCTTGCTGTCACATCGGCGAGGTTTCCCGGTGCCTGCCCTGCAATCAGTATCCGGGCCCGCGGGTCGAGCTGAAAAACCGGGTTGGGCGCGCGAGGCAAAGGCGGATCGGCCTCAGCACAGATACGACAGGCTCGCATCCGTTCAATAAATGTCTCAAACTCTTCATCCATGACGTTTCTGACTGGCGAAATCGGGTATTGTTCCCAGATAAACGCGAAAGAATGCACGCCGGAAGGAGAAAGTCATGAGTGGTAAGGTGAAACTGGTTCTCGAACCGAAATCGAAAAGCCTTGGTGCCTTTTCCGTCAGGCGCGTGCTTCCCAGCTCGAAACAGAAAATGGTGGGTCCGTTCATTTTCTTCGATCATATGGGTCCGGCTGAGTTCAAGCCCGGCAGCGGTGTCGACGTCCGTCCCCATCCACATGTGTGCCTGTCTACGGTCACTTACCTCTTCGAAGGCACCATGCTCCACCGGGATACGCTAGGTACCGAAATCGAAATCACACCTGGCGCCGTCAACTGGATGACTGCTGGCAAAGGCATCTCACATTCTGAGCGCTCGCCGGAACCTCTGATGAAATCGGGGCATCGACTACACGGCATTCAGACCTGGGTCGCTCTTCCAAAATCTCACGAAGAGATAGATCCCGATTTTGAACATCACCCGGCGGACACCCTCCCCATGACCGATCTGAACGGCATAAACATCCGTATGATCGCCGGAGAAGGCTTTGGACTGAAATCTCCCGTCAGTTTCCCGCATCCGATCTTCTACGCTGCGCTCGAATCCCAGAGTGGCGGCTCACTATCGCTGCCTGAGGAAGTGATTGAACGTGCCTTCTATGTCGTCGAAGGCAAAACCAGTTTTGCTGGCGAGACTTATACTGAAGGGCAGATGGTAATTCTGGAGCCCGGCGGATCGCCAGAACTGACCCTATCGGAAAACACGCGCGTGATGGTGGCCGGTGGTGCCCCCATGGATGGTCGTCGCTGGATCGAGTGGAACTTTGTCGCCTCAAGCCCTGAACGGATTGAACAGGCCAAAACCGACTGGCGCGCCTCTATTGCGGGCAATTGGAAGGACACGCCCTTCAGCATGCCGCCGAACGAGGACGAGTACATTCCCCTGCCCGGCGATCCTGAAGCAGATGCCCCGGCTGGCAGCTGAGTTCCGCTTGCTCACCTTTCCGGAGAAGAATAAAAAACCGACATGACTAAAGTTAGATTCGAAGACCAGCACACCGCTTCCTACGGCTCTTTCGTAGAGGGCGAGCTAATCGCGCATGAAACCTCCGAATGGCAGGACATCAAACTCGTCAAAACCGAAAAGCATGGCATCGTCATGCTGATTGATGACGTACTGATGCTGTCAGAGGATACCCATCATGTTTACCACGAACATATGATTCATATCCCAATGGCGTGCCTGCCCGATCCCAAATCGGTGCTTGTCATCGGCGGCGGAGATGGCGGCGCTGTTACGGAGCTGACCAAATATGACGGTCTGGAACGCATCGTTCTGGCTGAACTCGACAGTGTGGTCGTGGACGTTTCAAAGAAATATCTGCCCGAGCTGACGGCGGGTCTCGATGATCCGAGAACCGAAGTCGAAATTGGTGACGGTGCGGCTTACCTCGCTGCGCAGGACGGCATGTTTGATCTCATCATCATGGACTCAACCGATGTCTGCGAAGAGGCGCATGTCGGGGCCCAGACCGCCAATCCGCTTGTGACGGATGAATTTTACGCGACAGTCAAGAAAGCGCTGAAACCGAATGGTCTCGCCTGCCAGATGCTGGGCAGCCCACATTTTTACAATCACGGCATGACCCTAATGTATGGCCGCTTGCAGAAGCTGTTCAAGAATTTCCGGCCCTTTCTCATGCCTTGCCCATTCTACATTTCGGGCGATTGGTGCGGCGGCATTTTGAGCGATAACAATGATCTTCAGCCGATTTATGAACATCTGCCTGCAGAAAAACTGGTTTACTTCAATCTGGACGTCGCGAACGGTGCGCTGGCTCAGCCCAACACTATTCGTCGGATGATGGCAGAAGGCCTGAAGCTTGCTCCTTAAGGCATCCCATGCCAGTTAAATAACGTTCAATGAAACGGGAATCCCTGATGAAACGCTTACTCGCAACATCGTGCCTCGCGCTGCTCCTGGCAGCCTGCGACAGCGGCACACCGCCACCTGCCGAGACGGCAGAGACTGAACCAGCCACATCCGCCGCCACGGAAACTGAAGCCAGCGCAACATCATCTGAAATCGGCGAGCTTCTCTTGCCACTGCCCGAAGATACCGTGCCCGCCATCCGGGGTGCTGATCTGGGTGTGCGCATCGCGACACTCGCGGACGACGTTTATGAAGGGCGCGGTCCGGGCAGTGAGAAAGGCGAGAAGGCTGCCGATTGGGTTGCCGCAGAGCTCGCACGCGTTGGCGTCAAGCCAGGCAATAATGGCTCATGGTTCCAGACGGTCGAAATGGTCAATCAAATGGTTGATGAGGGCATGTCTCAACTGACCATCTCATCGTCTGACGACGCAGAACCATTCAAGCTTCGAGATGAAACCGTGATCTGGACCAAACGCCAGAACGAGCTCGACATCAGCTTTGAAGACTCCGAGGTCGTGTTCGTCGGGTATGGTTCGGTCGCCCCTGAATATGACTGGAACGACTATGAAGGCCTTGATGTCGAGGGCAAAACGGTCGTGATGCTGGTCAACGATCCGGGCTTTGCAACCAAGGACCCGGAACTCTTCAACGGCAATGCCATGACCT
>CAYFGB010000050.1:0-22384 GCA_964342455.1 uncultured Hyphomonadaceae bacterium
ACAACGCTCACCAAGGAAATGTTCCTCAACCACCTTTATGGCGGTATGGACGAGCCGGAACTCAAGATTATCGACGTTTTCATCTGTAAGCTCCGCAAGAAGCTGCAGCAGGCAACCAAGGGCAACCACTATATTGAAACGGTCTGGGGCCGCGGATATGTGCTGCGCGACCCATCGCCTAACGCGGCTGCTCTGCAGGATGAAGAAGCAGCGTAACGCCGCTCCTTTCCAGAATTCAGAAAACCGGTGCTATAGGCACCGGTTTTTTTGTGCCTGGAGAACAGGCGTCGAAAATGGTCTGAGCCAGACACATAATTGAATATGCGATTGACTTGCATCTGCGTTATGCCTACAGCCCCAAATGCGAATAACTCTCATTATCTGGCAAACCATGAAATATCGAACACTTCTCGCGCTGACGTCGTCGCTCTCCCTGCTTTCCACACTGGCCGGACCTGCCATTGCTCAAACCGAAACACGTGATGAAGGCGAGAGCCGTCAGGAGACGATCTTCGTCACCGGTGCTGCGACCGCTTTCGGCGCAACCAAGTCCGATACCCCAATCACGGAGACAGCCCGTTCGGTCAGCGTCGAAACCGACGACATGTTCATTGAGAAAGGCGCCCTGAATCTCTCGCAGACCGTCAGCTATGTTGCCGGCGTCACAGCCGAAACCTATGGTTTCTCCACCCGCGGAGACTGGGTCGGCTCGCGTGGCCTTTCCATCCCGAGATACCGCGACTCCATCCAGGAGCTATTCGGTAGCTACAACACAACCCGCGTCGAACCCTGGACTGTTGAGCAGGTTGAGATTCTGAAAGGCCCTGCCTCCGTGCTTTATGGGCAAGGCTCTCCTGGCGGGCTTCTGAATGTGGTCTCCAAAACGCCAGAGGAGGACTTTGGCGGCTCGGTGAATGCTGAAGTCGGCAATTATGACCGATATCAGATTGCGGGTGACGTTACCGGTCCTGTTGAAGGTTCAGACGGCAAACTGCTCTACCGGCTTGTCGGTCTTTACCGGGATACAGGCAGTCAGGTTGACCATGTCGATGAACAATCCACGGTTCTGATGCCGTCTCTGACCTGGCTGCCAACACCTGACACACGCCTGACCGTTATCGGCATGTATCAGGAAAACTCCAACGATGTGGCCGCACAATTCATCCCTGTTGAGGGCACCTTGTTGCCGCATAATGTGACCGGGGAGTATCTCGATCAGGATGTTTATGCGGGTGAGCCCGACTTCAATTTCTTTGATACGGAATCGTCCCAGATCACTCTGCTCGGCGAACACATTGTCAATGACCACGTGAAGCTTGAAGGCACAGCGCTCTGGCGATCGGGTGAGGCCGACTACCAGCAAGCCTGGCCAACCTTCACCGGTGCAGGCGTCAGCCGGTATCTCAATCAATATTTCGGCGCGCCGCTGTTTACCGAGACAACAGTTGCACGGACATTCTACGCCGCTGACAACACGTTCGACCAGTCAGCGCTTGATCTACGGGCAAAGCTGAACTTCGAAACAGGCCCGCTGCAACACGATGTCATTGCGGGTGCTCAGTATCAGAACGTTGAAACCGACAGCAATTACGCAAGCCTGTTCGCGGGCGGTGTTCTGGAAGGCGATTTCTCCTACGTGTTCGACCTCGCCAACCCCGTCTACGGGAACTATCCGTCTGCGGAAACCATGGCTCAGTATTACACAGATGGCACGCCACAAACGGTTGAGGATTTTGGCCTCTACGTGTCGGATCAGATCTCACTGGGCCAGTGGCGCTTTACCGCCGGTCTGCGCGCAGACAATATCGAAAACGATGACGGGTCGAATGTTCAGGAAGACGATGCGATCTCCACAAGCCTTGGTGTGCTTTATCGCTTCGAAAATGGCCTCTCCCCATATGCCAGCTATTCCGAGAGCTTCGAACCCGTCATCGGTACCGATCTTGAGGGCAAACAGCTCGAACCGCGTGAAGCCCGCCAGTATGAAGTTGGCCTGAAATATGAACCTCAAACCATACCCGGTCTGATCACCATCGCCTGGTATGACATTGAAATTTCCAACCTGCCCAACCCGAACGCCACACCCATGACTGACGGCCAGCAGCTTGGCATCTCTACACTCACTGGCTTTGAGGCCGAGGCGCATCTGCAGCTGGACACGGTCTATCTCCAGGCCGCGGTTTCCACCATTGATGCGGAAGACCCGAACGGGTTTGAACTGGCAGGCCAACCGGATGGCAATGCCTCGCTTTGGGCAACCTGGCGTCCTGAAGGAGATCTGAGCGGGTTCAAGACCGGCGGCGGAATTCGCTATGTTGGCGAAAGCGTCTCTGAAAACGAAAACCTGCGTTATGTGACGCCAGACTACACGCTGGCAGATCTGATGATCGGCTATGAATGGGATCAATGGGATTTTCAGATCAATGCCCGCAACATTGCTGACGAGAAATATCTGACATCCTGCCTGACGCGTGGCGATTGTTTCCCAGGCATGCGGCGCACGGTCGTCGCAAGTCTTGGCTACAAGTTCTGATCCATGTCGACGCTGGACTGGACTCTTGCGGCATTGGCAGTGGTGAGCTCGCTTGGCGGGCTCACCTTACTGTTTTTCGCCTGGCAGAAACGTCAATCGCCGGCCCTCATTCTGGGTGGCTGGGCGTTTTTGCTGGTGGCCACCGCTTTGGCAACCATTGCGAATGGTGATCGCGGAACGGCGCAGATCATCGTTGTGATGATGTGTGTTGTCACTGCCTTGCTTCTGTTTCCGCTGCTGCGTGGTGCCACCGGCATGCATAGCGGCACGAAAGCCCGCACCCGCACCAACGCAACAGCATCGCGGGAACGGGTCAGCGCCAAAGGCCTTCTCGGGAATATCTGGACCGCCATTCTTGCGGGCCCAGTTGCGGGTCTGATCGCGATTTTTGCGTCTGCCGGACTCTTTCGCGTCATCAGGCCGGAAGAAGGAAACCCGGCAACGTCCGGAATCATCGCCATTATTCTGAGCGTGTTTCTCTGGGCCCTGTTCAGCGTCCTGATGCTGATCGAATCGAGCGTGTTACAACGCACCCTTTACGCCGTCGTCGGAACAGTCCTCACCGCCACCTTATCTTTCGTCTGAAAGGTCCTGCCCACCATGTCCGGAAAGAATTCAATCTGGCCCAGCCTGTCCAGCAAGCAAGTCGATCGCTCGCTGAGAGCCCACTCCATTATGGGGCTGGCAATCAGCGCCCTGCTATTCATCGTTTGCCTGTCTGGTACGGTGGCTGTGTTCGAAGATGAACTTGGCTGGTGGGAGCTCCCGTCCACGCCGATGGTGACCTCTGTGTCTCCGGAAGCCGCCCAGAATGCTCTGGAACGGGCTGTGGCGCAGGACGAAGGCACCACACACGCCTATCTCTACCTGCCGCGCGAGAACTGGCCCAGATTCGTGGTGGCCACAGACAATGATGTGCACGCCGCCGACGCGACCGGGCAATTGGTTGGCGGGTATGAAACCGCCTGGAACGATTTCCTGATCCACCTGCACTACTACCTCCACCTGCCCGAAACCTTTGGCATGGTCATCGTCGCTATTCTGGGTGTCTTTCTGGTATCCATGGCCATTTCCGGCGTGCTGGCGCATCCGCGTATTTTCCGCGATGCTTTCCGGCTGAAACGCCTGGGCGGCGCGCGCATCGTACAGGCTGACCTCCATAACCGGATGAGTGTCTGGACCGCACCTTTCCATATCATCGTTGCAGCGACAGGTGCCATGATCGGCCTTTTCGCGGTCGTCGCCTATGTTCTGGCCCTCTCTTCCTTTGAGGGTGATACCCGCGCCCTGTCCGAAGCCGTGTTCGGTGAGGAGCCACCGGTGAATAAAGCGCCGGCGCCCATGGCCCGCATGGATACAGCCATGACCAATCTGGCCGGGATCGCGCCCGACGCACCTGCCTTCCTTGCAATCCTTCATGACCCTGGCACTCAGGGACAGCATATTGGCATTTATGGTGAGCACATGGATCGCCTGATCTATGGCGAGACCTATGAATTTACGGCAGAGGGCGACTATACCGGCCATCAGGGCGCATCGGATGGGGAACTCGGCCAGCAAATCGCAAATTCGATGTATCGGGCCCATTTTGGCGACTTTGGCAGCCACTGGATGAAGATCGCCTATTTCGTGCTTGGCGGCATACTTTGCGTCATCATCTCATCTGGCATGAACATCTACTTTGTAAAATCCGCAGAGAAGGGAAATGCCCGTCCGCGCATGGAAGCGGGCTGGTCCGGTTTTGTATGGGGATCTTGCTGCATGCTGGCCGTAACGCTTGCGCTGGCCCTGCTGGGATCGGGCGCTGGCCTGCTGACGCCAATTTTCTGGATTGGCACGATCGTCATCAGCCTGGCCGCCGCCATGTTCGGACAGGCCGGGCGCGCCGGCAATGTTCTCAGGCCAGCGCTTGGGGCTCTGCTGGTCATCTGCGGCGTGCTGCACATCTCCATGCATTCGGCGAGTTATGGCAATTTGTACATCGCGTTCACCACCGTCGTGATCATTATTGGCGGTCTGGGACTGCTTGGTTACGGGCTGAAAGACCTTTCTGCCATCCGATCAAATGAGACGCGCGCAGCCTGATCAAGTCACGCCGCATCGCGGGGGCTGTCTGACGGGCGAACGCACGCCTTCACCTGTCTGACTAAAAAAGGAAACTTTTCTGCGTGACGAAACGCCTTATCTCCGTATCCGGATGAGAACGGAACGGTCTTCCGACTGTTGATTGCATTGTCGCACTAATCCGGTATGGTATTGCCTACCAAACGGATACACGGCGGGTTATGTCAGAAGATCTCGGTCAGCTTTTTGTGCAATTGTCCACGGCGGACCGGTCTGTTCTCAAAAAGATCTATTCAAACACGTGCGCCAAGGTCTATGGCGCATTGACATCACTGGTTGATGAACCACAAGCCGAAAAGATATTGAAGACCGTGTATCTTGAAGTCTGGCAAAAGAGAGAAGAATTATCCGGCCTGAAGACCGGCCACCTCCATTGGCTGCTCTCGACAGCGCGCAGACACGCGCTTGCCGCCAGACAATCCGCATCCAACAGCACCCAGGCGTACCGGTTGCAGGACGTCATGCCGCAGCATCCCGGCTTGCATGATGCGCCGGAGTCAGCCCTAAACGCACTCGGGTCAGAAGATGTGCACGTGCTCAAGGCGCTCTATATTGGTGGTATGTCGATAGAGGATGCCTCCCGGCACCTGAATATGGAGCAGGGGGCCGTCCGGACGACACTGGAAAGTGCCATCACCAAGCTGAGGGAGGCGTCCAAATGACAGACAGATTTGACGACCGCCAAACCCTCATCATTGATGTCCTGCTGGATCAGGCAAGCGCCGAACAGATTGCCGAGTTTGATCGGCTCAGCCGTACCGACGAGTCTTTCCCTGATGAGGTGAAAGATGTCGAAGCCTGGCTGTCGCCTCTGAACACGCTGGCCGACGAGAAAGCTCCGCCGCCCGGATTACTCGATGATATCATGAGCGAGATTGATGCGCTGGAGGACGCCCCGGCCGAACCGGAGCCTGCCGCCATTATTCGCCCGCTGCCGCCACGCCCACCTTCAACTGTGTGGCGTCCTGTGGCGATTGCAGCCAGCACCATCGCGGCCGTATCGCTGGGCGCGCATATTCTGCCAGTTTTGCAGCCATCGCCGACCACGCCAACAGATCAGACACAACCGGAAGAGCTGTTTGCTCTGATGTCGGGTGAGAACGCGCCTTCGGTCATTGTGATTGTCTATGATCCCGATGAGCGACGCGTATTGGCAAAGCTCAGCAATATTGACCTGCCTGAAGACAAGGCCTGGCAACTCTGGCGTTTGCGGGATGGGGATCCCGTTCCGCTGTCACTGGGGCTGTTCGAGCCGAAGGAAGATGGGCGGAATGCCGAATTCTCGCTGAACGATGAGCTCGAGCCAGCCTCAGATGTGCTCGCCGTGAGCGTTGAGCCGCCAGGTGGTTCGCCTGAAGCAGGGCCAACAGGTCCGGTGATTTTCACGGGTAAAGTCGAAACGCTATGAACCAGAGTGCGGGTGTTGGATTAGATCGCCTGTTCAAGCGTTTCAAAAGGCAGATCTTTCCGAAGCTGTAACATGCCGCGCCGGATCCAGCTCTGAACGGTGTTTCTGGGCACTTTCAGATAATGCCCGATCTCGTCACAGGTCAGCCCTTCCAGCACGCGCAACCGGATGGACATGGCCATTTTCTCTGGCAGGCGCCCCATATGCTCTGTCAGGATCTGGCCCAGCAAGGCCCGGTCAGCATGACGGTCAGGCGAGATGGCTTCGGATGGTATGGAATCATCAATCTCGGCGGTTTCCGAACGACTGCTGGCGGACCGCAGATAATCAATCGCCCGGTTGCGCATGATCACCAGCATCCATGTGAAAGGCGACGCCTTGGCTGCATCATATCGTGCAGCATTTTTCCAGATCGACACATAGGCTTGCTGGAGGATATCGCGGGCCGTGTCCTCGTCCTTAACCATGCGTACCACAATGGCGAAGAATTTCCGTGAAGTCAGAGCATAGACCTTCGAAAAGCTCTCCCGATCACCCTCGGCACAGGCCTTCAAGGCCAATTTCAGGCGCTCGGCTTCTTCTTCGCGGTCTGTGTTCAGCTCTGGCATTCCCGCCTCCAGTTTTCGACGTAGACCGAAAGGGAGGTGCGGCAATAACGCACAACAAAGAAAATGGGCCCCGGTCTCAAACAGCACCCGGCCCGACGCCATAAGGCAGGCATATGCCAAAGAAAAACCGCCTCAGACCGGGTCCGAGGCGGTAACAATCAGCCTTGTGGGGTGAAATGATCAGGCGGCGCGAATGCCCTGGCCACGTGATGGAGCCTTTTCGTATAGCCCGCGATGTTCCTTGTTCGCAGCGAAGGCATCGGTCAGCCCGACCACGGTTTCAGCGGCACCAAGCAGAAGGAAGCTGTTTTCGTTCATCTGCTTGGACAGGCGCGTCAGAATATCCCGCTTGGTTGGCTGATCAAAATAGATCAGCACATTCCGGCACAACACCACGTCAAACGAACCAAGCGTATTGAAACTGTCGAGCAGGTTGAGATGGCGGAAATGAACGCGTGAGCGAATGTCATCCGACAGTTTCCACACTTCGCCCTGCTGGGTGAAATACTTCATCAGCGTGCGGATCGGCAATCCGCGCTGGACTTCGAACTGGCTGTAGAGCGCCGCGCGAGCCTTCTCCAGAACGCGTTCTGAAATATCTGTTGCCACGATCTCAACGGGCGCACCGCCCGTTAGCGACGGGTTCTGATCCAGCATCATGGCAATCGAGTAAGGCTCCTGCCCTGTCGAGCAGGCTGCGCTGAGAATACGAATGCGATGCCCCGGACGCGCCTTCGACAGCGTTGGGAACACGACCTTTTCCAGATGCTCAAACGGCGTCTTGTCGCGGTAAAAGAAGGTCTCGTTTGTCGTCATGGCGTCAACGATCTGCTTCATCAGACGCTCGTCATGACGTGTACGGACAACCGTGATCAGCTCTTCCATTGAGCTGAGGCCTTCCTTGCGTGCCAGCGGAGACAGTCGGCTCTCGAGAAGATACATTTTCTCGCGCCCGATAACGATGCCCGATCTTCGCTTGAGCTCGGAGGTCACGTAATCAAAATCGGTCGGGTTCATCAGCGTCCTCCTCGCAGATAATCTCCTACTGCACCAGCAATCTTGGGCAGTGGGTGCATGGAATGGGCGAAACCGGCATTGAATACGGAGCCTGGCATGCCCCAGACCACGCTGCTCTCCTGATCCTGGATGAAGGTTCGTCCGCCGCGTTCAAGCATTGGCGCGAGACCTTTGGCACCATCCGATCCCATCCCCGTCAGAACGATCGCAGCCAGCTTTCCTCCATACACCTCAGCGGCTGATTCGAAAAGGACATCAGCAGCCGGACGGCAGAAATTAACCTGCGGGTCCTGGTTCAGTTCGATCGTTGGGCGGCCCGTTTTCCGGGACACTTTCATATGATACCCGCCCGGCGCAATATAGACATTGCCCGGTTCGACGATCTGACCATCCTGCCCTTCCTGGACATGATGGGCGCAATCATCATCAAGATGAGCTGCAAGAATTTGTGTGAAGGTGGGCGGCATGTGCTGCACGATGAAAATCGGCAACGTCGTCAGCTTGCACAGGTTTGGAAGTACTTCCTGAAGCGCCTGTGGCCCACCGGTTGAACTGGCGATAATGATGGCTTCCGGTCTCGTCCGGGACATCGGCAATGGTCGCAGAGTCGGCTTGACGGCTACTGCCTGACGCGTGCTGTGCGGCACAGGGCGTGCACCCGCTGGCGTGCGGGCTTCCGGACCGGATGGCGCAGGTTGCGCAAACGGACGCAAAGGCTGCGCCGGCATGGCTGGCTGGCGTGCCCGCTCAGGCGATCCGAAAACCCGGATCTTCTCGAGCAGGGCATCACGATACGCCTCAGCGCCACCAATCTGATTGGCTTCAGGCTTTGGCAGATAATCGCTCGCGCCGAGCGAGAGCGCACGGATGGTGGTTTTCGCGCCCTTATGGGTGAGCGTCGACGCCATCAGGATTTTGGCTTTTGGAGCCGCGCGTCGCAAATGTGGCAGAGCTTCGAGCCCGTCCATGCGCGGCATTTCGACGTCCAGAATGATCACGTCGGGCTTGTGCTCGGCAGCATCCTTGACGCCCTGAGCGCCGTCAACACTGATCGCAATCAGATCAATGTCAGCATTTCCCCCAAGCCAGCGTCGTGTCAGCCCCCGCACCACGGCGGAGTCGTCAATTAACTGGACGCGAATGGGCTGGCCGGCGGCCGCAGATTTGAAAGCCGGGCTGTTCATTGGTTTTGTTTCCCGGTTCAGACGAGGCCGACTTCAGCGAATTTCGATTCAATAATCTCGCTGTCGAACGGCTTCATGATGTACTCATTGGCACCTGAATTAATGGCTTCAGCGATGTGGTTCATGTCGTTTTCCGTGGTGCAGAAAACCACAATCGGCCCGTCTCCGCCTGGTTCACGGCGCAGCGCGCGAAGAAAATCAATGCCGTTCATCACAGGCATGTTCCAGTCGAGCAGCACCGCGTCAGGCATGTTCGCCCGGCAAGCGTCGAGGGCTTCAGACCCGTCAGCTGCCTCTTCTGCCGCAAATTCCAGATCTTCAATGATGCGGCGTGCGACTTTGCGGACTACCCGGGAGTCGTCTACAATCAGGCAACGTTTCATAGCTTTTCTCCTTGGCCCAAACTCAGGCCGCTTTGCCGACGCGATCGGCTTCTGTCTCCATCGCGAATGACAGAATCTTTTCGATCTCGAGAATGACCAGCAATTCCTTTTCCAAACGGTAAATGCCGGCTGCAATTTGCGCCCAGACCGGATCAAGATTGGCTGGCACATCCTCACGGTCCTTGTCGTCAAGGCGCAGGACTTCACCCACTTCATCAATGATCAGACCGAAGGATTCGCCCTTCATCTCGATATGGATCGACATGATTGAGCTGTCCGGGTCACGCGGTCCAAGGCCCAGACGCGCACGGCTGTCGACGGCGGTCACGATCCGGCCACGCAGGTTCAGAACACCCGCGATTTCCTTAGGCGCCAGGGGTACAGGCGTGATGGATGTCGGCGCGAAGACGTCATGAATATCGGAAACCGGCGCACCAAAGAGCTGACCACCAATTTTCAGCGTGATATATTCCGTGCTGCTCATGCGGCTTTTCCTTTCAGTGATACAGCCTGATCAAGAATGGCGAGCAGGCCGTGACGGTCAGATTTCCGGACGCAGCCCGAGTATTCCTCAACCATGGCTTCGTCGTTATTGGTCAGCGCGATACGTGGGACATCCCGCCAGTCTGCATCCTTCTCAAGCTGCTGCATGAAGCGGCGAGCTTCCTCATCATTGTCGATATCGGCCAGGATGATGTCGAACATGCCTGGCTCCAGATCGAGCGCCGAGGCCTCGTTGGCGGAGCTGACAATCGTCACCCGGTAGCCGGACGAATTGAGGACCGGATAGAGAAGATTCCGGAAGAATGGGTTGCTTTCGAGCAGCAGAACCGATTGTGGCTCCTTGCGGGATTTCTCCAGCGCAGCGGCCCAGTCATGGTCAGCCTGCGACAGGAAGTGACCGACATCGATGATCTCGGTGGCCTTGTCGCCGATAACCGCCGTACCCAGAACGCCTGGCGTTTCGTCGGAAATCTTGATGTTGAGCACGTCTTCCGTGATGTCCAGAACACGGTCCACGCCGAGGCCAACCACCTGATTGCCCTGGGAGATAACCAGAACCGGCTGACGACCTTCCTCGTTGATCGACATCTGACCTGCCAGATGGACGACCGGCATAAGCTGGCCGCGATACTGAACAACTGGTCCACGGTTCGTCATCTCGAAACGGTCGGCATCGATTTCCTCGAGACGGGTGACCAGTGACAATGGGCACGCTTTCGGCTCTTTGCTGCCAGCCGAGAAGACGAGCAGGCTCTGGCGGTCGTTTCTGGAATCTTTCACCTTGGCTTCGGTCTCCACCTGAGAGGTGTTGTTGGCATTCGACGTATCGAAGGCGGCCAGACGCGCCAGTCCCATCGGATCGAGGATCATGATGACAGATCCATCGCCCAGAATGGTCGAACCGGAATATTCGGACACATTGCGCAGCACGTTCGAGAGCGGCTTCACGACGATCTCTTCGGTGTCGAACACTTCATCGACCACCAGACCGAATTTCTGATTGGCCATTTGCATGACGATCACGAAGTGATTTTCCTTCTCACCCCAGTCCTCATCGATCTTCAGCGCTGTGGTCAGCGGCAGAACAGGTAGCAGACGGTCACGCAGACGCAGAACACGTGTGCCATTGATGTTCTCGATCTTGTTGTCATTCGTATTGCCTGTACGGACAAGCTCAACAACAGACAGCTGAGGCACGGCGAAACGCTGGCCCTGAACACCGACGATCAGTGCAGAGACAATGGCAAGTGTGAGCGGGATCTTGATGGTGAAAACAGTGCCCTCGCCTTCCTTGCTCGCCAGGTCAATCGCGCCACCAATCAGCTCGATATTCGTGCGCACGACATCCATGCCAACGCCGCGGCCGGAAAGGTTTGTGACCTTTTCAGCGGTTGAGAAACCTGGCGCAAAGATCAGACGCTGGATCTGTTCGTCCGGCATTGCCGCAGCTTCTTCGGCTGTCACAACGCCATTCTCAATAGCTTTCTGGCGAATGCGCGAGGTCCGCAGGCCTGCACCATCATCGCGCAGTTCGATGATGATGTGTCCGCCTTCATGATAGGCGCGCAGAACAATTGTGCCTTCTTCCGGCTTGCCAACGGCCATACGGTCGGATGGCAACTCGATAGCGTGATCACAAGAGTTACGCACCATGTGGGTCAGCGGATCGCGGATCAGCTCAAGCACCTGACGGTCAAGCTCGGTCTGATCGCCTTCCATCACCAGTTTGATCTTCTTGTTCAGATCGTTGGAAGCGTCACGGACAATCCGCGGCAGCTTCTTCCAGGCATTGCCAATCGGCTGCATCCGGGTTGCCATGACAGCATCCTGGAGCTCGCCTGTCACATTAGAAAGGCGCTGCAGCGGCGTTTTGAACTCGCTCTCATCCATGGAGCGAACCATCTGCATCAGCTGGTTACGCGTCAGCACCAGCTCAGACACCATGTTCATCAGATGCTCGAGCACATCCACGCTGACACGGATGGACTGGTTCGAAATGGTATGACCACCCTCGGCGCGGGCGCCTGGCTCGTCCTTTTCGCGTCCAGACAGAGCGGCAGCCGCCTCGGCCATCTGCGCCATGGACTGGATCGCGTTTTCAGGCGCTTCCGGCATGGTCGCTTCAGCAACAGCGGCTGCTTCCGCTTCGGCGATGGCTTTTTCTTCGGCATGCTCTTCAGCTGCCGTCTCGGCGTCAAATTCTGCCGCCGCAAAAGCAGCTTCCAGATCAGCCAGGGAGACTTCACCAGGCCGCAACTCACGTCCAAGGTCTTCATCCCAGCGTGCACCTTCCGGCAGATTGGCTGGCGCAGGTTTGCCCTTTGGCGCTTCGACAGCCTGAACAGGCTCAGGCGCTGGCTCCGGCTTGGCAGACGGTTGCTCGAGTTCACCTTCAGCCGCAGCTTCCAGGCGCTGGATCAGAGCGGCATCGTCACCTTCAGGTTCCGCGCCATGCTCTTCCAGCATGTTCATAAGGTATTTGATCTGATCGATCGATTCGAGCACCAACGTCACCGCAGGCGGCGTGACCTCGACCGTACCATCCCGGAACCGTCCGAGGAGTGTTTCACCGGCATGCGCCACCGCTTCAAGACGCGGAAGACCGAGAAAGCCGCACGTGCCCTTGATGGTGTGGACCAGCCGGAACACGTTATTCAGAATATTCTGATCGTTTGGTTCCGCTTCGAACCGAACGAGCTCTGCATCAATCACTTCGAGTGCTTCGGCAGTTTCGGTGATGAATTCGCTTAGGAGATCGTCCATTAGCCCACCTGAAAGTTACAATGACCAATTTATAGGCAGGACCATGCACGATCTCTGTTAAGAAATTGCTTTCATTCAGTATTCAGGTTTTCGGTATTTGTCGTTTTAATAGCAAAGATGTCGGACAGACAAAGGCGCTACAGGCCCTTTACATCAAAGATAATTTCATCTCCGACAATCTCGTTTGTGAGAGTTGCGCCGGCCTCATCGACAATCAAAGTCGTGTAATAAGGCTGGATTGTCCGGGGATTCCAGCCATCTTCGGGCTCGGTCCGGTCCAGTGCCGCCTTCACGTCAGCGGCCAGTCGGGAGCGCTGACCACTGGCCCGCAGCCGGATATCAATTTTTTCGTTCTGGCGAATTTCTATCACCATTTTGCCATTACGCGGCAGGCAGGCCAGCCCCAGCATGACAAGATTCATCAGCACACGGATCTGAGAGAAGGTCACGCCTTCGGCCTGAATATCCCATTCAACATGCCCGGTGTGGGTATCGACATAGCCTTCCACGATGGTTTTAGCTTCATGCACATCGGCAAAACCATTCGACAATCCCATGGACCCGAAAGCGTAACGCAGGAATTGCAGCCTTGCGAGACCGCGCTGCGTGCCGGAAATCAGCAATTGCTCAGCCTGCTCACGCAGTTCGGGTGCGGAATCGTCGCCCAGGAAATCGAGGGCCGATCCGCCTGCTCCCAATGGGGACACCAGATCATGACAGATCTTGGAGGAGATGTAGGAGGCAAGGCGTGTTGGTTCGAGAAGCATTGACCGTTTGATCCCTCAAATTCTGCGGGTCGCGATGCGCATGGACAGAGCCGCGACGCCGGGCTGTATAGCGTGTCTGTGCTCAGGAAATCCCTAAAAGCTCGAGAACACTTTTTATCAGATTACCCGATTCGGTACCAAATTGGCGTTGTCTGGATCAGTTTGGTGGGGAAATGTCGTCACGCCCGCTTCTGGCGCTGAAAAAAGCCAGTGCGAAAAGGCCCGCCGACATCAGTATCGTCAGAATGGCGGCCACCATGAAGGCAAACCAGCCGAAAGGCGATATCGGCGCGGTTTCGAAAAAGCCGGAAAACGTAACAAGCAGAACACCGGCGACGAAGATGGCAACCCCCGCGCCGGTGATGATCATGAACTTCTTCATCGCAAACGGATTACTTTTTCACCCAGCGATCTGAATCGTCAAAGACGTAGCGTCCCGATGATTCACCGGCCACCAGCTTCTCGCCGGTCAGACGCGCGACTGTCGAGAGGGACTGGCCCTGCTGGTCAGCCAGTTTGGCATAGGCTTCCCGACGGGCCGCGTTGAGTTCATCCACCTGGCGCTTCAGCGCAGGGTCAACCGACGTGATCACCTCGAGATAACCGTTGATATTCTCGCCAATCAGCCCTTCATCCTTGGCCGCTTCAATGGCGGGCGGGGCTGCGCTGGCTGTGTGGACGGTACCGGTGAACATAGCAATGCTCGCAAGTACGGCGAAAACGATACGCTTGGCATATGACATCATAACAGGTCTTGCCTCTAGAACAGATCCGGGTTGCTCGAGATAAGGTCTTCGACTTCCTTGTCGAGACGTACGCGAACTTCCTGGTCAATTTTTACATTGAGGTTGATGGTAATGGGCTCTCTGGGCGCTTCCACGCGAACGGTCGGCGTGCATGCCACCGTCAGCATCAAGGGCAAAGCTGCAAAAATCGGTTTCACCAAACGGTCTCCATAATTCCACGATTAACCTTGGGCCGAACCCAGCTGGCGGTCAATCATTTGTATCAGTCCGGCCGTCCCGAACGAGTTCTTTGACAGCGTCGCGCGTCGCCTGCGTCGAGGCAGCAAAACTTGCGCCTCTGAGCAGTTCCATCAGCTGAGATTCGAGCCGGATATTCAGGTTGAACAATTGCCCATCAAGTACATCAGGATTATGGCCGGACAGTGCCAGTTCGAGGACCATTTCGTTCATCAGATTGCCATCTGCACCAAAGGACAGCACATCATATTCGAAATTGCGAAGCGCATCGAACGCCATTCGCGCATACTCATTGGCATCCGCCGCACGATCGCCTGTTTCGCCCTTGTATCGGATGATACCGTCCTCAATCGCCGTAAGTTCAGCATCCCGGAGGAAGATATCCGGTCCGATGATCTCGACCGGGAATTGCCCTGATACCGTACCTTCGACCTCAACATCGGGAATGTCGAACAGCGTCAGCAGGCGAGAAAGCGACCATTTGTCTGCCCGCACGGTCAGCTCCTGCGACTGACCATTCAGCGACCAGTGTGCCGGATCGATTGACAGCTGTCCGCCTACGAATGGCCAGTTCAGCTTTTCCAGCTGTACTTCTTCTGGGCTGAGCACCTGAAGTACGATCTCACCATTCTGAAGGATAAAGGCTGGCGACAGTTCAAGCGCTTCCACCGTGAACCGTTGCCCGGGCGGCGTACGGACCGACATCAGATCGGAAATCTCCAGCGCTCCGTTGAGGTTTTTTACGCGACCAAGCCGGAAGGTTGAAAAGGAAATATCCTCAAAGCTCAGGCTTCCCGAACCATCGAGTTCGCCGTCTTTCCAGCTGACTTCGGCCGCCGGACGCGCAACACCACTGGCATTGACCGCAAGACCCCTGAGCTTTTCTGAAATGTCGTGAAACTGAAGCTCGCCGCGCGCCAGTTCCACCGCGCCGGACGAAAGGCTCGCCTGCCCGCTATTCGAGCCAAAATCGTGAGAGATGACCAATTGACCGAAATCGGCATCCTGATCGGCCAGTCCCAGAGGGCCTTCATAGCTCGCGCTTTGCGCATTCAGCCGCCCGCGACCTGAGGTCATCAGCGGCTTGAAGAGCGCATCATTGGCCGGATTGATGGCGTCAATCACCTTGACGCCGTCTGCGGTCCAATCAAGGTCTGGCCCCTGATCTGTCAGCAGACCTTCCGCATCCCAGTCAGCCATGCGGATCAGCACCGGCAGATCCGACATGGTGATTTCAGCGCTGCCCAGATTGAGCGCCAGCCGGGTCGCCCCGTCCTGAACCTGAAGCGCCGTGCTTGCGGACCCGGTACCAACGTTTACCCGCGTGGCGCCCATCAGCAAAGAGGTCTCAAGCCCCGATCCGGCAAGCGTCAGATCAAAGCCGTCGGTCAACGCCCAGTCTATCACAGGACGTGCCAGCATCACATCACCAGACATGGCAGGATGGGTCAGAGGGAACTCAAGCGCCTCCCCGGTCAGGCGGCCGGACAGCGCGCCGGTTTTCTCATTGCGTCGAACCAGTACACCAGACGGGGCACAGAGCTCGCCGCGGCTTGTGCCCAGCTCAATATCGCTGATTTGCACGCCGCCCACGCCATACTGGAAACAATCGCCAGCGCCGAGCCGGACATTCCAGCCATCGCCAGAGGAAAGTCCCGCGAAATTACCGCTGACATTCAGCGCCTCAACATCCACACCGAAAAGCGGCCCTGAATATCGAAGCTGTCCCTGGATGTGGAATTTCTGATCGTCCGGTTCGCTGGAATAGGCTGTCTCCTCCAGATCAAGCGCCAGCGTCCGGCCTGCCACCTCGACCGGCTGTAAATCCACCTGACTGGCATCAAACGACAGCGTACCGTCGGAAAAGGCGTGTTGATAGGCCAGATCGCTCATAGCCAGATCCAGCTGTTCGTCCGGTTTCAGCAGATGAACATCGCCAGATAAAGCCAGCCCTTCCCCGTCCAGTGTCAGCCAGTCCTGCTCTCCGGTCGGCGACACCGACAGGCTTGCAGTCCGCTCGGTGGACTGAATGGCGGCGGCGCGATGCGACCGCACATCAAACGTGAAATCAGGAAATGAGAAGCCCGCTTTCAGTTCGATAGCTGTATCGAAGCGGGCCAGCAAATCGCTCAGGGTCGATTTCAGATACTCGACGTGAAGGTCTACCGGCTCGGGAAAGGCAACCAGCTCGCGGATCATGGTCCGATGCTGCGCGTGCAGCTCGGCACCGGACAGCGAGACAGCACCTTCAAACTGGCCATCGAATGTCGTCACCAACCGGTCGGCCAGACTGACCTCGCCATCTATCAGAAAGCGCGTGCCAGAGAGAAGCGTATCGGACTCAAACTGCTCCCCGGCGATGGCGAGCGGGCCTGCCAGACCTGTCTCACGTGCGTCCAGTACAAGCGTGCCGGTCGGGCTGGTTATTCGACTGCCCGACAGCGAAAGCCACGCGGCCTCAAGCGCCGTCTCAGCACTCTGAATTCGGGCTGCTTCGACGGAGGGGTCACCATCAAATCTGAGCTGAAGCTGGCCTTGCGATGAAATGTCCGCCCCGGACAGTTTCTGATGTTCAAGCCGGCTCGCCCTGATGTCCCAGTTCGCGACATATTCAGCATCGCCTTGGGGTTCTATTGTGGCGGACAGCTGGATATCCGCTGCGGCAAAGCCCTGCAACATGGCCTCTGAGAGCGCCAGTTCCATCTTACCGGATATGTCGGAGTTGGAGAGGACGAACTGAGCCTGCCCCCCTTCAAGCACCAGGCGGTTTCCATCCATTTGCAGGTCGGCCGGCTCCAGAACGAGGCTGGACTGAACTTCGCGACCGACAGTGCCTGAGCTGTCGACCACGCCTGAGACCATCCCGGCATCTGTAAGAATCTTCAGATGCCCGTCGGAAATCGCAAACGGTGGTAGCGTCGGCGGCTCCCCACCGGATGCACCCGACTGAAACGCCTGCAGGATATCGACGCTGACCTGTCCACCGCGAACATCCACAACAAGTTCAGGGGCTTCTGCCTGCACAAAGGTAAGGCGCGGTGAGAACAATTCCGGCCAATCAAGCTCAATTGTCAGGGAATCCATGGACGCCGGATCGACATTTTCTTTGGCCAGACGGATGTTTCGAGCCTTGATCTGATCGAGCGAAAGTGTTGTCAGCTCAAGTGAACACTGGACATCACGACCGGAGCAAAATCTTTGAACGGCATATTCGCCAAGCGACAATCGGTTCAGCCACAGGCATGCCGGCACCGCGATGAACGAAACCCCGGCGAGCAGAAGCAGTACTTTTCGACCTCTATTCGGGCGGTCAGCAGAAATCTCAGTCACCCTAATGCCCAGCCAGATTAAATCATCTTAAGAATATGCCATTTGATATTGGCATAAATCGTGAAGTTGTTGTGTCATTGTTAAGAATTCACGTTAATTTTCTAGCAAGTGTGTGCATGCGGGACACAGATGACCAGGAGGCAAGCAGTGATCGGCGTATTTGATCCTAAACCCAACCAAGCCGAAAATGGTTCCAAAATGAAATCCATCGTTTCCATCGGGGCTTTGCTTGTCGTAATCGCCGGAATTGGCGGTGTTGCGGCCAGCCGGTTTACGACCACCACACCTGAAACAGAAACAACCGATATGGCGAATCTGACAAGCCTGTCGGCGGAAAGGATCCCTAACGACCTGACCAGCACGCAGCTGCCAGTTCAGTTAACCTCGTTCCAGGATCTGGAGCCGATTGCGCAAACTGAAGTACGCTCAGAAACCCTGCGAAGTGGCGATACGCTGACCGACCTTATGGATCGTCTCGGCGTCAGCCGCGCAGAGGCCAACAAGGCGCTCTATTCGCTCTATGACAACGAGCTTATCGACCCCCGCAAGGTGCATCCCGGTCTTGAAGTAGCAGCCTATGTCGAGGAAACACCTTCGCTCGAAGATCCAGATGCGGTTCGCCTGGTTGGCATGACCGTCAAGGCCGAGCGTGAAGCTTCGCTGGTTGTGTCCCGGAACGCCGATGAAGCCTTTTCAGCCCGCAAGCTGCACACGCGTCTTCTGCCAACAACGCGCCGCGTCACCGGTACGGTTGAAACCAGCCTTTACGAAGCCGCTCTGCAAGCCGGCGCCCGCGACCCACAGGTTTATGATTTCGCTCAGATCTACGCTTATGACGTCGATTTCCAGCGTGAAATGCGCTCAGGCGACCAGTTCGAAATCCTGTTCGAAGAATATGTCGATGAACGTGGCCGCTATATCCGCAGCGGTGACATCGTTTTCGCCAAGCTCAATGGTCATGCCACAGAGAAGGGCTATTATCGCTTCACCACGTCAGATGATGGCGTGACCGATTATTACGACGAAAGCGGTCAGAGCGCGCGTAAATTCCTTATGAAGACGCCAATCAATGGTGCGCGTCTGTCGTCCAACTTCGGTTACCGCAAACACCCTGTTCTGGGCTATAACAAGCTCCACAAGGGCACTGACTTTGCCGCCCGTTCGGGTACGCCGATCATGGCTGCGGGTAATGGCGTCATCGAACGGTCATCCTGGTATGGCTCTTTCGGCAATTATGTCCGCATCCGCCATGCCAATGGCTACCACACAGCCTATGCTCACATGAAAGGCTTCGGCCCGGGGATCAAATCCGGTCGCCGCGTAAAACAGGGCGACATCATCGGCTATGTGGGCACAACGGGTCGCTCGACCGGCCCTCACCTTCACTATGAAGTCCACCACAATGGTCAGGCCGTGAATGCCATGACCCTGAATTTGCCAACCGGGCGAAAGCTCGAAGGCGACATGATGGACGAGTTCATGAAAGTCCGTGCCGAGATCGACAAGATGCGCGGCGTTGGTGAGACCGAGGTGCTGTATGCAGCCTCCATCACGGAAGCAAATGACGAGACTTCGGTCGAATAGGCGGCCGCCTCAGCACAAACAGACAAACGAAACCCGGGACCAGCGTCCCGGGTTTTTCGTTAGCTGAGCTGACCGATCAGGCGATTGAGGTATCTCTGATGATCTTCCACCTGTTTGAGCGTTTCCACGTCAGAACGCTCGATCAGACGATCCATCCAGAAGGCCATCACAGCCCGCTGACTCTCAAGCCAGTCCTTCAGCCGCTCTGTTTCCGCCATGTCGCCACGCGCATGCCAGTCGCTTTCCATACCGGTTCTCCTTGATCCGCTACCGTATCAGACGATATTGCGAATAATTCTCAATTGCAGTCAAGAGCACAAACTGGGTCAAATTGACACCAGAGACCGCCTGCATTCGCACGCTGACCCATGGTTAGACTTGACGCATGAGGGATTCCACTCTCTTTCTCCCAGCAATTATGGCGAGGCAAAAACAAGAGACACACATGGCAGACGATTCCCTGCAGTCCTTCAGCGCTGAATTCCCAGAAGCCACCGAAGCCGAATGGCGCGAGCTTGTTGAAAAAGCACTGAAGGGAAAGCCACCTGAAAGCCTGAATCGCAAAACCCGCGATGGCATCACAATTCAGGCACTTTACCGCGAACCTGATTTCCCGGCCGCATCCGACCCGGCAGGCCTGCCCGGCGCAGCGCCCTATGTGCGCGGCACCACGGAACGCAAGGATGCCTTCCTGCCCTGGGATATCCGACAGGTGGTCAGCCACCCGAAACCACAGGCCGCCCATGACGATCTGATGGCCGACCTGGAGCGCGGCGTCAGCTCTGTTGAGCTTCGTCTGGATTCGACCGGCCAGCGCGGCATCGCGGTGCAGACCGAACAGGATCTTGCCGTGGTGCTTGAAGGCGTCATGCCGGATCTGGCCACAATCGCCCTGACCAATTCAGCGCTGGAAGGCTTTGGCATTGAAGGCGCAGCTTTGCTGGCAGCCTGGGCGGAAAAATCCGGTAAGGATCTGGCCACACAGAAATTTGCCTTCAACGTCGACCCAATCGCCGAACTGGCGCGCTCCGGCTCGCTTTATTGTACGCTGGATGATGCCCTGAAGCAGACCGCCGCATTCGTCAAAACGGCCGCACCGGCCTTCAAATCGGCAACCTGCCTGCGCGTCGATGCGCGTCCTGCGCATTGCGCGGGCGGTACCGAAGCCCAGGAACTGGCCTTCGCCATGGCCAGCGGTGTGACCTATCTCCGTACGCTCCTTGATGCAGGTATCTCTCTCGAGGATGCCAACAAGACCCTGTTGTTCACGCTGGCGGTCGGCCCGGACTATGCGGTCGAGATTGCCAAGCTGAAGGCAGCTCGCCGTCTCTGGGCCCAGGTCACCACGGCTTTCGGTGCCGAAGGCGGTCTGCCAATGCAGCTACAGGCGGTCACGTCCCGCCGCATGCTCACTATTCGTGATCCATGGGTGAATCTGCTTCGCAACACAGCGGCCTGCTTTGCGGCGGGCGTGGGCGGTGCCGACATCGTCACCGTGCGTCCGTTTACAGATGCTATCGGCCTTGCTGACAAGCTGGGACGCCGGACAGCGCGCAACACACAGATTATGGCGCAGGAAGAAAGCTCTCTGGGCAAGGTCGCCGATCCGTCAGGCGGTGCGTGGTCCATTGGCAAGCTCTCCGACGATTTGTCACAGAAAGCGTGGGACATCTTCCAGGAAATCGAACGCGGCGGTGGTCTGGGCGAAAGCCTTCAGGCTGGCGGCTTCCAGGAAGACGTTGCAACGGCACGCACAGCGGCTCGGAAGGCGATTGCCACACGCAAACAGCCCATCACGGGCGTGTCTGAATTCCCGCTCATTGACGAGGAAAAGCCGAGCGTTGTCGATATCGCATCGCTGACCCCGCCATCCGTGGCGAGCAATGGTCCGGCCCCGGCCAGCCGCGCATTTGCCGATCTGGTCACCGCAGCAGGCAATGGCGCGTCTCTGGCGACGCTCATCGCGCCGGAAGCCGAGCCGCACGCTCATGCTGATCCGCTTTTCCCTGTGCGCTGGTCAGAACCGTTTGAACAACTGCGCGATCACGCGGACGCAATTGCCGAGAAGACGGGCAAACAGCCGGAAGTGTTCCTGGCTTGCCTGGGTCCGATCGCGAAACACAATGCGCGCGCCAGCTTCGCTCAGAACTTCTTCGCTACGGGCGGTATTACGGCGAATATGGGCAATGTACCTTACGAAGACGCGGCGGCTCTGGCTGCTGACTTCAAAGCGTCCGGTGCACTTCTGTGCTGTATTTGCGGCTCAGACGACCAGTACGCCGAGATCGGCGCAGAGTCGGCCAAAGCCCTGCGTGGCGCGCGTGAAGACGCACGCATCTATCTTGCTGGCAAGCCGGGTGACATGGAAGACAGCCTGCGCGACGCCGGTGTGGACGACTTCATTTTCGTCGGCGTCGATCTGATCGGCAAGCTGGAGATTGCCCATGCCGAACTTGGCCTTGGCGCGTAAGAAAGAGGAGACTGAGACATGACCCATCCTGATTTCACAAAAATCGATCTCGCGCCTCTTTCCGGTGAAGCGGCTCCACAGCAGAGCTTTTCCGAGAACGAAACCTGGCTGACGCCAGAAGGCATTCCGGTAAAGCCGGTTTACACGGCAGCTGACACAGCCGGCCTCGACTTCCTGGACGATTATCCCGGTATCGCGCCGTTTGCGCGTGGTCCCTACCCGACCATGTATCCACAGCGTCCGTGGACGGTTCGCCAGTATGCCGGTTTCTCAACGGCTGAAGATTCAAACGCCTTCTACCGACGCAATCTGGCGGCGGGTCAGAAGGGTCTGTCGGTCGCGTTCGACCTTGCCACGCACCGCGGCTATGACTCCGACCACGTCCGCGTCTCCGGCGATGTCGGCATGGCCGGTGTAGCCATCGACTCCATCTACGACATGCGCACGCTGTTCTCGGGCATTCCGCTCGACCAGATGTCAGTATCCATGACGATGAATGGCGCGGTTCTGCCGATCCTCGCCCTCTACATTGTGGCGGCTGAGGAACAGGGCGTCCCGCATGACAAGCTGGCCGGAACCATTCAGAACGACATTCTGAAAGAGTTCATGGTTCGCAACACCTATATCTATCCGCCAAAGCCAAGCATGCGGATCATTTCGGACATTTTCGGCTTCACCTCCGAGAACATGCCGAAGTTCAACTCGATCTCGATTTCCGGCTATCAC
>CAYFGB010000051.1:0-21208 GCA_964342455.1 uncultured Hyphomonadaceae bacterium
CGATCTGATCACGAAGCGCTTTGAAGTCTTCGTTGAAGGCAGAACGCTGGTTCGCTGTCAGAGACTCATCAGAAGCGGCAAGCGCTTTTTCTTTCATGTCGATGAGGAGGTCACCAATGGACTCGCCAGCTGCGATAGCAACATCAACCGTAGAACCGGCACGGTCCAGTGAGTCTTTCACAACGCCATAACCAGCAACGTCAGCGCGCATGCCCTGAGCGATTGCGTAAATAGCACCATTGTCTTTTGCAGAAGAGACTTTCAGACCTGTGTTGATACGAGTCTGTGTTGTTTCGAGCGCGCTGTTAGTAGAGTTCAGCTGCTGAAGGGCGACCATTGCGCCGTAGTTTGTATTTACACTCGCCATTTTAGCGATCTCCATTCTGGTCGATATGCGTGAGCTTTTTGCTCACCCAGGCATTTTGCCCGTCCCCTAGAAGAGCAAGGGTCGTGCCAGATGGTATGCTTAACGCTTTTCCGCAGAATCCCCGGAAACACGCGCAAATAAGTTACTGAAAAGGATTGGATTTTCTGGCAGACCACATTCTGCCGGGCAATACTTGCCGCCCCCGGCAAAACCTGCCTGCCGGGCCAAGAAAAAACCGCCGGGGATTGCTCCACCGGCGGCTGCCAATTTGCTCTGTTGCGTCTTTTGAAACGCATGATCCAACTCCGGGTCCGAAAAGAGAGTGGGGACGAGAATACTCCCGTCCCCAACTGCCTTGATGGAGGTCGCTCTAGCCGAACAGCGAGTTGATGACCTGCGGTGCCTGGTTGGCAATCGACAGGGCCTGAACGCCAAGCTGCTGCTTTGTCTGCAGAGCCTGAAGTTTCGCACTTTCCTTCGCCATGTCGGCATCGACCAGATGGCCCACGCCGGCTTCGAGCGAGTCACGAAGCTTTGTGACAAACTCGCTGTGAATGGAAAGCGCCTTGGATGACGTACCAAGACGTGCCAGCGCCTGGTTCAGGTTGGTGAGGGACGATTCTATTGTCCCGACCAGCGCTGAAGCATTTGTGGCCGTGTCCAGTGACGCCGTGGCCGCGACCGTCACGATCGTGCCGCCAAGAGACAGGTTTTCATCCTGCACCGTAATGGCATTATTGCCATCTGCATCAGCGAACGCAGTGATTTCCGCCGTTGTGTTATTAATCAGGTTCACGCCATTGAATTCGGCATTGCCGACAATGGTTGCGATCTGATCACGCAACGCCTTGAAATCTTCGCTGAACGCAGACCGCTGAGCCGTTGTCAGAGTCTCGTCGGATGCTGCGAGGGCTTTTTCCTTCATGTCGATCAGAAGATCGCCAATGGATTCGCCAGCCGCAATTGCGACATCCGTGGTTGACCCAACACGGTCCAGACTGTCCAGGACGACGCCAAAACCAGACAAGTCGGCGCGCATGCCCTGAGCAATGGCGTATACCGCGCCATTGTCCTTGGCACCGGAAACCTTCAGGCCGGTGTTGATACGTTCTTGTGTCTCGGACAGAGCCATATTGGTGCTGTTCAGTTGTTGCAGGGCGACCATCGCCCCATAGTTGGTGTTTACAGAAAGGGCAGCCATTTTGAGTTCCTTCCATTCTGGAGAGGCTTGAACCGACTATTCTCGTCGGGCGGACATTTTGTCCTGCCAGTCAGATCGCAATCGGCGTGCCGTTTTGGTTTCTCAAAAGTAAACAAAAAAACCGCTATTTTTCTGGAATTTACGGCATATCCTGGCGCAGAGATACACGGCCCGGCAGGACTTGCCGGGCCGAAACTGTGCCCGCTGGGAAAAGCGTGCCGAGGTTGTATGACTGATCCGAACCACCTCCCCTTTCGTCAGGATTTGTAAATTCTAAACAACGTGGTTGACGGAATTTTTTCCCAATTGTAACCACAATAAATGCACGTACTGTTTGAGTCACAACGATTTTTAGTTACCCAGGGTGGTTATGGTCCTCCGGTCATCACGTTCCAATCTTTGCGTCCGGATCAGGGTATTGAGACCTATAGAGACAATCCTTGGGGATCAGGCTTTTTCGATGCGACTGGGTTTTGCTGGATCAACATTCAGCCTGAAGTTAACGACTGGTACCAATCTCTGGAAATTCACGAGATAGCGCAAATCGTCAAATTGAAATTGGGTGAGGAAAAGCCGATATTGTATGGCTCCTCCATGGGTGGATATGCCGCCTATCGTTTTTCTGGTCTTTTTAATGCCAAAGGTTGGATTGCCGTCGTTCCACAACATGCACCTTTCAGCGATGTGGTAGAGGAAACTCGCTGGCCTCAGTACCGAAATCTTATTCAGATGAATGAATGGTCGGTTGGCGACCTCCCTCCCGTCGAGGGTATTGGCCTTGTTTTTGTCGACCCGGAACTCGATCTCGACCTGCAACATGCCACGGCCATCAAGAATGACACTGACGCGCTCATAAAATCATTTCCGGGCGCTGGACATGAACTGCTCGCGACATTGCACTCAAGAGGCACGTTGAAGGATCAAATTCTCGAATCCATCAACCACATTCAGCGAGAAACCCATTTCAACAACCGAAGTACGACACAGTCTGTGCCGGCGAAGCCCAAAAAAAACCTTCTTGGTTTTCTGCGGAAAAAGCCGAAAGCAACGCCGCAATCTGATATCGTTTCTGTCACCGATGCAGAAATACTGGAGAAACTGCCGCTGGGTCTGTCAGGTGTATCCTGCCGGAACTCGGCTCAGATCAAACTGAGTCAGGCGAACCCCTTCAACAACGATATGCCGGTTTTTGACGTTACAGTGTCGAAGGACTCTCAGATTTTCTTTCATTCAACGGAAGCTGCACAAAGTGGCGGTCTCTGGTCTGTGTTGCTTTTGATTGCATCTGTTCGGCGACACGGCGAAATACGCTGCAAACTATCTGCGCACGGCATTTCTCAAAATTATCCCGAACAAGTGGTCGAAACGACGTCAATCTCGCCATCTCCCAAATTCTGCAAACTGGACCGCAGATTTGAGATTCGACACAAACAACTAAATCTGGTGATCGACTCAAGAAATGAAACCGAAAACTTTTTGCTCAGCTTCCCGGAAATCAGTTCGAACACTTAGACACTAAAAAAGGTCAAATAAAGGTAAGCAAATGAAATATCTGTACTTAACGCCCAAAGATAGCCGGAAAAAGATGGCGATTAATTTCGATCACGTGGTTGCTTTCGATCCGGACAGCACTGGAACCAAAACCAGAATTCACTTCCGTTGGCCGAATGACAAGCCTTTAACTGTTGAAGAGGCATTCGAAGTCGTTCGAGGGCGACTGCGTGGAAATGCGCCGAACGAATAGGTTTGGAAGTTGCTCTCCAGGGCTCCGCAACCTGGGAAAAACGCCGAATGATATCTAGCGGCGATTGCTACCATCTGGCGCCACCACGAAGACGATCTTCAAACTGTCGCCTTCTCTGAGACGATGAAGGCGACCATGCGGCTACTCAATGAGGTTGTTCATCAAAACCGACCACATGAAATTTCAGCGGGCAGATTCTGCAGGAACGATTCCGAGGCTAAGCATGAAACTGCGCAACTCCGGTTGCCCGCGTTCTTCTATCGCTCAAGCCAGGCCGTGATATCGGCGACCACCTTGTCCGTCCCCGGCTCATCGACAATCCAGTGTGCATTGTCGGGATACTCGATGAAATCGCCCGGCACGGCTGCTGAGTTCAGTTTCTCCGCCAGCTTGCGAACGGCCGGCGCAATGGTCGCCCGGTCCTTGCTGGCAGCAATGGTCAGCGTCGGCACGGTGACCTTTGATACATCAAGGCTCACGCCGTCCTGGATATCGCCATAGACCTTCCCCGAATCCCAGCGCGCATGCGTGTAGATTTCGTCATGGCGCTGTTTGGGTACGCAATTCAGAACGCCCCATTTGAAGCCGGTTTTCCAGATTTTCTGCGCCTTGCTGCGGTCACCTGACAGAATGACATTGCCAAAGGTAATCATCATGGAAAGGCCAATTTTGGCGCAATCTTCGGGTTGGGCCGGGGTCAGGTATACCGCTTTGCTGACAAGGCCTGCTTCTGTCAGTTTCTGGGCGATCAGCCCGCCCATGGAATGACCTATGACAGCCGGCTTGCTGCCCGTCTCGGCTTCAAAGGCCTGACAACGGGACGCCATGGCCTCGATATAGTCCTGCAAACCGAGCGAGGCGATTGCTTCTGGAGGGTCCTCAATCGTTCGCAACTCAGGGAACAATGTCGGCGCGTCGCATGTCCAGCCTGCAGCCTCAAACCCGGGCCGCATGACGTCCCAGGCATCTCCCCCGCATCCTATGCCATGGATCATCAAGAGTGTTCTTGTCATTTGGCCCTCCCCTATGTTTTCCTGAGCATAGTGCAGGATTACGAGCACCCAAAAGGCCAAACTTTTTTGAATCGCCATTTCTCAGCCGCTTACGAGGCCACCGGTGACGCAATCCAACCCCTGAAAACAGAAAGGCCGGGCGATGCCCGGCCAGATCATGAAAAATTGTGTGTGCGTGGGATCAGTTGCCTCTAACCACCCGTATCGCCGGAGAGGCCCTGCATGATCATCACATTGATGTCGATCAGCTCCTGAATGTCTTCTCCCTCGCGCATGATGGCCGAGGTGTATTTGCCGACAAAGATCGACAGGGAGATGATGCTGGCACGCAATTGCGCCGGCAGGCCGTTATCCGGGCTGGCACAATCCATGGCAAAGGCAGACCAGACCCGACGGTTCCAGTCCAGAACATCAATCAGCTTGGCAAGATCGGATTTACCGGTCTTCTGTACGTCCTTCAGCGCAGAGGTAACCTGCGCGAACAGACGATACTCGATCTCACGCGGATTCTCTGTCCGCTTCGCCGTCTGCTGGTACGCCTTGATCGACATGCCCGAAGCACTCCTCTTCATAGGCCATGATTGTACGGCACCGGCTCAGTGCCTTGTAGTATTGGCCCGCCATGACATCCTTGGAACAGGCAATGCATTCCTTCAGAATGGCCGGGTTCTTGATGACGGACATGAATTCCGTCATGCGAACGACGAATTCCTCGTACTGACGGGAAACATCCGTCGGATCGAGATACATCATCATCACAGGGAAATAGATGTGCCGTGCCGGCGTGTTCACGTCCTCGACCTGCATGATGTCCTTTTCACGAAGGACAGAGGCCTTGTTTTGAAGCAAAAGAACGCCCCGACGATCGCCATTCTGAATAACGGCGCCGTTGACCACGAATTTTTCGCCCGGCTTAAGGGACAGTTTCAGCGGCATGGTTCTTCCTCCAGCCTAAACATTGCGTAACCGATTGCATAACCCGAGGAGGTTAATGCTTGATTGCACCTGAGTTGAATTCGGTTAGCCGTTTCTTAAAGAGCCCATGGCAATTGGTTGTATAAGAAACACCGGAGTGCCAGATGAGCGACGCCCAGAATCACGCTGCAATCGAGCAGGCGATCAATGTGACAGCCCTTGCAATTCCACTGCCCGCCGACTCCGTCGGCGATGCTGCAGACAGTAAGGCGCTTGAAACAGTGTTGCGGTTCAAGGGCGCAAAAGGTGAAGCGAAGCTCCGAAAAGCCCTGCCCATCATGAAGCGGGCCGTCCGCAAAATTCATGAAGCCGATTATAAGGAAGGTGCAAGACTGGGGCTGAAAGCACTCGACATTGACGAGAACATTGCCATGGCCAACCACATCACGGCCATTGCGCTCGACAAGCTCGGGCTCGCGTCCCTGGCTCTGCAACTCTATGAACGGGCGCAGAAGCTCGACCCGCAGGAACCGGAAGTCTATCAGAACCTTGGTCTGCTGGCCTGGCGGATGGATCTTTATGATGTCGCTGAAAAACTGTTCCGTATCTTCATCAAGCTAATGCCACAGGCGGTAGAGGGTCCGAACAATCTGGCCTGCGTGCTGCGTGACAAAGGCCAGATGGAAGACGCGATAGAAGTCCTGCGTGCCGCGATCTACGCCAACCAGGATTCTTGTCTGTTGTGGAACTCGCTCGGCACCGTGATGATGGAGCAGACGGACTTCACCAACGCCATTCTCTTCTACGAACAGGCCCTCCAGATCAATCCGGACCTTTCGCGCGCCTATCACAATATGGGCTATGCCCGGGCGACCGAAGGCGATCACAAGGCCGCGCTGGAACTGATCAACAAGGCGCTCGACATGGGCAATATGCCACCCCATGAAATGGCGGAAAGCCGCCACGCCCGCGCTGTATCCCTGATCGGTAGCGGCCAGCTGGATGAAGCCTGGGATGCATACGAATGCCGCAATGATCCCAGCTACAACAAAGCCACCTGCTATTCGATCCCTGTTCCGAAATGGGATGGCGAACCGCTTGAAGGCAAGCGGCTGCTACTGGTCGGAGAACAGGGTCTCGGCGATGAGGTCATGTTCATGAATACCGGCCATGACCTGATCGACCATCTGGGCCCTGACGGCGCACTGACCATTGCCTGCGTACCGCGTCTTGTTCCCCTGTTTGAGCGCTCATTCCCGAAAGCGAAAGTCACCAAACACGCCACAATTCGGAATAATGGCGTACCGCTGCGCGGCTGCCCGACCATCACGAACTGGGAAGATTACGACTGCTGGGCACCGATGGGCAGCGTTCTGCGCGTTCTGCGACGCTCGCTCGATGCGTTCCCAACCGACAAGACTTATCTGACGCCAGACCCGGAGCGGGTCGAACACTGGCGCGGTGAACTGGCCCGGCTTGGCCCTGGCTACAAATGCGGGCTTCTTTGGAAATCCATGCTGATGAGTGCCAAACGGTCGAAATACTATTCACCATTTGAACAATGGAAAGCGACGCTGAACATTGAGGGCACGACCTGGATCAATCTTCAGTATGGCGATTGTGAAGCCGATCTCGAACGCGCCGAGCGAGAGTTTGGTGTGAAGATCCATCAGATGGAGGGCATTGACCTCAAGGATCAACTCGACGACCTGTCCGCGCTGGCCGTCGCGCTTGATCTCGTCGTTGGCCCTATGAACGCCACCACCAACATTGCGGCGGGCGCTGGCGCAAACACGGCCATTATCGGTGCGCCGAATTCCTGGCCTTTCCTCGGTACGGGACAGCTGCCCTGGTATCCGACAGCGTCGGTTTTCTCACCGGATACAATCTCCAACTGGAAACCCGCCATGACACGGCTTAATGACTGGCTCTCCCAGCAAGTGGCCGGTCAATCAAAAGGCAGTGTGCAGGGCGCGGCCTGACCCAACCTGCTTTTTCTTCGCGATCGGCAAACTCTCCGGAATTGGCCCTCGAAGTTTTGACGCGTTGGTTTAAGTTGGTTCCGGATCAAGGAATCAACGCATGAAACTCGCCATTATCGGAGCCGGAATCGCCGGACTGACCTGTGCTCATGAAGCAAAGTCAGCTGGCCACGACGTCACGCTGTTTGATAAGGGCCGGGGCCCCGGAGGTCGGCTATCCACCCGCCGACTGGATGGCCCGGCCGGACAGGTTCGGTTCGACCATGGCGCAATCGGCTTCAAGACACATTCCAAGGAGTTTTCAGACGTTGCCCGCAAATGGCTGGCCAATGACTGGATCAGTTTGTGGAAACCGCGTCTGGCCAGACTGGACAAATCCGGTCTGGCCTCCATTCCGGATGAAAATTTCTGCGTCGGCACACCTGCCATGAACAGCCTGGTCAAAGGATTGACCGAAGGTCTGGATGTGCAGTTTGCCGTCCGGATCCATCAGATCGTTGCCAACGGGGCTGGCTGGACTCTCACATTCGAGGACGACACCGAAGACTTTCCCTGTGATGGCGTCATCTGCGCCGTGCCTGCCGAACAGGCAGCGGTCCTGCTCGATGAGGTGGCGCCCGATCTGGCTGGCCAGGCTCGGGACGTTGCTTCCCTGCCCTGCTGGACCGTCATGCTGGCGTTCTCAGAACCGCTGGGTCTGGATTTCGATCTCGTTCTGGGCTCCGGCATGCCGTTTACACGTCTGGTCCGAAACAGCGCCAAGCCCGGTCGTGATCCAGCTGAAAGCTGGGTGCTTCAGGCCGGTCCGGACTGGAGCGCAGATCATGTCGACTGGTCACAGAACGATATCGTTTCGGAACTTCTCAGCGCGTTTAAGGCTGTTACCGACACGCACCAGTCACCGGTCTCATCCACAGCCCATCGCTGGCTTTATGCCTTCCCCGCAGGCGGCGTTGGGTTTCCCGCCAGCTGGAATGAAGACTTGCGGATCGGCACGTGCGGCGATTGGCATATCGGTCCAGAGGTCGAACACGCCTGGATGTCAGGCCGCGTTCTGGGTGAGCGCCTGAAGTCTCTGGACTAACCGCTCAGCCCACTGCCACCTGAATACCGACACCGCGTGCCGGCAAAGGCAGGATGCCGCCGGTATTCCGGCAGTCGAGCGGCAGGCAAATGACGATCTCCGTCCATTTGCCCTCAATGCTGTCAATGCTCATAGTGCCCTTATGGATGCCAACCAGCTTGGCAACGAGATTCAGACCGATGCCTGTCCCTTTGATGCCGCTGGAAGTCGATGCGCGGAAGAATCGTTGCGCAATCATGGGCAACTCATCGCGCGGAATACCGACGCCGTGATCCTTCACGCGCAGTTCGACATGCCGAGCCGCTCCGGAGAGGGAAATTTGCACCTGAGGCCTGTCTGCCGAATATTTGATGGCGTTGGACACCAGATTGGTTATCACGTGGTCGAGCAATTGTTCGTCGCCGATCATGGTCTCCGGGATGTTTGAAAAGCTGAGCTCAAACGTGAAGCCCGGCGCAATTTCCCGATGTCTGCTGACGATATCCTCAACAAGGCGATCAATGCGGAGAATGTCGGGAGAGAATTCCATCTCACCGTTTTGCAGCCGGGATGATTCAAGCGTGCGCTCCACCAGCTGGGACAGCCTTTGCGTGGCCCCGCGAATGTTTTCCATACGCTCGCGGATGTCATCAAACGACATGCTGTCAGCTTTTCTGGAAACGCGTCGTGCCATGGCGTCTATAATGGTCAGCGGCGTTCTGAATTCATGGCTGACCACCGATACAAACTGGTTCTGCAGCTTGCTCAGCTCCTTTTCATGGCTGAGCGCTTTTTCCAGCTTGTCGGTTTTCTCTTTGAGTTCAGCCGTGCGCGCGGCCACTTCTTCGGTCAGATGATCCCGGTGATAGCGAATTTCTTCGTTCAACCGGTCAGATTCGATGAGGGACTGCCGGAAGAAGCCGAGCACATTCTCCAGATGCTCGATCTCGTCAGGGCTGTTGCAATGAAACGCCTCCAGCTCGGTCGTGCGGTTGGCGCACAGTCCCAGCATATCCCAGGAGACTTTCCGAATACGTTTGGCAATTGAATCGCCGATCAGCCAGGTCAGGGTCAGGCAGATGAATGCAAAAGCAATCACCCCGCCCCAGACCAGAATCTGTACCGTACCGAGCGTATCGCTTTGGCGATCCTTGAGCATGGCAACATCCGCTTCGGCCGTGTCGGTGTAACGGGTCAGCTTTGTCACCAGTCGGCCATGACGGAGCTCTGCGTTTTCCATGGCCGCCTTCAGTTCCAGCCGACCTTCCGCCCAGGCCTCAAAGCCGTCTCGATACTGGGTCAGCAAACGCTGCAATTCCTGCTTTACCGCCACGCTGTAGGGGCGCTGGGCCAGTATGTCCCGGAATTCGGCATCTCGTTCAGAGTGCGCTGACAGATAGCCAGGTTCCAGCCGCATCATGAAGTCTTTTTCGTGACGCCGCATCATCAGCATTTTGGCTGTCAGCTCGTAATCGCCGAATTCGTCGAGACGGGATTCTACTGCATGAACAGAGCGGCGCAATTGACCCTCCAGGCCGACCTCATGGGTCAGACCCAGCTTTTCGCGTGCCTCAAAGGAGGTTTGTAATTCGTCGATATAGCGTTCGGCATCCGGACCGATTGCATCCGCAGCCCGCACCTGGCGGTCCTGATCAATCCGTCTGATTTCCGACTGAAAGGCTGAACTCAGCAGAAGGAACTCATCAAAGGCCGAACGATCACGCGCATTGAGGACCCCATTGGCCATGGCTTCCAGTTGCAGAAGGAGGGATGACGCGTTCCGCCCCAGCTCGGCCCGCATCGCGTACTCATTCTCGCGTTGCTGCAATTCGCGAACAAATTGTCCTGCTGACAGGAAGACCGCCGACAATCCAACAATGGATACCAGCGACAGCAAGGCCAGCAATACCATACGCGCGCGTACTGAAAGAAAGCGTAAGCTCACATTTCCCCCGATGGCTAACGACAGACAATCGAGGTATGACATTCAAGTCTTAATATACTTCTGGCGAATACATCAATTTCTTATCAAAATCACGATCTGGTTGCACTTATACTTCGAGCCCGGACATTTATTTGAGATCAACATATTGAATTCAAAGGTTTTTCCGGTCCCGGATTTCGGTGCATATCGCAGTCAGAATTAATTCACGCGACCTAGGCTGACGCTAGGCGAATGCTTGCCTGTCCGGCGTATCGGAATTCGATTCCCGCTGCTTTTCAGACACAGGAAGGCGCACCTGAACCTCCGTCCACTCCCCCTCAACGCTATCGATACGCATATGCCCGCCATGCATCCGGACCAGGCTGGCCGCGAGATTGAGACCTATGCCGGTGCCCGGAATGCCTTTTGAGGTCGAGGCCCGATAGAACCGCTCGGTGATCCGGGACAGTTCAGAGGCGGGGATGCCAACGCCATTATCGCGGACGGACAAGATCAACTCTCCACCCTCTCCGACAGCCGAGAATTTAATTCTGGCAGCCTTACCAGAATATTTTACCGCATTGGACAGCAGGTTGGAAATGATGTGATCAATCAGATTGGGGTCACCATGGAGGGTGTCCGGCAGATCATGGAAATCCGTCTCAAGCTGTTCTGCGGAAGCAATATCGGCGTGGCGATCCGCAATCTCGACCAGGAATGGCTCGAGGGCGAAATCCACTGGGGCGCACTCGATCGCTCCATTGGCCAGTTTTGAAGCGTCAAGCGTGCGCTCCACCAGATTGGAAAGACGTCTTACGGCACCACGAATGCGGGTCATCCGTTCAGCGAGTTGCCCATCTGGCATCCGGCCAAGGTTTTTTTCCACACGGCGCGCAGAGCCATCAATAATCGTAAGCGGTGTGCGGAATTCATGGCTGACCATGGACACGAACTGGTTCTGAATCTGGTTCAGCTCCTTTTCCTGGCTCAGCGCCTGTTCCAGTTTGAGCGCCTGAGCTTCCAGCTCTGCTGTTCGCTTGCGTACCTCTCCGGCCAGATTGTCACGGTGATACACCAGCTCAGCGTTCAGCCGGGTCATCTCGAAATTCGCATGAACGTTAGACACAAAGGCGCGGTGGAACGTACGCATCAACAGAGCAAAAACCAGCAGAACCACGCTGAAATTCAGCCCGAGCCCCAGATTGACCAGGTCGCCACGTGAAATGCAGAACAGGTTGAACGTCAGCCCGCCGAGAAAGATGGAATAGATTGCGGCTGGCGGAAATTGTGCCAGAGCAAATGTCGACGCGATCAGGGTTACTGCGACGAAGAACGACAAATGGGTCCGCTGCAAAGGCGAGGCATAATTGTCGAGCGACCAGGCCCAGCCGCCAAGTGCAACGGTCATAATCACTGTAAAAGCGATAAGCGCCTTCAGTTTCCGGATAACCCGCTCAATGGGAAAATAGTCGTCACGACTGGCCCGGTGAAGCGCGTAAATCCGGGAGGCGACGACCATGGTCAGCAGCACAGGCAGCCAAAGCGTCAGCAGTGGCGGCGCGTCGCCGATCAAATGCACCACAACACCCCAGACGCTGACCAGCAGGATGATATACAGCAGCGGCACCTGCCGTTCGAGTGCTCTTAACTGAGCACGCAATAACGGCTCATCCTCAGTGGGGATACGCAGCAAATTCCTCAGAGATTCGAAATTCTTCATGATGTGCCCGACTACTCGCTAGGGGCACATCGTCTCATACTGACGTTAACAAACCGGTTTTGGTCAGCGTAGACTTTTTATTATTCTGTCAGAAGAAAGTGGGCGTTCAGCGTTGCCACAGGCTTGCCCCGCTCGGACTGCCAGGCCTCAGCGCGGACGTTCGCAATACGTCGACCCTGTTTGGTCACGCTGGCCCGACCAAACAGATCTTCAGCCTTGCCTTGCCGAAGATAATCAATCGTCAGATTTACAGGCTTTGGAAACCGGCTCGTCTCGGAAACAAGGAATAATTGCGCCATGGCCGTAAGTTCAAGAAACGCCCCGATGGCACCGCCATGCAGGGCCTGAATCGTCTGGTTTCCGATAATGGATGTCCGGAAGGGCAGGATGGCCGTCATTTCATCGCCCATCACCTCGCAGCGAAAGTCCAGGAACTGGGCAAAGGGTGTGCGCTCCAGAAAAGCCTGAAGGCGCGCCTGACGGCTGATGGACGTTTCCGTCATCCGAGCACTCCTTTCGGAATTTCACCGGCGAAATTATCGATATGATTAAGTGCAAAAGAACCTGATGCGGTTGCAATTACCCGATCACGATCATCATTGAAGGCAATGGCCCGCGTGAAGGCGACATTGCGCGTCATGTGATAGCACTCGGCTTCGGCGATGATGTCCTTGCCGACTTCCGATGGCCGCATGTAATCGATCCGCAAATCGAGCGTCGAAGTGGATTTCAGCTCTTTCAGAGATGCGATCACAGCCACCCCGGAAATGTTGTCCAAAAGGGCCGTCACAACGCCACCATGGATCACACCGGTATCAGGATCACCAATCGTTTCCGGACGATAGGTTGCGCGGGCAGAGGCGCGGCCGGGTTCAAGGTCAATCAATTCGAACCCCAGCTTCTGCGCATAAGGAACATTGTTGATGACACTCGGCGCATACTGCCTGACGAGGTCGAAGAAATCTGGATCAGTTGTCATGCCAGCCACCCTACACTGATTGTTTTCCCGCCGAAAAGACGAAAGATTGCACACCGTTTCATTCTTTCCAGAGCCCGTTGCCGGACATCGCAAAACACACCGGATCCCTGCCCCGGCAGGCATGTATACTGACGCGGCGTAATAGATTGACGTCAACGTCAACTTCCATACACTCCAAGAAAAGAGGAAGAATAAGAGCGCCGGATACACGAAGCGCTCCATCTAAGGGAGAGAATAACATGGCATATGATGGCGACGCGCGCCTTCCAAAGGTTTGCATTGTCGGGGCCGGCCCATCCGGTTTCACCAGCGCAAAGCGGCTGAAAGATCACGGCATTCCCTATGACTGCTTTGAAATTTCAGACGATATTGGCGGCAACTGGTATTATAACAATCCGAACGGCATGTCGTCCTGCTATGAAAGCCTGCACATCGACACCTCAAAATGGCGTCTGGCTTTCGAAGATTATCCGATCCCGGAAGACTATCCGGACTTTCCGCATCACGCCCAGCTCTTGCAATACTTCCACGACTACGTGGATCATTTCGGACTTCGCGAAACGATTACCTTCAACACAGGTGTTGAAAAGGCTGAGCGCCGAAAGGATGGATTGTGGTCCGTTCGCCTGACAACCGGCGAAGAACGGACCTATGACGTCCTCGTCGTCTGCAATGGTCACCATTGGGATCCGAGAGTACCGACGGAATATCCGGGAACATTCGACGGCTACCAGGTTCACAGCCATAATTATCGCGATCCCTTTGAACCGTTCGACTTCCGCAAGAAGCGCGTCATGGTTGTTGGCGGCGGTAATTCTGCAATGGATATTTCGTCTGAACTCTCACAGAAGCCGATTGCCGAGGAGCTGTTCATCTCCCTGCGCCGCGGCATCTGGGTGATGCCAAAATATATGAATGGACAGCCTGCCGATAAAGCTGTTCTGCCAGGCTGGCTACCGAGCAATATCGGTCGGTCACTCGCTCGCAAGGCAGTAAAGAAAGCCATCGGCAATATGGAAGATTACGGTCTGCCGAAACCTGATCACGAACCTCTGGATGGTCACCCCTCTGTGTCGGGTGAATTTCTGACGCGGGTTGGCTGCGGCGACATCAAGGTGAAGGGCGCGATTGAGCGTCTGGATGGCGATGGTGTTGTGTTTGCGGACGGGTCGCGCGAACAGCTCGATGCAATCGTCTGGGCCACAGGCTACAAGATCAGCTTTCCATTCTTCGATGCCCCTGAGCTGACGCCTGGAGAAGACAACCGGTTTGACCTGTTTAAACGCATGGTGCGTCCCGGCATCGACAATCTCTTCTTTATGGGGCTGGCCCAGCCTCTGCCAACGCTGGTGAACTTTGCCGAGCAGCAGTCAAAGCTGCTGGCCGCTTACCTGACCGGGAATTACGCCCTGCCGGAACAGGATGAGCTGCTGTCCACCATCAAGGCAGATGACGAATTCCATAACGGGCATTTCTACAATAGTCCGCGCCACACCATTCAGGTCGATTTCAATGCCTATTGTGCAGACCTGAAAAAGGAACTGAAACGCGGCGCGTCCCGGGCGCGTAAACAGAATAATGTACTGCCCGTACCCGCTCGCGCACTGGCGCCTGCTGGCGAGGTCTGACATTTGCCAGCTGTCAGAGCGAGCTGCACAAATTCACCTCCGGTCGAAAAATTCGACCGGAGCATTGGTGTCTCGCTTTGACAAAACCAGCCAGACGCTGTTTGCAGTACCAGATAAACAAGACCAGACAAAACGGCTAACCTGTGATTTCCCAGCGCACCAAACAAGCTCCAGACGACGATTTCAGCGGCAAGAGAGAACGCACCAAAGCAGCCAATCGCGAGGCAATCCTCGACGCGGCGCGCATGGTGTTTGCGGAGCTCGGTTTTGAAGCCACGACAGTGCGCGATATCATACGCCGCACCGACCTCGCTTCCGGCACGTTCTACAATTACTTCAAATCCAAAGAAGAAGTCTTCGAGGCGCTCTCCCGCGTCTCTGTCCTCCGGTTTCGCCCTCTGCTTCAGGCTGTGCGTGAAAACACCGATACCTTTGAAGCTTATCTGCACGGTGCGATCACAGCCTTCTTCCGTTATCTGGCCGCCTCAAGCCGCGAAGGCGGCTCCATGCGGATGGAAGCCAAAAACGAATTGATCGGATTCCGCGTTGATACGCCGGAGATGCAGGCAATTTTTGACGAAATCCGCAAAGACATTGAGGACATTCTCGGCAAACCGGACGAAGCCGGGATCGATACGGAATACCTCACAGCGGCCGCCATTGGCCTGGCCCGTGAGATCGGCGACAAGATGATCGCCAGACTGGAATCCGGAATGGACCCGGATGAAGAGATAAAAACGGCCGCAGATTTCGCCTGCAATCTTATCCTTAATGGTGTTAGAACTCAGGTAGATGTTGCGGTCGACGCCTGACGCGTCACCTCACAAGAAAACATACGGGGGAAGATATGAGCCTGCAAACCACACTCGTTCGTCTCATGATGAAACTGCCACCCAGCTGGCTGGTAAAAATGTCCGGCGGCAAACCTTTTGAGCTTGGCGGACGCACGCTGGATCCGCACTTTCAGTTCATGATGAATGGCGCCAAGGATCAGCCGCCCATGTCAAGCCTGTCTCCGGAAGTTGCCCGGGCTGCATCTGCGCAGGGCATTGCCATGTTCGATGCCCCGCTTCCAAATGGCGTGACCGCAGAAGACAGCCGTATCGAACTGGCTGATCGCAATATCCCAATCCGGATCTATCGTCCGGAAGGCCAGGACCCGAACATTCCCGTCATGGTGTTTTATCATTTCGGCGGCGGCGTCATTGGTGATCTTGAAACCTGCCATGCGTTTTGCGGCCTGATGGCCAGCATCGTTAAAGGACCGATTATTTCAGTCGATTACCGACTGGCACCAGAGCATAAATGGCCTGCAGGCGTTGAGGACGCCATCGCGTCTTACGAATGGGCGCTGGAGCATGCCGAATCCTTTGGCGCACCTCCGGGGCAGGCTTCAGTCGGCGGCGATTCCATGGGCGGGCATTTGTCTGCGATCGTTGCGCAGGAAATGAAGCGCGATCACAAGCCTCAGCCTGTGCTGCAATTGCTGATCTATCCGGCCGTCGAAATTGTGTCCGACACACCAAGCATGCATATTTTCGCCGACGCTTATCCATTGTCGAAAGACACGATGGACTGGTTCATGGATCATTATGTACCCGAAGGCGCAGATGTGAACGATCCGCGCCTCTCGCCTCTGCATGAAACCAATCTGGAAGGTCTGGCTCCGGCCATTGTGGTCACGGCAGGCTTTGATCCGCTATCCGATCAGGGCAAACTCTACGCTGATCGGCTCAACGATGCTGGCGTTGAAACCCAGTTTCGCTGCTATGACAGCCTCGCACACGGCTTCACAGCTTTCATTGGCGGTTCACCGGCAGCGGCCAAGGCCTGTCGCGAGATCGCAACCATGGTGCGTATGACTCTGCGCGACCAGACCTAGATCAATCCCGAGAGGGCTCAGCGTTCCCTGTCCCCAGTGTGAGACGGAACGCTGCCCCGCCAAGGGATGACGGCTCTGGCAATAAATGAAGATCGCCCTGATGAAGCCGGGCGATACGCCGGGCAAATGGCAAGCCGACACCAGGTCCCTGGCCGGTCGAAAGTTTCACACCATTCTGAAACATCCGGAAGATGGCATCCTCTGAAGCCGAGATACCTGCGCCATTGTCTTCGACGAGCACAGTGATGGGTTCCTGCTCAGCAGAGGAGATGGTCACCACAAGTTGCGGTGCCCGGTCCGCCGGACAATACATGATCGCGTTGTCGAACATATGCATGAAGAGGCTTCGCAGCTGGCCCTCATCACCGGCCAGCCCCGCCTGCCCCAGAACGGAAATACTGGCCGCCTCTGCATCCTGAGCGATCTTCGAACGATCCATACTTTCGGAGATAATGTCTGTCAGATTCAGCCCGTCTGCATGCTGATGATATTCCTCAAGTCGAATGTAGTCGACAAGAAGTTCGACCATTTCACTGAGTTCATCGAGCGATCCGCGGGCGAAGCGCATATGCTCCTGCGCTTCCGCACTCACCGGCTCACTCAACGTGCGCTCGAAAAAATCAAGAAAATGTCCGGTATGCCGAAGTGGAGCACGAATATCGTGAGATAACGCCGAGGCAATCTGCCTGACAAACGCCCTCCCGTCTTCCGATTCCACAGAAGAATTTACCGTCTTTGCCAACTTCCTTGGCATATCATTGACGCCTTTATTCGTTTTCCCCAACAATTAGCCCACCGAATCCTCCAACAGGTCGTCATCTCCTGTTGATACTTAGTCAGGCTGAAGTGAATCTGGGCGACTAAGCAAGACCCCATCGATAAAAATGGATTTTTCAAGTCTGAATTAGAATGAAAAAGCCCGGAAATACTGGCTATTTTGATTGCGTCGTTTCTATTTCTGTGGAACACTTAAAAGGTATTCTTGCACCACTTGATTAACAGCGCTATTATTGCCCTGTTAATTGCGAGTGCGCCTATGCGAATCCACTACGTGGAAGACGATACAACAGATGCAGAACTCTTCTCCAGAATGATTATGGAGGAGCGTGACGTTGAGCTGTTAGTATCTCATCGCCTCGCCGATTTCGAGAATAGCGGCAATCGCGACAAGACCGATTTTATCCTGCTGGACGTAAAACGTCCGGACGCGGTATCCATTGAGGATGACATTCGCCGCATCCGCGCCTTCACAGATGCACCGATTGTTCTGGTCACATCCGATGGCAGCGAAACGGTTCGTGAGAAAGCCTTTGCAGGCGGTGCGGAAGCCGTACTGGACAAGGGCGACATCAATCCGAAGCTTCTTCGTCAGTTCGCCCTGAACACAACGGCGCGTCATCGTGTAAACGGCAGGATGATGACTTTTGCATCCGGCAATCATGCGTCACCAATTCAGATCAGTGACGAGATTGAGGAAGCCAGAGAAGCCAGCGACGCCATCAAGGCCTCTCTCAGCACGTTCTCAAAAACATTCTCCTATATCGAAATCAGCCTGCAGACCCTCCTTGAAGCCATGCAGGATACGGGACGCACTAAATCTGCCGAGCATATCGGGCATCTGGTCGACACCATTCGGGCCATTCGCGCCTATTCAGAGGACGATCTGTCACAGGCCACCCGAACGCCGATCCATGAGTTGATGCTCGAAACGGCTCAGCGGGTCAGCCGGGATGCGAGATCGCGCGGTATTGATCTCATCATCAAGACTGAAAATTCCTGGTACACGCAAATGGGCTCCCGTCCGCTTGCCGCGCTTGGCATGAACCATTTGATCGGTGGTCTGCTGCGTGCCTGCACCAAAGGTGATCGCGTTTCGGTTCGGACAGAGCGGGATGAAAACGGCATTGCGCTGAACCTGTTCATCAGTCGCGCCGTAGTCAAATCAACTCAGGAATTGTTCAATCTGGATCAGAGCAACCCGACCATGGGATTTGATGCCAGAGCGTCTGTTCAACTCGGCCTGACATTGCTGTCTGTGCCGAAAGAACAGGTCGATGTTCACGTCCACCGCAATAATCTTTTCATCAAGATCAAGATCTGATCAGCGACCGTAGTTCTGGGAGCTTCGTTCGTCAGCCTCGGCCTGCTCACGGGCTTGCTGCTCGTGCAGCGCTTTTGCCTGTTGCCGGGTCAGCAGGGCTTCCAGCTTCTTCACCTCCATGAAGGCCCCCATCAGCGCCTGTTTGGCTTCATCATGCGCCTGTTCGGCAACTGTCAGCTCGCCATCCAGTTCTGTAAGTCTCTGTTTCTGACGGTCGAGATATTCGGCGAACCCCATACCCGAAAGCGGTGAGGAGTCGATCATGGCGGCTTCGGCTTCGATTGAGGCTTCTGCGGATGCGCGCCTGGCCAGAACGTCATTGCGGGTGGCCAGCGTCTCGCTGGCGACACCTGCCAGCTCATCCATTTGCTGGTTTGCGCGTTTCAGAAGAACTTCGAGCGTTCGCATCATGCTGATCCTTCATATACGGCGCGGAGCCCGTCAACCACCGACTCCAATGGAGTTGGGTCCCCCTCGCTTTGCGTCAGAAACGCATTCAAGCCGTCTATGAGGCGAATAGCGCGGTCGACATCCGGATCGGCGCCCGGCGCGTACGCCCCAATACGAATCAATTCTTCCATATCAGCATAGGTGGAGACAAGGCGCCTGACCTCCCGGATGAGGGCAGATTCCTCGGCATCCTGCAGAACATTGTTCAGTCGTGATAGAGATTTGAGCAGGTCAACCGCCGGATAGCGTCCTCTTTCAGCAATATGCCGGGACATCACGATGTGCCCATCCAGGATACCGCGCACGGCGTCTGCGACCGGCTCGTTATGATCATCGCCGTCAACGAGCACCGTGAACAGCCCGGTAATATCGCCATCGCCATTCGCCCCAGGCCCTGCCCGTTCGAGCAGTTTCGGCAGCTCTGCAAACACAGACGGCGTGTAGCCTCGGGTCGTGGGCGGCTCACCGGCAGCCAGTCCGATCTCACGCTGGGCCATGGCAAACCGTGTCACGGTATCCAGAAGGCAAAGCACCTGTTTGCCCCGGTCACGAAAATACTCGGCCACAGTCAGTGCAGCATAGGCGGCGCGCCGCCTGGCGGGTGCGGGCGCGTCGGACGTTGCGGTCACAACGACGGACCGCGCCAGCCCGGATGGCCCCAGCGCATCCTCAACAAACTCCCGAACTTCACGGCCCCGTTCGCCGATCAGGCCAATCACGATCACATCCGCATCAGCCCCCTGGGCCAGCATGCCCATCAGCGTCGACTTACCAACACCTGAGCCCGCAAAAAGACCAAGCCTCTGCCCGCGGCCACAGGGGGTGAACAGATCCATGACCCGCACGCCGAGGTGAAGTCGCTCATTCACCCGAGACCGGTCATGGGCAGGTGGCGGCGGCGCATGCACCGATTTCGCATAAGCGCCCTTAACAAGCGGCTCTTTGCCATCCATGGGCTCGCCAAACGCATCAACGATACGGCCAAGCCAGGTCTCGCTCGGATAGATCAGGTTTGCGCCGTGCTCGAAATAGACCGGAATGCCCGGATAGACTTCCGAGCCGGTCTCACATGCCAGCATGATGGCAAGTTCACCCTTAAAGCCGACAATTTCCGCACGCGGTCCGGTCGGCGAGCCAATTCGGGCAATCGCACCGATGCGCAGCGCGGACGGCGGACCGGAGGCTTCAATCCGCAGGCCCTCAAGGCCTACGACTTTGCCTTCGGCACGGACGCGCGGCATTCGCTTGATCTCTCTGATCATCTGCTGGAGCATGGGTGTGTGGTCCTGGCGAACTGATATCTGAAATTCGCGTTTTCCGGCTAACCAATCGTTAACAGATAGCTTTACCGGTTCAGGATTCTGCAATCTGACGCCGGCGTGCGGAACAACCGGAACTATTATATCGGGCACGGACGAAACTCACGCGCCTCACAATCCGAAACAACCCTGTTTTTTATGGTTATTTGGACCCGGACTCTGTAATCTTGTCGTGACATGCAGGCCCGCCTCTGAGATGAACTTTCTGTCATACCAGACAGAACCGGTCTTCAGGCTGACTTTCTTGGTTAAAATTTCCTGCCTTCAAATCACAACGCGTTAACCTTTTGTTTCCAAACGGTTGGTTACCTATACATGAAGACCGCCAACGCGTTACACTGTAAGTGATTCGGGAGACGACTTGATGCGCGTACTATTGATTGAAGACGACAACGCAGTCGCTCGAAGCATCGAGTTGATGCTCAAGGCCGCAGGGTTCAACATTTACCAGACCGATCTCGGCGAAGAAGGTGTCGATCTTGGTAAAGTGTATGAGTATGACATCATCATTCTCGACCTGTCACTGCCCGACATTTCAGGTTTCGACGTTCTCAAACAGCTCCGCATGAGCCGCGTCAACACACCGGTCCTGATCCTTTCAGGCAACCCGGACATTGAAGCGAAGGTCAAGACTCTTGGCTATGGCGCTGACGACTACCTGACCAAGCCATTCAACAAAGACGAACTGATCGCACGCATCACGGCGATTGTTCGTCGTTCGAAAGGCCACGCTGAAAGCGTCATCCGGACTGGCGAGATTGTCGTCAACCTCGACGCCAAAACGGTTGAAGTCGGCGGAAACCGCGTTCACCTCACCGGCAAGGAATATCAGATGTTCGAGCTCCTTTCCCTTCGGAAAGGCACAACGCTCACCAAGGAAATGTTCCTCAACCACCTTTATGGCGGCATGGACGAGCCGG
>CAYFGB010000052.1:0-20989 GCA_964342455.1 uncultured Hyphomonadaceae bacterium
GCACCGGTCTGGGGGACCGGGGGTCGGAGGTTCGAATCCTCTCGCTCCGACCAGATTTTATCCTGAACTTTAGTTGTAGCCTCAAATCCATTGATCTAACGAATGTTTTTGTGCGCTCAATTCCCTTTGCCGAAGATGAGGCCCTTGAGCAGCTCCTTAGCTGCATCTTCCGCGGATTGTTCCTCTTCTTCGGGGGCAGAAGTATCCTCAGCAGCGTTTTCGGGCTCGGATGTTTCGTCTGATGTAGAGCTATCATCCGGCGTGCCGGTTGTTGTGCCGTCCGACGAGCTGGATTTGCTGTTCGTGCCGAGGATCGATCCCAATTCCTTGCCAATCCTGTCTTCGAGATTTTTCTGAAGGCTGGCTTTCGCTTCATTGGCGATCAGTGTGGACAGGAAATCCATATCAAGGCTGCCCTTGATGGAATACCAGCTTCCCTGAACGCGGAGCGGTATGCCAAAGCCTGCCGCTCCCAGAAGCGGATTGCTGCCAGCGACATTCTCCAGCGCACGCGGTCGAAGCCGGATGTCCAGCGTCTGATTATAAAGATCGACAGTTCCGCTGGCTTCGGCCCGCAGGACCGGACTTACCAGCCGGAAGACGTCAATGTTTGCTGTGCCCGATGTAATATCGCCCTGAAGGGACAGAGAGCTGAAATCGGTCTCGGACTGAGGTGACAGCGCCGCCGGTAATTTCCCGCTTGTGAGCGCTTCCTGGGCGCTGCGCATAAGCTGTGGCAGGTTGATACCAAGAATGGCCCCGTCGCCAATTTCGGCATTGTAGGTGCCTGACAGATTGTCCACGAAATCGGCCGTGCTGGCTCCGTTTGTGTTTGCATTTGCATCCAGGCTGGCTACGCCGGTCAAGACGTTCTGACCCGTGAAGAATTTCACGAGGTCAGAAGCTGCAATCCCTGAGCCATTGGCCGAAAATGACAGCCTGTTTGCTGTCTCGCTGACGCTGGTTACAGAAAAGTCTGTTTTCAGATCACCGGAGTAGAACGGATTGATCAGATTGCTACGCGATCCGCTCCGTCCGCCTTCAGGTGCACGGGTCAGAAGCTCTCCTGACAGGGTTCCGTTCCTGAGCGTCCCGTCAAACCGAACATCAAGGATTTCGGCCCGCTCATTCGCGAGCCTTCCGATATTGAGCGCAAACTCACCATTCGCCGATTTGAGAACGGTCAGATCAATCGGCTCAGTGCTCCAGCCATCTGTCGGGTCTCCGGGCGTCTCGCTATTTTCACTGCTCGTCAGATATGGAGAGAGGTCAAGATCAGGGATCTGAAGGTCAGCGGAAATGAAGGGTGTCTCTCCGCTGAGGTCAAGCGTCGCCGTACCGTCAGCTTCAATGTTATCAAACCGAAAGGTCTGCAAATCGGCCTTGAAGCCGTTGCCCGCTGCCGAAAGGCCGATTTTTGCATCCAGCGTTTTGAAGGCCGAGCGGTCTGCGCCTTCCAAAGCGATGCCAAAAGTTTCGGCGAGCTTTTTCACGTTGCTGGACACCAAGGAAACCGTGCCGATTGGCTGGATGGCGTCGCCAAGCGTAACCGAGCCCGAATACCGGCTTTCAAGCAAGTTGCTTTTCTGGCTGAAATTGACGCCGGTGAGCTTCAGATTCTCCAACGCGCCAGACACATAGCCGGAGCCTTGCACCTGTCCGAGCGCACCCAGATCCATGTCTTCAGATTGCAGTCTGCCAAGCCGGGCGAGTTTCTGCACATCATCAATGTCTGCTGTAAAAGCGCCATCGAATGATATGGTGTCGCCGGTGGAAATATTTCCCGTGTAGCTGGCCGAGAGGCCGCGGCCGTCCTGGGACACGCTAAGATTGGTGAGGCGCAGAGCCTCGATACTGCCGGAAACCTCGCCTGCGGCTTTGATACGGCCAATATCAGACAGATCCTGCTCGAGATCGACACCGGCAAAATCCAGTAAGCGCTGAACATCGCTCAGATCAGCATCAAATGTGCCTGTTATGCCGAGCACGTCACTTGTCTCGATCGAGCCGTCGAATGATACATTCGCCATGTCAGAGCTGATCGTGGCGTCGACATCAAAAGGTTCGGCGTTGATCACATTGTTCAGGGATGTCAGCGTTCCGTCTACGCGGATCGGCTGGTCATTCAGTGTGAGTCCACCTTTCAGCGTCACAGGCCCGTCAAAGCCGTTCAGACCAGCATCCAGATTGATGTCAGTGATGTCATAGTCGAGCCCCTGTGCTGCGCTGGTGTAGCGAATGCGACTGTTTGTGAGGCTGGCTTTGGGGATCAACGCATCAAAGCCAGGCTCGGACGTTCCGGTTGCTGACGCAGTTGATGGTTCGTTTGTCTCGCTTGTTGGAACGAACGTCCAGTTTGTGTTTCCTGCGCGGTCTTCTTCGAGGAAAACTTCGCAGGTCTGGAAATTGGCCGAGGCGATCTCTACGCGTCGAGACAGCAATGGCAGCCATTTTACGGCGACCGACAGCGACTCGGCTTTCGCAAAGTGCGGCGCTTCGAATCCTTCGGCGTTTGCGATGGTGACATCATCAAAAGAAGCACCAAGCTGTGGAAAAAATCTGATTTGAGGATCGCTTCCGAAAGTCACGTCTCGTCCCAGCGATTCTTCGAGCCGGGATTCGATCACATTTCGATAGGTGGAAGCGGGAACAAGAAAGGGCAGGGCAGCGATTGCCACGATCAGAACAACCGCAATCGCGGCAAATCCAATCAGAAATTTACGCATGAGCCTACTCCTTCGCCTGTCTTCCCTCCGCATATAGTGTCGTGGAATTGCGTCGCATCTATGACATTATAAAACCTCACCGGATTTGAATATTTATGCTTGACGCGGCCCACCCAGCTTCGTATCTACGCGCTTCCAAATCGGTGAGCGGGTGTAGCTCAGTTGGTTAGAGTACCGGCCTGTCACGCCGGGGGTCGCGGGTTCGAGCCCCGTCACTCGCGCCATTTGGAATTAAGAAAGCCGGGCGTCAGCCCGGCTTTTTTCTTGTTTCGCGGATATTCAGATATGCCTCGTGTCTGACGACAGAGTGCCGGACATGAAATGACCCGCCGAAGCGGGTCATCTGCAGACAATTCAGATCAGTTGAAGGTTTCGCCCTTGGCGGCCTTGTCCTTTAACAGTTCTGAGATGGTGAAGCCGTCCTCGAACTTGTCCATATATGTCTCAAGTCCGGCAACGATCTTGTCGAGGCCAATCTGATCCGCCCAGAACATCGGCCCGCCTGTATAAGTCGGCCAGCCATAGCCATTCATCCAGGTGACATCGATATCGGAGGCGCGCTGTGCCATGCCTTCTTCAAGAATTTTGGCACCTTCATTGACCATCGGATAGAGACACCGCTCGAGGATTTCCTGATCATCAATCGCGCGAGGCGTGTTGCCTGACTTTTCGATGAACGTATTGATGATGTCTTCGACTTCGTCTGAAGGCGTGCCGCGGCGGGCTTCGTCATAATCATAGAAACCTTTGCCGGTCTTTTGCCCCCGACGTCCCTTTTCACAAAGGACTTCGCGGATTGTTGAGGATGACGTGGTCTCTGGATTCCAGCCAATATCGAGGCCAGCCAGGTCGGACATCTGGAACGGCCCCATGGGCAGGCCGAAATCTGTCAGCACGCGGTCAACATCCCAGGGTTTGGCACCTTCCAGGATCAGGGCATTCGCCTGCTGCTGGCGTTTCGACAAAATCCGGTTGCCGATAAAGCCATGGCACACGCCCGCCACAACGGCGATTTTGCCGATCTTTTTGGAAAGGTTCATGCTGGTCGCCAGCACGGAAGGCGACGTTTTTGCACCGCGGACGATTTCCAGCAGCTTCATGATGTTCGCTGGTGAGAAGAAGTGCAGACCGATCACGGATTCAGGGCGGGAGGTAACCGCGGCGATTTCGTCGACATTCAGATAGGATGTGTTCGTCGCCAGGATTGAGCCCTGTTTCACGATACCGTCGAGCGTAGTGAACACGTCTTTCTTCACATCCATGTTCTCGAAAACGGCTTCGATGACCAGGTCGCAATCGGCCAGATCATCCATGCTCAGTGACGGCGTCAAAAGGCTCATTGCCTTCTCAACCTGTTCATCCGTCATCCGACCGCGCCTGGCCGAGTTCTCATAATTCTTGCGGATGATGGACACGCCGCGATCGAGTGCCTCCTGCTGGCGCTCCACAATGGTCACGGGAATGCCTGCGGACAGGAAATTCATGGAAATACCGCCGCCCATCGTGCCCGCACCAATAACGCCGACCTTCGCGATGGGGATGAGTGGTGTGTCTTTCGGAATGTCATCGATCTTGGCCGCTGCGCGTTCCGCGAAGAAAACGTGCCGCAATGCTTTTGACTGGCTTCCGGTAACAAGCCCGGTGAACAATTCCCGCTCTTTCTTGACGCCTTCCTTATAAGGCAGCTCTACAGCGCCCTTCAGCGCTTCTATGCAGGCGAGTGGCGCATCAAACCCACGCATCTTGCGGGCATTCTTTTCGGCAAAATTCGAGAAGACTGATGGATCGCGTGCCGCATCGACAATCTTGTCAGACCGTTCCGAGGATTTCGGGTGTTCGGCTTTGGCGGCGACTTCGCGGGCAAATGCGATCGCGTCTGCCTCGAGTGTGTCTTCGCCGACCACACGGTCGACCAGGCCAATTTTTTCGGCTTTGCCAGCTGAAATCGGATCACCCGAGACAATCATTGGCAAGGCGTCAGCGACACCGACGACGCGCGGCAGTCGCTGCGTGCCGCCTGCGCCGGGGATCAGGCCGAGTTTGACTTCAGGAAGTCCGAGTTTTGCAGACGGTACGGCAATCCGATAATGACAGCCAAGCGCGACTTCGAGACCACCTCCCAGCGCCGTGCCATGGATGGCAGCGATGACTGGTTTTGCGCTCGCTTCCATGGCGTCAATGACTTCTGGGAGCGGCGGCGGTACAGGCGGTTTGCCAAACTCCGTAATATCAGCGCCAGCGAAGAAGGTTCGACCGTCGCAGCGGATTACAACGGCTTTGACGCTGTCATCGCTAAGCGCTTCTTCAATGCCTGCCTTCAAGCCCTGACGAACCGCTGCACCCAGCGCGTTTACGGGCGGATTGTTGGATACGATAACCAGGACGTCATCGTGTTTCTGCGTGGAAATCACACTCATTTGGCTTCCCTCTATATCTGTCTGGCCCAATCCTCACATCGGGCCCGCACGTTCTCTTGCCCCATACATTACGGTGCGTAAACAGAGATCGCGATATTTGACTATATTTATAGGGAAGCTGATTTCCAGCGATTTCTAATCAAACCAGTTTTCGGCTCCATGATCATAGATCAGGTCCACGCCACCATTGAGCATCCGGAAGAACATTTTGTCGCCGCGTTCGGTTTGCGTGACCATCACCGCGGCAAAATACGCCGTCAGGAACAGCTGATAGCCGCCGGAGATATAATGGCGGAGCATTTCATCTTTCGGATACTCACCAGCGCCTAACTCGCTCAGCGTGACCGCGTAGAGGTCAAGCAGTTTCTCTTCGTTGGCTTTTCGTGTGTCGACATCAAGTGCGCCTGCGATGAAATAGCCCACGTCTGAGGCAGGCGCGCCATACGCAAAGGATTGCCAGTCCACAATTGTGACCGGTTTTCCACCCTTGCTGGTCGCGAACAGCATATTGTCTGGTCTGAAATCGGTGTGGATCAGGCATCGATTGCCTTCACGTTTCACACCATAGGCCTCCAGATTCACACTCAGCCGGTCACCAATGTGTCTGGCCCGGTCGGTGACACGATCACCATAACGGGCAACGAAGCCTTTCCAGGTATCCGCGAAAGCTTCAGGGGGGAGGGCTACAGGGGCGTTGGTTGTGTCGGACACCCATGGATACTGATCAAGCGTTTCATCGTTCCAGTAGGATGCGTGCAGCTTTGCTGCCTCTTTCACGACAAGCTCGGATTGCGGCAGAGTAGAGCCTTCGAGCTGGTCGCCCTGCTCGGCTGGCGCAAGGTCTTCCATGATCAGTACAAAGTCATGCGTCTCTTCATTAAGGTCGGCATGATAACAGAACGGAGTAGAAATTTTCGCCTTGGACTGGAGCAGTTGATAGAATTTCACTTCGCGGAAATAATTGCTCAGAATGCGGGCTGTGTTACGGCTTTCTTCGCCCGCAGAGGGGAATTTTCCAACCAGGGACGATGGCGCATTGTCAGGCGCGCTTGCATAGTTGATCTCAAATCTGGCGCAATCGCCAATCTGTCCGGTTCCGACAGGGCGAGCGCTGAAATCAGCGATTTTCGTCTCGAGCCCATTATTGCGCAGGACGTCTTCCAGCCAGCTTGAATCGATATCCTGCCAGTTTCTGATATCCGGCATAATTTTTCCTCCCTCAGGCTCGTCGTCTGATGATCGCGACCTATTTTGCCTGTTGTCTTATGGTTCTGGAGCTTGAATCCCCAAGTCAAGCATTAAACCAGCATACGGACGGATTGAAACAAAAACGTGCTGCATATTTGCAGCCTGATACTGCAAACTGTTTTCTTTATCCGCGTGAATGCATAGGATAACAGGACCGCCCGGACGGCTGAACAATCAATATCGCAAGAATGCAGGTAGGAAATGCTTACTGAAGAACAGACAATGATCGTCGATATGGCCTCCGGCTTTGCGCGCGATCAGATGCGGCCCAACTCTGCGCGATGGGATGAAGAAGGCAATCTGGATCGCGGTGCTCTCGAAGCGCTTTGCGAACTCGGTTTTGGCGGGATCTATACCGGGGAAGAGCATGGCGGCGCAGGCCTTGGCCGGCTCGACGCTGTTCTGATCTTTGAACAGCTGTCCATCGGAGATGTGTCCCACGCAACGTTTCTCTCCATCCACAATATGGCAACATGGATGATCGACAGCTTCGCTGATGATGCTCTTCGCGCCAGATACGTTCCTGACCTTACGGCCGGACGAAAGATCGCGTCTTACTGTCTGACAGAGCCGGGTGCCGGATCTGATGCGGCCAGTCTGAAGACGTCAGCAAAGCGCGATGGTGATGAGTATGTTCTGAACGGCGCCAAGGTCTTCATTTCCGGTGCCGGATTCTCCGATGTCTATGTTGTTATGGCGCGAACCTCTGATGATGGTGCGCGCGGCGTTTCGACTTTCGTTGTCGAGAAAGATACGCCAGGGCTTTCCTTCGGGAAGAAGGAAATGAAAATGGGCTGGCGCGCTCAGCCAACGGCAATGGTCAATTTCGACGATTGCCGCATTCCGGCTTCCAATCGGGTTGGCGAGGAAGGCAAAGGCTTCAAGTTTGCCATGTCTGGTCTTGATGGCGGGCGTCTCAATATTGCGGCGGGTGCGCTTGGTGGCGCGCAGGATGCCATGGACCGCGCTATGGCATATGCAAAGGAGCGCCAGCAATTTGGCAAGCCAATCTCGGACTTTCAGGCCACCCAGTTCAAGCTGGCCGACATGGAGACAGAGCTCCAGGCCTCACGCAGCCTGCTTTATACAGCTGCTCGCAAACTCGACGACAAAGCACCGGACGCGACGAAATTCTGCGCCATGGCGAAGCGCTTTGTGACCGATACCTGTTTCAAGGTGGCGAATGACGCTTTGCAGATCCATGGCGGCTATGGATATCTTGCCGACTATGAAGTTGAGCGCATTGTTCGTGACCTGCGCGTCCACCAGATCCTTGAAGGCACGAATGAGATCATGCGGGTGATTGTTTCGCGTGAACTTCTGAAAGGCTGATCACAGCCCATGGGAAAGAGGAGCGGTCAGGGACCGCTCTAATCGTGACTCGGTCTACAGAAATGCTTTCAGGTCTGCCATGAATCGGTCGAACTGGTCATGGTGCAGCCAATGGCCGGCATTCTCATATTCGATAACATTGGCGTTGTTGAAGTATTTAAGGCGCCCATCCTTTTCCGGATTGGAAGCCCAGCTGTCAGCGCCATACATCAGCAGGGTGGGGCATGTGATCCGTCCCCACAGCGTCTGAAGATCAGCCTGGTCGATGTCGAAAGGTGGGAAGACCCAGAAATAAGGATCGAATTTCCACGAATACGTCCCGTCCTCGTTTTGCGAGATGCCGTGAACGGTCAGATGCCTCGCCTGTTCGTCATTGAGGTAGCTATTTGCTTCCTTCATGCGCTGATAGGCATCTTCAAGTGTCTGGTAACGACGCGGGCTTCGGCCAGCCGCCGTGCGCTTCTCATCAATCCACTTCGTGACACGTTCCTCGAACGGGACGGCGAGGCGCTCTTCGAGGGCTTTCGGGGATGGCCCCAGACCTTCAATCGAGACGACCTTGCGGACTGTGTCCGGATAAAGCCCTGTGTAACGGAGAGAAATATTGCCACCATAGGAGTGCGAAACAATGGTGACGGGAGCCAGCTTTTTCTGATGGATCAGCTGAGCCAGATCGTAGACGCAGGCCATCGGCGTATAGTTTCCGTCCGTGGACCACTGACTGTCGCCATGACCGCGCAGATCAGGCGCGAAGATGTGCCAGTCATTCTTCAGCTCGTCCGCAACCCAGTCCCAGCTGCGGCAATGGTCACGTCCACCGTGAAGCAGAATGAGTGGTGGCGCATCCGGGTTGCCCCAATCGGCATAATGGAGACGCAGGCGTTGCGAGTAGAAACTGTGTGAAGTCGGTCCGATAATCATGAGATGAGGGTTTGGATAAAATGGTATGGATTGTCCATAGACTTTTGTCGGTTTTCTGGTTTTCAAACCTGTTGATAAGCCAGTGCGTCGACGAGACGGGATTGACAGGAAAACAGACCGTGGACAGCGCGCGAACCATGTGACATACACCGCCGCTGATCTGTAATGTGCCTGTCTGTTCGGTGACAGGCGCGCGCGACAAAATGACGAAATCGGCCCAAATGGCCATGAAGGAAAACCAATGGACGTCACTGAAGTCAAAAATGAAGGTCTCAGCCGATCTTTTTCAATTCGTATTCCGGCAAGCGACCTAAACGAAAAGCTGGACGCGAAGATCGAGGAAATCCGTCCTCAGATGCAGCTGAAAGGGTTCCGCCCTGGCAAAGTGCCGGCGACCCACGTCAAGCGCATGTACGGCAAGTCCATCATGAGCGACATCATTCAGGAGCTTGTTGGCAACACCAGCGCCGAAGCCCTTGAAGAGCGTTCACTCCGTCCGGCTCAGCAACCTGACATCAAGGTTGATGGCGACATTGAGAAGGTTGCAGCGGGCGATGAAGATCTCGTCTACACGATGGACGTTGAAATCATGCCGGACTTTGAAGCGGCAGACATCACCGGAATCGAGATGGACCGTCCGTTCGTGCCGGTTGCGGACTCCGAAGTTGATGAAGCGCTGGGCAAGCTGGCTGAAAACAATCAGAAATACGAACCACGCGGCAAGACGGCAAAAGCCCGTGATGGCGACGCTGTCGTGATGGATTTCGTTGGCAAGATTGATGGCGAAGCGTTCGAAGGCGGCAGCGCCGAGGATCAGACGATTGTTATTGGTCAGGGCCGTTTCATCCCGGGTTTTGAAGAGCAGCTGGTTGGCGTGAAAGCCGGTCAGGAAACCGAGATCAATGTGACCTTCCCGGAAGATTATCCATCTGAAGACCTGAAGGGCAAGGATGCAGTCTTTGAGGTGAAGGTTCACGAGATCCGCGCGCCGGAAACACCGGAAATCGACGACGATTTTGCCAAGAATTTCGGTCTTGAAGACCTCGAAGCGCTTAAAAACATCATGCGCGAGCAGATCGAAGGCGAGTACAAGGCGCTGGCCCGGAACAAGGTGAAGCGTACGCTTCTCGACAAACTGGACGAGCTGCACAGCTTCGAACTGCCGAACGGTATGGTGGAAGCTGAGTTCGGTCAGATCTGGTCTCAGTTCGAGCGCGAGAAAGAAGCCGGCCAGCTTGATGACGAGGACAAGGAAAAGTCCGAAGATGAGCTGAAGGAAGAATATCGCAAGATCGCAGAGCGCCGTGTGCGCCTCGGCCTAGTGCTCGCTGAAATTGGTCAGAAAGCGGAAATCGTCGTCAATGATGAAGAAGTTGCGCGCGCCCTGAACCAAGAAGCGTCCAAATATCCGGGCTCAGAACGCCAGATCATCCAGTTCTACCAGCAGAACCCGCAAATGATGGCTCAGATCCGTGCACCGATCTATGAGGAGAAAGTCGTCGACTATATCCTCGAGCGTGCCAAGGTGACGGACGTCGAGACGACGCGCGAAGCGTTGGAAGCTGATGAAGACGTATCCGCTTAATCGGACAATCAGATGACTTTGAAAGGGCGGAATGCAGTCTGGCGTTTCGCCCTTTTTCTGTTCCATTCTTTGTTCACACTTGATCGGCAGTGTGGCCGATGGAACGGTGCTGAAATATGTTTGCGAAAAGAGTGTTGTTAAAAAATGCCGGAATCACTTGCGTAAACAAAAAAGGTGCTCAGATTATATGACGAATGGCGGCCAATAATGAGAAAGTTTTCGGACATGACGAATACGCCCGACACAACCGGATTGATTATCAACCCGACAATTTACGATCAGAGCAGTCGTGGCACTCTGGGATATGATATTTTTTCCCGCCTCCTGAAAGAACGCATTGTTTTTATTGCAGGACCGATTGACGACTCGCTGGCGACCACAGTGATCGCGCAGCTCCTGTTCCTGGAATCGGAAAATCCGAAAAAGGATATTTCGATCTACATCAACTCTCCAGGCGGCATTGTGTCTTCGGGGCTCGCGATTTACGATACGCTGCAATACATCCGTTGTCCGATCACGACTGTCTGCATCGGTCAGGCGGCCAGCATGGGTTCGCTGCTTCTTGCGGCTGGTGATGCCGGCTCCCGGATCGCTTTGCCGAACTCCCGCGTGATGGTTCACCAGCCATCAGGTGGCTATAGCGGTGTTGCCTCGGATATTGAGCGGCATGCGGAAGAGATCATCGAGCTGAAAAAGCGGCTCAATGAGATTTATGTGAAACATACCGGCAAAACCTATGACGAGATCGAGCGCAAGCTGGATCGTGATTCGTTCATGACGGCAGATGAAGCGCGAGACTTCGGGATTGTCGATAAGGTATTCGAACGCCGGGAAGTTCCGGAGTCGGCATAAATTTCCAGCCTGTTGCAAGCTGCAGAAACATGCGATTTTCAACCGAAACTTTCCGGTTTCGGCTTGCGGCAGGCCCATCTCTATGCTCGTTTAATCAACGGAGAAGAACTTCTCGTAAACTCTCTTGCGCTTAAACATTGTTGAAACAAGCGCCAACTAGGTCGATAAAGGATGGAGCCAGGTCTCCATTGAGGGCTCGATGAACAAACCACCCCAGTCCACTGACAGCAAGAATACACTCTATTGTTCCTTCTGCGGCAAAAGCCAGCATGAAGTGAAAAAGCTGATTGCCGGACCGACGGTTTTCATTTGTGATGAGTGCGTCGAACTTTGCATGGATATCATTCGCGAAGAGAACAAGACCGCCATGGTCCGTTCGCGCGAAGGTGTGCCAACGCCTCAGGAAATCTGTGACGTTCTTGATGATTATGTCATCGGCCAGGAGCGCGCCAAGCGTGTGCTCTCAGTTGCCGTTCATAATCATTACAAGCGCCTGTCTCACAGCGCCAAGAACAACAATGATGTCGAGCTTTCGAAATCAAACATTCTCCTCGTGGGCCCGACTGGCTGTGGTAAGACATTGCTTGCCCAGACGCTGGCACGCATTCTCGACGTCCCGTTCACAATGGCGGACGCCACGACTCTCACCGAGGCGGGCTATGTTGGTGAGGATGTGGAGAACATCGTTCTCAAATTGCTTCAGTCTGCTGATTACAACGTTGAACGTGCTCAGCGCGGCATCGTCTATATCGACGAGATCGACAAAATCAGCCGCAAGTCTGACAATCCATCCATAACGCGCGATGTGTCCGGTGAGGGCGTCCAGCAGGCGCTGCTCAAGATCATGGAAGGCACGGTTGCTTCTGTGCCGCCACAGGGCGGTCGCAAGCATCCTCAACAGGAATTCCTTCAGGTCGACACGACGAACATTCTGTTCATCTGTGGCGGTGCCTTCGCGGGCCTCGACAAGATCATCACCAGCCGCGGTGACGGCACGTCGATTGGCTTCGGTGCGGATGTGAAGTCGCCTGATGATCGGTCTACTGGCGATGTTCTGGCGGAAGTCGAGCCGGAAGATCTGCAACGTTTTGGCCTGATCCCCGAATTCATCGGTCGTCTGCCGGTTATCGCGACGCTCGAAGATCTCGACGAGGATGCGCTGATCACCATTCTGACCAACCCGAAGAACGCTCTGGTCAAGCAGTACCAGCGCCTCTTTGAGATGGAAGATGTTGAGTTGACCTTCCGCGACGATGCACTCAGCGCCATTGCACAGCGTGCCATCCACCGGAAAACCGGTGCCCGTGGCTTGCGGTCCATCATGGAGGGCATTCTGCTCGATACGATGTTCGAACTGCCGAATCTCCATGGCGTCGAAGAAGTCGTTGTGAATGCAGAGGCTGTCGAGAATGGTGCAGCGCCGCTCTATGTGCATTCCAAGCGCGAGCCGGATCAGGGCGAAGCCTCCTGATAACTGCGCATATGCAGGACATTTGACACTGTTTCTGTGGTGAGTGCTTGAACCTCACCCGGGGCAGCTCCACATTATTTCTCAAGTACGTCCGGGTCCGACCGTTTCGACGCACAGTCGAAGTTCGAATCCGGGCCGGAACAAACGTCGGAGAAAAAATTGACGAACGTAAAAACTCTGCCGGTTCTGCCACTCAGAGATATCGTGGTGTTTCCGAACATGGTTGCACCACTTTTTGTTGGCCGCGAGAAATCAGTCCAGGCTCTGGATGTCGTCGAGGACGGCAATAACGAAATCATGCTGATTGCACAGCGCGATGCCACAATCGACGAACCGGGCGCTGAAGATCTTTATGAGATCGGCACCGTTGCCACGATCCTGCAATTGCTGAAACTGCCTGATGGCACTGTTAAAGTGCTGGTCGAGGGCAAGTCCCGCGCGCGTCTGAAAGCGCTGAATGATCAGGAACGGTATTTTGAAGCTGAAGTCGAAGAGTTCGAGGAAACGGTCGATGATGCGACAGAAACTGAGACTTTGTCGCGCGCCGTTGCTGAACAGTTCGAAGGCTATGTGAAGCTGAACCGCAAGATTCCACCGGAATCTGTTTCGACGGTTTCAGATATCAGCGAGCCAGGCCGCATGGCTGACACCATTTCCGCTCAACTCTCGGTGAAGCTCGCTGAGAAGCAGGAATTGCTGGAAATGACAGACGTTAAAGAACGTCTGGAGAAGGTTTTCGCCCTCATGGAAGGCGAAATCGGCATGCTGCAAATGGAGCGGAAGATTAAAAACCGCGTCAAGCGGCAGATGGAGAAGACCCAGCGCGAGTATTATCTGAATGAGCAGATGAAGGCCATTCAGAAAGAACTGGGTGATCAGGAAGATGGCCGGGACGAGCTTGCTGAACTTGAGCAGAAACTCGCTGACAAGCCTCTGACAGAAGAGGCGCGGACAAAGGCTGAGCAGGAGCTGAAAAAGCTCCGTCAGATGAGCCCGATGTCAGCCGAATCCACGGTCGTCCGCAACTATCTTGACTGGGTGATCTCTCTGCCATGGGGCGAAGAGAAGGAAATCGATACCGATCTCGAGAAGGCTGAAGACACGCTGGAGACCGATCATTACGGGCTCGACAAGGTCAAGGAACGCATTCTTGAGTATCTTGCGGTTCAGACCCGTACAAAAAAGGTGAAGGGACCGATCCTTTGTCTCGTGGGCCCGCCTGGTGTTGGTAAGACGTCACTCGGACGCTCGATTGCTGATGCAACCGGACGCGAGTTTGTGCGTGTTGCGCTTGGTGGCGTTCGCGACGAAGCCGAAATCCGCGGACACCGCCGGACCTATATCGGCTCCATGCCGGGTCGTATCATCCAGTCGATGAAGAAGGCGAAGTCCAATAATCCACTGTTCCTGCTTGATGAGATCGACAAGCTGGGCATGGATTATCGTGGCGACCCTGCATCAGCGCTTCTGGAGGTGCTCGACCCGGAACAGAATTCGGCGTTCAATGATCACTATCTCGAAGTGGACTATGATCTGTCGAATGTCATGTTCGTGACGACGGCGAACTCTCTCAATATGCCGCAGCCTCTGCTTGACCGGATGGAGATCATTCGCATTGCGGGCTATACGGAAGACGAGAAGCTGGAGATTGCCAAGCGTCACCTTCTGCCGAAGATTGCCAGCAATCATGGCCTGGAAGAGAGCGAGTTCTCGGTCGCGGATGAAGCTGTGCGTGACATGATCCGTTATTACACGCGTGAAGCGGGCGTGCGTAATCTTGAGCGTGAACTGTCCAAGCTTGCCCGGAAATCAATCCGTAAGATTGCTCAACGTGGCGAAACATCGGTGAAGATCACTTCGGATAATCTCTCTGAGTTCGCTGGTGTGCGTCAGTTCCGCTATGGCCTTGCCGACAAGGAAGATCAGGTGGGTGCGGTTACAGGTCTTGCCTGGACAGAAGCCGGTGGTGACCTTCTGACCATCGAAGCGGTTCAGATGCCTGGCCGCGGCCGTATGACCGTCACAGGTAACCTGAAAGAGGTGATGAAGGAGTCGATTTCGGCGGCGAACAGCCTTGTCCGGTCGCGCGCCGTCCAGCTTGGCATTCGTCCGGACGTCTTCAACTCGACGGATATTCACGTGCACGTTCCTGAAGGTGCGACACCGAAAGATGGTCCGTCGGCAGGTATTGCGATGACGACAGCCATAGTGTCGCTTCTGACTAACAATCCGGTGTCCAAAGATGTCGCGATGACAGGTGAGGTGACCCTGCGTGGTCGTGTTCTGCCAATTGGTGGTCTGAAGGAGAAACTGCTAGCCGCCTTGCGTGGCGGTATCAAGACGGTCCTCATTCCTGCTGAGAATGAGAAGGACCTCGATGATATTCCGCAGAACGTGAAGGATGGTCTGAAAACCGTTCCGGTGAGCGACATCACTGAAGTGTTTGCACACGCTCTGAAGCGTTCGCTTTCCGAAATTGAATGGAGCGATGCGGATGAGGCTGCGCTCCAGGCGAGCTTGTCTGGCAAACAGGATCCATCAGATCATCAGGGATCGTTGCCGCACTAGTTTTCAACAACGAACAGACAAAAGAAAAGAGGCCCCGTTTGAGGGCCTCTTTATTTCTTTCGGATTTTATTCTGCTCAAAGTGGACTGCGTCCACGGACGGCACGAACAACAAACGTGATGACGAGTAGTGCCAGGAAAATAAAGAACAGAAGTTGCGCGATACCGGCTGATGCGCCTGCAATTCCGCCAAAGCCAAATGCTGCTGCAACAATTGCAAGAATAAAGAATGCTAATGCCCATCCAAGCATGATGATCTCCTTCAATCAATTGACACCCATGCGTGTCAGATACTTCAACAACTCTGGAAGTGACTTCTGAGTTCCATAGTTTTTTGTTGGGAACTGGTTGATGCCTGGCGCGTTGATCAGGACCTAACATGGAGAAAATCATGAAAAGCTGGATGAAAATTGCTGGAGTTTCTGTGCTCACCCTCATGATGGCTGCGTGCAACACGATTGAAGGTGTCGGCCAGGATGTTGAATCGGCAGGCGATGAAATCGAAGAAACCGCAAACGAAAACAAGTAAGATTTTGGACTGCCCGGGCAACTGCCCGGGCAGAGTCCGTTTGGAAAACAGTTCAGAACATGACAATTGCTGCTATTATTAATACAGATTCTGGTTCTGTTCCCAGAAACGCCGAAGAAACCATTCTGGGCGTTCTTTCTGAATTTGGTCACGAAAGTGATGTCCGTGTAATTACCGGCAGTGATCTGCACGACACGTGCGTAGAACTGGCCAGCACCCGGGCGGATTGTCTGATTGCCTGGGGCGGTGACGGAACGCTGGCCTGCGCGCTGAATTCGGTCAGCCATGATGGCGCGAGTGTTATCGTGCTGCCTGGCGGTACAATGAACCTGCTAAGCAAGCGTATTCATGGTGAGCTTTCAGACCCGGAAGAGATCCTCAGGACCTGCCTGTCAAAAGGGGTTCGACAGCACATTCCTGCTATCGAAGTCGGCGGCCAGAAAATTTATGTCGGCATCATGGTTGGCGAAGCGACACGCCTGGCAGAAGCAAGGGAATATGCGCGCAAGGGCGATGTTCCGCATGTCGCCTCTACGCTGGTCGAGACCGATGTACTGGATACGACCACCCGCATCAGAATTAATGCCGGGACGGAGGCAGATGAGGCGACCGCTCTGGCAGCCTTTGTTCCTGACCAGCCTGATCACCAGCCAAACATCTATTACGTCAATCCTGAGAACATTATCGATCTCGTTCGCATGGGGTTCGATAGTCTTCTGGGTGACTGGGCCAATGCCGATGGGGTCATGACAGCTCATCACGAGACATTCAGACTCGAAGCGCTGAAAGGAGAGGCGAAAATACCGGCAGCCCTTGACGGCGAGCCGACAGAGCTTTCTCTTCCATGCGAAATCAAACTCATTCGTAAAGCTGCAGGGGTCTTGTCAGCACGTTCGGCATGAAACTCTTCCATATTTCAGACATTCACTTCGGCCGGGAAGACGAAAACGCGTTAGCTCAGGTCGAAACACAATTCAGACTGCACAAACCGGCCGCTTTGGTGGTTTCGGGCGATGTGTCGCAACGTGGCAAGCGTTCAGAATTTCGAGCCGCGCGCCGCTGGCTCGACAAATTCAATGCGCCCCGGATCGTGGTCCCGGGTAATCATGACACGCCGCTTCTGCATTTGCCGGCACGCATTGTTGCGCCTTTTGACCGGTTCGATGAGTATTTTCTCAAATTCCGCGACGCGCTCTCGCTTTCGGGAACTTATATATCGGGCCTGAATACGGCGCGAGGTTGGCAGGCCCGTCGGAACTGGGCTGAAGGCTCGGTGAATCTGGAAGATCTCGATGCAGAGATTTCCCGGGTCGAAGACCAGACCAGCACGCTGAACTTTCTGACCTGCCACCATCCTTTCGAGCCGCACCCGGATGCGCCTTTGCAGACGCGCACCAGTCGTGGTAGCCGCGCAAGTGAGGCGCTGGCGAAAAGTCGGTTCGGATTTCTATTGGTGGGCCATGTCCACAAACCCTCGGTGAACAAGGTTGTTCACGGGGAGTGCAGCTATATTTCACTTTGTGCTGGAACGCTCTCGAACCGGCTGCGTGACATGAAGCCAAGCTTCAATCTGATCGAGATCACAGAAGACCATGTTGATGCGCGGGCGATTCTGATCGGGCCTGGCCAGCAGACCAGCGTCATGAAGCTGGGCCGCTGGGCACGCTAGTTTTCCAGAGTACGGCTGCTGGATACTTTATCCTGAAACCGGGAGACGCGCGGCAATTTCAGGCTGACCTCATACTCATTGTTGTCGGCCGCTCCTGAAATGATTTCACCGTGCATTTGTGCGGCAAAGGCTTCCATCAATCGTGACCCGAGCCCGCTTGTTGCTGTGTCCTGCTGTTCGCCTGAAACGGCGCATGCGTTCCGGACCGTCAGCAGAATGTGATCATTTTCCTCGTCGTCACGAAGAACGACACGAACAAACCCGCCATCCTGCTGGCCGTGTTTGACCCCGTTGGTCACGGTTTCGACAATGAAAAGGGCGAGGGGGATGGCATCATCCGCATTTCGTTCAACATCATCGATCGAGAAATCCAGATCCATGCCAAGATCTTCAAATCCAAGCGCCTGAGACAGATGCCGCAACAATCCAACGAGAAACGGTTGCAGCGAAACTGATTCAAGCCGTTCGTGCTGATAGAGCGTCTGATGGACAATCGATAGCGCATCAATACGATGCCGTGCTGCGGCGAGAGCGTTCCTGGCCTCGCGGTCTTTCAGTTGTCGGGATTGCAGATTGAGGAAGCTTGTGACGATCTGCAGATTGTTTTTCACGCGGTGGTGAATTTCTCTGACAGCATCGTCCCGCTTTTCCAGCGCATCGCGGAGATTGGCGTCCCGGGATTCAATCTTTGAGACCATCATATCCAGCGTTCGGGCAAACTCTTCAAACTCTTCAGGTGCCGTTTCAAACTGGTCGGCCGAGCGGAAACGATATTTTCCGGCACCGTAAACGGCGGCGACGCGGCGAAGCCGTTTCAGCCATTTAAGAATCATATTGTCGACGGCCCACCAGGCGGCGCCTAGCGCAAGCAGGAAGGCCAGTACAGGAAGACCAATGGCAGAGGCCGGGGCAACAGAAAACTCACTGATCAGGCCGGGGGAGGCCCGTGAGACCATAACATAGACATTCTGTTGCTGAATCTGGGTGACCACGATATCGCGCTCCTGATCCCCATTTTGCTGAGCTGTGATCAGTCGAGTGTTTTCGAGGAACTTCGCTTCATCAACCCATTCGGAATTGACCTGGTCGAAGACATGGCTGCCAAAGACCCGTCCTGAGTCAGAAACGATGGCGATATCGACATCTTCGTCGTGAATGTGGGATTCTAGGAAATCAGCGAGCTCTGTGACGGATAATCCCATCGTGACAGAGCCTTTGAAATTCCCTTCTTCATCTTCGAGGCGGTGGAGCAGGGCGAACATGAATTGTTCGCTGACAGGGCCGTAAAACGCTTCCGTGCGAACGATTTCCTCGCCCGCGATCATTTGCTGGTTCCACTCGCTGTTCCGCATACTCATGCCTGCTTCGGGCGAGTTCGATAGACAGACGGCGGTGCCGTTTTCATCAAAGAGGCCGATATTGGCCATGGCTGACAGCTGAGTTTTCAGCTGATTATAGACCTTCAGGCAGCCCTCTTCTTCAATCTCACTGTCAAAGAGCGTCAGGAAGCTCTCGGCTTTGGCAAACTTCTGTTCCAGACCATCAATGGCAAGATCGGCTGAACGCATGAGGTTCAGCCGACGATTGTCTAGACTCTGTTCTGCAAAGAGATAGGACTGTACGCCGCCCAGAAATATGACCGGACTGAGCGCCACTGAGAGCGTAATCAGTAGTCTTTGCCTGAGTGTCCGGCCCGCAGGAGAGCGGAGAGGACCAATTGTTTCTGTCACGCAAGGTTACCCGTTGGATAGTTTTTCGGCCTGAGCCATAATATCGTTGAATGCGTCCTCAGCTTTAATGCTGGTGTCACTGTTAAAACCAGCAGAATTGCTCTCAAGAATGACGGCCAGGGCTGAACGAGCGCGGTTCACGCGACTCTTGATCGTGCCGATAGCAACGCCGCAGATTTCCGCAGCCTCTTCATAGGACATGCCGCCCGCGCCGATCAGGACAATCGCTTCGCGTTGATCATCCGGCAATTTGTTCATCGCATTGCGTAGCGCCAGCAGCTCCATCGAGCCTGCAGGGTCATCATTTGCAATCAGTGTTGATTCAGCAAGTTCGGGGTCAAGCGGCTGACTTCTCCAGCTCCGACGCTTCTCTGAATAGAAGACGTTACGCAGAATGGTGAAGGTCCAGGCCTTCATATTGGTGCCAGGCTGGTAGGATTCTCGCGCATTCCAGGCTTTCAGCATGGCGTCCTGCGCAAGATCGTCGGCGGCAGATGGGTTTCCGCTCAAGTTCCGGGCAAAGGCGCGGAGATGCGGAATAAGGTCCACCAACTCTTGCTTGAAGGTGGCGTCGTCCAGTTTTTCCATATGCGTTGCCCTCAGCCCTGTTCAGCTGATTTTTTATGATCAGCTTGCTCTAACAGGCTGAGAAAATCGTCCGGTATCGGCTCGGAGGCGACATCGTCGTAGAGGCGACGGAGCTGCGAGCCAATGCGACGCTGACGAGCACGCTTATGACCATCGTCCTCGTAACTCGCGCTGTCATCCGGCTTTTTTTGGTTCTCCATAATGGCACCCAAGGCAAAGATTGAATTTGATATATGCGATATTCACCTAGCAGAATTCGTCGCTCCGACAAAAGTTCCAAGAAATTTCAGTGTGCGATGTTTTTTTTGGAACCCTTTCCAAAGTGTTGCGTTGCTTTCTGACGTTAAGAAATGGGGAAATAAATGACTTTCGTCCAGAAACTGGGACCACACCTGCCGTTTCTTCGCCGCTATGCCCGTGCACTTACCGGGTCTCAACAAAGCGGTGACAGTTATATTAAAGCGTCGCTCGCGGCTCTGGCCAGCGACCCTGATCTGTTTGACGACGGATTATCGCCCCGACTGGCGCTTTATCAATTCTTTCACGCAATCTGGTCACAAACGGGCGCTCAGCTTGAGACGCCGGGCGATGTCAGTGACGTTGCAGACGAGCGCTTGCAGTCTCTGGCGCCGCTACACCGTCAGGCCTTCCTTCTGACAGCTCTGGAGGGTTTTACGCGGCAGGAAGCGGCGGAAATCCTCAAGCTGGAGCCGGAGGACGTTACGGAGCTGATCGCCAAGACCCACACGGAAATTGAAGCTGAGCTTCAGACCGATGTGATGATCATTGAAGATGAGCCTGTGATCGCGGCAGACCTTGAGAGCCTTGTTACAGAATTGGGCCATTCCGTCACCGGCATTGCAACGACACACAAGGAAGCTGTTGAGCTGGCGCGTAAAAAACCGCCTGGTCTGGTGCTCTGTGATATTCAGCTGGCGGATAATTCGTCTGGCATTGATGCCGCAAATGACATTCTTCAGGAATTCAATGTGCCGATTATCTTTATCACGGCATTCCCTGAGCGGCTTCTGACAGGTGAGCGGCCTGAGCCGACCTATCTGATTTCCAAGCCGTTCCAGGAAGTCACTGTGAAGGCTTCAATCGGTCAGGCTTTGTTCTTCCATCCGCGTCGGGCGCCAGCGGCGGCCTGAAGGCATCTTTCATCCGTCGCGTCAGACGGTATGTGTTATTCCAAGACCCGGCACCCAGGTGCCGGGTTTTTTTCGTGTTAGAATAATTGTTCTGCGCTTCCGAGAATTGGCACGATTATGCTGGCCATGCGTGACAGACCGCGCATGTGGGGCAAAGAACTAAAAGTAGGGGGGGGAGTGGCTCCGCGAGTAGGAAATTTTGGC
>CAYFGB010000053.1:0-20050 GCA_964342455.1 uncultured Hyphomonadaceae bacterium
CTGGCTCTGGCTCTGGCTCTGGCTCTGGCTCTGGCTCTGGCTCTGGCTCTGGCGGAGGGTCGATGTGATCGACCGACACATCAACAGCTGTTTCAGCTTCCAGTTCGGAAGCTTGCTCCAGCACATCCTCAGCACGCTCATCCCGACCCATCGCCTCGTGAAAGGCAGCAGCATCCTCGAGCTGCGCCTTCTCAGCCTCAATCGCCGCTTGTGCAGCTTCTTCTGCCTCGAACTGGCGGCCAGCTTCCTCCAGCTCTTTTTTCTTCTTTTTCTTCCCGAACCAGAGGATCAATTCACAACTCCCAGCAATCGGCCATCTGTGTGCCCTGTAACGCGGATTTCTGCAAACTCTCCATGCGCCAGCGTATCCGGCAAATCCGTCACCGGCGTAAAATCGGCGAGCCGTCCCTGCCCGCCAGCTTCCACCAGAACCCGGCGAATCTGCCCGACATGGCCTTGCAGATGACGATGGAGCGCGGTTTCCGCCGTTTCTCGCAGCCGCGCAGCTCTGTTCTTGATCAACCGGCGATCAAGTTGTGGCATGCGGGCCGCCGGCGTACCCTCGCGCGGACTGAACGGGAAGACGTGAACAAAAGCCAGATGGCACGCCTCGATCAGGCTGACAGAGTTTTCGAACATCTCATTGGTTTCTGTTGGAAAGCCTGCAATCAGATCAGCGCCAAAGGCGATCTCTGGTCTGCGATCCCGCAACCGGGATGTCAGCTCAATCGCATCGTCGCGCGAGTGACGCCGTTTCATGCGCTTGAGGATCATCGGGTCACCATGTTGCAGCGACAAATGAAGATAAGGCGCAAACCGGGGCTCGCTGACGGCCACTTCAAACAGTGCATCGTCCATTTCTATGGCGTCGATAGAAGAAAGCCGCAGCAAAGGCAGGTCAGGCACCAGCTTCAGAATACGGGACACAAGATTCCCCAATGGCGGCTGGCCGGGAAGGTCCGATCCCCAGCTTGTGAGGTCAACGCCCGTCAGCACCACCTCCCTGTGCCCACGCTCAACCAGGCGTTTGACCTGATCAACCACTTCCCCCGCAGGCACCGAACGTGAATTGCCCCGGCCATAGGGAATGATGCAGAAGGTGCAGCGATGATCACACCCATTCTGGACATGCACAAAGGCCCGCGCCCGACCATCCAGACCATCCACCAGATGGCCGGCCGTTTCACGAACCGTCATGATGTCGTCAACACGAACTTTTTCGGGATGCCCCAGAAGAGCTTCCGGATTGAAGGTGTCCGCGCGCATCTTTTCAGCGTTGCCGATCACGCGCGTTACTTCGTCCATGCTGGAAAATGCGTCCGGATCGATTTGCGCAGCGCAGCCTGTAACGATGATCGGCGTGTCCGGGTTTTCCCGGCGGGCACGGCGAATGGATTGGCGTGCCTGGCGCACAGCTTCGGCTGTAACGGCACAGGTGTTGATGAAAATGGCATCATCAAGCCCCGCCGCTTCGGCGTGATCGCGCATGACTTCACTCTCATAGCTGTTCAAGCGGCAGCCATGAGTGATGAATTGTATCGGAGATTTGGTCCGCGCAGACTCTGTCATGTCGCCTAAGTGACGCCTGCGGCCCGTTTCTGCAAGATGTGTTACGCTTCGATCGTCTTTTCGAGCTCAACCGGCCCGGTCATATAGACGTGATCATTGGCCTTGCTCCACTCAATCTGGAGCTCGCCGCCATCCAGGATCATCGTTGCCTTGCGGTTGGCCTTCTTCAGACGCACTGCACTGACAAGCGCCGCGCACGCACCCGTGCCGCATGCTTTCGTCAGACCGGCACCACGTTCCCAGACCCGGAGCCGGATCTTCTTCTTGTTGATGATCTGCGCAAAGCCGACATTCACGCCCTCAGGAAAAATCGGATGCCATTCCACAAGCGGGCCAATGCCAGGAATGTCATAGGATTCCACATCTTTGACGAAGAACACGGCGTGCGGGTTACCCATATTCACACAAGTTGGCTTCGAAAGGTATGGCGCATCAATCGGGCCGATTTTGACGTCCACGCCGCGCGTGTCCATTTTCTCGGACAAGGGAATATGCTCCCAGGTCATGAGTGGCGAGCCCATATCGACAGAGATCAGCCCCTTGTCAGCGGCTTTCACATAAAGCTTGCCAGCTTCAGTGGCGACACTGACATCAGACTTGCCCGTCTCTTCAATCATCAGCCAGCCAACGCAGCGCGTTGCATTCCCACACGCTTTGACCTCGCTGCCGTCGGCGTTCCAGATACGCATGAAGATGTCATCTTCGAGCGCGCTTTCCATGCCGATAATCTGGTCAAACTCCTGCCGACCATTGGGAGACGCAATTCTGCGGATTTCTTCAGCCGAGGGACGAAACGGCACATCAGACCGGCTGTCGTAGATGGCAAAACGGTTCCCGCAGCCGTTCATGTGATAAATACGCATTGCTCTAGTCGCCCCAAACGCAGCACAGTGGGTGAAGATAGTTGTATGCTCTGTCGAAGTCAGCCCCTTTTTCTCACCTGACGTGCACTGGCGCTGATACCGTAGCAAATATACAAGCATCGACAGCTATTCTTGTGCGCTGTGTTCATGCAAGACTTATTTGGGATTTATCAGGAGTTGGAATTGTCGGACTCGCGAGACCTTGAAGACCACGCTCTGGCTTTCGCTGCATTGTCGCATGTCACCAGACTAAAGACCTTTCGTGTACTCATGGCAGCCGGAGATGAAGGGCTGGCCGCTGGCCTCATTGCCGAACGGCTGGAGATGGAACCGAATTTTCTCACCAATCATCTGGTGGCGCTGACCCGTTCCGGGCTGGTTTCCTCTCGCCGGGAAGGTCGCAAAGTGATCTACAAGGTGGAGAATGAAGCCGTTCGCGATCTCATGGTGACGCTTGTTGAAACCTGTTGCGACGGGCGTCCGGACATGTGCGCCAGCCTGAGCCCGATCATCGAGTGCGCCCGTTAAGAGACCATCGATTATTCGATTGATTGTTCGAATATGATGTGAGATGAGGCCAACCGTCGGATCGGGGCATTCGTGATGACTTCGGGATGAGCCTCCTGTTCCGGCCCCGGCGACGCAAAACGTCTGGCAGGTATCGTCATGAGTTTCTTTGATCGCTTTTTATCGCTCTGGGTCTTGCTGTGCATCGCAACCGGCATTGTGCTCGGCCTTGTTTTTCCATCCGTCTTTCAGGCGCTCGCCGGCCTTGAATACGCGAATGTGAATTTTGCGGTGGCGATCCTTATCTGGGCGATGGTCTGGCCGATGATGGTCGATGTCGACTTCGCGAGCCTCAGAAAAATTGGCGATAAACCTAAAGGGCTCGCTATCACCCTCATCGTTAACTGGTTCATCAAGCCGTTCACCATGGCGGCGCTGGGTATTCTGTTCTTCAGGTATGTCTTTGCAGACTTCATCCCAACCGAAGACGCCAGCCAGTATATCGCGGGCCTGATTATTCTCGGCGCCGCGCCCTGCACGGCCATGGTGTTTATCTGGTCGCAACTGACAAAGGGTGATGCCACATATACGCTCGTTCAGGTCAGCCTGAATGACGCCATTATGGTGTTCGCATTTGCGCCCATCGTGGCGGTCCTTCTGGGCGTGACCAATCTCACCGTTCCGTGGAATACGCTCATCCTGTCTGTCGGGCTTTATGTGGTCATTCCGCTGATCGCGGGTATTCTTACCCGTGCTGTCCTGCTGCGTCATGGCGGCGAAGCCCGGCTGAAACGGTTTCTGGCATCCATCAAGCCGTTTTCCATTGTCGGTCTGCTGGCGACCATCATTCTTCTGTTCGGGTTTCAGGGAAAGACAATCGTCAGCCAGCCTCTGATTATCCTTCTGATCGCTGTTCCCATTCTCATCCAGTCTTACGGTATATTCGCTATTGCCTATGGCGCGGCCTGGGGACTTCGCGTGCCGCACACCATTGCCGCGCCTTGTGCCTTGATCGGCACCTCCAACTTCTTCGAGCTGGCCGTCGCGGTCGCAATCAGCCTTTACGGCCTGAATTCAGGCGCCGCTCTGGCAACCGTAGTCGGGGTTCTGGTCGAAGTGCCGGTCATGCTGTCTCTGGTGGCGTTCGCCAACCGCACCCGCAGCCGCTTTCCTGCCACGTGATTATTCGGCACGGCCCGGCGATGTCGCATGAATGGCTTCCAGCGCGTCTCTAAGCGTTGCTGAAGACATCGAGCTGACATCTGTCAGCGACATGAGACCTTCGACCCTCGCTCTGATATCCGCATAAGCTGTTTCAAAAGCGTCCCTTTGCCCATCCCCTTCTATAGCCGCCGGATCGGGCACACCCCAATGTACCTGCAAGGGCGCACCAGGCCAGATTGGGCAGACCTCGTCGCGGGCATTGCCGCAGACTGTAATGACAAGATCCATCTGCGGCGCGGAGTCTGCTGCAAACTCATCCCAGGACTTGGAACGCAGATCGGCTGTGTCGTGACCTTTTTCGCGCAACACTTTCAGCGACATTGGGTGCGGCTGACCTTTGGGCTTTGACCCAGCCGAAAAGGCGTGAAACCCTTTCACCGCTCCCAGATCACGAACCAGAGCTTCCGCCAGCAAGCTCCGGGCAGAATTGCCGGTACAGAGGATCAGAACATTCATGCGCGCCACCGTTTCAGGATTGGTCACCTTCAGACCACGTAAAACATCAATCCGCGCTCCGGAATAGCAATCTGTCGCAATAGTGCTTGCATTGTGCGGGAAACCATCCAAGTTATCGTTACACGATAAGGAGACCCCATGTCCCGTTTATTGATGACATCATTGGCAGCACTGAGCTTTGTCGGCTTCAGCGCCTGCAGTCAGGAAGCAGAATTGACCCAGACCAACGAAACCGAAACAGCATCTGATATGAGCGCGACCGACGCACCGTCCGATCCATATCTCTGGCTGGAAGAGGTTGAAAGCGAAGAGGCGCTCAACTGGGTTCGTTCACAAAATGAACGCTCTCTGGAGCATCTTCAGGCCAACCCGGTCTTTGAGGATCTGAAAGCTAAGGCGCTGGACGTCGTGAACTCTGACGCCCGCATTCCCTATGGCTCCATCCGTAATGGGGAAGTCTACAATTTCTGGCAGGACGAAACCAATGTCCGCGGGCTCTGGCGCAAGACCAGCCTTGAAAGCTACGCTACCGACGAGCCGGAATGGGAAACCGTTCTGGACTTTGACAAACTGGCTGCCGACGAAGACGCCAACTGGGTTTTCAAGGGTGCCAATTGTTATGCCGCGAAGGGTGAGACAGACTATAAATGCATGGTTACCCTGTCGAATGGTGGCAAGGACGCCGCCGAACAGCGCGAATTTGATCTTGCCAGCAAAACCTTCGTCGAAGACGGATTTTATGTGCCGGAAGCAAAGTCCGGCGTCACATGGGTGGGGTATGATACGCTTCTGGTCGCAACCGATTGGGGCGCTGATGGTGCCACACTGACCGAGTCTGGCTATCCGTCCATTGTAAAGCGATGGAAGCGCGGCACGCCGCTTGCTGACGCCGAGACGGTCTATGTTGGCGACAAGACAGATGTTGGCATCTGGCCGTTCGCGCTGGAACTCGAAGACGGCTCCATGCTGGAAGGCGCGGTCGAAGCGGACACCTTCTTCACATCAAAATACTTCATCTTCCCGAATGGCGGTGATGATGCGGTTCAGCTGCCCATCCCGCCAAAATCAACACCCATCGATCTGTTTGATGGACAGCTGCTCTTTACGCTCCAGCAAGACTGGGACGTAAAAACAGACACGCTTGAGAAAAGCTTCAAATCCGGTAGCCTTCTGGCCATGCCGTTTGATGCCTTCCTCGAAACAGGGGAAATCACGGACGTCGAACAGGTTTTTGCTCCGGGCGACCGTCAGGCCATTGAAGGTGTCAGCACCACCAAGGGCCAGATTCTCGTCACTATCAATGACAATGTAACCGGCAAGATTCTGAAGATTGTCCGCACGGAAGGCGAATGGGTTACCACGCCGCTTGATCTGCCAGAAAATGGCGCGCTCGGCGTCAGCTTCGCTGACACAGATGAAGACACGGTCTTCATCAACTATGAAGGCTTCCTCACGCCGGACTCGATGATGAGCTACACGCCATCGACCGGCGAGATTGAAACTCTGAAAAGCCTGCCAGAATGGTTTGATGCCTCAGACCTCGTGGTTGAGCAAAAAGAAGCAACCTCGAAAGACGGCACGAAAATTCCGTTCTTCATCATCCACAAGAAAGGCATTCCTCACGACGGCAGCACGCCAACTCTGCTTTATGCCTATGGCGGCTTCCAGGTCTCCATGAACCCGAGCTATTCGGGTATTCGCGGCAAGCTGTGGCTGGAACGTGGCGGCGCTTATGTGCTTGCAAATATCCGGGGCGGCGGTGAGTTCGGCCCTGAATGGCACCAGGCTGGCCTGAAAACCAACCGTCAGGTCATTTACGATGACTTCATCGCCGTCGCTGAAGAGCTGATCGACCATGGCGTCACCACGCCAGATCATCTTGGCATTATGGGCGGCTCCAATGGCGGGCTCCTCATGGGCGTAATGCTGACCCAACGACCTGATCTCTGGGATGCCGTTGTTGTCCAGGTGCCACTGCTCGACATGCTGCGCTATCATCTGCTGCTGGCAGGTGCGAGCTGGGTTGACGAGTATGGCTCACCCGATGTGCCGGAAGAACGTGAATGGCTGGAGAAGATGTCGCCTTATCACAATTTTGATGAGACGGCTGACTATCCTGAGCCCTTCTTCGTGACCTCCACAAAGGATGACCGCGTGCATCCCGGGCATGCCCGCAAGATGGCAAAACTGTTTGAAGAAGCCGGCAAGCCATTTCTCTATTACGAGAATATTGATGGCGGACACTCAGCCGCGGCCAATCTGCAGGAAACGGCCAAGCGCGTTGCGCTCGAATACACCTATCTGACGGAAAAGCTGATGGGTGACAGCGAAGAATAGAAGATCACTGCTCTTTATCGGAAAGCCCGCCCACCAGGGCGGGCTTTTTGCTTGCAAGGTGGTCAACGCTCTGTCTCTATTCGTTCAAACCTCACTGATACGGAGTGTTATCGATGAACCGCCTTGCTGTGCTCACCGGTCTTTCCGGACTGATCCTTCTTACCGCCTGTGCAAAGCCGGATGATCAGGTGATCGTGGAGGCCTGCGTCGCGGAAAATGCCAGTGAGGCTTACTGCCAATGCGTTGTGGATGCGATGGAAGAAAACGTGTCCGAAAGCGTGGTTTCGAAGATCGCCACGGCGATCCGCGAAGATGGCAAATCCCAGTCCGAGGCTGAAGATGCGCTGACCCTGGCGGAAAAGGCAGAACTTCTGCAACTTTTCCCGCACACCATCTCCTGCGCGGCCCAGCAATAGGCGCTGACCCGACCGCTTTTCAGGCGAAACGGGACACCCGGAATTCATCCTATCACAGGAAAGAATTACATTTCGCCTCTTGCAGCGCTTTCAGCATTCCCTTAAAGGGCCAAAAAGGATGCTGACCAGATGCAGATTCGCTCCGCTTTCACATTTGACGATGTACTTTTAGAGCCTGGCCCGTCGGAAGTCATGCCGACCCAGACCGATGTTAGAACACGTCTGACAAACACGATTTCGCTGAACATTCCACTTGCGTCATCGGCCATGGATACTGTGACCGAAGCCAAGCTGGCGATCGCCATGGCGCAAAATGGCGGCATTGGCGTGCTTCACCGCAACCTGACCGTTAAGGAACAGTCCAAGCAGGTCATCCAGGTCAAGAAATTCGAAAGCGGTGTCGTCATCAATCCGGCAACTGTGACGCCACAAACGACACTTCGCGATCTTCGCAAGCTGAAAGAAAAGACCGGCTTTTCCGGCTATCCTGTCGTGGAGATTGATGACCCGACCAAACCGGGCAAGGTGGTTGGCATCATCACAAATCGTGATGTCCGTTTTGCCGAAGTGCTCGATCAGCCGGTCTCAGCCCTCATGACGAAGAAAGTCATCACCTGCCGCGAAGGCACGCCGGAAGACGAAGCCCGCCGCCTGCTTCATGAACATAAGATTGAACGCCTGGTTGTCGTGGACAAGGAAGACCGCTGTGTGGGTCTTCTGACCGTCAAGGATATGGAAAAGGCTGTTGCCAACCCGAACGCGGCCAAGGATGGCCGGGGTCGCCTTCTCGTAGCAGCGGCTTCAACGGTTGGCGATGCCGGCTTCGAGCGCTCAGAACGGCTGATCGACGCCGGTGTGGACGTGTTGGTGATCGACACCGCCCATGGCCATTCACAATCCGTGCTCGATGCCGTGTCCCGTGTGAAGCGCATCTCAAACCATGTTCAGGTCGTCGCAGGGAACATCGCAACATATGACGGCGCACGCGCTCTGATCGATGCAGGCGCTGACTCCATCAAGGTCGGTATCGGCCCTGGTTCGATCTGCACCACGCGGATCGTTGCCGGTGTGGGTGTGCCCCAGCTGACCGCCATCTCAGAATCTGCCCGCGCCGCGAAGGACAGCAAGACACCGATCATTGCGGATGGTGGCATCAAGTTTTCAGGCGATTTCGCCAAAGCCATCGCGGCAGGCGCAAGCTCAGCCATGATGGGCTCCGCCTTTGCAGGCACAGAAGAAGCCCCGGGAGAGGTGTTCCTCTATCAGGGCCGCTCTTACAAAGCTTATCGCGGGATGGGATCGCTCGGTGCCATGGCACGCGGCTCGGCTGACCGTTACTTCCAGAAAGAAGTATCGTCTGAAAAGCTGGTGCCAGAAGGCATTGAAGGTCAGGTGCCGTTCAAGGGCCCGATCAGCCCGATCCTTCACCAGTTCGTCGGTGGCCTTCGCGCAGCCATGGGATATGTCGGTGCGAAAACCATTCCGGAAATGCACGAAAAAGCCCGCTTCGTTCAGATCACCGGTGCAGGCCTTCGCGAAAGCCATGTGCATGATGTCACCATGACACGCGAAGCCCCGAATTATTCGATCCCGCGCAGCTGACGCAGAAGCGCATGACGGAACCCGCATGACCGAAGCGGTCACGGGTTCCCATTCCCTCAGTCACGCAGGATGAACACTGAACAATCTGCGTGAAGCGCTGTCTGGGAGGCATGCGAGCCGAACACCACATCTGTCAGTTTTGGATGATGGGTCGACATAATAACCAGATCGGTATCCTTCTTCTCAATGGTTTCGCGAATGATCCGGTTTGGCGACTCATGGCTGCGAAACAAGGCTTCGATCGGATAGTCGAGGCGGGTCGATTCCTCGGACACGAAGGATTTGAAAGCAGGCTCGTGCTGTTTCCCGCCTTCGGTGAAATGCTTTCCAAGCGGATTGACGACCGAAAGAATGCTCACCGTCCCCCCGTCCGGGCGGGCCGTCTCAACCGCAAGCTCGACGGCCTTCCGGGATTCTTCACGATTACGCAGATCGACCGGGACAAGTATGTTTCGGGCAGAAAAAGGGATCATGACATCTCCGACGCGTCGCTCGTATCTCTCTTTGCGAGCCTAACAGCACTTGCCTGGAATTGAAAACATCCCGGGGCAGGCATCGTCGATGTTTCACTTGACCCTTCACCCTAAGATCGCCTTTCTCAACCAGAACACATCGGGGAGGACGCGCGATGGACAGGATTGGATCGAAACTTTTTCACGGCTTGATCGCGCTTCTGGTGCTTTGCGGCATTGGCTGGTGGCTGATCGGCCCCGACTGGCGCGCACTTCTCGCTCATCCACCTTCCGGCCAGGATGTTCTGTTCTGGAGCCAGAAACAGCGTGACGCGGGCTTCCGGATGATGGACCGCATCCCTTTCATCATCAAATCCAGGACAATTGAAGCTGGTGATGCTGTAAGCCCATTGCCAGAGGGCGAACCGCTGGATCTGGGCCCGGAAGGTGGAGCGATGATGGAAGCGCTCAACTATTCTTCGATCGTCGTGCTGCAGGATGGTAAAATTCGCCTTGAATCATATGGGTTGGACTTTGAGGAAGATGGCCGTTGGACAAGCTTCTCCGTGGCAAAATCCTTCACCTCTACTCTTGTCGGCGCGGCCCTGAAGGACGGCTATATCGACAGCCTGGACGACAAGGTATCCGACTATGTCCCAGGCTTGCGCGGTTCAGCCTATGATGATGTCAGCATTCACCAGATCCTGACCATGACCTCCGGTGTCGCCTGGAATGAGGATTACGAAGATCCCAATTCCGATGTTGCCCTGTTCCTTGCCACCGAACCCGAAGGCGATATGTCGGCGGTTGTGACCTATATGAAGGATCTCGGCCGCGCCCATCCTCCCGGAGATGTGTTCAACTACTCCACCGGCGAAACCAATCTCATCGGCATTCTGGTGCGGCGAGCAACGGGTAAGACCCTCGCCGAGTATCTGTCAGAAAAGATCTGGAAACCTTATGGCATGCAACAGGATGCCAGCTGGCTTTTGGGCTCTGACGGGCGCGAGATCAGCGGATGCTGCATTCAGGCTGCAGCGAGAGACTACGCCCGGTTCGGTCAGTTCATTTTGCAGGGCGCACGGATTGATGGCGAACCGGTTCTGGCCGATGGTTATCTGGAAGCGGCCACCGGCAAGCAAACCGGGATTGGTAACTGGGGATATGGCTATGGCTATCAATGGTGGATCCGGGACGAGAACACCTTCGAAGCGCGCGGCATATTCGGTCAGGGTATTCTGATCGACCCCACCCGAAATCTTGTCATCATCACGACAGGGAACTGGACGTCCGCAATAGGATACAAGGATGGCGAGGCTGAGCGACGCAGCAAATTCTTCTCGCTCGTTCAGTCGACCATCGACCAGGAACTGGCTGCGACAGGTGGTTAGTCAAAAAAAGGGCCGGTGAAACACCGGCCCAGTTATACTTACAGATGGCGGAAGGATTACCAGCTGGCTGAAAAGCCAACCCGTCCACCTGTTTCGCCACGGTCGAGACCAGCGGCGAGCCCGGCATTGAACTGCCAGTGATCATTGATGCGCATGGCGCCCGCTGCCGAGAAGGCACTTTCATCACCATAGAAGCCGAAGCCACCGGACACGCCATAAGTTCTGCCAACCGGGATATATGGAGAGTCGAGCGCCATGGCGGCGGCGATACCTGCCTGATTGTCCCGGATCAGTTCTGAGTTCGAGGCAATCAGATCAGAGTTGACGGAGATCATGTTGGTGTTCGAAGCAATCGCCATGCTGTTCTGAGAGATCGCACCGGCGTTTGCCGTCAGCGTGTCTGAGAATGTGTAGTCAGCAGCCAGATTACCATTCTGGTCGGTGGTGACGAGACCAACCGGACCAGTCTGGGCGGCCGTGCTTTCAGCTGAGCTCACGCCAGCCATGGTGTATGTGCTGTCAGTCCCGCCAACAGACACCTGATTTTCACGGGTTGTTGTTGCGCCATTACCGACCGCCACAGAATTCGCAAAGTCAGCGCTGGCTTCATTACCGACAGCGATTGCATTCGCACCCGACGCAGAGGCTGCCTCACCAACAGCGACAGAGCGGACACCGGACGCATTGGCCAGATGACCGAGCGCTGTCGCGCGTTCCGCACCGGCTGAAGATTGCCAGCCATAGGATGTTGCACCCGGACCTGTTGCAACGGCTTCACCGCCAACAGCCGTTGTTGATGGCCCCATTGCAGACGTCGTGTCACCAATGGCGAGCGCATCAACACCGTCTGCCATAGCTTCATTGCCGATGGCTGTGGAATTGTCGGATACAGCATAGGCGGCTTCACCGACAGCCAGAGACCGCACGCCTTCCGCCGTTGCCAGATGGCCCAGAGCCTGCGCACGCTCAGCCGCAGCACTCGACTGCCAGCCAATGGCCGTTGCGCCTGGACCGGTCGCCACACTTTCGCCGCCAAATGCGCTGGTTGAAGGTCCTTCTGCATAGCTGGTGTCGCCCACCGCCAATGCATCTGTTCCGTTTGCAATGCTCTCATTACCGATCGCCGTTGAAAGATCGGTTTGCGCGTCAGCATTCTCACCAACAGCAAGCGAGCGTACACCTTGAGCCGTCGCGAGATGACCCAGCGCTGTAGCCCGCTCCGCTGTCGCTTCTGCGCGCCAGCCATAAGTGGTCGCACCCGGACCCATGGCGATGGCCTGACCGCCAACCGCTGTGGTTGACGGACCTGAAGCTACGGTTGCCTGACCGGCTGCGCCGTCACGATTGCCGCCGATTGCGATGGAGTCTCCGCCTGAAGCCTGCGCGGTGTTACCGATGGCAACAGAATTCGAGCCTGAAGCAACCGAATCTTCGCCGCCGGCAAAGCTCTGATCGCCTAAAGCCGTGGACTGATGACCGACAGCGGTACCCATTGCGCCAGACGCATCAGCCTGCCAGCCAATTGCGGTCGCGCCTGGGGTCGTGGCAACAGATTCACCACCAATGGCCGTGGTCGATGGTCCGGCCGCCAGCGCTGAATCACCTACCGCCAGAGCGTCCGTACCATTGGCGATGCTTTCATTGCCAATCGCTGTAGAGAAATCTGTCTGCGCGTCGGCATTCTCACCAACAGCAACGGATCGTACACCCGGCGCTGTTGCCAAATGGCCGACAGCAGTTGAACGCTCGCCCGCGAATGACTGCCAGCCCGTCGCTGTGGCGCCGGGGCCTGTCGCCGTGCTTTCGCCGCCAATGGCAGACGTCGAAGGACCAACAGCTGAAGAATCTGTCCCGATGGCTGTTGCATCAGCGCCGTCAGCTGTTGCGTCATTGCCAACACCAACCGCGCCTTCGCCAGTCGCACTACAGTTCTCCCCAGCGCAAATTGCAGCGTCCGGGCCGGCCGTGGCGCTTGGGCCTACGGCAATCTGTGCAAATGCGGCCTGGCCGTAAAAGGTGCCAAAGGTCAGGCTGGCCAGCAGCGTGGATCCCTTCAACCATAGAGAATTTCTGGATTTCATTCGATCGTCTCCATTGTTTTTAAGTGCGTCCCAACGCCTTTTCAGACGCTGCACATGGAGGGGTACGACTCGGCTCCGGGGTTTCGGTGCAAAAAAGATGAAAATTCTTCAGAGTATTATTTTCAACAAATACAATGGTGTGATAGCTTTTAGTCAAAATTGATCAATTTTGTGCGCGCGGGGGCGCCAATTCGGGCAACTTCCGCGCATGCGACGCGTTGCCCTCAGAACACAATATGGGAGGGCTCTGCATGAGACTGGATGACGAACGCCTGCGCGACGACCTGGAGGGTTGCGCAAACCGGGACCGTACGGCCTTCCGTTCCCTTTACGATAAGACAAAGCAACCACTTTTCGGCATTATTCGCCGCATGGTCCGGGATGAAGAGCTGACACAGGACATCCTTCAGCGCGGTTATCTGTCTGTCTGGAAACGTGCAGAGACCTATGACCGCACACGCGGAAAAGCCTTCACATGGATACTCGTCATCATGCGCAATCAGGCCATTGATCTTCTCAGGGCCCCTCATCGTCAAACAGATTTCGACAGTCTTCCAGACAACCTAACCGAACCAAAATCCTGCCCGGACCGATCCACCGAACGAACAGACATTCTGGCGCATTTGCGAGCGAGTGTAGACATGCTGCCTGAACGCCTGGCCTTTGTGATCAGGCTTCGCTTTTTCCATGACAAATCGGTGCGGGAAATCTGTGAAGCGTACAGGCTTTCATCGAATACGGTCCGCAGCTGGCTTCGTCGGGGATTGATCCTGCTGAAACAGATCGTGCCGGCAGAGTTCAGAGATAGTCTGCGAGGCTGGCATATGGATGGGCCAACCCGACGCGCGGCCTGAGGTCGCCAGCTGCGATCGTCATCAATTCGGCTCGCGCCACATCGGCTCCATAACGGGCGATCCTTCACCAACCTGAAAGGGCTCACCGAGCCGTTCAAAGCCGTGCGCGCGGTAAAAGCCTGAATTTACCGGATTGGAATTTTCCAGATAGACAGGCATCTGCTCCCGATCGCAGGCTTTTAAAACAGGCTGCAACAAAGTTTTGCCAACGCCCTGACCGCGGGCTGATTTCCGGGCCCCGATGGTAAAGAGATACCAGTGGCGATCTTTGGGATGGTTCCTTTCCATGATTTCTGATGCGCCGACAGCGCGGCTTAACGAGCCTTTCGCACCAAATCGCATCTGGCCCAATGCGAGTGACAGCATATCCAGACTGGAAGGCTCACGCTCGCATCCCCAGGGACGCCACATGGCCGCGCCCTGATCGCGAAGCAGAAAAGCGCCGCCATCAGGTTGATACAGAGATCGCCCAAGTACGCGGAATACGGACTCCATGGCCCGCTCTGGTCCCAGCATCCAGCGCATGACCGGGTCTTCAGAAAAGGCGTCAGCCGTAATTCTGGCCAGATTTCGGATGTCTCCCTGATCGGCTCGACGCATGCCATCCGGCAAGTCTATCTGCATGTCCGTCCTCCCCGACGATCTGTTTTGACCAGTTAGCCATGGGAAGGATCAGGCCTCAAGGCAGCAAGCGTTCCTGAAAGGCCCGGCCGGGTCGCATCCCGAAACAGTTCATTGGTATAATCCAGCAATCGGTCACCCACCTCACCGGGAATAACACAACGCACATCTCTGAGACCGCGAAATTCAAGCTGACAGCACCGGCCCATCAACAGCCAGTCCTGCCCGTAAATGGCCACATCCTTGTAAGCTACAAAAATGGGTTTCTGAACCAGGGAAACGGGTGGGATAATCTGGAATGTAATACCTGCCTCACCCAGACTGATCGATACAATCCCTCTGTGGGATTTGTAGACCAGACCATCATTATGAAAATAAATGGACTGCATATGCCAGGTGCGAATAGGTGACGCGTCCTTGCCTGGATAGGCTGCCTGTACCCGCCGCCAATAATCGCCATGGCGCCAGTACACGAACGAGAGCAGCCCAACCACGATGGACAGGCCGAACATATATCTGATCAGGAACTGAATCGTCTCGAGCATAGGCAAAGATTAGGATTCAATGTTGAAACCAGTGTATCTGAATTCCGTGAAATTGCGCATGCTTTCGCCGATTGCATTGATCTGTTCGACGCTCAGGGCTAAACCCGCCCCTCATTCCAGAAGAAAGACTGAACGATGAAAAATGGCGGGCGCATAGACGCAGCAATCCAGGTGCTTGACGATATTCTGAACCGTCATCAGCCGGTGAAGTCTGCCATGCGCGATTGGGGCAAACGGGCACGCTATGCGGGGTCGAAAGACCGGGCTTGGGTATCTGGCCTTGTCCTGGACGCGCTGCGCCGGAAGAATTCGCTGGCTTATGCCATGGGCTCTGAAGCCCCGCGAGCGCTCGTGCTCGGCGCACTGCGTCATGTCTGGGATTGGGATTTGCGTGACATTGAATCGGCTCTTAAGGACGAGCATGCCCCCGCTGCGCTCACCGGAGAGGAACGCGAAGGTTTGCTGCTTGCCCCCGATCCGTCCGCGCCCGCTCATGTCCGGGGTGATTTCCCCGAATGGCTGACCCCGCATCTCGAACGGGTATTCGGCGAAGAAGCGGTCATTGAAACCCAGGAAATGAATGCCCGCGCGCCCGTGGACCTGCGCATCAACACACTCAAGGCCGACCCTGAGAAAGCGGGCAAGGCTGTTAAGACAGCCAATGGCAAACCCTCTGACATTCTGATCAACGCCTATCATATTCCTGCCCCCAACCCGACACAGCGGGAAACCAGCCTGCAAACCATTCCGGCCTATTCAAAAGGCTGGGTCGAGGTACAGGATGCTGGCTCTCAGATCGCAGCCGCGGCAGCCAATGTTCAGCCAGGAGATAACGTTCTCGATTATTGCGCCGGTGGTGGCGGCAAAACGCTCGCTCTGGCCGCTGCGCTTGGCGGGAAAGGTCAGGTTTTTGCCTATGATATTGATGGCCGTCGTCTCTCGGCCCTGATCCCCCGCCTCAAGCGGTCGGGCGCGCACAATGTGCAGCTCTGCCATCCGCGCGAGCCGGAAAGTCTCGAGGCGCTAATTGGCAAGATGGATCTGGTTTTCGTGGATGCGCCCTGTACAGGCACGGGCACCTGGCGCCGCAAACCGGACACGAAATGGCGGCTGAAGGAATCTGCGCTGGCCAAGCGTAATGAGGAACAGACACTCATCCTTGATGCGGCCTCAGCCTATGTGAAGCCCGGCGGCAAGCTGCTCTACGCCACCTGTTCCTTCCTTGCTGAAGAGGATGAAGACCAGGTCAGCGCATTTCTGGAACGGAACGAAACGTTCCACCAACTCGACGCAGCACAACATGCGATCGACTCAGGACTTCTCACGGAACAGGGCGCAGACCTTGTCCGCCGAAACCAGATTCCGGGCGGCGCCGTTCGTCTGACTCCGCGCCGCGCTGGCACGGATGGCTTCTTCTTCGCGGTAATGGAGAAGGCGAGCTAATCCTGAACATTCTTCAGGAAAAGCATTTCCCGAATGCGGAATTCTACGATTGAAAAGCACCAAAATGGAAACTCTGACCCCCATTCTGACTTTCGGGCCGATCTCTCAGGAACTGGCTGACGTCCGCTTCACCCAGCAGAATGGCGCATTGATCGTCGATCTGTTTCCTCGAGACATATATTACGAGCCAATGTCTGCTTCACCCAGTGATGCCGAAAAAGCTCTGGAGGACATCGGTGCACAGAAGGTGGTTGCAGGCCGGGATTTCCTCCGATTGAATTTCGATTATATCGACGCACTGTCTTATTGCGGCCCTGACGAAACACCTGACTTATTCCCCTGGATCGCAGATCGGGATAGCGGGCCTTGCCTCGACGATCAGACTTGGCCCTATCCGCTTCTGAAGGTGGAAAACTCCCCCTGGGCTAAGGACATGATTGGCCATATCGGCCATTACCGTGTCGTGGGCCCGTTCTTCACGCTTGATATTCTAGGCTATGAGCCAGACGGCGAATGGCTTGAAAATCCCGCCCATTCGTCACCCTGAGCCTGAATTTCAGGCGGATCGTTCCTACAGAACGACGCTGACAGGATTTTCTTGCTGATCGGTCGGCGAGTTTCTAAAAGCTGTCGGCCCGTCACATAGGGGGTGGCGGAGATTGAACCGGAACGGCCGGTTCGTACCTCAGGGGGAAAACATGAGTGAAACGGGCTGGCGCCGATTTCTGAAACTACCGATCTACAATCTCGATACGGCGCGATACATCACCATCTATTTCATCGGTGCGTCGATCATCGTGCTGACCGCATCGGAATCACCGCTCGATTATCTGATTGCGGCCTATTACAATCTGCCGATTGAATTTTCCAAACAGGCGCTATCGCATCTCGGGTCGCAATGCCTGACATTCGGCTGCATTGCCGGGATCAGCTGGGGGCTGATGATGCTTGCAGACGCGCTACCCTGGAAAAAGGCCAGAACGGTTCTGCATGTGCTGAACTTCATCCCATATTACATCGGGCTGTTCGGCTTTGTCGTCTCACTGACCATCATTTTCAGTCTGGCCACCGTTTCAACCGATCAGGACTGCGCCCATCCAAACCTGCCCAATTGCACGGGCGAGGCAAAGATCGCGGCGGCCAGCGCTCTGGCTGGCACGCCCTGATCTGTATCGGCCCGGATCAGGCCAGAATTGAGATGGATCCACCTGATGCGGCGGCCGTCTGGACATCAGATACCAGATTGTTGGTCCAGTTCAGCATGCGCTGGCCAAATTTGTTAGCCAGCTTCATCGGGGATGAATTGGCCGTTTCCTGATCGTGCACATCCTGTGCGGCAGATTTGGTGTTCTGATAGGCATCATAAACGCGGCTAAGCAGGGATTTCAGACGCTTCGATGTGTCCAGATCAGATGTCAGGGATTGAGCATCAAAGGCATCCTGCCCCTTGCCCTCGATCACACCGTCAGCACCTGATTTTGCCGCACTGCCCAGCATGGAGCTGATTTCGCTCTGCGCTGACTGCATTTGCCGAACGGCACGAAAGAGTCCCTTGCCCATATCAACAATGTTTCGGATGTCAGCTTTCAGATTGTCGCCAAAACCGCCTTCCATCTCGGAAAACTGTTCCTCAAACGCGGACAACTGCGACGAGATATCCTGCTTTTGCTCGCGAAGCGTTTCGAGGCGCTGGAATTGCTTTGGCGACAGGACCTCATCAAGCGGCGGCCTGGCGATCTCTGCCTCTCCCGACTTGTCGGGTTTGCCCGTCTCTTTGTCAGGGCCTTTGGCGAGTCCAGGCGGCGGGTTCAGCTTGTTATTTGTATTCACGTAACTGGTCAGGGCGGAAATGGACATTTTTCATCTCTCTTTTTTCCCCGTTTTACCTCAATTAAACTTCTGACAACTTTCCGGTCTGGCAAAAATTTCCAGCAATATTATCGGATTACGGCCGCCGGGATATTGGCGTGACAGCGCACATGCCGGGCTTCTGTCTCGTCTCGTCTATCAGAAAGCACGCAGCTGATTGAAATTCAGGTCGACTCTGATCTATAGAGCGCCATGACGACGATCCACGAACACCTGCTCATCATCGACTTTGGCTCTCAGGTCACCCAGCTTATCGCCCGCCGCGTGCGAGAGAGCGGTGTCTATTGCGAAATTCACCCATTCAACAAGGTCGATGCGGCATTCCTGGATGCCTATCAGCCAAAGGCCATTATACTGTCCGGCGGGCCTTCTTCGGTCACATGGGAAGGTAGCCCACGGGCCGATCAGAAAGTGTTCGAACTCGGCATACCAGTGTTCGGCATCTGCTATGGCCAGCAGACCATGATGGAACAACTGGGCGGCAAGGTGGAAAGCGGCAGTTCGCGCGAGTTTGGGCGCGCCTTCATCGACAAAGTCTCTGATGATCCGCTTTTTGAAGGCCTTTTCCATGCTGGAGACAAAGAAGAAGTCTGGATGAGCCATGGCGACCATGTCGCGGAGATGGCGCCGGGCTTTGGTATTGTCGCGCGGTCACCAGGCGCGCCTTTCGCCGTAATTTCAGACCCGGAACGCAAGTTCTACGGCACACAATTCCACCCCGAAGTCGTGCACACAAAGCATGGCCGCGAGCTTCTTCGCAATTTCACTCACCGCATCGCAGGCTTCAAGGGCGACTGGACGATGGCCGCCTATCGTGAGGAAGCCGTTGAAAAAATCCGCGCTCAGGTCGGTGATAAGAAGGTGATTTGCGGCTTGTCGGGCGGGGTGGATTCGTCTGTCGCCGCCGTCCTGATCCACGAAGCGATCGGCGATCAGCTGACCTGCGTTTATGTCGATCATGGCCTGATGCGGCTTGGCGAAAGCGAGCAGGTAGTGACGCTCTTCCGCGATCACTACAACATCCCGCTTGTGCATGTGGATGCCTCGCCGCTGTTTCTGGGCGAACTCGAGGGCGTTTCCGATCCGGAGAAAAAGCGCAAAACCATCGGCAAGCTGTTCATCGATGTGTTCGAAGACGAAGCGAAGAAAATTGGCGGCGCAGATTTTCTCGCCCAGGGTACGCTCTATCCGGACGTCATCGAAAGCGTCTCAGCGATTGGTGGACCTTCTGTCACCATCAAATCGCACCACAATGTTGGCGGCCTGCCCGAGCGCATGAACATGAAGCTTGTCGAGCCGCTTCGTGAGCTATTCAAGGACGAGGTGCGCGCGCTTGGTCGCGAGCTGGGCCTGCCTGAACCTTTCATTGGGCGTCATCCATTTCCCGGCCCGGGCCTTGCCATTCGCATTCCTGGCGAGATCACCCGCGAAAAGGCGGACACGCTGCGCAAGGCAGACGCGATCTATATTGAAGAAATCAAGGCCGCAGGCCTCTATGATGAAATCTGGCAGGCCTTTTCGGTTCTTCTGCCCGTCAATACGGTTGGTGTCATGGGCGACGAACGCACTTACGAGGCCGTTCTGGCTCTTCGAGCTGTCACCTCAACAGATGGCATGACGGCCGATTACTACCCGTTTGAGCACAAGTTTCTGGGGCGCGTCGCCACCCGCATCATCAATGAAGTGAAGGGCATCAACCGCGTGGTTTACGATGTAACGTCCAAACCGCCCGGCACCATTGAGTGGGAATGATTCCGCGTCTCTCGCGGGCTATCGAGAACGATCAATAAATCCAACAAATACAATAACTTGATACCGCT
>CAYFGB010000054.1:0-19979 GCA_964342455.1 uncultured Hyphomonadaceae bacterium
AGGCGCAGGACCCGTTCGATATTCTGGAAGAAGTGCAGGAAAAGCTGGCGCTGGACGTCTCGCCGCTTTACTGGCCGGCCGCGTCCGGTAACCGGTTTGCCGGCATGAAGGATTTGCGGACAGGCGAATTCTGTCTGTTCAAAAAGCTGGCCGCTGATGACAAATCGCATCCGGAACGGGCCGAGCGCATCCAGATGAATGGCTCGAATTCGCTCAGCGATATGGTAGACGAAAGCGTGCTTGAAGAGCTGGAACTGACCTCCGAGCTCGCTGAAGATGGCATGCCGAAATTTGATCATCAGGCCTATCTCGAAGGTCATATGACGCCGGTTGTGTTCGGCTCGGCGTTGCGCCATTTCGGCGTTCATGAGCTGCTTGGCGCGATTGGCGAGTTTGCGCCGCCGCCGCGCCCGCAAAAGGCCGAGGTGAAAGGCCAGGAAAAGATCATCGTGCGCGATGACAAGCAAGTGACCGGTTTTATCTTTAAAATTCAGGCCAATATGGACCCAAACCACAGAGACCGGGTGGCCTTTCTGCGGATTTCCTCAGGCGAGTTCAAGCGCGGCATGCGGCTGAAAACCTCGTCGGGCAAACAGGTGAATGTGCACAATCCGATGATGTTTCTGGCCCAGGATCGCGAGATTGCGGACGACGCGTTTCCGGGCGATGTGATCGGCGTGCCAAACCATGGCGCGCTACGCGTGGGCGATGCGCTTTCTGAAACGGGCGATGTGAAATTTGCGGGCATTCCGAACTTCGCGCCTGAACTTCTGCGCCGTGCGCGGGTGAAAGACCCGATGAAGCAGAAGCACCTCAAAAAGGCGCTCGAAAGCCTCGCCGAAGAGGGCGTCACCCAGCTCTTTCGGCCTCAGATCGGCTCTGACATGATTGTCGGTGCGGTTGGCGCGCTTCAGTTCGAGGTTATGAAAGAGCGGGTGCAGGCGGAATACGGCCTGGAGGTGGAGTTTGAAACCGCGCCTTATAACGTCGCGCGCTGGATATCGGGCTCGGCTGACGATCTTGAAGCCTTTATGGACAAGAACAAATCCCAGTCAGGCGTCGATCTGGATGGCGATCCTGTCTATCTGGGCAAGGATAGCTGGGACGCCAACTACACCATGGACAAGAACCCCAAGCTGAACTTCACGACAACGAAAGAGCGTTTGGCTTAGTCCCCCCTCTCCTTGGGGGAGAGGGGCTTTCTCCGGAAACGCGAAAGCCCAGACCTTCGTGTCTTACACTTAGCGCCGCCTTGGGGTGGGCTTAAGTGCGTCAGTGATACTGGTATGGATAGCAGCTGATCGACATCTTCCCAAAGCTCGTCCGGCTCCATCCCCTGAAGGCATAGGATGTGGCCGCAGCGGTCTGCGGGTTTAAATCAAGGGCAATGGTGAGGGTCGAGGCATCGCCCCATTGGCCACCATTTGGCAGTGTGTCAGCTTCCTCAATCACGGAACGGGTATTGCGGATGGAAAAGCCTTTCGCTGTTGCGGCCAAATCGCCTTCATGGCGCAGCCAGACGTTATAGACCTTGTCGTCCATCACCGCGCCAACTCTTTCGTACATGACGATGCGGTCACCGGGCTCGAAATGCATTGCCATATAGGAAGTTGTCTCAAAGCCGCCGACATATTCCGGCGCCGCCGCGCATTTCCAGGTTTTCACTGTCCGAAAAAAGGCCACGGCCTCATCGACCCCTGCATGTGCGGATAAACTGGCTGACATCATGGCGCCTGCTGTAATCAGCGCCAGTATTAGGCGTTTCAACTCTGGTCCCCCTCAGAATGCGTGTTGAGATATTTAAGGACGGTTATGTCTGGTGAGCAAACGAATTTGGCAGGCAGTGCTTTGACGTGAGCTGCTATTCACCTTGGCTGGCACACCTTGGGACGCTGATCCTTTACCTGCGGTTCCGGGCGTTTTGCGCCTTCGCGTCGCTTGTGTTGAGCGGGACCCGAAACATTCAGCCGAGCAAGAAATCCCCCCCCTGACAAACACGGCATCATCTCCTATATAGCCTGCTCCAACGGAGACTTGATGACTTCACGTTCAGAGATTGTGGGTTAGCCCGAAGCTGAATTTTCAGTGACGGGCAGGACAGAAACGAGCCGCCATCCGCCTTGCGGACTGGTGATCTTCTGTTTGCGGCTATGCCGCACCTATCGGACATCTCAGAACAATGGATATCTCACGCGCCGAACAGCGCATCCTGCATCTGCTCGCTCAGGGCGGGCGCATTGAAAAACATACCGACGACGAAAATGGACTGATTTACGAGTGTTTCACGCGCGATGGCTGGCGCTATCCGCAACTGGACACGCATCTGTTCCGTAAGCTGAAACGCAAACGCGCCATCGCTTCGCGCAATGGCCGTCCGTATCAGATCACGCGGCGCGGGCTGCAACTCGTCCGGGCCCAACTGGACAATTGTGGATGACCCGCCGCTGGAGGCGTCAACGAAGCCCTGGGAGCGCGCTCTCAGGGCTTTTTCGTGCGTTCCAGCCCGGTGGGCGGCTGGAAACTTGGATATTCTCTTCAAAGTGTGCATAAATTTGCGTGGGCAGGGGGGATGGCATGAAGAACCGACACAAGAAAAGCGTTCGAGCGGGCGGTTTCTGATGATCCTGCGTCGCCTCGCCACTTCCATCCGCAAACAGGACTGGTTTGCCGTTGTCATCGAGTTTGTGATCGTCGTCGCAGGTGTGCTGTTCGCCTTTCAGATCAGCGAGTCAGCTTCCGTACGGGACAAGCGCGCCTATGCACGCGACACGATGGTGCGTCTGGAACGTGAGCTCCTCGAAATAGAGCGCGTTCGTGCACTAACCAGAACCTTTATCGAGCGGAATGTTGAGAGGCTCGAGACCGCACGTACTATCATATTGGCGGACGCCGAGGCGGGAGACCTGACACCGGGGCAGTGCTCTGCTATCGCCTGTTCTCATGTGATTGATCGTCCTGCTGATGCCGTGCCCACGCTCTCAGAAGTCATTCAGTCGGGTGTCCTTGCCTCGATTGAAAACGAGGCGTTGCGGCTCGCTGTTATGCTGTTTGCGTCGAAACAGGAGGCGACGCGTGAATGGATACGCCTGAAAGCCACTGATATGGATAATCTGGCCGAAAGATTTCCGGAAATGATGTGGTATGAGCCGGTCGAAGCCGCGGATAGTGGTGAACGACCAGAGCCTCAAATCGTCTGTAATCTGGAAGCCATGCGGGCATCCCGTGCGTTTCAGACGTATCTGTTGGGGAATTTCGCAACACTGCGTGACACAAAAGACTTTGCGTATGAATTCATGGATGCAGCCTTTAGTGAGCTCCATTCCGAGATCGATGTGGAGCTTGGCATCATCCACGAAACGGAGGAGCCTGCGTGATGATTCTGCACCGTCTCGCCACATCGGTCCGAAAGCAGGACTGGTTCGCCGTGGTCATCGAGACACTGATCGTCGTGTTGGGTGTGTTTATCGGTCTGCAGGTCAACAACTGGAATGAGGCGCGGCAGTCTTCACTGCGTGAAGCAGAGGTGCTCGGCGCATTACAGGCCGAATTCGAGCAGAATATCGGGACATTGAATTCTACACTTGAGAGGCTGAACGAGCGCAACGCGTCAGAATATGACGCGGCCTTGCTTCTGGAGGCAGAAAATCTGACCCCGGAAGACAGCGAAAGAATAGTCTCCGGTCTCAGAGAGATTATGTATTTTTCACCGCTTTCCGTTCGTGACAACGCGTTTGAATCTCTTCGCCAGTCTGGGGAGCTCTCCATCATCTCAGATGACGAGATCCTGATGCGGCTGAATGATTTCGCGCGGCGGCTGGCATGGATACAGGAACAACGGGAAAGCTTCCGGACGGGGATTTCCGGAATGGAGCTCGACTGGCGGGACTATGTGTTTCACGGGCCGGCTGAAACGCCTGTACGGACCGTCGTTGATGTAGACCTTGAAGGGTTTCTGGCTGATCCGCGGGCTGTGAGCGCGTTTAATCAGGTGGTTCGGATGAAGCATATTTATGCGAGTTATTTGCCGGGCCTTATCGACGATGCCGGGCAAACCTGTGTCATGCTGGGCGAGGCGACAGGACGACCGTGTGCCGCAGAAAGAGAGATAAGCGAATGATTCTGCACCGTCTCGCCACATCGGTCCGAAAGCAGGACTGGTTCGCCGTGGTCATCGAGACACTGATCGTCGTGTTGGGTGTGTTTATCGGTCTGCAGGTCAACAACTGGAATGAGGCGCGTATCGAAGCGGAACGGGCCGCTGTCTATGAAAAGCGGCTGAAGGAAGACCTCAGCATTGAGTATGATTTCTCGCTGTCTCTGATCGACTACATGAACGCGACCCACAGCGCCGGACATGCAGCCTATCTTGGCCTGTCCGGTCAGGCGGACATGAGCGATGCAGACATCATGCTCAATGCCTTTCGGGCCAGTCAGTACAATTGGTATGAACGGCGACGCGCGACTTTTGACGAGCTGGTCTCCGTCGGGGCTTTCGGTCTGATCGCGGATGTCGAACTGCGCGAAGCGGCGTTCAGCATTTACAGTACACCCCTGTTCGAAATCATGCGGGATGAGGGCGGAAATGCGGAATATCGCAGGCTGTTCCGCGAAATTATTGAGCCCGACCTCGCTGATCTCTTGCGAAGGCAATGCGGGGACCGTCATGTCGATACCGGCTATCGTCTGATCACACTTATCGAAATCGACTATAGCTGTGCGCCGGATGCGCCAGACGAGCTCCTGGCCGCTGGCGTTTCCGCGCTTCGAAACGACCCACAGCTTCTGAGGGCCCTCAAATTGCGGACCGCGCAGCGTGCTGGCCGTATCCTGGACCTGACGATCACGCTGGAATCGATCAGGCTTGCTGAATTGCTTGGTAAGGAGAAGCAAGCCTCATGATCCTGCGTCGTCTCTCCACTTCCATCCGCAAACAGGACTGGTTCGCCGTTGTCATCGAGACGCTGATTGTTGTGATGGGGGTAGGGCTGGCCATGTGGGGCCAGCAATGGCTGAGCGACCGGCAGAGCCGCGCTGACTATGAGCGAGCTGTTGAGAACTTGCGCGAAGACGTTGTCGCGCTTCACTTTGCCGCGAAGGAACGCCTGGCTGTAAGAACCTGCCGACAGGCTCGATATGTCGAAGTTGGTGAACTCCTGATGAAAATGGATGAGCCCTGGCCTGGAGTGGCGAAAGATTTCGGAGACGAAGCAGCGTTCGGATCCGGGCTTCCAAGCGCCTTTCAGTCGCCCCTGCGCCCCTGGTCGTCTCAGGTCTGGAATACGGGGGTTGAAAGGGGAAGTTTTGATCAAATGGACGCAGACTTGCGCCAGGCGCTCGGATTTATCTTCTATAGTGCGCAAATGGCTGAAACACTGCAGCAGCAAGTCTATGACCTCGAGTCGGGCTTGCAAACGCTCGCGCATCCGCTCGACATGACCGCGTCTGATCGCATGAGATATTATGACAGACTGGCGCAAGCAGATGCGGCCCAGATCATCCTGGAAGTTCTTTCCATGCAAGTGAGCCAGGCGATAGACTACGCTGATGGGGATCTACAACTTGGCGAAGCGTACAACGCTCCGACAACAGCCAGTCTTGCGGCGGATATGGACCGTCTGACCGATGTGCACGGCGATTGCGTCGAGCCGCTGGAATTTGACTACACCGGTGACGCTGCGGGAGGCACGGAATGATCCTTCGTCGTCTGACCAAAAACGTCAAAGACCAGAACTGGTTCGCGGTGGTTCTGGATTTCGTGATTGTGGTGCTGGGTATTCTGATTGCGTTTCAGATCACCAATTGGAGCACCGCACGCGAAGAAAGGCGCGTCTATGATGAGGCGTTTGAACGGCTCGTCACAGAATTGAACCGGAATCTCGCCATGCAGAGGGCTGTTCGCAGGGATATCGCTACAGAATTGCCGATCATTCAAACCGCCCTGGAGGATTTGCGGGCCTGTCGCACCGGGGAAAATGCGATCGCCAATGTTAATGCGGCCATGGTTCCGCTCAATTCACCCTATATCATGTTGTTGGAAACTGCGGCCCTGGAGCAATTCCTGAACAATGACGCATTCCTTCGTTACCAATCGACCGATGCAAGGGAATCGCTGCTCGAGATTCTGCGGGTCTCCGAGTTATTGCTCTGGGAGGATCGATTAAGTCAGGAGCGAAATTCGCTCAGCACCTCAGAGCTTCCGGATTCGCTCTCGTTAGGGCCGCTGGCCGTTAGCGGGCCGGATGAAATACTTAACGTGATGCTGAGCGATAGTCCGCTCAGCCCGCCACTCTATCGTGAGCCTGTGATCACTGTGCCACTGAATGAGGCCTGTAAGGACAAAGCCTTTTTGGGGCTATTCTATGATTGGGAGGCGAGCGCCTTTGGTATTTCGATCAGGGCAGGGGTTATGGAACCCGAGCTTCGAAAGGCGCTCGACCTGCTCGGGCGGCCTGTCGCTGAAGAGACAACGCCATGATCTTCAAGCGCCTGACTGAAAACGCAAAATCTCAGAATTGGTGGATGGCGGGCGTCGGGCAAGGATGTTGCGGGAATGCTTTTCAGGCGATGAAACGGGGGGTGTCATGCGATTTTTGAGGCGTTTAACGGGCACGCGCGCCGGATGGAAAACCTTCATTTTTGAGGTCACCATTGTCGTCTTTGGTGTGGTGATCGCGCTTCTTGCCAATCATTCCGTCACCCAACTCAATCGTCGGGCGGACATGCTTGAAATGATGAGGGGGGTGGAGTCAGACCTTTTAGCCATCGTACAAAACGCCAACGAACGCCTCGCTGCTGAGCCGTGTCGTCTTGAGCAGGAAAGACACTTGCTCGCCCTGTTACAACGGGACGACCCATATTGGGAGCCTGAGGTCTCAGCTGCTCTGAACACCGGGTTTGATAGTCAGGCTGTGCCGTCTGTGCTGCGCATGCCCATACGGACTTGGCCAGAAACAGCGTGGCGAGCCGCCGCATCAAGCGATAGTGTGTTTGCCCTGGATCGTGTTCAGGTGACCGGACTCAACGATGTGTTCGAGACTGCCGCGCATGTAAACTCTACCATGGATGAGCTCCGGGAGAAGAAAGCGCAATTGTCACATCTTGCCATTGGAGGAGAGATCAGCGCGGCGCAAAGACGTGACGCGATCGCGCTTCTGGCTGACATTTCGACACTGGAGTCGCTGTTGGTTGTGAACATGACAGGCGCGCGCGTGGGGATCCTGAACTATTACGATTTTCAGACCGATGCCATGCTGACCGAAAACGATTATACCGCAGAGGAGGTTGAGGCAGCGCTTGCGGAGATGATCGGTACCGGACGCAGCATTTATGGAGAGTGTGTCCAGGCCAGCGAATACGAACCGTTGGTGGATCTGTTAGAGAAGCTCATCGACATTAAAATTGACCGCAGCGTGTTGAAAACTCCGATCGAGGAGACTGCCGAATGATCCTCCAAACCATTGCAGCGGCCAGGTCTGAAGGCGTTCCTGCGGCGCCGGTTTTGACATTAGATCAGGCATCCGGAACCGGTCTCATCCTGCTACGTTAGGTGTATGAAGGGAGTCAGGAATGGCAGACACACATCCGCTTGAGAACGTTATGAAGAAAGCCGCTGAGGATTCAGAGGGCGAGAAAGTTTCCGTGAGAGATTTGCTGGAACTCTATTCTCACCGCTCCTTCGGTCCGATCTTCATCCTGCTGGGGTTGGTTGTTGTTTTGCCGCCACTGGGCGCTGTACCAGGGCTTCCAGCCGTGGTTGGTGTGGTGATCCTGTTATTTTCGCTCCAGATGGTTTTTGGCCGAAACCATATCTGGCTGCCCGATTTCGTTGAGTCCATGTCGATCGAAAAGGACAAGATCGAGACGGCGCACGAGAAATCGAAAGGCGCACTTTCTTTTATCGACAAGATGGTCACTGAACGTATCGAATGGGCGGCAGGCAATTATGCGAAATACGCTGCGGCCATCCTTGTGTCGTTCATGGCATTGCTGCTGATCCCGCTTGAGCTGGTACCGTTTGCCGTCGCGTTGCCCGGTGTGGCAATCGTTATGGTGGGCGTGGCTTTGCTGGCCCGTGACGGGTTGCTGATGCTGATCGCTTACGCGCTGTCTGCCATCGCGCTGGTCATTCTTATTCTGGGCTCACCGATCAAGAACTGGATTGGCCTGGGTTAGCCCTGCGGATTGATCAGTATTTTGATTTCGCTGGGGTTGCTGGCCAGCGCGTCAAATGCCGCTCCGGTCTCGTCAAGCGGGCGCTGACTGGATATCAGATGTCTGACGCGGACTGGATGCTCGCCGATGAGGTTGAGACAGGCTGCAAACTCTTCCGGGCGATAGGCAAAACTGAATTCAAGGGTCAGCTCGCGGATGATTGCCTCCAGCGGTGTGATCGTCTCATCATGCGGACACACGCCCGCCACCACGACATGACTATGCGGCGGCGCTGAGGTTACAATCTGGTTCAGAACGCCCGGCACCCCTGTGCATTCAAAGACGTTCAGGCCGGAGGGCCGCCCGCGGAACTCTCTCGCCAGCAAGGGTGATGCCGGATAGAGCGTCGCGTTCAGATCATCCCAGCGTTCAAAAGGCGAGCTCTCAGCCGGGTCAATAACGATGTCTGCGCCCATGGCCTCGGCGGCTTTGCGGCGTACAGGCGAGAAGTCGGCTGCCATGACAGGCCCGCGACCTGAGAGCGTCAACGCAAGGATGACCGCCAGGCCAACCGGTCCGCAACCGATCACCATACCTGGCCCGTGATTGCGGTTTGCCAGATTCGCCGCGTGAAGCCCCACCGACAATGGCTCGGTCAGCGCGGCCAGATCGGACGGCACGCTGTCTGGGATGCGAAAGCTTCGAACGGCATCAAGACAGGCGAGGCTGGCAAGCCCGCCTGAATAGTCCGGGGACAGGCCGATGGTCTGCATGCCTTCATGCGTGTGAGAGAAGGGAAGGCCGGTCACCCGGTCACCGGCCCTGAGATCAGTCTCGATCCCTTTGGGGATGTCTACGATTTCAGCGCTGAACTCATGGCCCGGTACGATGGCGGGTACCATTTGCTGTTGGTCTTCTGGAAAGCTCGAAGCCAGGTCGACCATCTGCTTTCGAAGGCTCAGATCACTGCCGCAAATACCGGTACAAAGCGGTTTGAGCACGATTTGTCCGGCCTTTGGCGTGGGGTCTGGCATCGTCTCAACGCAAATGGTTTCTCCCTTCAGAACCGCGGCCCGCATGAATCAGCCTCCCATCATGAGTTTCGGATCAACAAAGCGCGCCACTTCGGGCTGGCCGGTGCAGGCGGTTGTCCCGCCGTCCGCAACCATGATCGTGCCCGTGACATAGGAGGCTGCATCTGATGCCAGAAACGCGACCACTTCGGCCATTTCTTCAGGCTGGGCAGCCCGCCCCATGGGAATGCGGCTCACCCAGTCCTCGACCAGACCCGGTATTTCCTTCATCCCTGCCGTGATGGGGGTATCGATCAGGCCGGGGCAGAGCGCATTGACCCGAATGCCGTCGCGGGCATGATCCATGGCCAGCGCGCGGGTATAATTGATGACGCCCCCTTTGGCCGCATTGTAGGCCGCAAACCGATAATCCCCACCAAGGCCGGAAATGGAGGCTGTGTTGACGATAGCGCTGCCCGGTTTCATGTGCGGGATCGCGGCGTGACAGGCATAAAAGACGCTGTGCAAGTCAATCGCGATGACCCGTTCCCATTGTTCAGCATCCATCTCCACGCTGGTGCCGAAGCTGCCAATACCAGCATTGTTGAACAGAATATCGATGCGGTCATGGGCCTCAACAGCAGCGTTGATGAGCGCTTCGATATCACCCTTCACTGACACGTCGCAGCGTATGAAGCTTGCCTGATCGGGGCCAAGTTCGGCGACCATTTCTGCGCCTGCGGCTTCGTTTATGTCAGCAAGAACAAGGCGTGCGCCTTCACGCGCCAGAAGTCGTGCTGTTGCGGCGCCAATTCCGGACACACCGCCGGTGATGACCGCCACGCGGCCATCAAATCGAGACTGAGTCATGGTGAATGACCTTTTGAAAATCAGACAGATTGGGCGGGCGGCGTTTCCTTTGCCCATCCCTCGCGACGTTCTTCACAGGATTTTGCGATCTTGCTCCAGACCCCCGCCGATTTCGCAAGGAAATCGATGTTAAAATATTCCTGATGCCGGAACTCGAGAACTTCTACGCCTTCTGGCCCCGGCGTGTACCGATACGCCTTGCCAGCAGGGATGAAGAAGCCATCACCTGCGCCAAGTGTTTCGGTGCCCAGCTCCAGCGTGCCAGCGACGATATAGTACAGGCAATCGGCATTGTGGGTGTGCAGTGGTAACGGAAATCCGGACTTGAACCAGGCGTGGGTCAGGCTGAAACCTGGCTTAGAAAACAAGGTCTTAACGACATTTCCTTCGGCAAAGCCAGCATTCAGAGCTTCCGCGATTCCCGTTTCCATTTCCGGGGTGGCGTTGACGAGTTCCATGTGTCCGGCTTCGTCCAGCGAGGGACATTCAGCGGCCCGGAAGATCTCAAAACCGTTATTGCGAGTATTCTCGTCAAGTGTGGCTGTATCTGCCATAGTATTCCTCCCATGTTTTATTTAAGCCTGTTGATGGCCGTATTTTATTTCTGAGAGCATGACATAGTTTTTGACTTAGTCAACTGTGACTAAATAAGTAATGTTGACGATACGTCATAGTGGGTTTTTATGACGACATGACAAATTCAACTTCTCCCTCCATGCTTAACGACGGATTGTCCGGACGCCGCCGCAATCGGCAAGGTGAACGTACGCGTCAGCGCGTTCTGGAGGCCGCCATAAACTGCCTGCACAAGTCAGGATATGGCAACACTTCTATCGAATCGGTTCTGACGGAAGCGGGCATCAGTCGTGGATCGGTTCTCAACCAGTTTCCGACACGTCTGGATCTGATGGCGGCGACAGCTGATGCTGCCATGCAGGTTCTGATGGCCGACTCTCAAGCCCGGATGGGAGAGACGAAAGATCCGCTCGAGCGCATTATCCGGCATGTCGATGTCATCTGGGAGACCCAGAATATTCCGGCGGCCGCGGCGCTTTCTGAAATTCTACTGGCAGCCCGGTGGGATCTCGAACTCGCAGAGCGACTGAAGCCCGTGATAGAGAGCACGGAAAAGGAAATTGATCGGCTGATGGCTGGCCTTGCCACCGATGCCGGTATCAAGGATGTCGCCGAATACCAGCTGCATGTGCGCGTGCTGATCCTATCAATGCGTGGCATTGCGATTGAAAGCACGTTTGACAATGACCGCGCAATCATGCGCCGGGCACTCGAGCGTTTTCGGCAAATGCACCGACGCCAGTGCAAGCGCCTGATGGACCCGGCCTGAGGCGCTTTGACGGAGCCGCTTTATCAGCCTGGAGGCGGGCCTTTCGAGATCCAGCCATGAGCAAAGATCAGTTTCCGCCGAACGAGTGGCCTGGTGACGAAGGGGTAGACGTCATCAAGCCCCATGGATCGGTTGATGTGATTGAGCCCAAGCCCCAGGGATAAGGCCCGATCGACGACGCTCTCCCCGTCCGGATCGTCATAGGCGGTGGGGCCGTGCTTGCCGGAGTTTTCCGGTATCAGACCAGTGGATTGGGCGCTGTCCAGAATGTCGGTCAGGTGCATCAGGTGCGCGGCAGTTTCCGCCCAGTCTTCGTGCGGGTGGCTGCTGGCGTATCGCGTGACATAACGTTCAGCATAATCTTCAGGAGCACCATTTTCATAATAGGTTGAAAGCGCTTGTGGGTAATCAATCGTCTCATTGCCAAAAAGCTCCCTGAAACTGGAATGGAACTGAGGGCTGCGTGCCAGCCGCAGGAATAGGAAGTGTGCGATTTCGTGTCTGAAATGCGCGATCATCGTTCGAAGGCGCTCACCCAGATCCTCGCGCCGTTTGATACGCTCAGTCGGGTCGGCTTCTGCAACATTGATAGTGATCAGGCCTTCGGCGTGGCCCATAATGACGTTTGAAGGGCCCGCGCGAGTTTCCTCGGCAAGCAGATGGAAATCCGGAGCAAGGCTCAGATCGGGCCCGGTAAACCATCCCCAGCGCGCCAGATTGGCGAGCACCCAGCGCTTGGCACGCTCGGCATCGCGCCAGAGATCGACATTGTCACTGTGAAAAGTATCTGGGATGATCTTGGTCATATTGCATGACCGGCAATAGTCTGAGCCGTCCATCGCCCGCCAGTTACAGCCGATGGCATCGCGGTTTGCGCAGGTCGGCTTATCGGCGTCGAAGACCTGCCGTATCGGATCGAACATGACGGCGCGGCCGCATGCGCAATTCAGATTTGAAAAGAAAACGTCCTTACCACACGTCGGACATTTGAAGATTTGCATTTAAGTGATGTTCCTGATGGAAATTCCGGGCGACTGGCATTCAACGCCTGTTTGAGACGGGCGTTCCCTTCCGGTAACGAAAATTGCATATCGGGCGGAGACCAGGATACCTTCAGCCACGGCTATTCAGTGTTTGCGCCTTCCGCTAGTTCAAGACCGGCTGATCTTAGCCCATTGGCGATGACGAGGTGTGGATTCTCGAGGTCCTGAAACACCATCTCCTTGATCCGGATCAGTACGTCCTCATGGACTCCCAGATTGTCAAACACTGAGAAAACGAGGGGGGCATTGATGTCTTCAGCGCCGGTTTGACGGGCTTCCTCTGCAATCGCTTTCCAGACGTCAAAGACAGACATGTCCGGCAAAGTCGCGGCGGCCATGTTAAAGATCACATCACCGCAATCATAATGGATCTGGCCAGCCAGTGTGTTTAACGGCCCTTCCACGAGCCCGTCTGCGCAGGTGTCTGCGGCACGCTTGAGGTCAGCCAATCGATAAGCATCATCTGCTGCGTTCAGCATGAGAAGTGATTGAACCGCCATGGTGTTGGCCGAGCCTTCATGGATCCAGGACGCGCCTGCGCCTGCGCCTGAAGGCATGGTGCCGTTCAGGGATTGAAAGATGTGCGCGCCTTCATGCGCGAAAAACCACAAAATATGTTGCCGGATGGCGGGCGGATAATCCTTCAGGGCTGCGCCTGAAACGCGCATGACGATCAGATCACTGCCGATCACACTGCCGGAGAAACTGAAGCCAGGATGATCAAACCCGCCAAACGCGAAATAGAGCGTCGCCTTTTCCTGTGGTTTGCTGCCGAACGCGTTTTCATAGTTGGAGAAGATGGCGGCAAGGTCGTCATCAAGGCTGTCGGAAATCTGGGCGGGCAGGGCATCATCGATCACACCCACAAAGCTCGTGCCCTCTTCGAGCGGCGTGTCACCGATCATCACATAATCGCCCTGTCCGCGGGTCCGGGTTTGCAGCGGGCTCTGCTGAATGGCGCCATCGAACAGCATGGTTTTGTCGGTCCTGATGCGCACGCCGAGTTCGCCCTGCTCTCCGGTCCAGGCGGTGAGATCGCCTCTCAGCGCTTCGATACTGTCGCGGTCAACGCCATCAAGTAATTCAAATTGCCCGGTATAGAGCGCCAGGCTGCCATCGCTGAAGCCAAGCCAGGGTGTGTAGTCGCCGATAATGTCATCGGTGTAGGGCGTGATCAGATAGCTGGCTGATGTTGTAGGCGTGTCAAACATCATCGCGTCCAGGCCGTTGATACGCTCAATGGCGGGGCTGCCTCGCTGCGGCGTCCATGTCTGAGTGCGGTAATCGCCTAAAGAGCGGGAAAAGAACATGGCGGTTTTCGGCTCATCGAACTGAAGCTCGACCGCCCATTGGCCATCGCCCAAATCCTGAAGTTCAGCTGTGACCGCTGTGCCGGCCATCATGAATGCTGATGCCTCTGCCTCTGATGTCGGCGCTGGCTCGCCTGGGTCTGAACAGGCCGACACAAGCAGGACAGACGCGAACGCGATGCCGAAGAGCGGGTTTGAGAAACGGGTCATGTCACGACTCCCCCAGTCTGGTTTGAACCCTGGAAGACATAGCAAGCAGGCTGTTTCGCTAAAGAATTTTCGTGTCCGGACACGCGAAAGATGCGAGAAAATCGCCCCGTGTGGATAGATGAGCCAAATTCGGCGGGTGCCTATACCAAATGTCGTAGCTCGCCGGACGCGAGTTTCTTTTGACCTTGTTGCTCCATTTGCTATAGCACCGGCAGAATTCAGAAACGCAGAGGACAAACGCAAATGGCTAAGATCAAGGTCAAAAACCCAATCGTCGAGATGGATGGCGACGAGATGACTCGCATCATCTGGCAGATGATCAAGGATCGCCTGATCCACCCATATCTCGACGTTGACCTGAAGTATTACGACCTCTCCATCCAGAAGCGCGATGAAACCGATGACCAGATCACGGTGGATGCGGCCGAAGCGACAAAGAAATATGGTGTTGCCGTCAAATGTGCGACCATCACACCTGATGAAGGCCGGGTTGAAGAGTTTGGCCTCAAGAAAATGTGGCGCAGCCCGAACGGCACGATCCGTAACATTCTGGGCGGCGTTGTCTTCCGCGAGCCGATTGTCATTTCAAACGTTCCGCGCCTCGTGCCAGGCTGGACGAAGCCGGTTGTTATCGGTCGTCACGCGTTCGGTGATCAGTATCGCGCAACCGACATGATCATCCCGGGTCCGGGCAAGCTGACCATGACCTTCCAGCCTGAAGATGGTGGTCCGGCTGAGACGCACGAAATCTTTGATTTCCCGTCCTCTGGCGTCGCTATGGGTATGTATAACTTGGATGACTCGATCCGTGACTTCGCGCGCGCCAGCTTCAACTATGGCCTTCAGCGCAAATGGCCGGTCTACATGTCGACCAAGAACACCATCATGAAAAAGTATGATGGCCGTTTCAAAGATATCTTCCAGGAAATCTACGAGAACGAGTTCGAAGACAAGTTCAAGGAATTCGGTGGCACGTATGAGCACCGCCTGATTGACGACATGGTCGCAGCGGCCATGAAATGGTCTGGCGGTTATGTCTGGGCGTGTAAGAACTATGATGGCGACGTGCAGTCTGACACGGTTGCGCAGGGCTATGGTTCGCTCGGTCTGATGACGTCCGTTCTGATGACGCCAGACGGTCAAACAGTAGAAGCCGAAGCCGCGCACGGTACAGTGACACGTCACTACCGTAACCACCAGAAAGGCGAAGCCACCTCGACCAACTCCATCGCGTCCATGTTTGCGTGGACACGCGGTATTGGTCACCGTGGTCGCATGGACGGCACACCGGAAGTTCAGCAGTTTGCCGAGCTGCTGGAAGAAACCATCATCAAGACGGTTGAAGCCGGCGACATGACAAAAGACCTCGCGCTTCTCATCGGTCCGGATCAGGGCTGGCTGACAACTGAAGAGTTCATCAACAAGGTTGGTGACAACTTCGAAAAAGCGATGGCTGCTCAGGGCTAAGCCTGGGGTCATATGCCAGAGAAAAGCCGAAAAGCCCGCTGTTTCAGCGGGCTTTTTTGTTGGTCACAAGCTTTCGAGAATACGCACAAAGGCATTCAGGAAGGTTGTGTCGGTCCAGTACTGGTTGTGACTCAACGGGTTCCAGGATGTCAGAATGCCACCGCTATTGATCGGGTGATCTGTTACAAGCCTCTTATAAGCGGAACTCAAGGGTTCGAGAGGCCAGCCCAGAATGTCGTCCTCGTCATAGTAGTTTTCCCATTTGAAGCCCGTAGATGGTCGGGAAATGGGGGAAATATCTTCCTTGTCTCGCCCGGCGACAAACAAAGGAATGTTGCAGCCCGTTGTCACCAGATATTTGACGCTGCCGCCTTTGAGGAAGGCTTCCTTATCCTTTGACAAGGTCGGGTCGAGGTGCTGTTCGGCCCACACACCATAATTTGGGTGCGCTTCCACCGCTTTGTACTTTCCTGCGTCCCAGAGATAATTTGAGATCACCTGACCGCCGAGCGATTGTGCGAGCAGAACAACTTTCCCGTCTTTGCCAACAACATCATAAGCAAGACTAAGCGCATCGAATATTCGCCTTTGAGATACGAGATAAGGGCTGTTGTCTTTGTCTTTCATCGTTTCCAGGCTTGAGGCGTCGCAAAACCCGTAAAGCATGAAACGGCGCAGCTTTTTCCAGTCAATCAGGTCTTTCGCCTCATCGAAATAGCGTTCCTGATTGGTCTGAAGAATGTCCTGATAGTAGACGCTGTCAAAGTGGATGTTCGCCAAAGTTTCCGGTGACAGCTTGTTTTCCAGCCTGGAAAACAGCTCGTAGGCGTAATTACGTTTTGTCTCGCCCATCCCGTGGAAGGTGATCACTGCGATGTCCGGCATGTTTCCTCTCCTATTGTAATTTTCTGTGGTCCCCTGAGGATAAGCGGAAGAATATCACAACCTGAGCGGGATGTCTTTCTGGTGGTACCTACGTCTCATCTGGTGGCGGCAGACCATCTGGATGTACCCACAGACAGGGTTGGGAGCAGAGATTTACCGAAATGCCTGTCCGCTGGAGGCGGGCACGATCTGAACAGTTTCAGCATAATTGAAGTTAAGTTCAGTTGATGAACACTTACGGAAACGGACAGGAAAAGCCTGAAGATTCAGAGGGGTTTTGATTTTGCTTTGGGAAAGGGGCGGTTCAAGGCCTGATTGATCAAAGTTGCGTCTCTTTGTATTTTCAATGTCAAGCAAAAAAATATGATGGAAAGGTGCCCAATCGAAACAAAAATTCTTGCGTGGATAATCTAAATGCGCAGTATTCAACTCAGGGACATTTTCATCCTGGGGGTCAAACTGATGTCGAAGCGTTTCATTACAGCAGGTATTGCGAGTGTACTTCTCTGTGCGCAGGTTTCAGCGCCCATGCACGCGCAAAGTTTCTCAGATTTCGGCTTCGGGAAGAAGAAGGAAGAAAAGAACAATACGGGCGGCAAAATTGCCGGCGCTGGTGCAGGTTGCGCGGCTGCTGGTGCGATCGGCTATTTCGGAACGAAGGCAGTTGGCGGCTTTCTGGAAAAGCAGGGATATGCGCGCAAGGAAATTGAGCAGGCCGCTATCGGCGCTGCTGCACTGGGCTGTGTGATTGGTGGCGCAGCAGCCGTTAAAATCATTGATGACATGGATGAGAAGTCCAAACAGGCTCAGGAAGACGCCTGGGTACTTGCGCAATCTCAAACTGGCCCCGTGGATTGGTCGGGCCCTGACGGTACCGATTATGCCGGTACTGTGGAACTGATCGAACTTGAAGAACAGCCAGGCGGCAAAAAGTGCGGTACGCGCAAAGACTACGTCACCGCTGGTGGCGGTGACGCTGAGGCTTACACCCGTGTTTGCCAGAATGATCAGGGCAAGTTCGAGAAGGTCGACGTCTAGAGAGCGCCCGGCCTGATGCGAAACGCGGTGGTCAGATTGTTCGGCTTCCTTTTTGTCTTTGCGTTGCTGGGGATAGTAGCGCCAAAGGCAATTAGCCAGATATCCTGCGACTCCGAGGCCTTTTCTGCAGCGAAATTGTCTGCCCGATTTGTGTCAGTCGGGCAGACCAAGGTGTTGTTTCTTTCAGGCATCATTGACGGGGATGCTTACAGCCGGGTGGGTTCCAAAATCCGACAGACTGGCTCTTACTCCGAAGTTTGGCTGTGCTCTCCCGGGGGCAATGTAGAGGCGGGCAAAAAAATCGGTCGCGCCTTTACGTCTGCAAAATCGACAGTACGCGTTCCGAATGGGTTCAGATGCGTGAGTGCCTGCACCATTGCCCATCTAGGCGGTTATATAAGGATCATCGACAAGGGAGCAAATTTTGTTGTTCACGCCATGTCGGCCTACTTAGGTAACGACTTCTTAGAGCATCCCTTGGTTTTCGATTGCAGGAATGTCAACGAGAGGCAGGTTTGCGCTTCATTGTCTGGCCTCCTCGAAAATCAAAATATCCAAAGATGCGGAACGGTTCGTGATTTCAACAACAGCTCTCATTCTTGCCGGTTCTATAGTGATACGTCCAATGTTGCCTTGAAAGGCAAATCTTTTGAACAGCTGAAAGCCAATAAAACACTACTGTTGCAACTGACAGACAAAATGACGGACGAGCAGATCGGTGCGACGATCGATTTGCTCGAATATTATCAATCCAGTTTGTTGGACGGACGTACGAACTACATCAACAGAACGGGCTATTATAAGTTGCGTAACAATTTTAAACCAGTTCCGCTTTACGCCTCTCATAACCCGACTTCGCACGGGCGGAGCCTTGATGGTGACCTCAGGCTGATGAGTTCAGCGCAAAACGCCTCGGATCGCGTTGTCGTCTGGCAGATGGTGTTCACCGACGCTGAGTTGAATGTGATGCAGCAATTGGTAGAGTTCATAAAGCGGGAGTCGGTGGACCTTGGCCCTGCAGGGGATGCCGCCACTATGATACTTAGCGCGATGATCACCTGTCAGATTCAGAGTACCTGCTATCTGGAACCTCATCAGGCAGAAGCTTTGGGGTATCACAATTTTTTCGACGCCGGATAGCGTAGAGCAGGGGAGAGGGACATGAATTTGCCGCATAAGAGATGGACCAAAGCCATTTTCATATCCGCCGTTGCGTCGGTTCTTTCAGGTTGTGCCAGCACACCGCAGGCAAACCCCGGGGATAAAATGTCCGGCGTTGATATCGCGTCAGAGGGACAGAAAATTCTGTTCAGCTGGAATTTGAATGCGCCCGTGGCAAGCCGCGTCGGTAATGGCTCAAGACTGGAGCTTGTGGCGTCCTACCAATCTGATCTTGGGCCCGTGACAGGTGAAGTGATTGCGAAGGCCCAACCCGATAGCCGGTTTAACGGTGTGAATTTCGAACTTCCAAAACGACTGAAGTTCATCCCGACGGGCCCGATTTGCCTTCGTGTTTCAGATCAGCGTTCTGCCATTCCACTGCGTGTGCCGATGTTTGGCGAAACAAATGACGGCTTTCTTCATCCAGAATGGGAATCTCAGACGGCGATTAACACGGAACGCGCCGTGATTTCAGAGAAACTCGAAAGCGTCCAGAAGGCGAGGAAAATGTTTTCCAGCACAGACAATGAGTTTGAGACCTGGAAACGAAGCAAGGGTTTGACGAGCGCTTCGCAGTGCGAAACGCTAACCGCGACGTCGAATTCATCCCGTCCCTTGTCTGCGTTGACCGGCCAGGCCAAGGTGAACGCAGCGCGCAATCAGTGTGTGAGGCAGTTTCATGAATTTACCGATCAGTTGTTAGTTATTCGGCCGTATCTGACGCATAAAGTATTGGCGGCTGAACTCCTGGACAAACTGCCTCAGGGCCACCGCCTGCGAAGTACTGCAACGGGTCTTATCCGGGACATCGACACATATGGCATCGGAAGAAAGTATCTGACAGCAAGCGAACTTGGCATCGACAGTACAACTTTTGCTGCGATCAATGCCGCAAATGGTAGAATCAGTACGGTTGCCGCCAGCGCTATTGTGGAATCCTACCAGGCATGTCTTTCCGAAGCGGAAGGACGTATGCAACAATCGTATGAAAGCTGGATGAACCAGACCAGTCAAAGCACGATTGAAGCCAGAAGTGAGCCTATTCGGCAGGAATGCAGGCTTCGTTTTTCAATTGAAGGCCAACGTACCGGCGAGTTGAACAAGCTCGACATGGCCGTTATCCGGCTTCAGTCCCAACTGAACGCGTTGCCGCAGGCGCGCGGCACTCTGACGTCCAGTAATCGGGAGATTTACCGAAATGCCTGTCCGCTGGAGGCGGGCACGATCTGAACAGTTTTCAGCATAATTGAAGTTAAGTTCAGTTGATGAACACTTACGGAAACGGACAGGAAAAGCCCGAAGAGTCAGAGGGGTTTTGCTTGGCAGGATACAACTGGCGAACAATTCAGTCCACGAATGAAAAAGAAAATTGCAAAATGTGTATTTTTTCTCTTGCTTCATTCATTTTTTGGGGTATAAGCGCGCCCTTCCCAGTCGGAGTGTAGCGCAGTCTGGTAGCGCATCTGGTTTGGGACCAGAGGGTCGG
>CAYFGB010000055.1:0-16061 GCA_964342455.1 uncultured Hyphomonadaceae bacterium
GACATGACGACATTCTTGATGGAGATGATCTCGACAACAATGTCGCGAATTTCCTCGCGCGCGCTTTCCGTATCCAGCTGGGCCAGCTGCGCCAGATCAATTGTGTCGATCAGCGCGTTGAAGACCATTGTCTTGACGCGGTAATACTCGTCGGACCGGTCATCGATCTGCGCGACGCGGCCTTCCGACTTTGAACGGCCTTTTTCAGGGCGTGGCTTGACCGGCTTTGCTGGCTTGGCAGGCCGCGCTTCGGCTTCCACGGGCGCTTCCGGCTTCGACACCTTCTTGGTCGCGACCGGAGGTGCCGGTTGCGACGGTTGAGTGGTCTTGGGAGCGTCAGAGCGTTTGCCGAACATGGATTAGCCTATTTTCCGAATTTCAACATTTTGCCGATCAGGCTTTCCTTCCGGACTTCAACGGAACGGCCTGTGAGTTGGCTGGCCAGGTGATCAATGCCCTGTGATGATTTCGCGTCCGGTTGGGCTTCTGAAATCATCTGGCCATTGTTTGAGGCCTGTCCGAACAACTGAGGTTCGAACGGCAGAACGAGGCTTGGATCGAGACCAATCGCTGCCGCAAAATCCTTCACCGGAATTTCAGGGCGCTTGGGTACGCCAACCATATTCAGGATCAGCCTTGGCGGGGTATCATTTGCACGGGCATTCTTGAGATAGTCGATCAGATTCTTACCATTGCGAAGCGAGGCAAGGTCGGGCTGACACACCACGATCACATCATCCGCATTCACAATGCTGGCGCGCATCCACTCGCTCCACATGTGCGGCAGATCGAGCACGACGAACGGCACATTCTTGCGAACATGGTTGATCACCTCTTCATAGGCTTCGTCGGCGATCTCATACATGGTGTTGAGCGTCGAAGGCGCGGTGAACAGAGACAGTCGGTCCGTTGCCTTGGTCAGAAGTCGATCAAGAACGGTCGAATCCACACGGTCAGGATCGGTCAGGGCATCAACAACGGTTTGCGCGCCTTCATGGTTGAAGTCGAGCGCGGTCGTGCCCCAGCTCAGATCGAGATCGACCAGCGTGGCATTCACACCAACGTTTTCCGTAATGCTCCACGCAAGGTTATGCGCGATCGTTGAAGACCCGACCCCGCCCTTGGCGCCAACGACGGCGACGGAACGGCCCACAAACGGCCGGTCCGGGTCAACATACAACGCACTGATGGAATTTATCAGCTGAAGCGGCTTGAATGGCGGCACCAGATATTCACTGACACCCCGAGCCACCAGCTGGCGATAAAGCTGGACATCATTCATCGCGCCGATAACAAGCACGCGAATGTCCGGATCACACAATTCAGCGAGGCGGTCGATCTGTGCCAGCATTTGCTGTGCGGTCAGGCTGGACTCAATGATCAGAAGGTCAGGCGTTGGCTGTGTTTCGAACACTTCGATTGCCCGGCTCAGCCCGCCTTCCTCAATCTGGATGTTGGCACGCGCCAGACGTCGGTCTGTTGAGGCCGCTTCGATGACTTTTGCTGTGCCGGAGCGCTCGCAGAACGCCTGAACGGAGATATGCGGCACCGTGATATTGCCGGTCGCCATGTCCTGATCGGCCATGCTCATGGCATCAGGATCAAGTGCACCGCCTTCAGGGGCCTGACTGGCCCCGCCTGTCAGGGACGCGCCAAGATCGCCCTCGAAGCCGAGACCGCTCGAGCCAAAATCATCGCTTCCGCCAAAATCTGAATCGAAATCATCCTCAAACGGAAGATCATCCAGCAATGCGTTTCGCTCACCCATGGCTAACTCCACACTTCCTATTCTACAGCATCACTGATCGCACCGGTTTCGGCTTCGGTGCGTTCGGTGGCCGTGCTTTGACCTGCCCGATATTTCTGAAGAACAACCGCCCGCCGCACGAGATCAGCCGGGTCGGACTGACGCGCGCCGATCAGATCGGCCGGGTCGGCAATCATCGCCGCCAGATTGGTCTGCATGGCGCACCCGAAAGATGGCAGCGTGTCATTCTCTCCGATGTAGGCAAGGTTCAACTCGTTCACACGCGGGCAGTCTGGCGCGATCGCACGATAGGCTGAAAACGCCAGCACCATTGGTGCCTCCGGCGCGCCATTGCTCTCATAATCACTACGCTTCACGTCACGAACGCCGAACTCATCGGCCATGCGATAGGCTTCCTTCACGCTGGCGTTCAGCTGCTGACCCCATGGACTGTTCAGAGGCAGGGACACTACGAGCGGCCCGTGATTCTTGCCGCGCGCCTTGTACTCGGCGAGAAAATTCTCGATGCGATAGCGCTCGGTGTAAGGCAGGCCGGGCTCGTATTCGCTCATCGGCACTTCCAGAACGCGCATATCCTCGACCACTTCGATTTCCTGCGAATAGGTCTGATCCTTGCCGGTCTGAATGCTTGGCTGATAGGAGTTGCACGCGCTGAGCAGCGCCAGGGCACTGAGTGTTGTAGCTATGCGCGTCATCGTCATTTCACCCACTCCGTTATTCTATGATGAAGCCGACCGGCGCATTGAACGCCTTGCCGTCTGTGTTCGCGCCTGGAACGGCATAGAGATCGTTGAGACGTCCAAGGAAGATCGTTGAAAGATCATCCGCATTGGAAAGGCCTTCGCCGGGCGTCCGCAGCTTGTTCGGGTCTGTCGGATCAACAAGGTAAGGCGTCACCATGACGACCAACTCGGTCTCGTCATTCTGGAAGTCTCGCGACCTGAACAGTGCGCCAAGAATAGGCACATTCTTGATACCCGGAATCGAGTCGAGTGACTGCTTGGTCTTTTCCTGAATAAGGCCGGCAATCACCGTCGCCCCGCCTGATGGCAGTTCAACGGTCGTTTCGGCTCGTCGCACAGACAGTGCCGGGATGTTGATCGACTGGAACGTCACCAGATTTCCGCTTTCATCCGTGCCCGCCACAGATTCCGGCGCAAACGCACCTTCCTGTGTCAGCTCGGAGACCTCCGTCGAGATCCGCAGGGAAATCCGGCCCTCAGACAACACCACTGGTGTGAAGGCGAGGCCCACACCAAAAGGTTTGAATTCCAGTTTCACATTGCCTTCGTCATCCTGGCCGACCGGCACAGGATATTCGCCGCCTGCAAGGAACTTCGCCGATTCACCTGAAATCGCGGTCAGATTAGGTTCGGCCAGTGTCCGCACCAGGCCGACCCGCTCCAGCGCATTGAGATTGGCACCCATCACGAAATTTTCACTGGCGTCCGAGAATGAACCGGTCAGCGCCAGTCCACCCAGCACACGTCCCGCGACGTTAAAGGCGTTGGAGGTCGAGAAAGTCACATTATCCAGAAAGGAATCGCTGCCGCCAACCTGCTTACCGCCTGAGAGGTTAATCCCCATCTGCTTGGTCAGCGTGCGCTGCATTTCCACAATGCGCACTTTCAGCAAAACCTGATCCTTGCCCTCAATGGTCAGCATGTTGAGCACCCGGCCCGAGGCGCCACCGCCGCCTTCTTCGCCTTCGGACGACATCGACATCATACCGCCGCCGCCGCCCTCTTCATCGCCGCCACCACCACCGCCGCCGGAAGTGTTCGCGATGAAGTTCTGCGCCAGATCAACGGCGCGCTGGGCTTCTGAAATGCTCGCGACCCGTCCTGTCAGAAGGATGGAGCCGTTAACCGCTTCTGCCTTGATACGGGCATCTGGCAGCAGCCGCGCGTAAAGATCACTAAGACCTGTCAGATCCTGCTCGACGCGAATGTTGAGATCGAGCAGCTGATTGCCGTGCGCATCAAAGAAAAATGCGTTGGTTTCGCCCGTTGTGACACCGCGGAAAATAACCCGCGTATTGGTCCGCACAATGGCGGCTGCCACGTCGGGATTGGCGATCACGACCTCAGCGGTCGGAACATCCAGTTCGACGATGGAGGATTTGTTGATCGGCAGGACGAGGTCATGCGAGACCGTATTGTGACCCGCCTTCGATACCGTCACATTGACCTGGGACTGCGCGCTTGCTGTTGGCGTCAGTCCTGCCAGAAGGGTCAGACCGGCGAAAACCGCCGGCAGAAGAAGTCTCGACATCATTGATTGCCACCTATCGTGGATTCCTCCACGACCCCGCTTCGGTAAATTCGTACAGAGCCTGACATTTCTCGCGCCGATTCCAGACCGGAACTGGCGATAACCTCACCCCCAAGGGATGACACATCACTGACGCCTCTGAGCGTAAGCGAGATATCGCCCATCTGGTTACCCAGCATCAGGATCTCGGCATGCTCGGGCTTCAGCTCCAGCGTCGCCGTCGTGCCGACCACAACGTTCTCGCCTTCAATTTCGCGGAAGGACTGGTCAATCGCCAAAACGCGCACATTCTGAAGAATGGTCCGCGTTGCCGGGCGCTCAACAGTGACATCGCCTTCGGTCAGTTCGATTTCATAGCTCAGGATAACGTCAACACGGTCATTCGGCAGAATGAAGCCGCCCGCTGCCGTCTCAACGGAGATCTCAACCGCAACAGCGCGCATGCCTTCGCTCAGCACAGCGGCCATAATACTTTTCTCGCCGACGCGGATCACTTTCTGATCCATGATGGGCTCACCCGCAAACATTGGCATGCGGACAACCGCGCCAGCGTATTCGGTGGTGGCTTCGGGCGAATCGACTTCCGTCAGGAACCGCTCATCAATGCCGTCTTCAGGCCAGGGCCGCCATTTCATGTCGTCCGGTGAAATTCGATGTCCAAGTGGCAAATCATCGGCAGCCACCATGACCTGAACGATCGGGATGGCGGGTTCTTTGGCTTCCTGATCGACCACTTCGACAATGGTCGGCGCAGGCTGGCTGGACATTTTGCGGACCATCATTGCAGCGACAAGGGCAGCCGCTCCGGCAACGACGAGGATGATTATACGCATTAATGACACGGCGTGACTCCCTCACCGGTCGGACAAATGACCGGTAAACTTCATTGAAAAGAGCACACGGGCTCTAAGGTATCGTTAATGAGCCGCAGTCGTCTGAGCGATTATTGCAGAAAGCACCGGTGATGCGGGTGCAGCCCAGATGGCGCCCAGAGCAATCGCGACGGCATAGGGAATGCCCGGACCCTGCACGACCGTTCTCTGGAGAAACCCCGGGACGACGTTCTGCGGTACAAATTTGCGGGACATCAGCACGGCAATCGCCAGAAGACCGCCCGTGAGCGCGATGCCGTAAACATACTCTAGTGTTGCTGCCGGCCCGATCCAGACCAGCACAGCAGGCAACAATTTTGCATCTCCGCCACCGAACACACCGACCGAAAACATGCCCACACACACGGCGAATCCGATGAGACCGGCCAGGAAATGCCAGCGAATCAGGCTCCATTCTGCGCCCACTGCCAGCGCGGCCATCGGAAAGGCCAGAACAAAGGCGATCGACACCCAGTTGGGTATGGTCATGGTCAGCACATCATGGACCGCTGCAAACACAAGGCCTGCCAGAAACAGAAATAGAAATAGGGTGGCGATCATGGTCAGTCCGCTCTCAGTTCGAGGGGCAGTCTGACGCGAAGAATTGAAAGAATCGTTTCCAAATGACTGAAGAAAAGATGTGGTGGGTGTGTAAACAAAACGGGTCGTTCTGTTAATCAAACCGGATAAACGTCTTAAGTAAAAAAGAAACCGCCAGGCAAGCCCGGCGGTTTCCGTAAGTAAAACGATGCTGGTAGCAATCGCAGCGGTGCTATTAAGCAGCAGCGCCTTTAGAGATTTCACCAGAAACGTTAGTGAAGGTAGAGTTGGCGTTAGAACCAAGAGCGGTTACGCCAGTAATCACAGCAACAGCGATCAGAGCGGCGATGAGGCCGTACTCGATAGCAGTTGCACCTGATTTGTCCTTCAGAAAGCGAACGATGTTTTTCATTTTCAGTTCTCCCACATTGGCAAGGCTTACCCGAAAGCAGCTAGTTCTCGCCTCCGGATGTCTGGAAGATAGCGGATGGTTGTGAAAACGAAGTTCAAACAGATGTGCGGATTGAATACTTGCGTTAAGGAATTGATAAACCATAAATCAGCCGCCCGGCCCGCGGTCACGTTAGCAAAACATCAAGGCTTCTTCTTCTATTATGCACATGAATAGTGATGGAGCCCGTTCACAATGAAATGGATGATGATCCCGGCAGTCTGTGCCGCAGTCTTTGTACCGCACGCGCTTGCCGATCTGGCTGGCCCGTCTGAAGTTCCGGCTCAGGCAGCCAAAACCAATCCCAAATACGGGCCTTATGAAATTGAGCTGCAGAAATCCATCACCATTGAACTTCCGGATTCCATTGCTGGCGTCTCCATCGGCAGTTCCCACGTGCTGAACGTTGCCGTTCACAACAAGCATCTGATGTTCATTACCGGCCGCGCCTATGGCACGACCAGCCTGCATGTGGTGGATGAGCGCGGTAATGTTGTGCTCGACACCTCCATCAGTGTCGTCAGCCCATCTGAAAGCGGTGTCGTCCTGACGCTCGCCAACCAGAACTACACGCTGAACTGTACACCGCGCTGCCGTCCGGCACCAACGATTGGCGACAATGCGGATTTCTTCTCCATGACAACCGATCAGGCTGGCATTCTTGCGGGCGACGCGGAATAAGCACCACGCCCGGTTCATCAAATTTCATCAATCGGCCTAACCGCCTGCCAAGCATCTTCTGGTAACGTCATACCTCAATGTTTGGAGGAGAGGCCGAGTGTCCGCTCACACTGAAAATGCAGCAAAGACGCGCCGTTCCGGCTTACTGTCTCTGCTTCGCCGCTACAGACGCGATCAGACCGGAGCCAGCGCCGTTGAATTCGCGCTGGTCGCCGCACCTTTCATGGTGCTGCTGGTCGGATTGCTGGAAGTCTGCCTGATCTTCATATCAACCACCACGCTGGAACACGGCGCAGCCGAAGCCGCACGCCGCGTTCGCACAGGCGAGCTGCAATCCTCGGGCGCTTCAGCCGATGCGTTCAAGCAGATTGTCTGTGACAACACATTTGGCCTGATTGATTGCGGCGAACGTCTGAAGGTCGATGTCCGTGTGTTCGACTCGTTCGGCACCACCAGCGGTGACGACCCGCTGGCCGATGGCACCCTGTCCGATGAGGATATGGAGTTCGACGCCGGTGTCGGGTCAGACATTATTCTGGCGCGCGTTTTCTATGAGTGGAACATTATCACACCGGTGATCGGGCGCCCCATGTCGAACATGAGTGAGAATCGTCGTCTTCTGCAGGCCAGCGTGGCATTCCGCAACGAACCTTTCCAGATGACAGAAGCAGAGGGTGAGGGTTGAAGCTTCTGACCCGGCCAGCCCGCTGGTCGGAACAGGGTTTCCCAACTCGAGGGAAGTGACAGGGATCATGTTGAAACGAAAAGCCGCCAACTTCATTCGCCGCTTCACCGGCAATCGCCAGGGGGTGTCTGCGGTGGAGTTCGCGCTCATCCTACCAGTGTTCGCCATTCTGTTCTTCGGCAGTGTTGAGGTCTCCTTCCTGCTAACGGTTGATCGGAAAGTGACCCAGACCGCCAGTGCGCTGGGCGATCTGACCGCCAGGGCGACGACCATGACTGAAGGCGAAGTCGACGACATCTTCTCTGCGTCATCGGCAATCTTCGCCCCTTATGATGGCGCACAGGCAAAAATGCGGATCACCAGCATTGTGCACAAGAATGGCAAGGATGAAGTGGCCTGGTCACGCGCGCGCAACATGACCGCCTATTCCAAGGGCGCAAACGTAAATGTTCCCGGCGACCTATTGGATGACGGACAGACCGTCATCTTCGCCGAAGTGTCCTATGACTATAACTCAACGCTCGGCTTCTTCCTTGAAAGCGCCCGCACGCTTGAGGAATCCTTCTATTTGCGTCCTCGCCGGGTCGAAGCCGTCGAAATCAACTGACGGCTTTGCCAGGGCGATTATCCATTTGACGATTTCGGATGCCGAACCGTCAGCAGCACAAGCATGCCGCCCAGGAACAGAACGCTGATGAATGACATGCCGATTTGCTGGCTGTTATACATCGACGTCAGGATCTCGACGCCCAGAGGGCCAATCCAGACTGTCACTGTGCCGGCAATTGCATAGAGCCCGAAAAATTCACCGATCATGTCTTTCGGAGCCATGGCCACGAGCATGGATCGTGATGACGAAATACAGGCAGTGGCAAACGTTCCCAGGAAGCCGGCAATCGCCAGATAGAACCAGTCATGGCTGTGTGAATAGATATTGCCATCCAGCATGCGTTCAGACTCGATCAAGCCATAAAGCATGCTTTCCTGCGTGACCGAGATCAGCAGGAATAACACAACCGTCAGCGCTGACAGCTCCAGAATGAGCGCCTTTTTCGTACCAAGAACCCGATCCAGGAATGCGCCAAAAAATCCGCCAACCGTCGCAAAAATCGACAGCCAGATCGCATAGCCGACGAGCTCAACAATGCTCCAGTCGAGCACGCCCGCCACATAGACAGCGCCCAGCGCAAGAAGCGCCGACATCCCGTCTGCGTAAATCATGCGGGATACGAGGTATTTCAGAACTTCGCGGTAATGCACCGCCTTTTTCAGCGTGCCCAGAATGCCCTGAACACCTTCCTTCACGGCGCGGGTCCAGCTGGCCCCGGCTTTTCCCGAATCCGGACAGTACATGAAGAAAGGCCAGATAAATATGGCGAGCCAGACGGCGGCCACCGGCCCGGCAATCCGGAAATGTTCGAACTGGCTGATATCGATCCCGAACAAAGGCTCTGAGAACGGCATACCGGTCATGGCAGGCAGCGCAAACATCACAACAATGCCAATCATCAGAATGGCCCCAGCCATATTGCCAAGTGCCAGACCATGCCCGGATATCCGCGGCAGAACGTCAGGCCGCCCCGCATCGGGCAGCATGGAATTATGGATCACTTCAGAATAGGTGAAGCAGGTCGATGCCACGATGAGTATGCAGCCCGTCCAGAACAGAGAAAGACCCTCATCACCGGGCTTTACCCACCAAAGCGAGAAGGACATGCAGCACAAAATTGCGAGAAACACGCCAATCAACGGCTTCCGTTTTGGCCCCCGGTCCAGCGTCGCGCCGAGAATGGGTGCTGTGAGGGCAGCGGCGAACCCCGCCCATTTGGTGACACCTGCCACAAAAGCCTGGCCGTGTGCCAGCGCTGCCTTGCGGGCGTCTTCGGGTGCCAGATGGTCGAACAAGCCTTCTGCGATGGCATTGGCGGCCACCACATCCCGCGACAGATAGGGCGCGAAAACATAGATGACGACCAGCAGATAATAAGGGTTTCGTGCGAATTCGAATATCGCCCAGGACGTGCCTGCCTTACCCCAGGCACCGCCGCGTTCATGCGGCGGCACGATGGTCGGCATCTCGCCATCCACGGCTGATGTCATCGTCGCGCGCCCGGTGTTTTCATTGGTCACCGTCATTCAAAGCCTCCCAATGCGGCTTATCTTTGCCGCTTTTCGGTAAGACTGCGACAGATTGGGAGACCTGACCAGCCCTTTCCAGGGCTGAGCGCGTAATTTGATCAGCTTTGGATATACTTGCGCTTCAGCGTGTCGATCATCTGATCATCTACGCCAAGTACTTCACGCGCATATCCGAGAGGCGATCCATGCGCATCGCTCATGACTTCAAACGCATTGATCAGATAGACATCGCGAACGCCCATGAATGGCCGGTATACATCCGCTTCATAGTCACGTTTAAGCAATTCATTGAAATGCTCCCGGGCAGCCGGAAGATGCGCTTCGATGTCGACGGCCGTGTTCGTGAGAATGTAATCCTCGAAGACATCCTCTTCTGAAACACCCAGCGCCAGATGGGTCAGCGCACAGATAATGCCTGTCCGGTCCTTACCCGCCGCGCAATGGACGACCGCGGCCCCGTCATGGCGCGCCAGCCCGTCAAACCATGACCGGTAAAGCTCGATATGGTGATCCTTAAACGGCGCAGCCCGATAGTACTTCGTCATATAGCCTTCAATCGAGTCCGGCGTGACGTCTGGGCCCTGAAGAGCCGCAATATGGGCAGGCACTTCTTCACGCCCGCCTTCGGTCGTAACCAGCTCGACATCGGTGACCGGCCATTTATTCGGCTGACGGTCGCGCTCATCGGGGCGGCGCAGATCGACATGGAAAGACACGTTCAGGCCATTCAGATAAACCAGATCCACGTCTGTCGCGTCATTATAATGGCCGGACCGGAACAACAGATCTTTCTTGATAACACCTGTCGGCGTCGAATAGCCCCCGAAATCGCGAAAATTGCGTACGCCTTCCAGCGGCTTTACCCGATCATCCATGACCAGCCCTCCCTTATTGGTTTACAGCTGAAGACCTAGTTCAGAAGGCGGCATTCGGTAACCCCCAAAAATGCCTTCACAGGCTTCTGCGATATCGAGAACACGGGCATCTTCGCCCTGAGCGCCGACAATCTGAAGGCCAATCGGCATCCGATCTTCCGTCCAGCCACACGGAATTGTGACTGCCGGCAGATGGCACGTGGTTGCCAGAGAAATCCATGACAGGTTCGAAGCATAGGGAATGGAATTGCCATTTATCTTCAGCTTTCGGGTCAGAACATTCCCTGAAGTATCGTGCGGAAAGGCCGGTGTAGGTGAAACCGGCATGATCAAGGCATCATAGGCCTGAAAGAAATCCCGCATGAGAGCTTTCAGCGCTGCGCGGCGGCCATCCACTTTCAGCCAGGAGATATGAGACTGCGTGCTCTTGATGGCCCAGTTATGCTGAGTGAACGGCGTCCGCTCAAAGGTTTGCAAGAGCTGGAACCAGGGCCGGAATGCCGTCAGGAATCGCCGTCTGGCAACCGGTGTATCCATCATCACGATCGGCACCAGCAAGGAGAGATAGACATCCAGTAATTCCACCGGATCAATATCGGGCTTGGCCATGGTCATGTCCGCACCAAGTGATGGCAGCTCATTGACCGCTTCGGTTATGATGTCAGCGGAATCTTTATCCAGCGGCCAGGTGTCAAAATCACTCCAGACCGCAATCCGCATGCCTTCAAGGTTCAGTCGGCGGGATGAGCGACTACCAACCGCGCCCTGCATGATGACACCGCGCAAGAGCTTCAGATCCTGAACCGTCCGCGCCATCGGGCCGACGACGTTGAGATCCACCTGCCCACGGTATTCCGGAGCTGGTGGCACGTGTCCTCTCTGTGGAATAACGCCATAAGTTGGCTTCAACGAGGCAATGCCGCAAAAATGCGCCGGTATGCGCAGCGAGCCGCCAATATCAGACCCTATCTCCAGAGGCGTGATGCCGGATGCCAGCGCGGCCGCTGCCCCGCCGGACGAACCGCCAGGCGTCCGGGACGGATCGTATGGGTTGCTCGATTGGCCAAACAGCTTGTTATAGCTCTGCCAGTCGCTGGCCATATAGGGCGCATTCGTCTTGCCCCAGATCACAGCGCCAGCCGCTCTGGCGCGCGCAACCACTTCAGCGTCGTGAACCGGCTTCTTGCGTTTCGACCATTGCGGCGCACCAGCCGTGGCAGGCATGGAGTCCACATCCAGCGTGTCCTTGATGGTCATAGGCAGGCCGTGTAACGGGCCCAGAATCCGACCATCCTGGCGCATGCGGTCGAGCGCATTCGCGCGCTCCCGCGCTCTTTCAATATCGGTCTTGATGACGGCGTTGATTGTTCGGTTGACCGCCCGAAACCGTCTCAGATGTGCATCCAGGAGTTCAACACTCGTCACCTGGCCCAGATTCAGGGCCTCCATCAGGCGATAGGCTGGCTGAAAACACAGTGACCTCACAGACCCAGAACATCCTTCATGGAATACCAGCCCGCAGGCTTGTCAGCCGCCCATTGCGCCGCTTTCAGCGCGCCACGGGCGAACACATTCCGGTTTAGCGCCGTGTGGGCCAGCGTCAGAATTTCCTCTTCGGATCCGAACGTTACGTCATGCTCGCCAATCACCCCGCCAGAGCGGCGCACAGAGAAGCCAATCTTGCCCGCTTCCCGCTCACCGGTCACGCCATCATATGGTGGCAAACGCAAGTCATCGAGCGGGTTGCCACGGCCTTTCGCGGCGGCCTCTCCCAGCAAAAGCGCGGTGCCCGATGGCGCGTCCACCTTATGCCGGTGATGGGTTTCTAGCACTTCAATATCCCAGTCATCGCCGAGTGACGCCGCCGCGCGCTCAACAAGCGCGGCCAGCATATTCACGCCAAGCGAATAATTCCCCGAATAGACGATTGCGTATTGCCGTGACCATTCCTGTAAGGCGAGAAATTCGTCTGGCGAAAATCCGGTGGTGCCAATGACGAGCGCGCGAACATGCGTACCCTTCAGGCCGGCAATGGCCGAAAGGGTTGCTTTCGGACGGGTGAAATCCACCAGAACATTGGCGTCCGCTGCCGCGGCGCTGACATCAGACGTCAGTTCGACACCGGTCCGGCCATGACCTGTCAGCTCGCCAACATCCTTGCCCAGCCCGTCAAACATCGGTGCCTCGGTGACCCCTGCAAGCGCAAGGTCATCCGCATCAAGAACTAGTCGGCAAAGCGTCTGGCCCATCCGGCCAGCAGCGCCCGTGATCGCAATCTGAGTGGGATATGTATTCGACATTCCGCTATAGAAGCCGAAGACGGGAGAAGGTCAATCGGCAGTGCAAACCACCGAGACAATACGAACGTCAAACGGGCAGTTTCACGCCTCAATTAATAAAAACAAAAGCCTCTCCGCATGGAAACGGAGAGGCTTCATCATGAAGTCTAAGGCAAAGCCGCCCGATCAGTCTTCGATATAAACGAAACTGTCACCCGAGGTCTCAATGTGGCCGGTGCCCGGGAATGGGAAGTGATAGGCATAGATGGTCTCGCCAGTCTCCGCGAGGTCTGCCAGCAATGCTTCCCGGCTGGCACGGGCCAGTGGCTCATCTGTATCGAACGCGATCTTCCAGCCCGGATGGCCAACAGAAATCACGAAATGATGCACGGAATCACCCACATAAAGCAGGGTGTCTTCGCCCGAGCTGATGCGGAATGCGGTATGGCCTGGCGTGTGGCCCTCCACTGCGACAGCCGTCACAATATCCGGCACAAGTTCTGCGCCCGGCTCGAATGTCTCCACCTTGTCTGAAATGGCGCTGACAATCGCGGCCTGTTCTTCATTGGCCTGCATGAACTCCCATTCAGGCGCTGACATGTGCACCGTCGCATTCGGGAAGACCGGCGCACCATCTTTGGCAAGGCCGCCAATGTGATCAAAATGCGAGTGAGAAATGAAGATGTGGTCGACATCGTCCGGCGCGACGCCCGCATCCGCGATTGAGCTCATCAGCGCACCGGCGGGCGGACCGCCCGTACCTGTATCAAACAGCATTACACTGTCAGCCGCTTTCAGAAGCATAGGATGAAGCGACAGGCTGAGCGTGTCGCCCGGCAGACCGGCGTCTTCCAGAGCCGCCGAAATGTCTTCGGCCGATTTATCCTGTGAGAAAGGCGATTCTGACACTGGCATGGTGAAACCACCATCGAGAAGCGCAATCGCCTCAAGATCACCGATCGCGAAGGTCAGAACATCCTCAGACACTTCAGCCGCTGTTTCCGTGGGCTCCGGCGTCGTGTCCGGCGTTTCTGAAGGCGTTGTCTCTGTCGGCTCAGAATCAGGTTCGGGCGCTGGCGCTTCGGATGGTGAACACGCAACGAGAATAAGCGCCAAAGACGTGGCTGGTAGAAGATGAAAATAGTTCATGGATGACCCCTGAGTTGGAGGAAGACCTCTGACGGACGAACAGACCCGCGATTGTCCATCAAATAACAGGACGGGTCTAATGGGTTCTGGTTCCAATTCTCTGTCCAGTGCGGTCTAAGTTGCACCCCATCGAAACGGAAATTCGTCTGACGCCAGCTGGCAGCAAGGACCGGCCAGGTTCGGCCCACCTGATCGCCTACCGCGCTTCGTCCGCGTCGGTGAGATTGTCCCAGAACTTCTTCACCTTTCCCAGAAAGCCATTGCTTTCAGGATTGCACTCTTCCGCGCTTTCATCACAGAATTCGCGCAGCAATTCCTTTTGCCGTGAAGACAATTTCTGAGGCGTCTCAACAAAAAGTTCGATGAACAGGTCGCCGCGCACACCGCCGCGCAGCGTGGTCATGCCCTTGCCGCGCAGACGCATGCGTCGCCCGGTCTGAGCGCCTTCCGGAATCGTAATGCGCGACCGGCCGCCTTCCACAGTCGGGATTTCGATCTCACCGCCAAGCGCCGCCACGGTCATGGTCACAGGGGTCCGACAATAAAGGTTCGGCCCATCGCGTTCGAAGATTTCGTGATTACGGACCTCAACGAAAATGTAGAGATCGCCCGGCATCATGCCCGGACCACCCGGATCACCCTCGCCTTTCAGGCGGATCTGCTGGCCGCTTTCAATCCCCGCAGGAATGGAAATAGCCAGTTTGCGATCTTTCTGAACGGTGCCTCGTCCCGCACAATTGCGGCATGGATCCTTGATCACCTGGCCGCGACCGGCACAGCGTGAACAGGTACGTTCCATGGTGAAAAAGCCCTGCTGGACACGCTGACGACCGCGCCCATTACAGGTCGGGCAGGTTTCAGGGCTTGAGCCAGGCTCGGCACCTGAGCCATCACACTTGTCGCAGGTTTCATTGCCCGGCAGATCGACTTCCGTATCCTTGCCGTTGAAAGCTTCTTCCAGCGTGATATCGAGATCATAGCGCAGGTCTGCGCCGCGCGCCTGGCGCTGGCGTGGTCCCCCGCGACCGCCACCAAAGAATTCGGAAAATATATCGCCGAAAATGTCAGCCGGATCGACGCCGCCCTGTCCAAACGGACTGCCACCGCCGCCACCGCCATTTTCAAACGCAGCATGGCCATATTGATCATAGGCCGCGCGCTTTTGCGGGTCAGACAGAATGGAATAGGCTTCGCCAGCTTCCTTGAATTTTGCTTCGGCTGATGGATCATCCGGATTGCGGTCCGGGTGATACTTCATCGCCATCTTTCGGTATGCGCTCTTGATCGTCTTGTCGTCAGACGAGCGCTCTACACCAAGGATCTCATAAAAACAGGTTTTTACCATGTCGCCTTTTCCGTAACATGGAGAATGTCACCGGGTCACTCACCAGAGCTGGTCTCGTAATAGGTGAGGCAACCATTCACCGCATTGGTAAATTCTCGCTTGCCGTCTGCTTTCGACGCTTCAAGCATCTTTCGGTGCTCCTGCTCCAAAGATGCAAAGCTGCCCGGCATGCTCGCCCGGCCAGAAGCAGAAAACCAGTCAGCGGCCTTCTGAAACGTCAGCTTGTCCGTAATGTGGTGTCCGGTTTCAGAAGACTTGATCTTCATCGCTGCGGAACACAGGGCTGCCTTGGCCGGATCGAGCCCGGAGGCAGCCTGTGCGCCGGATGTGAAGACCAGCGAGGCAAAACAGCTCAGCAGCAAGGCTGATGATCGGGTCTGTTTTGCCATAGGCTGGTCTCCTTTAATCTGTTATCGATCAGGCAGATTTCTTGTCGTCGCCGACATCTTCGAAGTCTGCATCGATAACATCGTCATCAGCAGCGTCTTTCTGGGCGTCAGCCGCCGCAGCCGCTTCGCCTTCGTCCTGCTGCTGAGCGTAGATCGCTTCACCAAGCTTCATGCTGGCCTGTGTCAGCGCCTGGGTCTTGGCCTGGATGTCTTCCAGGTCTTCGCCTTCAGCGGCTGTCTTCAGCTCGTTCATGGCGGTCTCGATGTCACCCTTCACGCTGTCATCCACCTTGTCGCCATGCTCATCGAGCTGCTTCTCAGTGGCGTGAACCATCGCTTCGGCATTGTTCTTCGCTTCGACCAGCTCACGACGTTTTTTGTCTGCATCGGCATTTGCCTCAGCGTCTTTCATCATCTGGCTGATTTCGTCGTCAGACAGACCGCCGTTCGCCTGAATGGTGATCTTCTGCTCTTTGTTCGTCGCCTTGTCTTTCGCAGACACGTTCACGATGCCGTTGGCGTCAATGTCGAACGTAACCTCAATCTGTGGCATGCCGCGCGGTGCTGGCGGAATACCTTCAAGGTTGAACTGGCCGAGCATCTTGTTGTCGGCA
>CAYFGB010000056.1:0-14645 GCA_964342455.1 uncultured Hyphomonadaceae bacterium
CCATCAATCAGAGTGACTTTGTCAAACTCATACTCGGATGGGTCATTGAAAAGGCTTGCGGCCCGAGTTACCAAACTCGAACCAGTTGTTTGAAGAATTAGCAGATTGGAACCGCACTTTAGAAGCTCTTAATTCTCCGGCTCTGGAGCTGGAACCATGAGTGGAGCGCTTCAGAAAATTTTCGCGGCATCTGCTCAACAACCAATGCCCAAGCGCCAGAAACGACCACCACCATTGTCTGTGCGGGTGTCGATGGAGGAAAAGTCGCGCCTACTGGAACTGGCCGGAGAGCAATCTTTAAACGCCTATATCCGGTCTCGGATTTTTGGGGATAAGTTAAAGAGGGCCGCACCTTGCAAAGAGACCCTCGCACGCATCCTTGCCGAAATGGGTAAGTCCGAGATCGCACCCTCGCTCCGATCTCTGGCTGCTGCGGCAGAGGTCGGCGTGCTCATTCTGGATGATGAGACCCGCGAGCAGCTGAATGCAGCTCTGGCCGCTGTCCTCACAATGCGCGTCGCATTGATACAGGCGCTTTCGCGTTAGAGGTGGCACTCTTGATTATCAAAGCTTCGGCTCGCGCCTATGGGCGCGAGCTTGCCCATCATTTAATGAACGAGCAAGACAACGAGCACATCGAGCTCGTTGAAGTTCGCGGCTTTGCGTCGGATGATCTCTTTGGCGCTTTCGAAGAAGCAGAGGCATTGTGTGCAGGCACGAGACGCACAAGCAAATATCTCTTTTCTCTGAGCATGAACCCGCCGGACACGGCTGATGTCTCGGTTTTTGACTTTGAGGCGACCGCTGATCGGATTGAAAATAAACTCGGTTTGACAGGCCAACCGCGAATCATGGTCACACACGAGAAGCAAGGCCGGTTACACGCGCACGTCGTCTGGTCCCGCATTGATGCAGAGACTATGACCGCCAAGCCACTTCCCTACTTTAAGATGCGTCTCATGGATATCGCCCATGACCTCTATCTGGAGCATGGCTGGCAACTTCCGAGCGGCCTTGATGCGCATGGAAAAGCGCGTACTGAGAATTACGAGCTTGCGGAAGCGCAACAATCAAAACGCGCCAAACGTGATCCTGAAGAACTCAAGCGTATCTTTCGAAACTGCTGGGAGATTTCTGACGATCTGACGAGCTTTCGCGCCTCCTTACGTGAGCACGGTTTTGGGCTTGCCAGAGGTGATCGGCGGGGGTTTGTCGCAATCGATACGAGCGAGGAAGTCTATTCGCTATCGCGCTGGTGCGGCGTGAAAACGCGGGAACTGAAAGCTCGCCTCGGCGATCCGGATGAGCTTCCGAATATCGATACGGCGCGCACCGTTCTGATATCCGAAGGCGAAGCGGAAAAGCGGCGTGCGCAACTGGAACGCGCCGAAATCCTTAAATCGCGTATCAAGCCCAAGCTGGCAGCGCGAAAGCAAATGATCGATCAGCATCGCGCCGCGCGGCTCGCTCTCACAAGCCAGCAAGCCTCGCGTGCGACTGAAGAAGCACTTCAGCGATCTACTCGCTTTGCGAAAGGCTTGGGAATGATCTGGGAGTTTGTGAGCGGCAAGCGGGCTAAACTCCGCAAAGAAAGTGCCCTCCATCTGGCAGAATGCCAGGCGCGCGACCAAAGGGAGCGCGAAATCCTCGGCGCTCGTCAGCGCAAAGAGCGTCGAGAGCTGGAGCTTCAGATCAGAGCGCGGCTGAACAAGCTGCGCGAACTGGAACGCGAGCCGGATATGACCCGCTCGCATTCTCTTCGTAGAGATATGTCTGGTCCCACGCTTCAATGAGACCAGAATACATGGAGTTCGTCATAGCCAAGCCGAATGACAAGCACATCGCTAATTTCCAGATCACGACCCATACGCTCGTAATCGATATAGTATTGCACAGAGTCCGGAATTTGTGTGGTCTGCTCGGTCAGCTCTTCTGCAAACTCTGCCAAAGAGGAATACTGCCCCGCATAGCGATCACTGAGCGCAGTTTTGGCCTCGTCCAGATCACCGCCAAAGTGCGAGGCAAGTTCAGTGCCTAAACGGCCATATTCTTCAATGAAAGCTGCTTTTGCGCAGACGCTTTGAATGCCTTCATATTCCGAGATATTCAGACCTTCAAAGCCTTCATGGTCATGAATAGCCCATTCTTCCGCGTCTGGGATGGGCGAGGTTTTGAGCACCTCTCTGATCCCTTCCCAGATAGTCTCTTCACCTAAAGCCGCATCAATCCACTGGCCATGCAGATAACCGTTGTTGTAGGCAGCGAGACACGCCACATAGATTCTGATCTCTCCTTCGCTTTTCATCTTAAGACCTCCGTCAGGTATGGGTTGCACATGCAAACCTGCCCCTTGGCGAAAGCGGGGTGTGCAAACGGAGGGAAAAATCGGCGGCGGGCGCAGGGCATCGCCTGAGCCTCGGGAGACCGCTCTATTTTTCTTGAAGTGCGCTGAGGGCGAGCAGCCCTAAGCCTTGCGCAAAGGATCGAAGCCGGATGGCCGAGACAGCCAATATGTTGGCTCGGTTTACGAGAGCCTGATTGGTAAAGCCAATGCGCCAGATTTAATTGCGAGCTCTCGCCAGAATGTTTAACTGTTTTGCCTATATTAAGCTGGTCGAAGTATAATAAAATCGATTGTCGGATACTTTTAATGAAACGATCACGCACCTCTACAAGTCTGCGCACGACGATTTTGATGTCGTCTTTGTTTGCTGTTTCGGCTTGTGCCAGTGTTTCGGGAACATTTGCACCGCTTTCTGAAGAACAGACTGCAGCATTGCGTGAAACATGTGGGTCGATCCCGATTTCCTTGCTGAAAAGCTCTGCCAATCTGAAACGTATTCGGTACAGCGAATGCAAACGCGAAACGTTGGCTCAGCTCGAAGACGAAGCTGACGCACCTTCTTGAAAGGACGGTCAATCGCCTGCGCAAACGCGCTGATTTCATTTCTTCCAAACAACGATTTTCTATGTGGTTATATCCCCCCATAGGGGATATGATTCAGGCATGAGTTCTGAACACAAACACACGACACATCCCGATCTGGCCAAACGCCTCAAGCGTGCAAATGGTCATCTTCAACACGTTATTGCGATGATCGACACCGGGAAGTCCTGCCTTGAAATCGCAACCCAGCTGCGCGCTGTCGAAAAAGCAGTTTCCTCTGCTAAACGTGTCCTGATTCACGATCATATCGACCATTGTCTTGGCCATGGAGAAGTGACGGACCTTCTGGAAATGCGCGCGCTTACCAAGCTTTTGTGAGATGCCATGTTCGCCATACTTTCCAATCGCACCTACCGCCATTTGTTTCTGGCCCAGATCGTTTCCTTGTTGGGCACGGGGCTTGCGACCGTCGCGCTGAGCCTGATGGCCTGGAACATTGCAGGCGACAATGCCGGACTGGTGCTGGGAACGGCGCTTGCCATCAAGATGGTCGCGTATGTGACGCTGGCCCCAATTGCCTCTGCCTTCGCGGACCAGGTCCCGCGCCGTACAATGCTCGTCGCGCTGGATCTGATCCGTGCTGTCGTTGCCATCGGACTGCCTTTCGTCACAGAAGTCTGGCAAATCTACATCCTGATTTTTCTCCTTCAGGCAGCATCGGCAGGATTCACGCCGACATTTCAGGCGACCATTCCCGATGTGTTGCCAGACGAGGCGGAATATACACGCGCGCTTTCCTTATCGCGGCTGGCTTATGACCTTGAGAGTCTGGCCTCACCGATGCTCGCTGCTGCTTTACTCACTGTCGTAAGCTTTCCGGTTCTGTTTGGCGGGACGGTGATCGGATTTGTTCTGTCGGCGCTGCTCGTGATGAGCGTGGCCCTGCCAACAGCAGCGGCGCAGCCTCGGCGCGGTGTCTGGGACCGTACCACACGCGGACTGAGAATATTTCTCGCCACGCCTCGCCTTCGCGGATTGCTGGCGCTCAATCTGACAGTCGCAGCAGCCGGTGCAATGGTGATCGTCAACACTGTGGTTCTGGTTCAGTCACGGTTCGGTCTGAGCGACCGGGAAGTCGCCTTTGCACTTGCGGCGTTTGGTGCAGGCTCAATGATCGCTGCTTTGCTTCTTCCTCGAGTCCTTGATCGCCTACCTGATCGGCCACCCATGTTGATTGGCGGAGCCATAGTCACGCTGGGCACGTTTGCAGGATTGTTTGCTTCCAACCTACCTATGCTGATCATGCTCTGGTTGGTGATCGGGTTTGGCTATAGTCTCGCTCAAACGCCTACAGGGCGCGTTTTAAGACGATCCGCTCAACCGGAAGACAGGCCCGCCATATTCGCCGCGCAATTTGCACTGAGCCATGCCTGCTGGCTGATAGCCTATCCTCTGGCAGGAAGGTTCGGCGCAGGCCTCGGGCTCGACACAACTTTTATCGTCATGGCTGGAATAGCTGCACTTGGTCTGATCATTGCGTTTTTGCTCTGGCCCGCCAAAGAAGAAGAAAACATGCGTCACTCTCATGACGACCTGCCTGGCGACCATCCGCACATGCTCAAACACGGCAAAGCCGACCATAGTCATCCCATCATCATCGACGACCTTCATGCGCGCTGGCCCACCGGGCCGAAGACTGGGTTGTGAACACTATCAGACTCGCTGATTGCCCCATTGGAATACTGTCTGAAGCGGCTGCAACTTCCCGCGACGGAACTGAGAACAAGTGTTGTTACAGCACTGTCGATTTCGTTATGATGAGTCTTTCAACGTCCTCTCGCTGCCACATTGAGGCGCGGTAAGATGATTGCTCATTTGTATCACATGGAGTGTAAAATGATGTTCCGATCAACTCTGATCCTCGGCCTGTCAGCTGGCTGTTTACTCGCGCTGCCCGCCAGCGCCCATCCAAGTCACGGCGTGGAAAAGTGCATGACCCTGCCGGGTTCACCAGAAGGATATTGTATTCCAATCGCCCAGGAGAAGACCTACGAAATCGGCGCTCCGCTACCGTTTGAGAATGAGGAGCTTCTCGAATGGGATCGGTTCGGGCTGGACGCACCGCCTGAAGACCATGCCTATTCTCTGATCGAAGACGACATCGTGCTCTACGATCGGACCACAATGAAAGTGGTGAAACTGGTCAAAATCTTAGATTCATCGTTCTAAGTTTTTCGAGGACAAACTGAACGCGGCCATGCCTGAAAAGGGCATGGCCGCGTTTCTGCCAGGTAAGACTAAACCGGAAACCCCTACAAGACTCGTTTGACGTCAGAATAGGCACCCTTCGTGCGAAGCGTTACAGTCACAGGCACCTCGCTTCTGTTTCGCCAGAACCAGCCATGCACGCCTTCGAAGTCCGCTGCGAATTCTCCGCTGTCGCTTGTCTCAAACCGGCCCTTCCGATAGCTGATGAATTTGCCTCCCGGGCCATCACCGTGAAGATCTGAATTCAGGTGTCCCTGATCGGTCACCCATTCATACGTGGCAATACCGGCTTCAGCCATCGTCAGCTTGATTTCTGCTGCGTCGCCAGGATTGAGGGTGAGCGTCATCTCATCTTTCCAGACGTCCGAAGTGGCTGCTTCGGGCTGTGTAGCCTCAGGAGTGGCCACTTCCGCCGGGGACCGGACAACGACCTCAGGCGCAGATTCCGCCGGACTTGCCACGGCTGTCTGTTCAGCATCGGTTGCCGCTTCTTCTGCAAGCTGCTGCTTGATTTCGCCCATTTCCTTCAGCCCGAGAACACGGCCAATGCCGGTTGGATCAACGCCATATTCGGCAGGCAAAACCACGGTCACGAGAAGCGCAACAGCAACAGCCATTGCAATCGCTGTAGATTTCAGAAGCTGATTCGTCGTCGGCAATTCTGCGCGCGTTGGAAGATCACTATTATACATCTGACTATCCTTTTAAGAGACGAAGTAACCGGCGAGCTGATATCCTATCAGGACGAAGCCTGCGGTCATCATGATCACGTTCGCGGTGTAAGCATGTTTCAGGAAACCTGGCGTCCGACGCCAGAACCCCATGGCGATGAGGATGGCACCGAGCGCGAGCAGCTGCCCGACCTCAACGCCGACATTGAATGCAAGAAGGTTCGGTAAGAGACCATCAGGAGAGATCTCGTAGTCGAGAATTTTCGATGACAATCCGAACCCATGGCAAAAGCCGAAGATCAGCGTGGCAGCCTTCGTATTCGGCTGGAAACCAAACCAGCGCTGATAGGCTCCCATATTGTCGAGCGCCTTATAGACAATTGACAGACCGATAATGGCATCAATGATATAGCTGTTGATACCAAAGTTGAAGAACACACCGGCCAGCATGGTCGTTGAGTGACCAATGGCAAACAGGCTCACATAGATCCCGATATCCTTCATCTTATAGAGGAAGAAGATCACGCCGAGCAGGAACAGGATGTGGTCATATCCTGTCACCATGTGCTTGGCACCGAGATACAGAAAGGAAATCAGGTGAATGCCTGTGATTTCCTGAATGTAGCCCTTATCGCCTTCGGCTACGGCGTGGGCCAGTGCTTCTCCCGGAAGGAGAAGCGCCAGAGCCAGACAGCCAAACAATGCCAGCCCCAGCTTTCGCAGATCATGGGCGATGGCTGGCCGCGTTCGGCGATGAAATGTCTCAATACTCAAGATTGGGGACTCCTTGTTTTTATTGAGAGGAGAAGAGGCGCTATTCAGCATGGGCAGGCACCCCAACTTTAGTTTCGGTTTCTGGTTTACGATCCGCAGCATGAATGATCCTGTAGAGCGCAGGCAGCACCAGCAGCGTAAGTAATGTCGCAGAAACGATGCCGCCGATAACGACAGTGGCAAGCGGACGCTGTACTTCACTCCCAAGACCGACATTGATCGCCATTGGTACGAAGCCCAGACTTGCGACAAGCGCTGTCATCAGAACTGGGCGGAGCCGTTGCAGAGCGCCTTCCATGACAGCGTCATGTAGCGTTTCGCCAGCTTCCCGACGTTGACGGATGAAGCTCAGCATCACCACGCCGTTCAGCACCGCAATACCTGATAGTGCGATGAACCCCACGCCTGCGGATATCGACAGAGGCAGATCCCGCATGGCAAGCGCCGCGACACCCCCAGTCAGAGCCAGTGGCACGCCCGTGAATACGATTCCCGCATCCCTGAACGACCCGAAGAGCATCAGAAGCAGACCGAAAATCGTGATCAACGCGATTGGAACGACAATCGTCAGGCGTTGGCTCGCGGAGACGAGCTGCTCCCATGTGCCACCATACTCGATCCAGTACCCTGTAGGAAACTCAACGTCCTCCGAAACGCGTGCCTGAAGATCGGTTATGAATGACCCCAGATCGCGATCCCGCACGTTGGCCGTGACGGTCAGCTTTCTCTTGCCATTTTCGCGGCTGATCTGGTTGGGCCCCGGCGCAATTTCGACACTCGCGACTTCCGACAAAGGCACGAACATCACACCTGTCTCATTCCGACGGCTCTCTGGCAGTGGGATGGGCAAGCGTTCGATGGCTGCAACATTTGTCCGAAGCTGCTCAGGGAAACGGACGACAATGTCGAAGCGACGATCACCTTCGAAATAACGACCGACAGTTTCGCCGCCCAGGGCAATGCCAGCAACACTCTGAACGTCGCCGACATTCAGTCCATAACGCGCAAGCGCCTCTCTATCCGGGTGAATGGAAAGAATGGGCAGACCTGTGACCTGCTCATACTGCACATCTGCTGCACCCGGCACGCTGGAAACAATTCCTTCCAGTGTTCCGGCGAGTTCAGTGAGCTGATCCAGATCGTCACCATAAATCTTGATGGCAACGTCCGCCCGCACACCGGATATAAGCTCATTGAAGCGCATCTCGATCGGCTGGGTCAGTTCATACTTGCTGCCCGGGATCGTCTCGACAGCCGCCTGGAGCTCCGCGACGACCTGTGCTTTTGGCTTGCGCGGATCAGGCCACTCCTCTCGTGGTTTCAACATAACGAAGGTATCGGCCACGCTTGGTGGAACCGGATCGGTTGCAATCTCGGGCGTCCCGATCTTGGCAAAGACCCGTTCGACCTCAGGAACTTCCTTGATACGCCGCTCAAGCATTTCCTGCATATCGATGGCTTGCGTAAGGCTTGTGCCTGGAATGCGAAGGGCATGAAGCGCAATGTCGCCTTCATCGAGGTTTGGAATGAATTCCGAGCCTAACCGCGTCGCCGCCCAGCCTGACAGGACCACCAGACCAATAGCCGCCAACACCACCAGATAACGTGCTGCCAATGCAAACTGCAACAATGGCCGGTAAACTGCCTTCATGCCCCGCATGACGAAGCTTTCCTTCTCCGTCACCTTACCGCGCACAAGCAGCGCAACTGCCGCTGGCACGAAAGTCAGCGACAGGATCAGCGCCGATGTCAGAGCGATGACGACTGTAAACGCCATCGGGTGGAACATCTTTCCTTCAATACCGGTCAAGGCAAAGATCGGCAGGTAAACGACCGTGATGATGATGACACCGAAGATTGACGGCTTAATCACCTCACTGGAAGCCGAAGCAGCAAGCGAGAAGCGTTCTTCCTGTGTGAGGAGCCGTCCATAGCGATGCTGAGCCTCACCAAACCGCCTGAGGCAGTTTTCCACGATGATCACGGCACCATCGACAATCAGGCCAAAGTCCAGCGCACCAAGACTCATCAGATTGCCTGACACGCGGTTCGACACCATTCCAGTAATCGTCATGAGCATGGCAAGCGGAATAACAGCCGCCGTCAGCAGGGCCGCTCTGAAATTACCAAGCAGGATGAACAGCACGACGATGACCAGAAGAGCGCCTTCAGCGAGGTTTTTCTCAACTGTCTTGATCGTCGCATCAACCAGTGTGGTCCTGTTATAGACCGGCGTCATCGTAACGCCTGCTGGCAGGGTTGGACGGATGGCGTTCACCTTCTCATCCACCGCGACCGACACCGTCCGGCTATTTTCACCCACGAGCATGAACGCCGTGCCAAGAACGATTTCCTCTCCGTTCTGTGTGGCGGCACCTGTCCGGAGTTCGGCTCCCTCGCGGACGTCTGCAACGTCGGACAAACGCACACTGATCGTACCCGTGTCTTTAACTGTGATCGCACGCAAATCATCGAGCGACTGAGCCTGTCCCGGCACGCGGATCAGGTTTTGCTCACCATTTCGTTCGATATAGCCTGCACCCGCATTCGCATTATTGCGCTCAATGGCGAGCATAACGTCTTCAAGCGTCAGGCCAAATCCAACGAGAGCCGCAGGGTCTGGAAGGATATGGATTTCCTTCTTATACCCACCAATCGTGTTGACTTCGGTGACACCATCAACTGTACGCAGCTGTGGCAGGACAACCCAATCATTCAACGTGCGAAGATCCATCGCGGTCCAGGGCGTGCCGTCTTCTTTCAGCGAACCGTGCTCAGTCGCAACGATATACATGTAAATCTCGCCAAGGCCGGTCGAGATTGGACCCAGCTCCGGCGTCACGCCAGTGGGCAAATTCCCCTGAACCGTCTGAATGCGCTCTGAAATAAGCTGCCGCGCTCTGTAGATATCCGTTCCGTCGTCAAACACGACGGTCACCTGACTCAACCCATACCGAGAGACAGAGCGGGTATAATCCAGTCCCGGCAAGCCAGAGATCGCCGTCTCGACAGGGAATGTGATCCGTTGTTCCGTTTCGAGCGGCGAAAAGCCCGGGGCCTCTGTGTTGATCTGCACCTGCACGTTCGTGATGTCCGGTACGGCATCGATGGGCAAGCGATTGAAGTTCCAGATACCAAGCGCGCCCAGCCCCAGAACCATCGCCATCACCAGCCAGCGCTGGCGAATGGAGAATTCAATTATCCGTTCAAGCATGGCTGTTTCCTTAGTGGTCGTGGCTTGCGCCGGATTTGTCGATGTCGGCTTTGATCAGGAATGAGTTCTCGGTGACATATTCCTCACCCGGACGCAGACCTCCCAGAACTTCAATCTGCTCGCCATCGCTATTGCCGAGGTCCAGCATGCGGACTTCATAGGTCTCATCCACTTTGGCGTAGACGACCGTGAAGTCACGGAAGCTCTGAAGCCCGCTTTCTTTCACGACGAGTGGAGCTTCATTCTCTGCAACCACCACTTCCGCCATAAGACGCATGCCAGGCTGAAGACCTGAGTCCGCTGGCACGCTCGCTACTGCAACCCGCGTTTGAGACCCCGAACCCGTCACAGGCAGGAAACGACTGATTGTCGTATCGACGCTAAGGTCGCCGCCAGCGACACCGAGCCTGACGACCTGCCCCTGCTTCACGCGCGACGCATCACGCGGAAAAACATGCAGATAGGCTTCGAGCTGTTCAAAATCGGCAATAACGAAGAGAGGCTCACTGGCAGCCACATCACCGGCATTCGTGTTGCGCTCCGTAATCATACCCGATTTTGGGGCACTGATCGTGTACTCCTGCAAACTGCTGGACGATTCCACTCGTGCCAAAGGCGCACCGCGCCTTACATAATCACCTACATTGACGCTCACCGACTTGACCGGTCCTGGATAGGTCGCCCGCACCGATGCGGTTGCCGACGGCGATAGCGTGACTTCGCCCGAAAGCATCAAAAGATCACGAACCATGCCCGGCCCGGCAATCTCAGTTTCAACACCGGCTTCATCGGCGATCTCATCCGGGATCGTCGTGCGCCCCTCGAAGGATTCAAACGACCAAGCGTATGATTTGCCTTCAAATCTGGCTTTCACTTCCACCTCGAATGAGTGGGGCTCAATGACCACTCCGTCACCCATCAGATAGTCCTGACGGGGTGTGAAATTGAAGTCGTCCTGAATGCCTCCGAGACGGTGAAGGCGAACCGTCACATCAACTTTGGCAGGGTCTACCGGCACACCATCCTTGTAGGCGTATAGCCTGTACTGCGGAGGGACGCCGGTTTCGAAAATCGTCACCTCAATTGCGAACGGTCCTTCTTCCAGAAGACGACCGCGATGTGGCCCGCGCTTATAATCCGCCTCTGCGGGCTCTTCTGCGCCATGGCCTCCAACTTCGGGGCTATTGCTCGGTGCATTTCCACACGCTGCGACCGAACCCAACAGCAGGAGCGCCGTCAGAGAGAGGCCTGCTTGATACATCATCCTATTCATTGTTGCGTCTCCAGGAGGGTGCGCTCGCTGGGCGGCGCAGACATGCGAAGCAGGGCCGCTTCGCTCTTCAGGTAATGGGATAGGTGTTCGAAGCGCTCTTCGCGCAATTCAGCGACCACGCGCTGAGCATCAATCACTTCAAGATAGGAAAACGCTCCGCGCTTATACCCCTCTTCAGCGAGCTCCACGGCTTCCATCGCCGCAGGTATGAGGATCGTCTCAATCTCTTCGATTTCATCGATCGCCATCAGGGCGTCGCGTTGATAGGCAACGGCCTCTCGCAGCATCTGCTGTTGCAGAACTTCTGCCTCTGCATCGAGGCGGCGTTGTTCCGCTCTCAGCTTGGCGATGGACGCATCAGAACGGCGAGACATCCCCAAAGGAATTGACGCGCCGCCAATGACAGCCATGTCTTCTTCGATACCGAATTTCCGAACACCGACTTTCCAGGTAACATCCGGAATGGCTTTGGCGCGTTCAAGTTCAATTTCGGCCTCCGCGACATCGCGTTGGGCGGTGAGCCGCTCAAGAACAGGCGTGTAAAGCTCAGACAAGCTTGCCCGGCTAGTCATTGAAAAGCTGCTCACATAGGCAGGATCAATCTCGAAATCTTCGGTCGCCAACCAATAGCTGCCGAGCACAGCACGAAGGTTTTCGGCTCGCGCAGCATATCGCCTGACATCAGCTTCAGCTTGCAACCGCTCTGACGACGCCCGGGCACCTGAGAGCAATGGGTCACGCGCCGCTTCAACGCGCTGACGAACAGACGTTTCGAGATTTCGTGAAATGGCGACACGTTGGCAGGCCAGATCAACCCGTTCAGCGGCAATGGCAGCCTCAAGGTACAGGATCTCGACCTCCCGTCTCAGATCGTAATGCGCAATATCGATTTCAGCCTCGGCAACGCGCACGCCAGCATCTGCCAGGGCCTCGCGTGCTTCACGTTTTCCGCCGCGCTCCCAGACACGGGAGAACGTGCCAGTGATCTGAAGTGCAGCCAAATTGCCGCCCGAACCGATGCCGGGAAAGTCTTCAAATTCCAGCCCAACCGTATCTTCGGGCCGGAGCGCAGCAATGGCGCGTTCGGTTCTGGCAAGCCTTACAGCGGCATTGGCGAGTTCGGGGCGAAGATCTGTCTCGCGGGCGCGCAGCAGCGCCATATCGAGCGAAACAACTTCCCCTTTAGTTTGTTCAGTTGACGCAGCACACAGGCCGTCGTCAGCAAGCGCTACCGGCGCTGCACAGGCCATCGCGAGAGCGAGACCTAAAATTCGGGATGACATGATTGTAAAAGCTCCTGATCAAGAACGGTTCATGCACGCACCAAAAAGTGCGTTAAGAAGTTCAGAGATCAGATGCGGTCAGGGTCTGGATCGGGCGCAATCAAAGGTGAAGGCGGCATGCTATACTGCCCCATCTGATTGTCGGTCGTGTCCAAGGCAATAAATGTCGAGACAACAGGCGCGTTGAATACGGCGCTAAAATGCAATTCAGACCCATGCCCCCCCGTTATATGGGAGTTCATCGGGCCTTCGTCTTCATCGTCTGCGTCGGAATCATGATCGGCGTCGTGACTCACATCAAGATCGTGGGAATGATGATCATGATGTGAATGCGAAGCAATACCCGGAACGTGGTCAAGCTCGGCATGCGCCCGCGCATGCGCTGATGGCACCAGAGAGCCATAGACCGCAAAAGCGACACAAAGGAACGAGAGCAGGGTCGAGCGCATGTTAGTCTCGTTAACGGCTAAACTTTAAAAAGTAAATAATGGTGCCAGCTGAGATGAGTTCAGTTGACTCTTTACGGGTGTGTTTCAGTCAACCATTTCGATCAACAATCATCAAACCGGTAGGCCGCTGAACGATAATGCCAATCCGGCCAATCCCATCGCGGCCAAAAGCCAAAGTACTGAAACTCTGAATTTCAGCAAAGCAATGATGGACAAACCAGCAAGCAATAACGCCACCCAATCGACGGATATCACAGACGGCAACAAAAACTGAAAAGCACCGTATTCGACTGCAGCAACTTCGCGAAACAAGACATGGATCGCAAACCAGAGTGACAGGTTCAGTACAACGCCGACCACGGCTGCTGTGACTGCGGAAAGGGCTGACGACAAGGCAGGCGCACGGCTCAAGCGATCAATGAATGGCCCGCCCAGAAAAATCCAGGCAAAGCAGGGCAAGAATGTCGCCCAGAGAACAATGAGACTTCCGACCAATCCTGCAAGCAGAGGGCTCATGCTCGTCGCTTCGCGCGCAGCTCCGAGATAGCCGACAAACTGCAGAACGAGCACAAGCGGCCCCGGCGTTGTTTCAGCGAGCCCCAGGCCATCCACCATCTCGCCTGCGTTTAACCAGCCAAGCGTCTCGACGGCCTGTTGGGCAACGTAGGTTAGGACGGCATAAGCGCCGCCAAAAGTGACAACCGACATTTTCGAGAAGAAAATCGCCTGTTCCGTAAAAATGCTGTCAGCTGCGGCAAAATTCAAAAGCCCCAGCGGCAAAAGCCATAGTGCCAGACACACGCCACCGGCGATCAGGCCCGATCTGAAGGGCATGGGTTTCGTAGCGCTCGCGCGCGAAGCTTTCCTGTGCCCACCAGCGACAAACCAGCTTTTTCCGGCACGCTTGCTGACAAAGCCACACATAGCCGCAGCGGCAACAATCCATGGAAACGCCACGCCGAAAAAGAACACGGCGATAAAGGCAACACCAGCAACGAAATAGGCAGGCCACGTCTTGAGTGCTTTTTTGGATATCCGGATCAGGGCTTCGAGCACGATGGCGATCACAGCCGCCTTGATCCCGAAGAATATCCCGCTCATGATCTGCAAGTCATTGAATTCCATGTACAAAACAGAGAGCGCGAAGATCACCAAAGCGCCAGGCAGTACAAACAGCATACCGGCTATCAGACCGCCCAGAAGGCCCTGCATGCGCCAACCCACATAGGTCGCGAGTTGCTGGGCTTCGGGCCCCGGAAGCAACATGCAGAAATTGAGTCCCTGCAGAAACCGGTCCTCATCAATCCATTTATACTCATCAACTAGCAGACGATGCATGAGGGCAATCTGACCGGCTGGGCCTCCGAAACTGAGCAAACCAATTTTCAGCCAGACAGGAAATGCTTTTGCGAGCGATGGGATTTCGGGGGCGGCGGACGGTTCTCGATTCTTACTATCAGACATAGCTCATCATCCTCTTTCAAGAGTTCGGACGATGCTAGGGCCTATGCCTGAAAATGGAGATCGTCTTCCCAAGAATAGATAGATGCACGAACGATCTTTTGCCGCCAGTCACTTGTTGCCTGCTCAGTAGCAAGTCTCAATCAGGCGCAAAAGACGATAACCCGTTCACCCATGCCTTAAAAGTGACGGCATGATTTGTTGGCTGACCGAAGGCTCACGACCTGGAACTGAAACTGGAGTGGATCTGGCTCAAGCCATCCACCTAAGCTGAAGTGTAAGAAGTAAGCTTGAGGGCATTCAATCGCCTTGGGGGATGAAACGGGGGCGCGGCGCAGAGCAGCCCCCTTTCCAAGATGGTGGTG
>CAYFGB010000057.1:0-13901 GCA_964342455.1 uncultured Hyphomonadaceae bacterium
CAGCGGATTGAAAATCCGCGTGTCGGTGGTTCAAATCCGCCCCCGGGCACCATTTACCAGAAATTTTTGAGTTGAAGCTGATTAACGCGCCGCGTGTCGGATCAGCCAGACAACGCCCCAGACCAATGCCGAATAAAGCGCAAACAGCGTGATGAATCGCAGCGCAAAACGTATGATGATGGGCCGGATGTCTTCCCAGCTCGTGGTCGCGGCAATTTCGGCAACCGCCCGTGCCACGCGCTCAACGACATCATCGCGTTTCTTCCCGGAAAGGAGCATCAGCACGCTTTCTGTCCGGTCGACTGGCGCGTCTGTAGCCCGTTCGAGGACCTGTTCGAACACCTGCGCCGATACGGTTTCAGAAAGTATCAGACGCGGTCGCCAGCCATACTTTTTGCGCTCTCCTGCGAGGAATTTCAGCGTCGGGATGGAGCGGAACACATCATAACCGGCGAAGGCCACAAAACTGATGCCAAGCCCGATCGCCGCGAGGGCTGAAGAAATAAGGCCAAAGAAGAACAGAGCTGCGATAAACAGCACAACACCCGTCTTGGCGAGGGTCGTAATCAGAAAGCGGCGAAAACCACGCGACATTAAAGTGTGCGCCTGAAGCCGGATCTCTTCGCGCGCCTCTTCCACGGCCGCCTGAACGGCCTTATCCGCGCGCTTGTCGATTTCCTTGCCAAGCGCGTTGCGCACCGCCACAGCCGAGGCCCCGAGACCTGCCGCCAGCGAAATGATGTTTCGAACATTCAGGATCGACATGGCACCAGATGTCGGAAAGCCAGACGCAATTGGCAAGATAAATCTCAAAAAAAGAAAACCCACGAAGCCGGGCTTCGTGGGTCCTTTGAAGCGATAACCGCTTTTTCCTTAGCCTGCGATGTCGGCCTCAGAGAAGAATTGTGCGATTTCGAGTTTCGCATTTTCCTGGCTGTCAGAACCGTGAACAGAGTTTTCGCCGATCGATTTGGCAACTTCCTTGCGGATTGTGCCCTCAGCCGCTTCCTCAGGATTGGTTGCGCCCATGACTTCGCGATACTTCGCGACGGCGTTTTCACCTTCAAGAACCTGAACCACAACAGGGCCAGACGTCATGAAAGAAACCAGTTCACCATAGAATGGACGCTCGGCGTGTACTTCGTAGAAACGCTTCGCCTGAGCTTCAGTCATCTGAATGCGACGCTGACCGATGATGCGGAGGCCTGCGCCCTCAATCATGGCGTTGACCTTGCCGGTCAGATTGCGCTCGGTTGCGTCCGGCTTGATGATGGAAAAAGTACGTTCGAGAGCCATTGGAAAATCCTGTGGAAAGCTGCGGGCGAGCCGCAATAAATGTTGGCGCCGCTATAGCCTCGCGCCAGCACGCTGCCAACCGCTAAGTTTCGAAAAGTCAGCCCCGATTCTCCTGCCAGCCGCCTGAAGCGGTCTGTTTGAAATAACGAACGGCCTGGCCCGCATCCCGCGCAGCCTTGAACTGACGCCGCGCCTGGCCACGTGCGTCCATATCGCCATCGTCAAACACCACCATGACCCGCTCGAAAGGAGCGACGGGTGCATGGTCATACCCGTTCAGCAGAACGAGCACGGACGCTTTGTTGCGGTTTTCCGCCTCACGGGACAACAGAACGGGCTGACGTTCCGCCAGTTCACCATCCCGGCCATGAGGGAGGAAGCTGTCCTCCCGCCATGTCCAGAGCTCCTGATCAACGGACGCCAGTGTTTCTTCATGCGTGGAGACGACCAGCACTCGCCAGTCGCGCTCCAGGCACTTCTCAAACAGCGGTGCAAGCGCCGCTGCCAGCGGTGGCTGCATCAGATGATAGAACCACCACTCGGCAGCCATCCCGATCAGCCCTCACACGTGTCTTTGACGAACCGGTCGAGCAGACGCGGGCCGAAGCCGGACGCCCAACCCGGATCGGTTGCATCCTTGTCGCCCGCTTTCCACGCGACGCCAGCAATATCGATATGCGCCCAGGGCGTGTCATCCTTGATAAAGCGCTGCAGGAACTGCGCCGCCGTAATCGACCCCGCAGCCGGGCCACCAATATTCTTCATATCGGCAAACTGCGATTTGAGCAGATTGTCATATTTCGGGCTAAGCGGCAGACGCCAAACGGTCTCCCCTGCCGAAAGGCCAGCGCCTGTAATCTGCGTCGACAAATCGTCATTGTTCGAGAACAGACCCGCATTTTCATGGCCGAGCGACGTAATGATCGCGCCGGTCAGGGTTGCCAGATCAATGATCGCCTTCGGTTTGTAGGTTTCCTGCGCGTACCAGAGCACATCACAAAGCACGAGCCGGCCTTCCGCATCGGTGTTCTGAACTTCGATGGTTTGTCCGGACATGGATGTCAGGATGTCGCCGGGACGGATGGCGTTGCCATCTGGCATGTTCTCAACAAGACCAACCAGACCCACCACATTGGCTTTTGCCTTGCGAGAAGCAAGCGCAACCATAGCGCCCACAACGGCGGCCGAGCCGCCCATATCGCCCTTCATGTCTTCCATTTTTGGGCCCGGCTTCAGCGAAATACCGCCTGTATCGAAGCAGACGCCCTTTCCGACCAGAGCCAGCGGCGCTTCATCACCACCACCTTTCCAATGCATGACGGCAAGCTTGGATTCCTTGACGGACCCCTGCCCGACACCGAGCAGGCCGCCCATGCCGAGCTTCGTCATCTCTTCTTCACCGAGAATCGTGATTTCCAGACCGAGCGAAGACAGCGCTTCAATGCGCTCGGCATAGCTCGCCGGGAAGAGCACATTCGGTGGCTCATTCATCAGATCGCGCGCGGTTTCAGTGCCCTTCACAGCAGCCTCGACGGGCAGGTAAGCAGCTTCGGCTGCCGCTGTATCGTCCGTGACCAGAGTAAAGGTTTTGACCGATGCTTTCTGATCATCTTTCAGCCTGGTCATGTATTTGTCGAACGTGTACGAGGCCAGACGGGCGCCTGCGAGAACGTGGACGGCCGCGTCATGATCTGGCGCAAGGATCGAGACTGTTTCTGCGCCGGATTTCAAAAGCGACTTCGCAATCGTGCCGCCAGCCTGCTCCAGGCTCAGCGCATCAATCTTGTCGGGCGCACCAGTGCCGACCAGCAAAATCCGCGTTACATTCTCAATGCCGCCGGGCGTGAAAAGATAGGTTTGACCGGGCTTGCCGCGAAAACGACTCGCTTCGATCAGCGGGCGCGCAACATCCGCCAAACCATCCTGAATCTTATTGAGCGCATCGGGCACATACTGCGTTTCATCTGCACAAATTGCATAAGTATCGCCAGAATATGTGTTTTTGATTTCGTATTTCATACTTTTGCTCCAATTGATTCCGAAGTAAGGCCTCTGGGGGCACTCAGCAAGCACGCGCGCGAATGTTCAGATATTTGCGCTCCAGCACGTAAGTAAAGAAGGTTCATGAACCGGATCCAGCGATATCTTTTTTCGAACGTACTCAGCACAGTCATCACGATTGTCGGCGGCCTGTCACTCCTGGCGCTTCTCGCGCAGGGCCTGTCGCGAACCGACATCATTGTCGATAACCGGCAGTCCGCACTGACCTATCTGAAAGTCGTGGCGCTCGGCGCCCCTCAGATAATCGCGATTCTCGGACCGATTGCGCTGTTTGTTGCGACATTGAACGCGCTGAACCGAACACACCGCGACAGCGAGATCGTTGTTTCACACGCGGCCGGCATGACTCGCTGGCAGATCCTGTCTCCGATTATGCGTTTGGCCACGCTGGTGGCGATCGTACACCTTTGCGTCAATTTGTTTGTGCAGCCCATGACACAAAGAGAATTGCGCGAAACGGTGAGCGATGCACGAGCCGACCTCGCAGCCTCACTGATCCGTCCGGGCGCTTTCAGCTCCCCAACCGAGGGACTGACCATCTACGCCAGGGAGGTTTCGGGCGGCGTGCTCTACGGCATGCTCATTTCCGATATGCGGACCAGCGAACAGACGATAGATTATATCGCGCAGACCGGACAGATGGTGAAGGTGGAAGACCAGCCCGCCATCCGGATGGTGAATGGACAGATCCAGCAGGTCGACGCCAGCGGTCAGCTCTCTATTCTCGACTTTGACGATTATGTTTTCGAGCTTACCGGTTTTCTGAGCGAAGATTCAGAACTCATCCTGAAACCGTCAGATAGATACCTCTACGAATTGCTCTACCCGGATCTCGGTGACTATTACCAGCACCGTGACAGGGATCGGTTCAAGGCCGAAGCCCATTCCCGATTGTCATCGCCTCTTCTCAATTACGCTATGGCGCTGATTGCTGTGATTGCGGTGATTGGTGGAGATTTCAGCCGACGAGGCTATCAGACGCGAATCGCCGTCGCTGTCGGGCTCTCGCTATTGCTGGTAATGGTGACACTGACCATTGAACCCGCAGCCGCCGACGATCCATCGCTGAACGTCCTTCAGTATGTGATCCCGATCGGCACAACTATTATTGGTCTTCTGATCTTTTTGAGCGGTGAGAAAGTGAAACGTCTGACCCGGTCGTTCAAATCGTCCTCTCCATCAGCCACAGGAGCGGCATGATGGCTTTGGGACAACGGATACAGCGCTATATCTTCCGCGAATGCCTTTATGGCCTTCTGATCGTGTTCGGCGTCATTCTGGGCGCAATCATGCTGGTGGACGTGGTGGAGCAACTCCGGACCGTCGGTGAAGCCGTAGACATTTCGGTCTTCACGGCCGTTAAGCTGACCCTGATGAAAATGCCCATGCTGCTCGAGCAGACCATGCCATTTCTCATCCTGGTCACCGCCATTCTGGTCTATTCACGACTTTCCCGTCTGACGGAATTGCCTGCCATGCGGGCTGCCGGTCTTTCGGCCTGGCGCTTCCTGGCCCCACTGGCGCTTCTGGCCCTGCTGCTGGGCATTCTGAGCATCACAGTGCTGAACCCGATTGGCGCCCATCTGGCGACCCAGTTTGAACAACAGCGCGTGAAACTGCTCGGTCATACCGACACCGGCATCTCAAAGTCTGAAAACGGTATCTGGCTGCGTCAGGGCAGTGAAAATGATCAATTCGTCATTCATGCCGAGGCAAGCGAAAAAGCCGGTGTTGTTCTGAACAATGTGAAGATTTTTGAGTATGAGCGCGTCTTCACACAGGGAGGCAGCACAGACAGTTTCGCGTTCAAGCGGCGCCTGGAAGCGCGCAGCGCGACGCTCAAGGACGGCTTCTGGGAACTGACACGGGTAACCGAGTTCACGCCCGGTGCCGATACCGTGAATCACAGGGTACTCTCCATCCCGACAGATCTGGATCCGGCCAAGCTGCTCGATCGGTTTGCTTCAACGTCAACAATCGGGTTCTGGCGTTTGCCGGAATTCATTGCGGATACGAAGCGCGCCGGACTCGATGCGTCGCGGTATCAGATGCATTATCACTCGCTGCTGGCCGCTCCGATCCTGTTTGTGGCCATGGCTCTGATTGGTGCTCTGGTATGTCTGCGACTGGCTCGCCTGGGCGGAACCGCTCAGTTGATTGCCTGGGGCGCGTTTGCAGCCGTTATGCTGTATTTCGTGACAGAACTCGCGCAAAGTCTCGGCGCGGCTGGTGCGGCACCGACTTTGGTTGCGGCGATGGCACCACCACTCTTTGCGCTGTTCGGCGCGTTGACGGCCATTGCCTATCTGGAAGACGGTTAAATGTGATCTGACGTTGACAGGTCACGCGCAGCCCATCACTTACGCTCAGGAAGGGTAGCTGGAAGTTTATATGAAAGTCGTCGTCGTAGAATCGCCTGCCAAGGCGAAGACCATCAACAAATATCTCGGCAAGGATTATAAGGTCCTCGCAAGCTATGGTCACATCCGTGACTTGCCGTCCAAGGATGGTTCCGTCAAACCTGACGAAGACTTTTCCATGATCTGGGAGGCCGATTCCCAATCGACCAAACGCATTCGGGAGATTGCCGAAGCGGTGAAGGAATCTGACTCCCTCATCCTCGCGACTGACCCGGATCGTGAAGGTGAAGCAATTTCCTGGCATTTGCTTGAGGCACTGAAGAACCGGCGTGTTCTGAAAGGCATTGATGTTCAGCGTGTGGTGTTCAACGCCATCACCAAGAATGCCGTAACCGAAGCCATGGCCAATCCACGTCATATCGATCAGGAACTGGTCGATGCTTATCTGGCCCGGCGTGCGCTCGACTATCTGGTTGGCTTTACGCTTTCCCCGGTTCTCTGGCGCAAGCTTCCAGGCTCACGGTCTGCCGGTCGTGTTCAGTCCGTTGCACTTCGCCTGATCTGTGATCGCGAGCGCGAAATCGAGATTTTCAAGCCAGAGGAATACTGGCAGGTTGCCGCCGATCTCAAGGCCTCTGACGGCTCAAAATTCGAAGCGCGTCTGGTTGAGCTGAACGGCGAGAAACTGAAAAAATTCTCACTCGCCAACGAAGCCGACGCCAATGCGGCGCTCGAAGCGGTTCGCAAGAATGGCTTCACAGTCGACGCGGTCGAAGCCAAACCCGTCAAACGCAATCCGCCGCCCCCTTTCATCACATCCACGCTTCAGCAGGATGCATCGCGCCGTCTGGGCTTCAGCGCCAAGCGCACCATGCAGGCTGCGCAAAAGCTGTATGAGGATGGCAAGATCACCTATATGCGGACGGACGGCGTTCAGATGGCTGAAGAAGCCTATCAGGCCTCTCGCGACGAGATCCGGTCCCGTTATGGTGGCAAATACCTGCCTGAAAAGGCTCGCCGCTACGCTTCCAAGGCGAAGAACGCCCAAGAAGCACACGAAGCGATCCGTCCAACAGACTTCAGCCTGCACCCAGATGAATTCCGCGGCGACACGGACCTGATGAAGCTTTACGGGCTGATCTGGCGACGCGCTGTCGCATCTCAGATGGAAGCGGCCCGGTTTGAACGTACAACGGTTGATATATTTTCGGCTGACCGCAATGCCGGGCTTCGGGCCACCGGCTCGGTTCTGATGTTTGATGGCTTCCTGAAGCTTTATCAGGAAGGACGGGATGAACCGTCTGAGGAAGACGACGACAAGCGTCTGCCAAAACTGGAAAAGGGTGAGAACCCGGATCTGATCGAAGCCCGCTCAAGCCAGCATTTCACAGAGCCTCCACCACGTTTCACCGAAGCGTCGCTTGTGAAACGTCTTGAGGAGCTGGGTATCGGACGTCCGTCCACCTACGCCTCCATCATTTCGGTGCTTCAGGATCGCGACTATGTCCGGCTCGATCAGAAACGATTTGTGCCCGAGGATAAAGGCCGCCTTGTCACGGCGTTTCTTGAAAGCTTCTTCCAACGCTATGTGGAATATGATTTCACGGCCTCTCTGGAAGAACGGCTCGACCTGGTTTCGGATGGCAAGCTCGCCTGGAAAGACCTTCTGAAGGATTTCTGGACATCATTCCAGGCGGCCATCTCTGAAATCACCGACCTGCGCGTAAGCGAAGTGCTTGATGCGCTGAACGAAGTGCTGGGGCCTTACGTCTTCAAGCTTTCAGAAGATGCCGATGCAGAAGCGAACCCCCGCGCCTGTCCGAATTGCGGTGACGGCCTGTTGTCACTCAAACTGGGTCGCCATGGCGCATTTGTCGGCTGCTCGAATTATCCTGAATGCAAGTTCACACGTGCCTTCTCTGTCGATGCAGAGGACGCACAGAACCCGATCAATCCGGATGGCAATGAGCTTGGCACAGATCCGGACACCGGCAAGGCAGTCACGCTGAAGTCTGGTCGGTTCGGACCTTATGTTGAGCTCGCGCCTGATGAAGGAGAAAAGCCTAAACGCGCTGGCCTGCCGAAAGGCTGGGACCCGCAGGAACTGACTTTGGACAAGGCTTTGATGTTGCTGTCGCTTCCGCGCGAAGTGGGCGAACATCCCGAAGACGGCGAGATGATCCTCGCCAATATCGGTCGCTATGGCCCCTATGTTCAGCACGGCAAAACCTATGCGAACCTGCCAACCGTGGACGAGGTTTTCGAAATCGGCCTGAACCGAGCCGTATCAGTGATCGCGGACAAGAAAGCCAATCCGGGACGCCGCGGTGCCGCACCGAAAGTCCTGAAAGATCTGGGCAAACACCCTGAGGATGACGAACCGATCCAGGTGCTGGAAGGTCGCTATGGGCCGTATGTGAAGCATGGCAAAACCAATGCGACGCTTCCCAAGGAAACAAAGCCTGAAGAGGTCACGCTCGAGCAAGCGGTTGAATTGATCGCGGCAAAGGCCAAATCTCCGAAGAAGAAGAAAACAACCACAAAGAAAAAAGCGGCGAGTAGCTCGAAAGCCAAAGCCAAGAAATAATGACAGACATTACCCGCGAAACCGTTCTTGATTATCTGGCCCGCAACCCGGGCGACACCAATAAACGGGATATCGCAAAAGGCCTCGGCGTCAGCGGTGAAGCGCGCCGGGAGCTTCGGCTTATTCTCAAACAGCTTGAAGATGAGGGTGTGATTTCCCGTGTCGGCAAACGGGCCTTCGCCCGCAATGATGCCCCCCCGCCGACAGGCATTGTGGAATTCCAGCGAATTGACGAGCACGGCGATCTGGTTGGCCGCGCCAGTGGTAAGGACGGCCTGTTCGGACCGGACATTATTTACGCAGGCCCTCGCGGACGTCGAAAGGATGGCGATCCGGGCATTGGCGACCGGGCACTATGTGATGTGTCCGAAGGATCGGACGGTCTCTGGCGCGCCAAAATGATCAAGAAGCTCGAGCGGCGCCGAAACACGTTGCTTGGCGTCTTCGAGGCACATGCCCAGGGCGGACGGGTCATCTCGACATCTCGAAAGGACCAGAGAACCCTCCTTGTCTTTCCCGGAGATCATGGTGGCGCGGAAGATGGCGATCTGGTCCGCGCAGAAGAGAAACATGGCAAAGGGCATGGACCGAAACGCGGTCGCATCCTTGAAATTTTCGGCAAGGCAGACGATCCGCGGGCAGCAAGCCTCATCGCCATGGCCCAGCATGATATTCCAGATCAGTTCGACGACGCCATCATCGCTGAGGCGGCCGCCGCAACAGCGGTTGAATGTCCGCGCGAGGACCTGACGGGCATCCCGCTGATCACGATCGACCCGGAAGATGCGCGCGACCATGACGACGCCGTCTATGCAGAGGCCGACACATCACCGGACAATCCGGGCGGCTGGCGGGTGATCATCGCAATTGCTGACGTGTCCGCCTATGTGGAATTCGGCAGCGATCTGGACCGTGAAGCCTATAAGCGCGCGAACTCAACCTATTTCCCTGATCGGGTCGCCCCCATGCTGCCCGAAGCGCTGTCGGCGGGCGAATGCTCTCTTAAGGAAGGTGAGCTTCGCTGCTGCATGGCGATGGAGATTTTCTACAACAGGAATGGCGTGAAGCTGCGTCATCGGGTTCTTCGGGGCATGATGAGGTCTGCCGCTGGTCTGTCGTATGAAGAGGCGCAGGCCGCCATTGATGGCGAACCGAGCGACCGCGCGGCCCCCTTGCTTGAGCCCGTTCTGAAACCCTTATGGGCCGCTTGGAAAGCGCTCGACAAGAAGCGTTCGGAACGGTCTCCACTGGATCTCGACATTCCCGAGCGCCGTGTTCAGCTGTCTCCGGAGGGCGAGGTTCTTGGCGTCCGGATCCGCGACCGCTTCGATGCCCATAAGCTGATCGAAGAGTTCATGATCCAGGCTAATGTCTGCGCCGCTGAGTGTCTAGAATCGAAGAAGTCAGACCTGATCTATCGCGTCCATGAAGAGCCTTCGGACGAAAAGATCCACGGCCTGTCGACATTTCTCTCAACGCTCGAGATCGACTGGACAATGGGCGAGAAGATCACCCCTGCCCGATTCAACAAGCTGCTGGCCATTGCACGGGAAACCGACCGGCATCACGAGATTTCCGAGATCGTATTGCGCAGCCAGAGCCAGGCCGTCTACTCACCCGACAATCAGGGCCATTTCGGCCTGAATCTGCAACGCTATGCGCATTTCACCTCTCCGATTCGCCGGTATTCCGACCTTATCGTCCACCGCGCCCTGATTCGTGCCTACAAGCTCGGCCCGGATGGCCTTGCTGACGAACAGCGTGTGCGACTGGAAGAGATCGCAACGCATCTGGTTGAGCGTGAGCGCGCCAGCATGGCGGCCGAGCGCGATGCCTCAGACCGCTATCTGACAGCTTTTCTGGCGGATCGTGTTGGCGCTGAATTCGAAGGTCGCATCACAGGCGTCGCCAAATTCGGATTGTTCGTCCGGCTGGATGAAACCGGAGCTGATGGGTTCATTCCTGCCAGTAAGCTGGGGGACGAATACTGGGTGTTTGATGACGGCGCTTCAGCTCTGGTCGCCGAGCGATCAGGCCGGCGGTTTGAGCTTGGCCAACCGGTTCGTGTGAAACTATCAGAAGCTGACGCACTCTCTGGCAGCCTGCTGCTGGAAATGCTGTCTGAGCCCCGACCAAAGAAAAAAGGTGAGAAGCCCCCCGCCCATCAACGCCACAGACGTGTTATGGTGTCGAAACGCCCAGGCCGTGGAGGTGGACGCCCCCACGGAAAAAAGAAGGGCGGCAGGGGTAAAGGAAAACGCAGCTGATGAGTAAATCCGGCCAGAGCCAGGAACCGACAGCCTTCGACAAAATGGAAGATGGAGACGTTGTGGACAGGTCTCGTCCCAGCGTCCGCCCCAGAGACGCCGCGACACTGATTCTTGTGCGCCGGGACGGCCCAAAGCCGCGTATTCTGGTTGGCAAACGGTCAAACCGGCATGATTTCATGCCCGACAAATATGTGTTTCCCGGCGGACGGGTCGACCCGACGGACGCTCGTGCGCCATCGATAAGCGAGCTGCAGTCGACCGTCGAAAACATTCTACAGATCAAGTCTCGCCGCAAACCGCGCGCTTTTGCGCTCACCGCAATTCGCGAGACGTTCGAAGAAACCGGCCTGATTATTGGTCAGGCGGGAGAAACCAAAAGAGGGCCTCAGAACTGGCGTCCATTTCTCGAACAGGGCGCACTCCCCTGTCTGCAGAATCTGACGCTTATCGGTCGGGCGATCACCCCGCCCTATCGGCCCAAACGGTTCGACGCACGATTCTTCCTGGCTGAAGCCGAGGACACCTTGCTGGATGAACGCCCTGCCAATACGAGCCCGGAACTGGTGGATATCCAATGGGTCGATCTGGATGAGGCTGATGAACTGGACCTGCCATCCGTGACCCGGGTCATGGTTCAGGAAATAAAACAGCGTCTGGAGTCCCCCGAAACCGCTATCAGACCTGCTTTTCTGAGATATTCGGCCAGACAGAACATCTTTGAACGACTTTAAGCCGTTAGCCCCTTGACGAAGCCCCCGCCATCGGTGTTTATGCGCGCTTCGAATTCAATCCGAGGTCTGCACCATGGCGAAGCCAGCTACCATCAAAATCCGCCTGAACTCTACGGCAGGCACCGGTTTCTTCTACGTCACGAAGAAGAACCCACGTAACATCACGGAAAAAATGGTCATGCGTAAGTATGACCCTGTTGTCCGTAAGCACGTCGAGTTCAAGGAAGGCAAGATCAAGTAGATCTTCCACCTGACATAATTTCCGAAAGGGCCGCCGCTATATCGCTGGCGGCTTTTTTGTTTTGGGAAGTTTGCGTAAGTGTCAGGCTGCGCGGCTGACCACCTGATTGCGGCCCGATTCCTTCGCTTCATAGAGCGCAAGATCAGCTCGCTTCATAAGATCATCCACCGACTCACCGGCTTCAAGTGTTGTGGCTACTCCTACCGAGACGGTCACATCAAGCCGCTCAATCCCCTGCTCGACTTCAAAAGGCTGAGCACAGACATGGCGCCGAACGCGTTCAGCGACCGCATTGGCAAGATCGGCTGTCGTATTCGGCATGATCACGATGAACTCTTCGCCGCCCTGACGGCATGGAATATCAGAAGGGCGCACATTCTCCTGAATGCGGGAGGCAAATTCCTTCAAAACCTCGTCACCAACGTCGTGACCGTATGTGTCATTCACCCGCTTGAAGTGATCAATATCCGCGATGAATATCGACAGCGGGCCGTCACCATGATTGGCACGTTTAAGGAACTGGTTGAGCTGGTTGACCATGTGGCGGCGATTGAAGAGCCCCGTCAGCTGATCTGTGATTGCCAACTCCATGCTGGCATCAAGGCGGCGGCGCATGGCATCAAGATACCGTTTCTTCCGCACCTGGGTTTTCACCCGCGCTGCCAGTTCTTCAGTATCAATCGGACGCATGATGATGTCGGAAGCACCAAGCTCCAGCGCACGCATGCCTGTCGCTTCTGCGTCCACGTCTCCCACCGCCAGGATTGGCAAATCCTTTGTCTGAGGGGAGGATTTGAAATGCGCGCAGATCCGAAGCGGATCGAACGATTTGGACGCCAATGACAGAATCACCAGATCGATGCCGTTTTGTGTTCCTGCAATGCCGCCCGCTTCCTGCATCATGATCGGGTTATGCTGTTCACTCAGCGAAAGCTTGATCCGTCTTGCCTGACGCTCATTATCGTCAACGATCAGAATATTGGCCGGATTGGTGTTCGTACGGGGATCTTCGCCGTCAATTACGCCCATGCGCCGGCCATTGGCTTCGCGAGATCGCAGCTCATCCAGAACCAGCTTGTATTTGGTCAATGCGCGCACACGCGTCAGCAGAGCGAAGTCATCAACCGGTTTGGTCAGAAAGTCATCTGCGCCCGCCGACAACCCCTTCAGGCGATGTTCACGATCACCCAGCGCGGTCACCATCACAATCGGGATATGTTGTGTGTCCGGATCCGACTTCAGGATTTCACACGCTTCAAACCCGTTCATGACAGGCATCATCACGTCGAGCAGAATAATGTCCGGATGTGTTGCGCGGGCCATATTGACGGCTTCTTCTCCGTTGGAAGCCATCGAAACAGAGTAATACTCATGGTTAAGCTTCGCCTGAAGAAGCTTCCTGTTGGCCGGGATGTCATCGGCAACAAGAACACGCGCACTCACGGATTGGCCGCTCCGTTCGTCAGGGACTTAACTTCGTTCAGAAATGAGGTGAGCTGAATGGGCTTGGACATATAAGCCTCGCACCCGGCTTCCCGAACGCGTTGTTCATCGGCTCGCATGGCGAAAGCTGTCACCGCCAGCACAGGAATATCGGCCAGGTCGTCATCATCCTTAATCCAGCGGGTCAGGTCGAGACCGGAAACTTCAGGTAGATTGATGTCCATGATGATGAGCGCCGGATGGTGTTCGCGCGCCATTTCAAGCGCCCGCAATCCGTCCCGGCTCTGCACAGGCTCATAGCCATATGCGCCGAGCAGATCACAGAAGAGCTTCATATTGAGCTCATTGTCCTCAACCACGAGGACCTTTTTGCGAATAGCTTCAGACATAAAAACCGAAAATTCCTCGCGATTCGGGCACGCTACCGATCAGCTTCCTGAATAACCCAAATAGTCTTAAGTCTTGTTTACACTGCACGCTACAAGCTTGCTCAGACCTGTTAACATGTCCGCAATGAACGGTAAGGATTTGCAAGAAACGCCTCTCGGCCTGTGCCGAACCTGCGCAGCACTGGTTGCGGACGCGGCGCGATGCCCGTCTTGCGGGGCCACGCCCTACCTTCGACATGCCGAGCTGACGTCCCTGTCAATCGCTCACATTGACTGTGACGCATTCTTCGCGGCCATCGAGAAACGGGATGATCCATCGCTCCGGTCAAAGCCTGTCATCATCGGCGGAGGAAAGCGCGGCGTGGTTGCGACGGCCTGTTACAATGCGCGGCTATTTGGCGTTCGTTCAGCCATGCCCATGTTCAAGGCGCTCAAAGCCTGTCCGGATGCCGTCGTCGTGCGACCGAATTTTGACAAATACAAAGCGGCTTCACGGGACATTCGCTCAAAGATGAATGATCTG
>CAYFGB010000058.1:0-11683 GCA_964342455.1 uncultured Hyphomonadaceae bacterium
TTCTTTTAATTTCCGCAACACAAAGCTGGAAATCTGGCTTGGTGAATATTCGTCGCCCTGAACTTTAACCCAGGCATCGCCATTCGGGCCTTCAACGATCTCGTAAGCGACTGTTTGCTGATCTTTCTTCACAGTCGGATCACTGAAGACGCGACCGATCAGACGCTTGATTGCATAAAAGGTCTGCTTCGGATTCATAACGCCCTGGCGCCGTGCAGGCATGCCGATCAGTCGCTCACCATCTTCGGAAAACGCAACAACAGACGGTGTTGTGCGTGCGCCTTCAGCGTTCTCGATAACTTTGGCGTCTTTGCCATCCATGACCGCAACACAGGAGTTTGTTGTGCCAAGGTCGATACCAATAATCTTACCCATATCTTTCCAATTCCTCTTTTTTAGCCGCCATCTGCCGTGTTGTCGGCCTGCTCAGCAGCACCCCAGCTCGATGGCTCTACGGAGTGATCAACTGGCGAAGAATTTCGCCGTTCGGGGCAGATATGGGAAGCGAATCGGGTGGCTCAAGGGATGAAAATGGATTGCATCACATTGTTGTGTACCAGGCGGGGTCTATGTGTCCGCAATCACACAGCGTAAGCCGCCATGTGGATGATTGCTCGCAATTACAGTGTGACGTTGCGGTCGCCCCTGTGACAGAAACCCGGAAACGGCTATTTTGAAATTCGAGGCTCAGAGACTGTCGAACTCGATCCGGTTTGATCCGCACCCGTCAGAGTCCAGCGCGTATTGTTCAGCGTCAAAGTGTTGAACACCATGGTCAGTCTGCGGGAATAGACCTTCGACCCAGAGTTATAAATGGTATCGCGGGATGGCAGATGGACCACACCCTCGATATCGAAATCCTTGGAGTCATCCAAAATGAAATGGCTTTTTGAGATGCCCTTTTTCTCGAAGATCAGGATGTTTTTGTAATCGCCATTTGTTGGTGGGCGCAGATTAGCCGCCACTGCAGAGTTGAACTGAATTTTCGATGTGTCAGCGAAGTAGAAGGTCACACCATCGCCGGTCCACTCACCACCATTGACGTTCCAGCCACCATTCTTGATGACGTAAAGACCCGGAGACAGCCTGATATCCGTTCCGCTGTTGAAATTCACCCAGCCGCAATAAACGCCCGGTGACAGGTCATACGTACCGCCATTGAAGTTGAGATTGTTGAAATCGCATGACGTGTCCGCAGGCTCCTTGATGGCGCCTGCATAAGGGTCGGCCTCTGCGGCGCAGTTCAGCTCAAGGGATTCAATTTCACCATAATTGTTCAGCGTGCCAGATCCGGCAACACAGATGCGTTTAAAATCAATGTCGATACCAGCGTTGAAATTGGCCGCCCAGTTCGTCTTCGAATGCACATGCACTTCGCAATCAGGCGCACTGATATTGGCCCCGCTATTGAAGCGCAGGGCGTAATTGGCCTGTTTGTCCATAATGTAGATGCACGGCCCACCCGATACGTTCTTGTCCAGGCTCACCTCGGAGCTGACCGACACACCAATGGTTCCAACACCGAACATTTTTGAAAAATAGGTCGGCACCTTCGCCGTTGCTGTTCCAGTGAAGGTCTTTCCTTTCGCGCCATCCGCGACCGAAATATCGACCGTCTTTTCTTCGGCCTTGATCGCGACCGCGTTGATCTCGAAATCGCGCTTATATCTTGACTGATAAGCGTCAGCCCCAAGATTTGCCGCCGATAATACGGTTGCATCCAGCGCGTACTGGAGCTCCAGCTCGCTGTTCACAGCGCGGCGATAATCGATGGAGCCACCGATTAAAATAATAATAGGGACAAGAGCCAGCGCGAAGATCTGACTGATATTACCGCGCCGCTCGTTAAAAAAACTGAGCATTGAGAACCTGGTTTCAAGAGAAACCTTCATTAGGTTCAATCGTTAAAAAATGTATTGATGCCAAAGCAAAAATTCGATCGACTGAACTATTTGTAACCAGTGAAAGACGTAGGTAAAAGTTCTCGAGAAATCGGCCTCGCGGGCTTTCTTTCAACTTATCGAAGTGATCTTGTATTCCTGAAGCGAATTCTTATTCGTAACAAGTTCTAGTTAAATGGCAGCCATGTTGAACGACATTTACTTTCCAGAAAAACTTGCCCGATCGGAACAACAGGCCCTGGTCGAAAAGCTGCGCAGCCTGATCAGTGAGGCACCGCTTTACCGGCCTGTTATGCCGCGCTCTGGAAAGCCGTTAAGCGTACGCATGACGAATCTTGGCCAGGTCGGATGGATCAGCGACAAGGCCGGCTACCGGTATGATCCCCGCCATCCGGAGACGTGTAAACTCTGGCCCTCCATCCCCGGTTCACTGCTCGACCTATGGCAGGAGGTCACCCCGGAAGGCACACCCTTACCCGATGCCTGTCTGGTGAATTTCTATGACGCAGACGCTAAAATGGGACTCCATCGCGATGAAGACGAAGCTGATCTGACCCAGCCAGTGGTCTCGGTCTCTCTAGGCGATGACGCTCTGTTCCGGCTTGGTGGGTTATCGCGCAAGGACAAAACAAGCAGCCTTCGCCTCCGGTCCGGCGATGTGGTCGTCCTGCATGGTGACAACCGCCTTGCCTATCACGGTATTGGCCGCATTTACCCGGGCACCTCCACCTTGCTGAAACAGGGTGGCCGGATCAATCTGACACTCAGGGTCGCAGAAATGCGCGGATGATCACCGGCTTTGGCACATCAGCAATTGTCATCCCGGAATGCCGCAGGCATATCCGGGACCCAGAATGACAACACCAACGCTCCCCATTGATGACGTTCTTAAGGATATCTCGACAGCCCTTGCGGCTGGCAATCGGCTTGTCCTTTCTGCCCCGCCCGGCGCAGGCAAAACAACGAAAGTGCCGCTTCATCTTCTGAGTGCAGGCTGGCTGGGCGATCAGAAGATCATCATGCTTGAGCCCCGCCGGATTGCCGCCCGCCGGGCCGCCGAACGCATGGCGCAAACACTGGGCGAACGTGTGGGCGAGACGGTCGGCGTCCGCTCGCGTCTCGATACGCGTATCGGTCCTGAAACCCGGATCGAGGTGGTCACAGAAGGCGTCTTCACCAATCTTATCACGCGCGAGCCTGACCTTCCCGGCATTGGCGCTGTCATCTTTGATGAATTCCACGAACGCTCGCTTGATGCCGACCTTGGTCTGGCGCTGGCGCTTGAAACCCAGACCGCTCTGAATGACGAATTGCGTCTGATTGTCATGTCAGCGACACTCGATACTGAAAAGATTACTGAAATTCTGGATGCGCCGCTGGTACAGTCAGAAGGGTGCGCTTATCCAGTCGATACGCGATATCTGGGCCGCACACAGGACCGGCTGGAAGATCAGATGGCCCGCGCAATCCGTAAGGCACTCGCGTCAGAAGCGGGTTCCATTCTGGCCTTCCTGCCTGGCGCAGCAGAAATCAACCGCGTTACCGAACGCCTGTCTGATCTGCCCGGCGACACGCTCATCTGCCCGCTTTATGGTGCATTACCCCCCAGTGAACAGGACGATGCCATTCGACCTGCCCCAGCCGGCAAGCGTAAAGTCGTGCTGGCCACAGATATCGCCGAAAGCTCCCTGACGATTGAAGGCGTTCGGATAGTCATTGATGCGGGGCTGGCGCGTGTCCCTGTTTACTCGCCGGGCAGCACCGGGGCCAGCTTGCGCACGGTGAAGGCCGCCATTGCCAATGTCGATCAGAGGCGAGGCCGGGCCGGGCGAACCGAACCCGGCGTCTGCTATCGGCTATGGCATGAGGAAGAAAACCGGGGGCTGGCGAAAGCCCCAATGCCGGAAATCCTCAACACCGATCTTTCCGGCGCGCTGCTGCGTCTCGCGGAATGGGGCAATGCAGACATTTACGCGCTGACCCTGGCCGACCTACCACCCCAGGGCCATGTTGCGGCGGCACGATCTTCTCTGATCGCGTTGGGCTATCTCGAACCCGCCCCCCCATACGCGCTGACAAAAACTGGCAGGTTAGCCGCCAGGCTTCCGCTCCATCCCCGCCTTGCGGCCCTGATCCTGAAATCGAACAGTGACGAAAGCCGCGCGCTTGGTGCCAGTATGGCCGCGCTGTTGTCTGAACAAGGGCTCGGGGGACGTTCACCGGATCTTACAGATCGCGTCACTTCGTTTGAACGCGATACTTCCCGCCGGGCGAAAGCCCTGAAAGAACAGGCAAAACGCTGGGCGAGCTCGAAAGCCAGACCTTCCGGCTCTCCCCCTGAGCTATTAGCCACCGCCTGGCCTGACAGGATTGCCCGAAAACGGCCTATTGATGCCAAACGCTACCAGCTGGCGTCAGGCGGGGGCGCGCGATTACCAGATAACTCACCGCTGGAAGGCGCTGACTGGATCGTAATCGCCGAAACAGGTGGCCAATCTGGCAATGAACCGATCATTCGGCTTGCAGGCCGATTGGATGAGCAGACCGTCCGGCACATCCTGCCCCAAATCGAGCGGGACTATGCGGAATTTGACATTGAAACCGGCAAGGTGCGTGCGCGCCGACAGAAAACGTTGGGTGAAATCGTGTTGTCAGAAACACCTCTGTCCCGGCCTGACAATAACGCTGTATCAGACGCCGTGATCCGCGCTATTGACGCGCATGGGCTCACGGCTCTGCCGGGCTTCAACACGTTGAATGAATTTCTGAAACGCGCAGCCTTTGCCGCCACACTTCATGATGCGGACTGGCCCGATCTGGGGGTTGAGGGATTGAGGATCTCCGCTCAGGAATGGCTCACCCCCGCCATCGAAATGAGCGGCCTTTCTGCTATTGAATCCCAAGGGCTGTTAAACGCCGTTCGAAACTGGCTTGGCTGGAACGTGACCAGCGAAATAGACCGGCTGGCCCCGGTGCACTGGCACAGCCCCACCGGGCGTCAGCTCCGCATTGATTACACTGCAGAGCAGGCGCCCCTGATCAGCATCCGACCACAGGATCTTTACGGCACCACAATGCACCCCACGATCTGTGAGGGACGAGTGCCGCTGACGCTATCACTTCTCTCCCCGGCGCAGAGACAAATCGCCCTGACACGCGATTTGCCGGGATTCTGGGCGGGAGGATATGCCGATATGCGAAAGGATATGAAGGGACGCTATCCAAAGCATGACTGGCCGGAAGATCCTGCATCCGCCAGCCCATCCAGACCACGCCCGAAACGTAACGCCTGAAGCACGCCCAACTGTTAATCAAAGTTAAAATTGCGTTATCGATATGATTGCAATTTTCCCTAAATCGAGCGAAAAGTGAATTTCGGGGTAACCTTTAGAGGTTGGGGAAAATTCATGAAATACGTTCTATCGGCATGCATTGCGCTGTCTGTTGTTGCCGCTGCCTGCACGCCTTCTGAGACTGAAGGAGACACGACCACTTCAGAATCACCAATGCCTGCCAACGACACATCAGAAGCAGGCTTGCAGGACGATCTGCTTATCGAACATGAAACGCCGACAGACGCACCAAAAGATGCTGCAACGAAAAAGCCGAGCGTGCACAGAATTCATGGCAAGTCCGACGCCATTCCATGTAGCGAGGCTGGCCCGCAGGCTCCTCGGGATATCGCAAGCCTCGCAGGAAACAATAAAATCCAGTTCGATTTCGCACCGCCAGCGACCGAGCTGAACCTCTGCAATATTCACACCCATACCAATGCCGAACACAAGGGCCCCGGCTTCTCGGTCTTCGTCGAAAAAGAAGAGCATGGCGGATACGCCTGCAATGGTGGTGGCAATCTAACAGAAGCTGAAAAAGCGCCTGCGCCGGGTGCATATGGAGCCGTTGAACCGGGCGACACGATCGAGGTTCACTGGGTTTATACGAGCTGCGAGGCAACACCCGGTCACACACTATCGGCCTGCATTCCGGCGGGCTGCACCGATCCGGCTCTGCGCGTTGAATCCCAGGTTTTCCTTCTGGTAAATGACGAAAACGCCGCGGACTTCATGACCATGAATTATGGAGGCACAGTTATTGATGGCCTTCATCAGGCCAAGAAACTTCCTGACACAACCGGTACGCCGGTCGAGTTCATCGGCTCAACCACTGGCCATGACTACAATGATCAGGAGTGCTCTCCCTATCAGGTGACATGGAATGTCCGCCAGCAATGCGAAAAACTGGACATCAATTCGCTTCATGAATGGGCGGAATCCGGGAACGTGTTTGAAGAAACCGGGTCACATGATGTTCGCCATCTCGTCACCAATCCAGAGATCCTTGCGGACATGTCGAACCCATAGGTTCGGCCTTGCCCGCACGAACGCCAGGTCAGATCACGAAAACTTTTGCCTTGCCGGGTTGAAAAACCCGCGCACGGTGAAAAAACTCCACCGCAAAGTGGAGGAAATCAGACATGGACATGCGCGAACTTGGCCGGACCGGCCTGAATGTAACCAGCTGTTGCCTGGGCACCATGACCTGGGGCGAACAGAACACCGAGGCCGAGGGGCACCAGCAAATGGATTACGCGCTGGATCGCGGCATCAATTTCTTCGACACGGCCGAGCTCTATGCCATACCACCCAGGCCGGAAACGCAAGGTTCGACCGAGCGCATCATCGGCAGCTGGTTCAAGGCGCGCGGCACACGCGACAAGGTTATCCTGGCCACCAAGATCGTCGGCCGGTCAGGCAATACCTGGTTCCGGGATGACAAGGTCGATCAATGCCGTCTCACCAAACCGCAGATCGACGACGCGGTTGAGAAAAGCCTGAAGCGGCTCCAGACAGACTATATCGATCTCTACCAGCTTCACTGGCCGGATCGGCCGGCCAACATGTTCGGCACGCGGATTCAGCCAAAGCACTACAAGGCCGATTTCGAACCTTTTGAAGAAATCCTCTCGCATCTGAATGATCATGTGCAGAAGGGAAACATTCGCCATATCGGGCTTTCAAACGAGACGGCCTATGGCGTGATGCGCTTCCTCGCAGAAAGTGACGCACGTGATCTGCCGCGTGTCGCCTCCATTCAGAACGCCTACAATCTCGTCAATCGGGAGTTTGAAACGGCGCTCGAAGAAGTCGCCATGCGGGAACAGGTTGGGCTTCTGGCCTATTCGCCGCTTGCCCAGGGCTATCTAACAGGAAAATACCGCGGCGGTGCGCTTCCAAAAGGCTCACGGAAGGAATTGTTCGACCGGCTTCAGCGCTATGAAACGCCTCATGCCGATGAGGCCATCGCTGGCTATCTCGACCTTGCTGAACGGAGGCATATCGATCCGGCTCAACTGGCGATCCGTTTTTGCGACACCAGGCCATTTGTCACCTCCACCATCATCGGTGCGACCAGTATGGACCAGCTGAAGACCTGTATAGATGCGTTTGACCTCTCCTGGCCTGAGGAATTGGAGAATGAGGTGAATGCCCTTCATGCCCGCCAGCCCAATCCCTGCCCCTAGGTCCTGACGCCTCCAGGGTGCGACATAAACCACAAAATCAGCTGCAATTCAGCACTTTGCTAATCAGGCGACGCCCGGTAAGGTTCGTTCCGGGCGAATAGCTCAGGAGTTGAACTCGGGCTGAAGGGGAGAATTCCAATGGCCGATATTGCACCTTATGTCGAAAACGTAAAAAAGTATGCCAAGACCTATGATGAGGCAGCGCTTCAGAAAATCGTCAACCATCTCGGCATTGCGCTTCGTAACCGCGACTCGTCGCTGGTCTCTTGCTCAGACCCGGCTGAGCTTGAGCGCGTTCGCGAAAAATGGCTGAAGAAGAAATTCGAACTCGGCGATTCCGACGCAGATCTCGACGCTGCGATCCAGGAGGTCTGCGAAACCATGAAACCGGAGAAATCCAACAAGTCTCGCGTGACCTTCTATTACATCCTCGCTGAGAAATACGACAAGCTGGGCATGCTGGCGGGCTAAGCCCCAGACAATTGTCGCAAGATCAAAAAGCCCGGGCCAGTTGGTCCGGGTTTTTTAATGCCCGCGATACTTCAGCCAGATCCGCAGAATGCGGGGGCCGTCAACGAGATAACGCTTCCACAGCCGACCGGGCTCGCTGAACAGGCGGTGAAGCCATTCTAGCCGGTTTTTACGCATCCAGAGCGGTGCGCGGGTGACTTTTCCCGTCAGAAAGTCGAGACTGGCACCGCAGCAAAGCGCAATGCCCGTGCCGCCACCCATTTCGACCGCCTTGGCTGCAATCATTTCCTGCTGCGGTGATCCCACACACAGAAACGCATAGCCTTCATTCCGTTCAACAAGGAAGCGCGCCGCAAAATCAACGGCTTCCGGATTGTGGCGCAACCCCATAGGCGGCTCGTGCCAGGCGATGTTTGTGAATCCGAAATCGCGTGACAATGCGTCTATCACATCCGGGGTCGAGCCGATCACCACGATTCTGTCATCTGGCGCCACACGATTGCGAAGGACATATTCCACCACATCAGCGCCCGGCGCAGCGGGAAGCGACTTGCCATCAAATCGCGCCAGCACTTCCAGAATACGGCTATCGCAAACGTTAAACCCTGCCCCGCCATAAAGCGGTTTCAACTCCGGCTCAGCCTCCAGCCGCACCATATGATCAACATTCGGGGTCACGACATAGGCCAGCGGCTTTTTCAGCTTCACATGGCGCTCGGTCGCTTCAACAAGCGCGGGCACGTCGAGCGCATCAAAATCGAGGCCTAGAAAGCGGACGCGGCCTTCCGAACTTTCGGCATCCATTGGCAAAGAAACGCTAGAATATTCCATGTGCCAGATTTGGCACAGTGCATAAAAAATTCGGTTGATCCCGAAGCGCCAGTTTTGTGCCTGCGGTTAAGATTTTTTCTGTTAAAATGCTTGAATTCCGCCACCTTCAGAGTTCGCCTCGAAATATAGACCGCCATAGAGATCAGGGTTCACGACGTGGATCTGTATCTTCAAAGACATCATCAACTGTGTGGTTCGGGTTCCACTTCTCGCAATAACTGGCTCGAAGCTCGGGCGATTGCCCTCCGACAACACTTGCCGAGGCGGTCGCATCACAAAACACAGTATTCGCGCAATAAGCCAGTTCATCCTCCAATTCTACCACAACCCGTTGAACCGGATACGCTCTTTCGCCGGGGGAAACAGGCAATGGTGAATACTGAACACGAAGACTGGTAGATGGTTCTATTGTTAACGTGGTCGAGGCCTCAGTCAGCCTTTGTCGATCTTCAAAGCAATATCCCGCCTTGTTAAAGGCCACGCAAGAAACTTCAATTTCGTATGTGGCGTCAGGACATCCCCAGGCAATTTCTACGTCGACTTCGACGGGCCAGGGCGCAGCTGACACCGTTAGCGCCTGCAACGCTCCACTCATAACGACAGTCAAATAGCTAAGAGTCCTAAACTTGTTCATCATCTCACCCTTTCCCACAACGATCAGGGTCTTCTTCAGGAATGCATCCCCTGGATGGCGGCACACCTCCTCCAGTCACTCGGAGGGAAGGCCTCTTGATTTCGAAGACGATCCGATCATCCACTCGCAATGGCTCCTGTCTTCGAGCGCCATACATGACAAACTTCGGACCAAGATGAATGTCTTTTTCCACTGGTTCTTTTGATACGATTGGACGGACAGGAGACATCTGACCCGGCCGCACCGGATCAATCATCCGGCCCGGAATAGAAGGCCCTGACACCGGATCTTCGATTTCAGGTTTATCATCACCAACCGCACGCCCAATCAGCGAAATGCGGCCCCGCTGAATGAGCAAATTCGGCGCAAATGGAACAGCCCGCCTATAGGTCGGGTTTATAGTATTGCTTTCGATCGGCGAGCTCGTCTGATCGTTCGCCAATTTCAGCGACAATCCACAAAAGTAAAATTCAGCCAGCCCCTGTGTGGTAACAGCCTCTTCAAGTTCCACCGATACCTCAGCCGAAACCGAACCGTCATCATCGACTGGTGCGAAATCGGAATACCCAATCGCAACCGGCATTTGCATGTCATCATCTTCAAAGCGGTTCAGCAGGCATCGCATGCCAATTGCCTCGACATCTTTGGTCAGGAACTGTCCCTCAACAACCGCAGTAAAAGTCGTTTTCGCCTTGATTGGATCAGCCGAAGTCACCGGAATTGACCCGATCACAAAAAACACAAGAAGAATTAGTTTTGCCCGCATATTTGCCCCCTGAACGTTACCGGACAAATTATAGTTAACATATTTTAACGTTCAATTCGAGTCTAGATTGTATTTTGATTAACATGTCGACGTATCGTCGTATTTGTCACTTTTAAACAACGCAATAGCTTAACTCACATGCCCGGACGCGGGCCCTTGCTGACGGCCCCGCGCTCGCGCTTTTTCCGGCTTTCCATATCGTGTTTGCGCAACAGGCCGCGGAACTGGTGATAGGTGAGGTTCAATAGCTCAGCGGCCTTACCCTGGTGTCCATCCGCCTCTTTCAGAGCTGTTTCGAGAAGACGAACTTCATAGAGCCGGATCTCCTGTTCAAAATCGAGGCCGATTTCGTCCATTGGCGGCACATCAAGGCGCACATCTGCCGATGGCTTTCGTTGTTTGGCTTCACTTGTTCCCGCGAGGGTCGCCCTGGGCCGAAATGGTGAATTGAACGGATCAATTGCATCGGGTGAGAACTCGATCGGGTCACCCAAGGGACCCTGCAATCCAGCCCAGGTCAGGCGTTCGGCAACGTTCTTGAGTTCACGAACATTACCGGGCCAGTCATGGGCCTCAAGCGCAAGAAGGGCTGAGGCAGAAAAGCCAGGGAATTCATAGCCCATCTCCCGCGCCAGTCGGCTGGCAAAATGATCGGCCAGCAGCGAGATATCCTCAAGCCGTACGCGTAGAGGGGGAAGCGTGATCACATCAAAGGAGAGACGATCAAGCAGGTCCGCCCGGAACTTGCCGTCGGCCACCGCACCTGGAAGATCGATGTTCGTCGCTGCCGAGACACGCACATCACAGGTGAGCACGGCCTCACCGCCCAGCCTCTGAAACTCGCCATACTCAATGACCCGGAGCAGTTTTTCCTGCACCCGACGGCTGGCTGTCGCGATCTCATCAAGAAAGATCGTCCCGCCATCAGCCTGTTCAAAACGGCCTATACGTCGGGAGGTCGCACCCGTAAAGGCGCCGGCCTCATGGCCAAAGAGCTCAGAATCGAGCAACTCTTCATTCAGCGCGGCGCAGTTCACCTTGATGAAGGGCCCATTCCATCTTTTTGAGAGAAAGTGAAGCCGCTCTCCAATCAGCTCCTTACCGGTGCCGCGCTCCCCGATGACAAGGATTGGTCGGTCCAACGCCGCGACAAAAGACGTCTTTTCCAGGGCTTCAAGCCATTCAGGACTTTCACCAATGGGTACAACAGGCTCAATCATTGGCGCATTATACGAAAAATTTTCGTTATATTCACTATTTTATTTGTCGTTTTTGCTAGATTTTGAATAGCTATTTCACCAAGAATATTTTTTCATTAAATTTTTCAAGGAATTAAAAGATTAATTCGAAACTGGCACGCTCGTTGCAGAAGATGTAGCAGCTCAGCGGCTTAGGGGGCCGCCAAGAAGGAGAATGAGAATGAAAGACTATGAGGCATACGGCAGAGAAGAGGAGACGCTCGGAAGCCGTTTCAAGCGCTTCACTCACTGGCTGTCACGCCGCCCGATGGAAAGCTGGGGCTTCTTCATCGCTGGTCTGATCATCGCCCGCATTCTCTT
>CAYFGB010000059.1:0-10389 GCA_964342455.1 uncultured Hyphomonadaceae bacterium
TCGAATTCTCTCATCGAGTGGCATTTCTGGACTGCGACCATCGGCATCCTGTTCTACATCACCTCCATGTGGGTTTCCGGTATCATGGAAGGCCTGATGTGGCGTGCCTATAATGAGTTCGGCTTCCTCGAATACACATTCGTGGAAACGGTCGAGGCCAAGCACATTTCCTACATCATCCGCTCGCTCGGTGGTGTTCTCTACCTCGTCGGTGCTCTCATCATGGCGTTCAACGTCTACATGACCGCACGCGGACACACCCGCAAAGGCGAGGATGATCGCGTGCATGCGCCAACCAATGACAGCAAGCCGTACATCCCAACTGCAACCGCACCTGCCGAATAGGAGCTGGAACAATGGCCTTGTTCGATAAGCATAAAGTCCTGGAGAAGCATTCCCTTCTCCTCACCGTAGGCATCCTGATCGTTGTCGCTATCGGTGGTATTATCGAGATCGTACCGCTCTTCTATCTGAAGAACACGATCGAAAAAGTTGAGGGTATGCGCCCGTATACACCTCTCGAGCTGAAAGGGCGGAACATCTATATCCGTGAGGGCTGCTATGTCTGTCACTCACAGATGGTTCGTCCTCTCCGTGACGAGGTGGAGCGCTATGGTCATTATTCTCTCGCTGCAGAGAGCATGTATGACCACCCGTTCCAGTGGGGCTCAAAGCGTACAGGTCCCGACCTTGCGCGCCTTGGTGGCAAGTATTCCGACACATGGCACATGGATCATATGACCGATCCTCGCTCTGTGGTTCCGGAATCCATCATGCCTCCATATGAGTTCATGGTGGGCCGCCCACTCGATATTGACGACATCGAAGCCGATATGAAAGCGCTTCGCATGGTCGGTGTCCCCTACACGGACGAGATGATCGAGAACGCACGTCTTGACCTGATTGCTCAGGCCAATCCCGACGAGGATTATGACGGCCTTCTGGAACGTTATGATGCGGCATCCGGTCGTGAAGGCACAGTGAATGTGCGCGCCTTTGACGGTGATCGTGAAAAGCTCACCGAAATGGACGCTCTCATCGCATACATGCAGATGCTCGGTACTCTGGTCGATTTCTCGACCTATGAAGCCGATGATCTGGAAAACCGGAGGTAGGTATGACTTACGAAGCGCTTTCCAGTTTCGCTCAAACCTGGGGCCTGGTCTATTTCGTCGTCCTTTTCCTGGGCGCTCTGACCTACGCTCTGTGGCCTTCCAACAGCGACAAGTTCAAGGAAGCTGCCAATATTCCACTGATCGATGAGGAGCCCGATCAATGAGTGACCATGATAAAGATATCGATGCTGTGACCGGCGTTGAAACGACCGGTCATGAATGGGACGGGATCCGGGAGCTGAATAACCCGCTGCCAAGATGGTGGCTCTGGATCTTCTACATCACCATTGTCTGGGCAGTGGTCTACTGGATCTTCATGCCGGCATGGCCTGCCCTGCCCGGCATGGGCTCGAACACCCCGGGCATCCGCAACCATTCGGACCGTGCTCTCGTTGCTGAAGCCATCAGCGAGCTACACGCCGAGCGGGCCGCTCAGGGTGAAGCCCTGGTCAATGCGTCTCTCGAAGAGATCGTCAACGACCAGAGCCTTCTCCAGTTTGCCATGGCAAATGGTGAAGCGGTGTTCGGTGACAATTGCGCCACTTGCCACGGTTCTGGCGGTCAGGGTGCACCTGGCTATCCGGTACTGGTAGACGATATCTGGCTCTGGGGCGGAAGCATTGAAGAGATCCAGCACACCATCAAGTATGGCATTCGTCAGGAAAACCCGGAATCCCGGTTCTCCATGATGCCTGCCTTCGGTCGTGACGGTATTCTCTCCCGCTCCGAGGTCGAGGATGTGGCCCACTACGTGCGTACGCTTTCCGGCCTTGAAGAGCCGAGTGAAGCCTCTGCAGCCGGTGCCGAAGTGTTCGAATTCCAATGCGTGGCTTGCCACATGGAAGACGGCACGGGCGACCAGTTCCAGGGCGCGCCAAACCTGACCGACGCCAACTGGCTCTACGGGTCTGATTATGATCAGGTCTATGACTCGATCTTCAACGCTAGAAACAGCGCCATGCCGGCCTGGGGCGATCGTTACACAGACGCCGAAATCAAGGCCCTTGCCGTGTATGTCTACACGCTGGGTGGTGGCGACTAGTGAATTGACGTTGCCCGTCATATCCGAAACAATCGAAGGCCCGGCTCAACAGCCGGGCCTTCGACATTTTGTCCCATGTGACAACATACCATCACGACCCGGAACGGGTCATGTTTTAGAGAACGCTCAAATACGTTTGAGAAAGCGAGCGTGAGATGACGAAGCACAAACCTCTGCCTCCTGCCGGTGCCCAGCCGCTGTATAAAAAGCGCGAACCGGTTTATCCAAAGCTCGTACACGGCAAGTTCCGGACCTTCAAATTCGGCTTCATGGCGTTTGCACTCGCAGTCTATTACCTGCTGCCCTGGTTCCGCTGGAACCGTGGACCAAACGCGCCCGATCAGGCTGTGCTTTTCGATTTCGCAGAGGGCCGGTTCTATTTTGGCCCGATCGAGATCTGGCCGCAGGAGGTGTACTACATCACCGGCATTCTGGTGGTGTCCGCGCTTGCCCTGTTCCTCGTCACGTCTCTGTTCGGTCGGGTTTGGTGCGGCTATGCCTGCCCTCAGACCGTCTGGACCGATCTCTACATCTTCGTCGAACGCATGTTCGAGGGTGATAGGAACAAGCGCATCAAGCTCGACCGTGCACCATGGTCATTCAACAAGATCTGGCGCAAGGCAGGCAAACATGCGGTCTGGCTGCTGATTGCTGCATCAACCGGCGGTGCGCTGATCTTCTACTTTCACGACGCACCGGCCCTCGCCCGCAACTTCTTCACAGGAACAGCGCCTGCTACGGCCTATTTCTTCGTCGCGCTGCTGACCTTCACCACCTATTCGCTCGCCGGTACAATGCGGGAACAGGTCTGCACCTATCTCTGTCCATGGCCGCGTATTCAGGCCGCCATGACGGATGAGCATGCGCTGAACGTGACCTACAAGTATGATCGCGGCGAACCCCGCGGACCACACCATAAGGGCGATACCTGGGATGGTCGGGGTGACTGCATTGACTGTAATGCCTGCGTGACGGCGTGTCCGATGGGCATCGATATCCGGAACGGCGCACAGCTGGAATGCATTCACTGCGCCCTTTGTATCGATGCATGCAATGAAATCATGGAGCGTGTGGATCGCCCACGAAACCTGATTGGCTATGACACCGACAATAATGTCGAGGCACGGGCTTCGGGTCGTCCAACCCACTTCGCCTTCCTGCGCCCCCGCGTCATGATTTACGCTGCCCTCATCCTGGTTGTCTCCGGTCTGATGGGCTATGGCCTGCTAACACGTTCTACCTTCGAAATGAACGTTCTGAAGGACCGCGCGCCAAGCTATGTTCAGCTCTCTGATGGACGCATCCAGAACAATTACACGCTGAAGCTTGTGAACAAGCGGGCTGGCGACAAAAACTTCGACATCTCGATCACCGGAATTGCAGACGCAGAAGTTTCAATTGTCGGCGAAGGCGAAGGTGATATGGAAGTCTTTGTTGCCAGCGAACACGTTGACCGGTTCCGCGTCCATGTCCGTATTCCTGCGGACGATCTGAGCGGAAATGACCGGCTTCGAGTCGTTGCCACGGATATTGAAACCGGCGAACAGGACGTCAATCTTGTGCCTTTCTCCAGCCCACGAACGAGGTAGATCATGACCCAAAAAGGCAAGCTGACCGGTTGGCACGTTCTGATCATTCTGTGCATTTTCTTCGGGATCATGATCGCCGTGAACGTCGCTTTCACAGTGTTCGCGGTCAGCTCTTTCCCCGGAGAACAGGTCGAAAAATCCTATGTTCAGGGCCTCGAATACAACAAGGTTCTGGCTGACAAGGAAAAGCAGGCCGAGCTGGGCTGGCAGGCATCCATCGGATTTGAGACAACAGATGACGGCACACCACGTCTGGTCTCGATCTGGCAGGATGGCGAGGCATCACCTCTGATCGCCCTTGACGTCACAGCCACAATTATCCGCCCGGCCAGTGACGAAGGCATGCAGAAGGTGACACTCAGGGGTGATGGCCCAGGTCGTTATTTTGCTGACCTGCCTGAGCTTGGTGAGGGGATTTGGCGCATTGAAATTACGGCCGCCAATGATCAGAATGATCGGGCAACAGCCCATAAGACTCTGACATGGTAACGCTTACAGATACTGACCTCGGTCTCGCCGACACCACGAACCGCATCGCAACACACCCCTTCGTGAAAACGAAGGGGGGCAAGTCCGAATTGACCCTTGCCGTATCAGGTGCCAAGTGTGGCGGGTGCCTTTCAAAGATCGAAAAACATGTTGGTGAGCTGGATGGCATCGAAACCGTCCGCATGAATCTCACTACAGGTCGCCTGATCGTCGACTGGTCAGACCCTGCTTTCGATCCTGACCGGGTCGTTTCCACGCTGGATGGCCTTGGCTATCCGGCAAAGCCGTTTGATCCGGAAAACCTGGACACCTCCCGCGCCAAGAGGGAACGCCAATTGCTGATGGCGATGGCGGTTGCCGGATTTGCCGCGGCCAACATCATGCTGCTCTCCGTGTCTGTCTGGGCCGGTGCGGGCGAAATGTCGGACGAAACACGCACCTTGATGCATTGGGTATCTGGCCTCATCGCCATACCTGTCATCGCCTTCTCCGGGCGGCATTTCTTTGAATCTGCCCTGAACGCACTTCGTGCCGGTCATGTGAATATGGATGTGCCGATTTCACTGGCTGTCATCCTGTCGGTCGGCTTTTCGATTTACGAGACGGCCAATCATGGCGAACACTCCTATTTCGATGCTGCCGTCATGTTGCTGTTCTTCCTGCTGATCGGTCGCTTTCTCGAAGCTCGTCTGCAAAGGCAGACACACAAGGCCGCAGATGATCTTGCCGCATTCCAGGCTGTGACCGTCTCCCGACGCGCCCCAAATGGCGTTCTGGAAACGGTCGTTTCGCGCGATCTGGTTATCGGCGACACGTTGATCATCGCGCGTGGGGAACGCTTGCCGGTGGATGTTGATCTGGTCAGCGAAAGCGCCGATCTCAACACAAGCCTCGTGACAGGCGAAAGCCTGCCCGTCACAGCAGGCTCGGGTGAGCGCCTTTATGCGGGTACGATCAATCTCTCCGGGCCCATCGAGGTTCGCGTTGCCGCGAAGACCGACGATTCCCTGATCGCCGAGATTTCCAAGCTTCTCGACGTTGGTGAACAGAAACGTTCGAAATATCGCCAGATCGCCGACAAGGCCGCCGAGCTTTATGTGCCCATTGTGCACACACTCGCCGCGTCTGCCTTCCTTGGCTGGCTTATCTTCACAGGTGACGTCAGACAGGCCATTTTCACCGCAATCTCCGTTCTTGTCATCACTTGCCCATGTGCACTGGCGCTGGCCGCTCCGGTTGTTCAGATCGTGGCCGCAGGCCGCCTCTACGCCAGAAGCGCCTTCCTTAAATCCGGTGATGCTCTGGAACGGATTGCCGCCTGTGATCACATCGTTTTTGACAAGACCGGCACGCTGACCGAGATCACGCCGGTTGTCGAAACAAGCGACGAAACCAGGGACACACTGAACCTCGCCGCGCAATTGGCCCGCGGTAGTCGTCATCCGGTCTCCCGCGCCATCGTACAGGCTGCCTGCCCGGGCCCGGCAGCAGAAGACATCGAAGAACACAAAGGCCTTGGGCTATCTGGTCTTATCGAAGGCCGCGCCGCCAGACTGGGCTCGTGGAGCTGGGTCTCTGACGATGGATCTGACGCGCCGGAGGATGCAAATCTCTGGTTCTGGATGGAAGGCGATGCGCCATACCCGATCAAACTGTCAGAAGCCGTAAAAGACCACGGCGCTGATCTCATCAACTGGCTGAACAGTCAGGGTATAAGCTCTGAAATATGCTCAGGTGACAGTGCCGATCGCGTCGCTCTGATCGCAAGACAGCTTGGTATTTCCGAATGGAATGGAAATGTTTCTCCTGTCGAAAAAGCGCGCCTGGTCGAAGAGCGAAGCGCATCCGGCAAACGCGTTCTCATGATTGGAGATGGTCTGAATGATGCCGGCGCGCTGGCCTCTTCACATGCCGCTCTGGCCCCCGGTGGCGCGCTCGACGCGGCCCGAACTGCCAGCGATTGCGTCTATTCCGGCAACAATCTGAGCGTCATCTCTGACGTGCTCAGCATTGCCAGGTCCGCTCAGCACCGGATCAAGGAAAACTTCACGCTGGCTGTGATCTACAACATGATAGCGGTCCCGATTGCTCTGGCCGGATTTGTTACACCCTTGATCGCCGCCATTGCGATGTCGGCATCGTCTCTGGTGGTCACCGTAAACGCCCTGCGCGTCGCGAAAGGAACGAAATCATGACAGCGATTCTATTTCTGATCCCAATTGCGCTTGGCATGGGGCTGATCGGTCTTGTCGCGTTCTTCTGGGCTCTGAATTCGGGTCAGTTTGACGACCCGCAAGGCGCCGCCGAACGGATTCTGACGGACGACGACTATCCGCTCTGAACCCTTTATTATTCGGCGGGGTCGGCCGGAAGGCCCACTTTACCGGTGAGGTCTGCATCGTCGCCGAGAAAGCCGCCCGTCTGTCTGGCCCACAGGTCGGCATAAATGCCGCCTTTCGCAAGCAGGGCCTGGTGCGAGCCCTCCTCAACGATCTGCCCCTGATCCAGCACGATCAACCGGTCCATAGCCGCAATGGTCGACAATCTGTGTGCGATGGCGATCACGGTTTTACCTTCCATAAGATCGAACAGATGGTCCTGAATCGCGGCCTCGACCTCAGAATCCAGTGCGGACGTCGCTTCGTCCAGGATCAGAATAGGTGCATCTTTCAAAAAGACTCGGGCAATGGCGATGCGTTGTCTCTGACCGCCTGAAAGTTTGACCCCGCGCTCTCCGACATGCGCGTCAAACCCTTTGCGGCCTGTCTGGTCTTCGAGCCGTTCAATGAATTCCAGCGCTTTAGCCTGCCGGGTGGCGTGTTCGATGTCTGCGTCAGTCGCCTCGGCACGGCCATACCCGATATTGTCGCGAATTGACCGATGAAGAAGCGACGTGTCCTGGCTGACCATGGCAATATGGTGTCTCAGAGAATCCTGCGTCACCTCAGCGATATTCTGGCCATCAATCAGGATCCGGCCACCCTCAACGTCGTAAAGACGCAGCAGCAGGTTTGCGAGCGTCGTTTTACCCGCGCCGGACCGACCAACCAGCCCAACCCGCTCACCCGGCTGGATCGTCAGATTGAGTTGCTCAATCACCCCTGACGCCTTTCCATAATGGAAAGAAACCGCATCGAACGTCACCTCTCCGCGTGTCACTTCCAGAGCTTGGGCGTCAGCTTTGTCACGCACGCTGACGGGCTTCTTCATCAGGCTGATGCCGTCATACACGACGCCTATATTCTCGAAGAGGTTGGAAATCTCCCACATCACCCATTGGGACATGTTGTGAATGCGTAGCGCCAGCCCGACCGCAACAGCGATGGCGCCAATGCTGATGGCACCCTGCGACCAGAACAGAATACCAAGCCCTGCTGTTGAAACAATCAGCAGCGCGTTCAGCAGGTGGACGAGGGATTCAAAAGACGTCGCCAGTCGCATCATCGGATAAACCGTTCCCAGAAAATGGGACATGGCTGATTTCGCATAGGCCTGTTCCCGCCCAGAATGCGAGAAGAGTTTGACCGTCGAGATGTTGGAATAGCTGTCAACGATACGGCCTGTCATCTCTGATCGAGCGTCCGCCTGGGTCTCGGAAACCCGCGCCATGCGTGGAACGATGTAGCGAACGAGGGCGGCATAAGCGATCACCCAGATCAGTAATGGAATCGTGAGACGCCAGTCACTCGCCCCAACCAGCACGACGGTGGAGACGAAATAGACGATCACATAGACAAATACATCCATGAGAATGCTCACCACCTGCCGGATGGCCAGTGCGGTCTGCATAAGTTTTGTGGAGATACGCCCGGCGAATTCATTGGCGAAGAATGAAAGCGACTGGCCAAGCAGATGCTGGTGCATCCGCCAGCGGATCGTCATAGGCAGATTGCCCATGATCACCTGATGCTGGATCATGCTGACCAGGAAAACCATGCCGGGAAAAATGATGGCGGTAAAAATCCCCATCCCGAGCAGAAGCAGCCCATGATCCTGCCAGACTGTGGATTTGTCGGTCTGGCCAAGCCAGTCAACAATCTCGCCAAGAAACGCAAACAATGCGACCTGACCAATCGCAATGCCCGTGGATAAAACGCCCATGCCGAGAAGCCAGGGAAGCGCAGGTCGGCAGTAAAACAGGCAGAATCCGAACAGTCCGGTTGGCGGCATGTCGCCATCGCGCTCTGGAAACGGATCAATTCGCTTTTCAAAAAAGCTGAACATCGGCCTGGCCTTCCTCGAATTTCCGCTCACGCACAGCCATAAGCGCGCCAAGGGTGGCTTCTATGACAGGCTTTCGACAAGGCTGGCATGAAAATTATGTGACGTTTATTCGGCTGGCGGTCTCCGCAAAATGAAAGGGCACCCCGAACCATATCCGGGATGCCCAAAACTCCGAGTTCGGAAAACTCTATCGGTTCATGCGGTTTTCGATGAGCTGCGGCACAACTTCAGGCTCCGCCAGAGTGGACGTATCGCCAAGCTTGTCGAAGTCATTCTCGGCAATCTTCCGGAGAATACGGCGCATGATTTTGCCCGATCGGGTCTTGGGCAGACCGGGAGCGAATTGCAGAAGATCAGGCGATGCAATCGGTCCGATTTCCGTACGTACCCATTTCACCAGATCAGCACGAAGCTCATCACTCGGCTCTTCGCCCGCAATCAACGTCACATAGGCGTAAATGCCCTGCCCTTTAATATCGTGCGGATAACCGACAACTGCAGCCTCGGCGACCTTGTCATGAGCCACAAGCGCGCTCTCGACTTCAGCGGTGCCCATCCGGTGACCGGATACGTTGATCACATCATCGACGCGGCCTGTAATCCAGAAATAGCCATCTTCATCCCGACGCGCACCGTCGCCCGTGAAATAGCGTCCCGGATAGGTGGAGAAATAGGTCTGGAAAAAGCGCTCATGATCGCCATAGACGGTGCGCATCTGGCCTGGCCAGGAGTCTGTAATACAGAGATTGCCGTCCGTTGCGCCTTCCAGCTCCTTGCCGTCCGCATCCACAAGAATTGGCTTAATGCCAAAGAATGGGCGGGTGGCAGACCCCGGCTTGAGGTCAGTGGCACCCGGCAGCGGGGTGATCATGATACCGCCCGTCTCTGTCTGCCACCATGTGTCGACGATCGGGCAACGCCCCTCGCCGACGACATTATAGTACCACATCCAGGCTTCCGGGTTGATCGGTTCACCAACAGACCCGAGAACACGAAGCGATTTGCGACTGGTCTTTTTCACCGGTTCAACGCCATCACGCATCAGGGCGCGGATAGCCGTTGGCGCAGTGTAGAAGATCGAAATGTTGTGCTTGTCGACCACCTGCCAGAATCGGGACGCATCCGGATAAGACGGCACACCTTCAAACATCACCGTAGTCGCGCCGTTCGCCAGCGGTCCAAAGACGATATAGCTGTGACCAGTCACCCAGCCCACATCCGCCGTGCACCAATACACCTCGCCATCGCGATAATCGAACACATACTCATGGGTCATGCTGGCCCAGACCAGATAGCCGCCGGACGTGTGCAGGACGCCTTTCGGCTTGCCCGTCGAGCCCGACGTGTAGAGAATAAACAGCGGATCTTCAGCATTCATCGGTTCTGCGTCGCAAAACTCGTCAACGCCCGCCGCCGCTTCATGCCACCAGACATCACGGCTGGTCTTCATTGGGACGGTATTGCCAGTGTGTTCGATCACCAGAATTTTCTCGAGCCCGGGTGCATGCTTGGCCGCTTCATCAACATTGCGTTTCAGCGGAATCGTCTTGCCGCCGCGCACGCCTTCGTCTGATGTGATGACAATGCTGGAATCGCAGTCATTGATCCGTCCAGCCAAAGCTTCCGGCGAGAAGCCGCCAAATACGATGGAGTGAACCGCGCCAATACGTGCGCACGCCAACATGGCATAGGCCGCTTCCAGGATCATTGGCAGATAGATGGTGACACGATCACCTTTCTTGACACCCAGCTTTTTCAGAACGTTCGCAAAGCGGCATACGTGCTCATGGAGCTCATGATAGGTGACGGTTTTCGAGACGCTCGGGTCGTCACCTTCCCAGATGATGGCGGGCTGGTCACCGCGCGTCTCAAGATGGCGGTCAATGCAGTTATAGCTGACATTCAGCTCGCCATCTTCATACCAGCGAAT
>CAYFGB010000060.1:0-10366 GCA_964342455.1 uncultured Hyphomonadaceae bacterium
AGGTCGTAGGTTCAAATCCTACCCCCGCAACCAACGATACTTGCGAAACCTCCAAGGCTCCCGCCGCGGAGGTTTTTGCATTCCAGGACCCATTCCGCAGAGATCGTTGGTTGCGCCCTCCCGCAACCAACGATCCCTGCGATAGCAGGTTGTCAAAAGCCTCGGCCTCCGAAAGGAAGTCGGGGTTTTTCTTTCCTGCAGCAAAGCGCAGGATGGCACCCAGATCTCCACGCAGTACAATGGCAAGTTCGCCGTCCTCCGGGATAAGGGTCACCTGATCCACAAGGGAACGAAACACCTCGGCAGCTTGTGCTCGCTCTTCTTCGCGCTGGAGATTCTCATAGAGCTGTCTAATTCGGTCCTGGTAGATCTGCGCCATGTTCGGGTGCAGAAAGGGCGGTGGCTCGTCGGCATTGGCCAAGAGTTCGGTTAGTTCGGCTTTGCGCGCCTCAAGCTTCTCGGCCTTGTCCTTCAGCTTGGCTGGCGGAAATCCCTGCAAAATGGCATCTACCATTTTGTCCAGCTCCCGATCGGTGCGCTCCAGCTCACTCTTCCATACTTCCAGATCAGCTCCGCGTTCCATGCGAAGGCGGTTTACCTCCTTTGTGAACTCGGCACAGAATTCCTTGAACAGTTCAGGTCCCATCAGATGCTTCCTGAGGCCGTTCAGTATGGAAGCCTCCAGTGCATCGCGTCGGATGTTCACTCGGTTGTCACAAGTGCCCTTGTTGCGGGCTGTTGAGCACCCCATGAGGTCTTTCGAGATCATCGAGTACCCCCCTCCGCAGCAGCCGCACTTTATCAGCCCCCCGAACAGGTGCTTTGGGCGACGCCGGTTGTTCATAGGGTTTGAACTCTTCTCGGATTTGTCAAAGGCAAGGCTGCCTTGCCGCGCCTTCACGGCATCCCATAGGGACCGGTCAATGAATGCGAGCTCCGGCACCTCCTGAATGACCCATTCGCTCTCCGGGTTTGGGCGCGAGACGCGCTTGCCGGTATCCGGATCCTTCATGTAGCGCAGGCGATTCCAGACCAGCTTGCCGATATAGAGCTCATTGTTCAGGATACCTGTGCCACGCTTGGGGTTTCCGTGGATTGTGGAGGGCCCCCATTCTTTGCCTTGCGGCCCAGGGACGCCCTCACGATTCAGCGTCATGGCAATGGTGCGGGAGGACTTGCCTTCAAGATAATCCTTGAAGATGCGCTGGATGATGCTTGCCTCGGCGGTGTTGATCTCCCGGTGACCGCGCTCGTCCGGATCGGCGGTGCGTACGACGTTATATCCGTAGCAGAGACCGCCTCCGGATTTTCCGCTCTCAACCCGGCCGCGCAGGCCACGGCGAGTCTTGTCGGCGAGATCCTTGAGGAACAGCGCGTTCATTGTACCCTTAAGGCCGACATGCAGATGCGTGACCTCGCCTTCGGAAAGGGTAACGAGCTTCACATCAGCATAGGACATGCGCTTGAAGATACCGGCGATATCTTCTTGGTCCCGGGAGAGTCGGTCCATCGCCTCTGCGAGGATCACATTGAAGCGGCCGTGTGTGGCATCGGAGATTAGGGCCTGAATGCCTGGACGGAGCAGTGAGGCGCCCGAGATTGCATGGTCCGAGTATTCCTCGACGATCTGCCAGCCCTGCTTCTCGGCGTAGAGCCGACACATCCGGAACTGATCTGCGATCGAGGCATCGCGCTGATTGTCGGACGAATAGCGAGCGTAGAGCGCGACCTTCATACGGCGGCCTCCTTACTTGGGGAGGCGGTCCTGTTCATGATGGGCCGTCTCGGCGTTGACAAAGTCGCGGGCGGCCTGACGGGCCAAGAGGCGGACCAGATCGCGGAGGCGGGCATCAGGCTCGGCGCCCGCGAGACACGCGGCGTCGGTGTCCGCCGCTTCGACGGAGAGATGCAGTGTCTCCGCTTTGGTTTGTCGCTGTCGTGCCAAGAGGTCGCCATCCGTTTCTCGCGCGTTGAGGTGCGCAAGACAAAGAATGACATCTCGAAGTGATCGCTCAAGGAAAAATAGTATGTAAAAACAGCGTGTTGTCGGTTTTTCTGGCGCATTACGTCGTGCCGGATCGTAGAAACGGATATAGCCTCGTCGTGAATAACGGCGGGCAAAATCGCTATTGTCTGTTTGATCGCGATGTACATCTAACCCATGCTGCCTTGACGCCGGCCCCTGTGGCACATTTCGGGCACGCGTCCATCTTGGCGTGACTGCTTGCTCTTCGGCACGGCAGTTGAAAAGCCAATGTTTCTTGGTATATATATCCTGATATAGCATGGAGATCGGCGATGAGCAACGCTGCACAGAAACGAGCGATCAAGAATTACCGCGCGCGCCTGACACAGCGCGGCTTCAAACGTTTCGAAGTCATGGCTCTCGAATCCGACCGCGAACTGATCCGCTCGCTTGCTCGCCGTTTGGCCGAAGAGGGGCCAGAAGCGGAAGAGGCGCGCGCCGCGGTGAAGGCCGTCGTGGCGGAGGAGCCGCCGAAGTCCGGTAGTATTCTGACCGCCTTGCGCCGTTCGCCCCTGGTTGGAGCCGAAGTCGAGTTCTCGCGCTCGCGCGATGAAGGGCGAAGGGTCGATCTGTGAGCCGTTACCTTCTAGACACCAACATCATCAGCAATATCGTCAAGCCGAAGCCATCTGAACTTCTGATGAAATGGATGGCAGCTCAGCGGGATGAGGACCTCTTCATCGCATCGCTGACCATAGCCGAAATCCGACGCGGCATTCTGGAAAAACCACGTGGCAAGAAGCGCGATGCACTTGATGCTTGGTTTTCAGGGCCGGAAGGCCCGCAGGAATTGTTCATGGACCGAATCTTAGCCTTTGACGACAAGGCTGCCTTGATATGGGCACGACTTATGGCGGATGGGACGTCTACGGGTCGTCCGCGGAGCACGTTGGATGTGATTATCGCCGCCGTCGCGGGAGCCAACGATTGCGTGGTGGTAACAGAAAACGAAAAAGATTTCTCCGATATCCAGTTCATCAACCCGTTACGCGGTACTGACTGATGTGCTGCCGGAACGATGAATGCGCGGGAGGCCGACATGGCTGAAACACAGATTGAATGGACAGATGCCACGTGGAATCCGGTAGCGGGGTGTTCGATCGTTACAGCCGGCTGCACCCATTGTTATGCGATGGAAATGGCCAAGCGGCTCGAAGCGATGGGTGTCCAGAAATATGCAGGACTAACTCGCAAGACGGGTCGGAGGACCGTTTGGAATGGAGTCGTGCGTGAGGATCGGCAGGCACTGACGATTCCCCACAGATGGCGCAAGCCCCGAAAGATCTTCGTTAACTCGATGAGTGACCTCTTCCATGACCGGGTGACTGATGAATTCATATTGGACGTTTGGCAAGTCATGCGTGAAACGCCACGCCATAACTACCAGATTCTGACTAAGCGTCCCGAGCGTATGGCAGAGTTGGTCAGCGACCGCATCGGAGAGGTCCTGCCCAACGTTTGGCTTGGTACGAGCATCGAAAACGCTGAAGTCGTTGATCGCATCGATGACCTCCGCCGGTCACCTGCAGCGATCCGCTTCATTTCTTTTGAGCCGCTGATTGGTGCCGTTGGCGCAATTGATCTTCAGGATATTCACTGGGCGATTGTGGGCGGCGAAAGCGGAAAGTCCGCCCGTCCAATTCGCGAAGAATGGATTGATGAAATACATGCCCAATGCCTTAAGGCAGGGACGGCATTTTTCTTCAAACAGTGGGGAACTTGGGGCAAGGACAACAAGAAGCGCTCGAAGAAGGCCAACGGGCGAGAATATCGTGGACGCACCTGGGACGAAATGCCTGCCGCCCCGCAAGCGGTTGTGTAAGAGTTTAGAGATAGGCGGGGAGGCAACATGGTCGAAAAAAGATACGAATGGGCAGATGGCGCGAAGCTCGAAGAGCATTCGCGGCGCAAACACAAGATTCTTCGTGAGTACGTCTTTGATTATCTTACCGTTCGCTGCAAATTACCCCAACAGGAACGTTTCAGGCTTGCAATAGTCGATGGTTTTGCTGGTGGGGGGCGTTACCAGTGCGGAACGCCCGGGTCCCCGCTGATTTTCATTGAAGAACTCAGGCGCGCGACTGAAGCGGTCAACACACAGCGGGCGGCGCAAGGCTTGGGCGCTATTGAGGTCGAGTGTCTTCTCATTTTTAATGATGCCAGTCGGGATGCGATTGAACTATTGAAGACCCATGTCGCACCACTGCAGGCAGATATCGCGGAAACATGCCCGAAGCTGCATCTTCGCGTAGAGTACTTGAATGAGTTCTTCGAGAAAGCTTACCCGAAAACCAGGGCGTTGCTGGAGCAGGGCCGTTATCGAAGCGTATTGTTCAACTTAGACCAGTGCGGGGATAGCCACGTCGAGCGTGACACGATCGTCGACATCATGCGGACCTATCCAGCGGCTGAGATCTTCTACACGTTCATGATCAGTTCTCTGTTGGCCTTTTTGAAAAAGGACCAACCAGATCAACTCACTGCCCGACTGGACTATCTTGGGCTCAAGACCACCGATATCGGTGAACTGAACGGGGTCATGAGCAAGAATGACTGGCTCGGCACGGCTGAAAAAATCGTTTTTGACGTCTTCAGGAGATGCGCTCCCTATGTAAGCCCGTTCTCGATTAATAACCCTGGTGGCTGGCGGTATTGGCTCATTCACTTCGCCAACGCTTGCCGTGCGCGGCAGGTCTACAACAACATCCTGCATGACAATGCAACGATGCAGGCACATTTCGGTCGGTCTGGCCTCAACATGCTGTCTTATGATCCGCGGCATGACGAAGGCATGCTCTATCTGTTCGACAGTGATGCCCGTGCGTCCGCGAAGAGCCAACTCCTGGGAGATATTCCGCGTCTTGTGACTGAGACTGGTGATGCGATGCCCGTCATGGATTTCTACGAGAGCATCTACAACGTCACACCTGCTCACGCTGATGACATTCATACGGCGATTATCGAGAACCCCGATCTTGAAGTCATTACACCTGCAGGCGGTGAGCGACGGAAAGCAAACACGATTGGGGTCAATGATGTCATCAAGGTGAAGACACAGCGCAGCTTCTTCCCGATGTTCCTCGATGCCGGTGCGGACGGAAAGCGTCGCAAAAGATGAGCGCCAGCGAAGGCCAAGATCCTGAATGGCGTGAATTCGAGCGTCTGGTTGCGCGAATAGAGGCTGATGCAGACCCCGGAAATGTGACTGTTAACTCTCCTGATCGTATCAGATGCAAGATTACAGGTCAGCTACGAGAGGTCGATGCAAGTATCCGTACGCGGATTGGAACCGCCGAAGTCCTTTTGACGATCGAGTGTCGGCGAAGGACTGCAATTCAGGATGTCACCTGGATCGAGCAACTGGCCGCGAAGAAAAAGGCGATTGGTGCAGATCGTACGATCGCGGTGAGTGCGTCTGGTTTCACCGACAGTGCCCGGAAGGTCGCCGAGCAAAGCGGTGTTTCTCTTCGAGAGCTCTCGGAAATCGCGAGTGAGGATGTCAATTCATTGCTGCAGGTAGACTTCGTGCTCTTCTGGCACAAAGCGTGCGTCATCTCACGAGTCGGCATTCGAAAATTTCGCTCGCTCGATTGGAAGATGCCAGAGCCGTCGGATGTTGACTGCACGCTACCCGAGGATACGGACCCTTTCGCATCCATCTTTCGTAACGAGGAGACCGGCGCGGCCTGGTCTTTGAACGATCTTTGGCTCCAGCTTCAGGAGGCAACTGATCCGTTTGAAGGCATAGAAAAGGCCCAGTCACCCGTTTTCCGAACGGTGTGCTTTCCCTACCCCGGCGAGGTGACCGTCACGACTCCCGACGGACCCGTTCGGTTGGGAGACGTAATACTCACCGTTGCTCTCTGGGTAGAGGCAGAACACATTCCTTTCGATGAGGCCAACAGGGTCGAGTATTCATCCGGCGATATCGATGCCATCCAGCGCGTAGAATTTTCTTCGCAGCGGCGGATGGGAAAGAATCAGCGCATCTCCTTGCAGCTGCCTAAGCACTCGGAAAGTATTCGTGACCTAAGAGCAGGATTTTTTCAGCCTTCCAACGAAAAATAGCGGAAATTATCTCGTAGGTTCTCCTCTACGTGTTGGCCCGTGGCCAGCGCAGTTTCCCACGGCCGACGCGCAACGCTTCCACCAACCTAGTATTGCCCGGCAGCCGCCCCGAGAACAGGCTGGGCTTCGGATCAAGTGCCGATTTCTTGAATGCCGCCACCCGCTGATAGTCAGGCGTCGCCATCCAGGTCCGCCCATCTCCATCGTCTGTGACAATCCGATAGAGGCCGGCAGGTGGGGCGGTCGCGGTGTCGAGCAGGCGCTTGTAGTGTTCGACCGACCATTTCTGAATGCCGCCACTCAGGGCCTCCGTTCGGAACCGCGCCCATAGCGCTGCCGTGTCGGGGGTCGGCCAATCACCAGCATCGGTGTAAGCTGTGATCTCGTCGGATTCGAGCCAGGCCCTCATCTCCGCGGGCGTGACGAAGGCTGGCTCGGCATCCTCGATTGCCGCCATGGCTGCGCGCCGTGATGGAAGGCCCGCGCGGATCAGCATCGACATCATGAATTGTGGAACGCCGGTTTCGACCGCTGCTGCGGCGCCCCCCACCACTGTTTCTGGAGACCAGCCGAGGGACATACGGCGGGTACGAACAGCTTCCAAGGCCCAGACCAAACGATAGGTGAAGGCCTCTTCGACAGCCCGCATATTCTGAGGCCCAATATTGGCGACATCGTCGCCAGACACCCAACGGCGCAGGATGTCCTTCCAGTTGGCCGGTAGCGCGTTGGTCTTGTCGGGAATGAACGGCCGCATAAACAGCAGGCGTTCCCCGAGACCTGAAAGGGCGTCGACAAGTTCGCCGACATCTCCACTCAGCGCGGCAGCGTCAGCTTGATCGAGGAGATCGGCCAACTCGTCTGCCATGGCATCAATGGCGAGCCCAGCCTCAAGCCCGACACCCATCGCGAAATGTCCGCGCCGCGCCTCCGTTGTAGTGGACTTCCATATGAGTTCAGCGCGCGCCTCGAACACCTTCTTGTGCAATGGCGCGATGTCCTCGTCTTCTCGGGCTATCTGGCGCGCCCAGAGCGACCCTTTGAGCGCCTCGTCCAAGAGCGTTGGCAGATCCGCCCGGTCGGAGTCCAGCGCTTCAATCAATCCGAAGACAGTCGCATCGAGACGTTCGACGATTTGCGAAAGCGGTTCCTCGTCGATTGTCTCCCCCTCGTCATCACCGCCTTCATCTTCACCGTCATCTGCGTCATATTCCGCGCCGGCCGCCAAGCGCTCGGCGACTGCGGCTTCCTCCGCGGGCGATCTCCAGGCTTCGCGGGCGTTGGCGAGATATTCCCATGCGTCATCGCGCTCCAGAACGCCTTCACGGGCCAGGCGCTCAAGGATCTCTGCGACGATTTGGATGAGGCCGCTCTTCAGTGTGCGGGCCTTGGCGGAGGCAACCAACTCACGCCACTCTCTTTCTCGCCATTTGATCTTGTCGAACATCACGTGAACGATGAGGCCTTCGACGTCCACGAAAGCGCGGCCGGCTCGCCCGGAGACATTTGCGAACTCCTCGCCTTTGATCTTCTCGCCTCTGCGGACCAGATACGGCACCAGCATAACTGCAGCGTTGAGATTGAGGCCTTGCGAGAGCGTCGGCGATGCAACGATGACCTTCAAGACGCCCTCGGACAGCAGCGTTTCCAATTCGCGCAGGAATGGGCTCGGAAGCCGACCGTGATGGATTGCGACACCTACCTTCAGACTGGCAACGGCGGGGTGGTCTTCTCCCAACCACTCCTTGCCGACCTCAAGAGCGCGGGCAATCGGTGCCTCATCCTCCAGCAGCGAGCCCAAATATCCACGCTTGCAGAGGTCAACGACTTGTTTGCCGAAGCCTTCGACCCAATTGGCTTGGGTTGAAAAGATCAGCGTCCTCTTACCTTGGCCGGCGAACTCCCATGCAGCGAACAAGGTGAGATGCGACGTCTTGCGCGGATAGGGTAGTTTTTCTTTGCCTCTAGCCGGTCTCTGCACTACGAATTTATCGATGAACGGACCATTGCGATTCAGATCGAGGCGAAGCAGTGCGTCTTGGCCCCGCCAAGTAAGCGTGCCAAATCGTTGTCGGGTCGGACGCCAGTCTGAGAGCACCGGCGCGCCGGGTTCGTCGGAGCGTATCCATGCCGTGAGATCGTCTAGCTCTTCGCCACTGGGCAGAATGGCGGACAAACAGACAATCCTACGGCTCTCCGCGTCCGAGCGCCGAAGCAGGCGTTGGACCAGCGTCTCATAACGGATTTCACGCTCGCTCGGGCCGATCATATGGCCTTCGTCGAGGACGATGAGACCGACATCGTCTATCAGAGATGGGTCGCTTCGCAGTGCGAAGTCGAGCTTCTCAGGTGTCGCGATGATGATTTCGCGAGTGCGCAATGCGTCTTCATCGCCTGCCGAAAGGCCGCTGGCACCGTAAAGTGAGGAGACGCTGAAGCCGAGGGGCGCGAAGGTTTTTCTGAAGGATCGCTCGGTTTGTGCGGACAGCGCACGCAGCGGCGTGACGATCAGGACCCGGCGCGCCGACGACAGGGTCATCAACGCGGCAATCTCGGCTACCCGCGTTTTGCCTGCGCTGGTCGGTAAGGCGACAACCAGATCGTCCGTGACGTCGGTGGAGCGCCGGGCTGCTTCGCGCTGCGATGGCCACAACTCCACCTCGGAATTCTTGCGAGCATAGAGCGATGAGATGAATAGCCTGCGCAGGTCCGGGTATTTTTCCTCCGTTCCCTCCGGTGGCTCGGTCGGCAGACTTTCGTGCAGGGAATGCTGCCACAGGTCATCGATAAGGTGGCGACAGAGGTTCGATATCCACCACAGGGGGACATTCTCCGCATTGTCTGCAAGACTGACCGCGGCGTCGAGCAATGCCCTTGCTGTCTCGATCGGCTCGGCTTCGCCCGTCTCAAGCGCGAAATCAAAATACGCCAGCGCCCGGCAGATCGTCGTGTTGAGGATGGTCGACAGAACCTCATCGACATCGGGCTTTTCACCCCGCAGCATCTCGGCGATCTGCTCATCCTTGTGATCGTCGTTGTCCAGCCACTCGCGAACGAAGCCGCGCAATTGGCCGAGATCGCGCAGGATCAGATGTTGGATCGCTGTTTCGCCGGGTGAGGTGTTGAGATCGCCCGCAGTCTCATTGAAGAGCGAATAGGCAACGGCTGAAAATCCGGCGAGATGATAGGCTGCGGCAGCGATGGTGCGGCGGAAGCCTCGATCAGGCGACCCCGCATCACCATTGCGAACAAGGGCTTCGAAGGCATTGGCTGCACGCTCGAATGCCTTACTGGTCAGGTCCGAGGTGCCGGCCTGAGCACGCAGCGCCATTGCGCCCCTAAGCAAAGCAAAGCCGTGTTCCGCAAGATCCGTTTCGATCGTCGCGCCGAGCGGCGGCGCATTCGGCGGCAGTACACCGTTTTCGCGCATCAGCGACCATGCCGCGCCGCGATACAGGAGGCGTCCGAGGATGCCATCGACGGTCGCGTCCGTCAGGAAAGTTGTCAGCTCGTCAATCGTCTCCAAGATCTTCCGCCTCCTGGTACATGGCCGCGATGAAGTCCTGGTGGTCTTTGACGTGAATGTTCACGACATACTGGTCTCGATTGCTGCCGGTCGCCTCGAGATCCTGTTTCAACGAAGCGTGTGGACCGTTGCCCGATATAGTGAAAAGCATGTGATCGATGCGATCCGCCCGGAGAGACTTCAGGCCCACCTCGTCGCGAAGGCTGCGGCCCAGTGCGTTGTCGTCCGGGTCGTTGCTTTCCAGCAGGCGGTTTGCAACGAACAGCAGCGAGTCCGGCGTACACCGACCGCTATCGCGGTTGAGTACCTTGCGGGCGCTCGTGACCGTTGACTTTCCCAGTACCTTGTTGCTCTTAGCTTCCCCTTTCAGGAGCCAGAGTTTCTCGCCTTTACTGTCATACCCGGCCCCGATGAAATCATCTCCGCGCATGGCCATGTTGCGCCCGTCCTTGTAGCGGAGACGGCGCACAGGGACACGCAGGCCAATCTCCTCCTCGACGAGCTCAGTCGCGAGAATTTCGCCGAGATCGCCCGAACGACCCTTGGACGTCTGAGGCATCGCCTCGCTGAGGATCTCGGCGGCGACCTTGTATCCGAGCCGGTCCACGTCCTCGGCGATGCGTTCAAGCCTGTCGTAATGCGAGCGGATCGTCTCGGCCAAGGCATCGCGGATCTCGTCGCGGCCGTCATCTTTCTCGACATAGGTCCAGTAGTACTTGCGTTTGTCTTTTTCTCTCGTGGCGTCG
>CAYFGB010000061.1:0-9785 GCA_964342455.1 uncultured Hyphomonadaceae bacterium
AGAAGTCATCCGCCCCCGTCAACTGGAACAGAAGGTCTGATGTCCCGTCGAGGCCAAAGTCTCGGTAAGCATCAACGATCGAAACGATTTCGTCCGCCGTCCCGCCAAATTTCCATACGCCATTGACAGTGAAGCTTTCATCGGCGGAACCATCTCCGTCAATATCACCTTCAAAAATCGTGTTGGTGCCATCGGAATAGTATCGAAGCTCTGATCCCCCTGAACCGGTGAATGCCGCCGCGTGAACAAACGACGCATAATCCGTTCTGATAAGCTCGCCGAACTCATAGTCTGTGATGACATCGCCATCCGCTTCGCCGGCATATTCAATAAATTCGTCAAATCCGGAACCACCGGTGAGATTATCTGCCTCCGATCCGCCATTCAGGGAATCATCTCCAGAACCACCGAAAAGATTGTCGAGACCTCCACTGCCGAACAGACGGTCTGAATGATCGTCACCGTAAAGGTCGTCGTCGCCATTTCCGCCGTCGAGCTTATCTGCGCCGTTTCCACCATGCGCTTCGTCGTGCCCGCCACCCATGTCGAACGTGTCGGAGCCATCGTCGCCATAGGCTGTGTCATCGCCAAGACCACCGAAGAGATAGTCATGACCTTCGCCGCCCGTCAGCGTGTCGTTGTCGTCGTCACCAAACAGCGCATCGTTTCCATCACCACCATCCAGAACATCATTCCCAGCGCTTCCAGTGATGACGTCATCCAAGGATGTGCCATTATGGATATTATCCATGTAGTCGCCGTAGATAACGCTGCCGGACGTTGCTTCGAGCAGATCGAATGAACCATCATCAAACGTGATGGTTTCGACCCCATCAAGCCTGTCCAGACCTTCACCATAAACCAGAAAGTGCGAGCCAGCGCCGCTATAGTAAGCGACAACAAACTGACTGCGGTTTCCTGAAAAGATCACTTCATCGGTCTCGCGATTTCCGTTGAACCAGTCATCACCGAGGCCACCGATCATCGTGTCATTGCCACGGCCGCCGTCGAGGTAGTCGTCTCCATCGTCACCATTCAGTGTGTCATCGCCGTATCCGCCAACAATTGTGTCATTTCCGGCGCCACCGTAAAGAGTATCGTCGTCGTAATCCAACGCCCCATAACGCGCAGCACCGTAGATAATGTCGTCGCCTTCGCCGCCATAGACCGTGTCAACTCCGACGCCGCCGTATATCTCGTCGTCATTGTCGCCGCCAAAAATAGTGTCATCGCCGTCATAGCCATGGATCTGATCCATGCTGACAGTGCCATTGATTGTTTCGCCTCCGGACGTGCCTTCGATATAGGCATGTACGTCTTCGGGTGTGAGGATGACCGTACTTGCGCTGTTGAAGGTTACCTGCTCGATATTCGTCAGATAATCCCAATCGACACCTGTGTGATACGTATTATTGTGAATGACGATGTATCGATCACCAGGACCTGCCCAGGACACGTCAAACCAGATACTGAAATTGTTTGGATAGCCGTAATAATTGACAGTGTCCGTTCCCGTTCCGCCATCAATGTTGTTCGAGCCAGTTTTTGGAGTCACATTGATCAGATCATCGCCGTCCAGCGCCTCAATATCATCGTCGCCGCTAACATCGTTAATGGTGTCGTTGCCATTTGTACCGGTGATCAGAGCCATGATTACCCCCTCAAGTGCCACTCCTAGTAAACCCTGAATTTAACTCGAAGGTCTGGCGACGCAAGATGCAATTGCTCACTTCTGTCGATTTACTCTAGTCAAACCAGTACATTTTAATTCGATCAACATGACAGAACAGACTTTCGTAACATTCGCCGTGCAGGAACTTTTGTTCTCTGAATATTGACCCGCACCAGCTTCACCTAAAAGTAGAGTGCCAGCTCAGCAATTGCGCTGCTCTCCTGGTATTAACCATCCAGAGTGCAGATATTATCCACAAGCGTGCCTCAAACGAAAAACCCGCCTCCCATGAGGCGGGTTTCCAGGACTTCCCAAATATGAGTCGTCCGATCAGTCGCCCCTGGCGAACAGTTTCCGTGCGGTGAAATACAGACCAAACACCAGCACAAACCCGCCAATCAGGGTCAGAAACGGCCCGGCATAAAGCTCGTTCTCATCTACCGGTGCTTCAGAACGGATCAGCGGCAGCCAGTCCATAATGCCAAGTACCATGGTGACGATACCAATGATGGTGAGCAGCAAAAACGGCAACATACCGATGAAGGGATTGTCCTTTTTGCGCTGTCCTGAGAGTTGTACATCTTCACCAATCTGAAGCTCTTCGAGTTCTTCCCGGCTCATACCCGTCGGATTGCCGATATCGTCGATCACAATGCGGCGCGCGGCTTCCTGAGGTGTTTCCTCGGTCGAGTCGTATTCCAGATTGTCAGCGACAAAAGCCTGATCGGTTTCTCCATTCCAGACAGTGTCGCTGTCCGCCTCAGCCGGTGAAACCTCATCTTCGATCTTGTCGGCCAGCACCGTCTGGCCATCCTCATCGCTGTCGAGTGCCACCGGCTTGAACGCCAGCACGTCAGCGGAGCTCCCCTCGCCTTCAACAGCGACCTCAACAGTGTCAGCCTCTTCGTCTACGACCGGAGCGCTGTCTTCATTGGCCTGTGTATCCTTGCCATCATCGACAACGGCAAGGCTCGAGATAAAACCGGCGCTGGCAGTGGCGACCGTCTCATCAACCAGCGTGTCGGACTCATCATCACCTTCAAACTCACGCTCATCGACGAACACACCCGGGAGATTTTCTTCATCATCTTCAGCCAGTTCGACCTGAAGATCATCCTCGACATGTTCCAGGGTGTCGGAAACAGGGGGGATATCCTCGACTTCGCTGACATCTACCCTGATCGTTTCTGGCACATCGAGCCCTGAAGGGGCCTCAAAGGCTTCAGAAAGGTCATCCGTTGTCGTTTCAGTGTCTTCTGCCAGCGTTTCATCGTCAGCGGCAAGACTGGCAGCGGCCATGGCCCGGGAGAGTTCATCGTCCAGCGTGGCATCTTCCGGGATGTCCTGATCGGCATCATCACTGACCTCGCTCTCATCCCAGACGGTTTCGAGTTCATCCTCGTCATCATCTGCGTCGATATCGGGATCAAAACCGTCTTCTGCGTCAATTTCGAACGGTTCCTCAGCATGTGAGGCCGAGCTGTCATCATACGCTGCGACCTCATCATCGGTGGCATGACCGTTCAGATGTTCCTGTTCAGCAAGCGCCTCATCAACAAGCGCCTCTTCATAGCCCGTCTGCTGGAATTGATCATTGGCTGCGAAATCCGGCAAAGCCGCTGTGCCAGTCCGAGAGTCAGGCGCGTTCATCCGCGCTTCGATTGAGAGTGCGCCGTCAGACAGTGCCAGTACGGAGGCAGCTACATCGAGCTCCGGTTTGACGATCTGACTTGGGGCCGATGGGGGGCCATTCGGATGGCTGAGAAAGAGGTTCTTTTCTGCCGTGCGGCGACGCACCAGTGCATCAACGACAATCAACCGGCCACCGATGCGCGCCTTGCGCCAGGCCGAAAAGCTTTCCGCCGCTGCCAGCATTTCCCCGGCATTCACATAGTTGAGCACATCAGACTGCTCGAACGCATCCTTGCCGACATTCCAGCAGAACGACACAAGTGCGTCGAATTCATTCTGATTGAGCGGTGCGTGGATGTGATGGCCAACAAAGGATTCAACGTCCTGAAGATCATAGCGTAGCAGGTATTCTGCCTCGCGCTCGGTAACGGAAACCCCTTCCCGTGCGGATCGCGTGTGACCATAACCGACAATCCAGCCCCCCTGGGCCAGCGGTTCAGACCGACGGCGAAGTCCCTCAAAACTCTTTATGAGCTCGAGACCTGATTTCGAGATTCGATTAATCTGACTCATGAACTGCTTCTTTCTGGCACAATCTGGCGCGTTCTGTCGCCTTTCATGCAAGATTAACGCCCCCCTCAAGAAGGACTCACTACAAGAGTATCAAACTCGCCAGACCCAGGAAACTCAGAAAGCCCACAATATCCACCGTTGTCAGCAGAAACACTGAGGATGCGACAGCGGGATCGGCGCCAATCCGCTCCAGCGTCAGCGGGATCAGAATGCCGGAAAGACCGGCCCAGATGAACGTACCCAGCATAGCCAGCGAAATGACCAGAGACAGCTTCGGGTCCTGAAACCAGAAATAGGCCACAGCCGCCACCGCCAGAGAGAACACGACGCCATTGATAAGCGCGGTCAGCCCCTCCCGGACAATGGCGCGGCGAGCCGCCGCTCCGGAAAGCTCGCGTTCAGCAATGCCGCGCACCGACACCGCCAGCGTTTGTGACCCGGCATTGCCGCCCAGCGCCACCACCACCGGCATAAGAATGGCAAGTGCCACATAGCGATCAATCGTACCTGAAAACATTGATATCACGCCGGACGCGATAAACGCCGTCGCAACATTCATGGCCAGCCATGGCGCGCGCGACCGGAAGGCAGACACAACTGTGTCAAACGCGCCGGAAGAGCTGACTCCGGACAAAGCCAGAAGGTCTTCGCGGTTTTCTTCCTGGATAACGTCAACCACGTCATCAATCGTGACCATACCCGTCAGGCGCCTCGATTCATCGACAACCGGAGCCGATGTCAGGTCGTATTTCTGGAACATATAGGCCACTTCTTCCTGGTCCATATGTTCGCCGATCTCAACCTTGTTCTCTTCCATGATCTGGCCAAGCGGCAAGGATCGCGGCGATCGGAAAATCTTGTGCAGGGGCACACACCCCAGCACGCGAAAGGCGGGATCGATAACGTAAATTTCGAAAAATGAATCCGGCAGGTCTTCAGCGTTGTCCCGCGCATGATCGACAGCCTGGCCAACCGTCCAGAATTCCGGAGCGGCCAGAAAGTCACGCTGCATAAGGCGACCGGCCGTCTCCTCATCAAAGGCCAGCACACGTTCGAGCTCTTTCCGGTCGGGCGCTTCGAGGTTTTCGAGGATCAGACTTTGACGGCCCTCCTCCATATCTTCGAGCAACACCGCCGCATCATCGGTATCGAGCGAATTGACCGCTTCAGAAATCGCTTCATCCGGCAGGCTTTCCACCACAAGCTCGCGATATTCATCCCGCAGCTCAAGCAATATGGCTGTTGGAAAATCCGTGGCGAGTAATTCGGCGATCGTGGCCAGGGAAGAGCGCGGAACCTGCTCGAGTAAATCGGCGGCGTCTGCCGGGTGGTAAGCTTCCAGGCAGGTAAGAAGGTCCGCTGACCGCCCGGTTTCAAGCGATTCCAGAATCTCGGAAATCCGCTCAGATTCGATCTGTTCGTCGGTCAGGTAATCATCCTGCGGAGCATCATGTTCACGTTCATTTTCCATGACATGGCTCCCTGTGCACGCGACGTCTCATTCCTGAGATACAGGGCGCCAATTTTCCGTCAATGGCAAACCGGTTTTTCGATTGCCGAAGCGCGGCAAGCCCCCAAATCTAACGCTGAGCGATCAGTTCCAGCGCCTTTTGAAGCGCCAGCGGGCTGAACGGTTTCTGCAAAACGGTGATACCGTTGAGCACCTCATCGGTCGCAACGGAAATATCCACACCGGTGGCAACAATATAGCTCACGCCACGCTCTTTCGCTTTTTCCAGAACCGGCATGCAGGACTCGCCCTCAATTTCCCATTCCGAAATCAGCAATTCGCACGTCTGGCTGTTGAAGTACTCAAGCGCGGACTCGACATCACCAACAATGACGACATGCGACGCGCCATGACTCAGCAATTCCTGCTCCATGTCCAGCTGCACGACAGCGCTGTCTTCAACGAGCAGAACAACACCTTTTATCACGTCGGGCCTCCAATTCTGATCCCAACGAGAAAAATAATTGATGTTTAAATGGTGTCTATCCCGAAAACAGCTGAACTTTAACTGAGGTTATCTTTAGTCTTCAGGCAGCCAGCTCAGATCGAAATTATCATAGCGATTTCGGAAATTCGACATGTCCGCCAGCGCATCTTCGTCAAGCAGCTTGATAAACCGCTTGTGGCGAGCGATGAGGCCGAGCTTCTCGAGCTTGATAAATGTCCGTGATACGTGAACGCTGGTCACACCAATAATCTCACCAATGTCCTGCTGATTAAGTGGACAGTAGAACTGATCATAGATGTTTTCATTCATCAGTCGCAGACGCGCAATGGTTTGCAGCAGGAACAGTGCCAGCCTGGCTTCACCATCGCGGCGGCGCGAGATCATCAGCCTGTCCGAAACCACAGCTTTCTCGATTGACCCATAGGCCATCAACAAAGACGCCACACGCGGGCTGCTCTGAACAATCGGCTCGAAATCTTTCCGCTCCAGTTTGCAACACACCAGATTGGAGGCGGCAATCGCCGTGGTGTTATAGCTGTTGAACGGCAGATCTTCGAACCCGACGACATCGCCCGGATAAAAGATGGAGGATATGGCGCTTCGACCGCTTGGCATCTCGGTCTTTGCCGTGACCCAGCCTTCGCGCAGTACATAAACCTTGTCGAATGTCTCATTCTGCTGAAACAGGATCGTGTCCCGGTCTACCTTCTCGGCCTGTTCTTCCAGCTTGCTGAGCAAGGCCATCTGGTTTTCCGACAATGGCGCAAGGCGGGCCAGTTTATTGCCCAAACAGGTTGGGTAGCCCTGACACGGCGTATCTAGAAACGAATAATAACTCATGATTTCATAGGCTTGTGTGATTTAAAGACCATGAGTCATCAAACGGGCAGAACCGAAAAAGGTTCACAGACTTTTCGCCTCAATTAAAGATTCCTTCGGCGCGTCCGCGCCAGCGATGCGGTCGAACCAGATGATTTTCCAATTCTCAGTGATAAGCTGGGCCGGGGAGGCAAACCATTATGAGCGCGCTATCGGGCACGGAATTTGATATCATCATTGTCGGCGCGGGCTCGGCTGGTTGCGTACTGGCCAACCGTTTATCGGCCAATCCGAAGCTCAACATCCTGCTGCTTGAAGCCGGCGGAAAGGATGACTGGATCTGGTTTCACATTCCGGTCGGCTATCTCTTCGCCATTGGCAACCCCCGGTCAGACTGGATGTTTCAGACGGTCAATGAGCCTGGCCTCGGCGGACGCAGGCTTGCCTATCCACGCGGCAAGGTTCTGGGCGGTTCATCTGCCATCAACGCCATGATCTCCATGCGGGGGCAGACCGAAGATTATGACGGCTGGCGCGATGGGGGGCTTCCCGGTTGGGGATGGGATGATGTACTCCCGCATTTCAAATCCATCGAAGATCACTTTCTGGGTGACAGTGAACACCACCAGACGGGCGGTGAATGGCGCGTGGAGGCCCCACGCATTCGCTGGGACATTCTTGACCGCATGCGGGACGCCGCCGAGGCGCTCGGCATTCCAAAATCGGACGACTTCAACACCGGTCAGAACGAAGGATCAGGCTATTTCCATGTAAACCAAAAAGCAGGGCGTCGCTGGTCGGCGGCGCGCGGCTTTCTCGATCCTGTCAGACATCGCCCCAATCTGACGATTCAGACTGGCGTCGAAATCGATACACTCATCCTGAGCGAAGGCCGGGTGCGCGGCGTTTCGGGTCGTCAGGGCGGACAATCGGTCAACTGGCAGGCGCGTGCGGGGGTCATTCTGTCAGCGGGCAGTATTGGCAGCGTACAAATCCTGCAACGCTCCGGCATCGGGCCGCCGGAAACGCTCCACGCGGCGGGCGTTACGCCCCTGATCCACGCACCCGGCGTCGGCGCAAACCTGCAAGACCATCTGCAGCAGCGCGCCATTTATCAGGTGTCCGGCGTTCGCACATTGAACGAGACCTACCACAATCTGTTCACGCGAGCGCTGATGGGCGCTGAGTACGCCCTCTTTCGTCGTGGGCCGCTTACCATGGCGCCCTCTCAGGTCGGCATTTTTACACGCTCAGATGAGAGCCAGCCCCGACCGGATCTGCAATTTCACTTACAGCCACTCTCGCTCGACAAATTCGGCGACCCGCTTCACCGGTTTCCGGCCGTCACGGCCAGCGCCTGCAATCTGCGTCCCACCTCGCGCGGCACCGTCAGCATTTCAGGTCCCGGTCTCGGGGCCGCTCCCATCATTGCACCAAATTACCTCTCTACAGAGGAAGACCGCCGCGTCGCGGCCAATGCCATTCGCCTCACCCGCAGGCTGATGGCCCAGCCCGCCCTCGCCCCTTTTCAACCGCAGGAATACCTGCCGGGCACACATGTTGGCGACGACCAGGCCGACCTTGAAACGGCGGCCGGACAGATCGGGACCACCATCTTCCACCCGGTCTCTACCTGCCGCATGGGTGGGCCTGCTGACACCGACGCGCCGCTCGATCACCGCTTCCGGTTCCGCGGGATTGACGGGCTCCGCGTGATTGATGCGTCAGCCATGCCGACCATCACATCAGGCAACACCAACACGCCCACCATCATGATGGCTGACAAAGGCGCGAAATACGTTCTGGAGGATCTGAAATCAGCTCACCCCTGAGGGCAAGATCGAGCCAATGGCGCTACGATCTCTTCGCGCGTACTGTTGCTCATCTCGCCCCCCCCCGTTAAAGCTGCTTACTAATTCTCATCTTGAACTGGACGCAATCTCATCCGAGCGTCTTTCAGCATATATTGAACGGGCCAGTATATTGGGTCTTCTTCGACCACATGTTTGTAAATTGACCTCAATTCAAACCAACAAGCCTGTCGATCAATTTGCGCGCCGCCACCCTCTGTGAGAAAATCTCTACAATCGTCTCCTAGTTCGCCAATTGCAGAAGAACATTGGTAGAATTCACTATAATTTCTTGATATGTTAACGTTGTCGTCTTCGTACTTAGATACCAATATGTCAGCGCACTCATCATTGGGTCCAATTGTACGTTCTCCGGCGTCAACAGGATAAGTAACATCGCTGCTGCACGAACCACTCAGCAGAATTAGAGACATCGAAAAAAACACAAGAAACGATCCTGATTGCTGATTTTTGTAGGAAACGTTGCTATCATCTCTGTCCCTCACCGCTCCCTCCCTGCTTCAGAGGTCTCTTTCGCAATAGGCGACAGTAAATAGGAAATCACACTGCGGGTTCCAGTCTTGACTTCAGCTGTGACAGACATGCCGGGTTGGGTGAGCGCGAGGGCATTGTTCAAATTATTTGCTCGCGCTTGCTCCTCTCCGGAAACAAGTTCCCGGTCCGGTCGCGCTGCGCCTGCGCGGTCGCTTGTGTTGGTACCAGAAACATTCTGCGGTGATCCACCGCTTGAGCCACCAATCCCCAAGCGCTCGGTGCGCAGGGTCGAGCCGGTGATACGGATGCGCGCGGGGTAAACAAGGCCGCGTGCTTCATCGATGATGGCATCTAGTGACACGTGCTCAACTTCCCCCTCCAGAAAACCGTAAGGTATGAATGGAAAAGCCTCAAGATTAATTATTACTAGTTGTTTTTGTTGTACAAAACCCATGTCGCGGTTGAGCAGAAAGGCCTCAATAATCAGCTCATCTCCAGCCGGAACGAGGGTGATAAGAGATTGTCCGGGCTCGGCGACCTCGCCAATTGTGGTGACGGCAATCTCATTTACTATCGCATCAATGGGTGACGTCAGTTGGCGTTGCTGCGCGACGCGTAGGGGGCGGGATGAAATCCCGCCGAAATGACTTGCTATGGAAAAATGGTGCGGCGCGAGTTACCCAACTCGAACGCACTCGCAGCCCTGAGCGCGATCCATCGCGAAAACGACGTTGAAGCGGGTGATCAAAGAAAAATGGTGCGGTCGAGAAGACTCGAACTTCCACG
>CAYFGB010000062.1:0-8950 GCA_964342455.1 uncultured Hyphomonadaceae bacterium
CCTCCACGGGTTGCCCCACACGGACCTGAACCGTGCGCGTCTACCAATTCCGCCACTTGAGCACGCTGGATTGGAAGCGGGGTGTATATCGATCTCTTTTCTGCTCGTCAACGAGGAAGACGGCCCCGAATGCAAAAAGAGGCAGCGCCTGGCTGCCTCTTTTCACGTGTCAGTCTCGGTTGTCCAACTTACTGTGTGTCAACGTCGGCTTCGAGTTCGACAGACGGTTCCATTGTCTCGTCTTCATCGGTCAGGCCGAGGTTCAGTTCTTCGTCGTTCCAGGCGTCTTCCGCAATGAATTCCGGCATAGCCTTGAACGTGTCGCGCTCCATGGTGAGCTGGATCTCAGCGTCGCCTTCGTCACCCTGGGCCGTGATCAGCGTGTACTGATCTGCCGCGATGCGGATTTCCTTGCCGCCGATTTCCAGAACGCCGCCGGTTTCAACAACGATCTCGTTCACTTCGCCGGTCTCATCGAACGCAACGCGCTCAACATCGCCGACCTTGTCCATGTTGGAGTCGTAGACCACACGGTCAACCCATTCATGGTCATCTGTGAATCCGTCTTCAGCAACGGCTTTCATTTCTTTTTCGGCTTCATAGTCAGGCTCGTACTCGGCGCTGGAGGTCATCGACCAGTCCATGTCCTTTTCAGCCTCGAAAGCCGGCATGGATTTGAACGCGTCGCCGCTCATCGCGACCTGAATGGATGCGTCCTCATCCGGGCTGTCCTGTACCAGCTGGTACTGATCGCCCGTCAGCTCGATTTCCTTGCCGCCAAGGTCCAGAAGACCGCCTGTTTCAACGACAATCTTGTCGACATTGCCGTCAGCGTCGAATGATACGCGCTCAACGTCGCCGACCTTATCCATGTTGGCATCGAAAACTTCAGTATCGACCCATGCGTGGTCGTCTGTGTAGGCACGAGCGTCAGCCTTGGTGGAGGCTTCGATCATCGCGTCTTTCTTGTCGTGATCCTTATCGCCGGCGAAAGCGGGCGTTGCCATTACAGCGGCGATAGCAGCAGTCGTAATAAGATGTTTCATCTCGGGTCTCCTCATGTCTGCAATCCTCTGTGGGATCGTTGGGAATAAAACCGATTGAGGAGGCTGACGTTCCAAGAAAATCAGCGTGTTAAATCTTTTAAATGTTTGGAACTTTCGCCTCATCCGGCACGCTCGCGTGGCGCCTGCGCACACAACTAAAAAGTGGCTAGACGCGCTGTCTGACCATTCTGAATTGCTCCTTCCCGACCTGCGACAATTTGGCCAGACAAGCGATTGACGCAGGGAAATAGAGGTTTTTTCGCCAGAAATGACGTTTGCCGCACCGCAACATATGGTCAGAGCGCATAGGTCACGCTAGGTTACTATCACTCAGGAGGAAATCTAAGAATGGATACGACAGTAATGGATGCGCCGTCTGCCGCGACCGGAGTTATCATGGCTGACTTGCTGGCCTGTATGAGTGATGCGGTCAATGCCGTTGATCTCTACATTGCCGACGCGCGACGCGCGCTTGCAGATCGTGTTTCCGTTGACGGCAAAATCGACCGGAAACTCTTTGATGTTGAACAGCATGCCACACATGGCTTTGCCTGGATCGCCACCTATGGCGAAACCCTGCGCGAAGTACGCGACTGGGCGCAACGGCTGACCGATGAGGGCAAGTTTGGCGACATCGAACAGCTGCTCTCTCAGATTCTGTTTGCGGAGTATTCCGCACAGCTGATTGGTGGCATTCCGATGAACCAGGGCGAGATCATTCGGCCTGCTGATATCGGCGTCAGTCAGGACAGCATGCAGCATCTGTTTGCACCGGCCATCCAGCGCTTCCTGCGCGAAGGCAAGACCAGCGCCGTCATGGCCGCCGCCGCGAAGCATCTGCCAGACGCACTGGGCCGGGCCACGGTTGAAAACACGGGTCTTGATGAAACGCTGGACATGATCCGCGATCAGTTCCGCCGCTTTTCGGATGATCGCATTCTGCCTTATGCGCATGAGTGGCATCTGAAGAACGACTACATCCCGATGGATGTGGTGAAGGACATGGCCGAGCTCGGCGTGTTTGGCCTGACCATTCCTGAAGAATTCGGCGGTCTGGATCTGGGCAAAACCTCTATGTGCGTGGTGTCCGAAGAACTCTCCCGCGCCTATATCGGTACCGGCTCGCTCGGCACGCGTTCAGAAATCGCAGGCGAGCTGATCCTGATCGGCGGCACGGATGAGCAAAAGCAAAAATTCCTGCCCGCCATCGCTTCGGGCGAAATCCTGCCAACAGCGGTGTTCACAGAGCCGAACACGGGCTCTGACCTTGGTTCACTGAAAACCCGCGCGGTGAAGGATGGCGATGTCTACAAGATCACCGGCAACAAGACATGGATCACACACCCGGTTCGCGCCGATCTGATGACCGTCCTGACACGCACAGACCCGGCGACGAACAATTTCTCTGGTCTTTCCATGTTCCTGGCTGAAAAGCCGCGCGGCGATGACGAAACCCCCTTCCCGGCTGATGGCATGACCGGCGGCGAGATCGAAGTGCTCGGCTATCGCGGCATGAAGGAATACGAAATCGGCTTTGATGAGTTCGAGGTTCCGGCCAAAAACCTGCTTGGCGAAGTCGAAGGCATGGGGTTCCGCCATCTGATGGCCACCTTTGAAGGCGCACGCATTCAGACAGCCGCCCGCGCGATTGGCGTTGGTCAGAATGCGTTTGAACTCGGCCTTCGCTATGCGCTTGATCGGGTACAGTTTGGCAAGCCAATCTTCGAATTCCCGCGTGTGGCAAACAAGCTGGTCATGATGGCCGCTGAACTCGTCGGCGTCCGTCAGCTGACCTATTATTCAGCCCGTCAGAAGGATTCCGGCAAGCGGTGTGACCTTGAAGCCGGCATGGCCAAGCTACTCGGCGCAAGGGTCGCCTGGGCTGCCGCCGACAATGCCGTGCAGATCCATGGCGGCAATGGCTTTGCGCTGGAATATCCGATTTCCCGCGTGCTGCAGGATGCGCGTATTCTGAACATCTTTGAAGGCGCAGGCGAAGTTCAGGCCATGGTGATCACTCGCCGGGTGCTGGATACGACCAACTAGGCCTTGAGTTCCTCGCTGGCTCAGGAGGATCGCACACGGTGTCTGATCCTCTTCTGTCCTCCCTTTTTCAGGGGGAGGACGCTTGGGACTACAGGCGAATGACTTGATCTGAGGACCCGTCTGCCGATAGCGTTCCAGATGAACCGGGGACCAGAACCATGACACTGCGCACGCTATCGGCTTTAACGCTCCTCCTGGGAGGGCTGGGCAGCCCGGCACTGGCGGACGACCAGCAGCCAGCTCTGAAAATACTCCACTCCAGCATCACCGAAGACGCCTGCGAAGTCGTGAGCGGAGATTATGGCGCGCCTGAAGCCATGATGCATGTGATTTCACATTGTAACGGCCCGGGCGACTGGACTGTTGTTCTGCACGAGTATGCCAGCTTCCAGAGAATTGCGCTCCGGCATGGCGACGAGGCGGCCCCAGATCCTTTACCCATGAAGATTTTCGGCCGGTATGGGGCCATTGGCGAACAAATCGAATGGATCGAAATCGACGGTGATCTGAAAGGTGCCACCGTCTGGTTTGAAGAAGACATTCCATCCGACAGATTCGAGCGCGCCGCAAATCTCTACGCCATCGCGCTAAAGCCTGAGGATACACCGTCCGCCTGTCTGATATCGCGCACTGAGTTCGGCCAGAAACGCGGGGTAAGCCATGCTGCCCGCCTGTCAATTGAGCTTATGGCCGATGACTGGACCTGCGGGGATGATGAAATGCTTGAATTCACGCCCGAAACAACCCAAGGCAAACCGTATGCCGATGCGGTGAGATCCGCAGCCAGTTTACATGGAGAGCCCTGACCATGCCGCAGTTTGATATGAAGATTGTCTCTCTCGAAGCCGTCGCGGGACATGACGTGTTGATGCATACCGCCGGAACGCCGGTGAAGACAGGCAACAGCAACGAGACCTATCGGTGCGGTGCCTGCAAAACGAAGCTGTTCGTCAACGTCACTCATCATGAGGCCCATGGGCTGATCGTGAAATGCGGCAAATGCGGGAAAATCAACGCTGATCCGCATCACTAGCCGGGTCATCCAGACCAGCCTGCTCATCATCCGGGCCAGGCTTGTTCACGTCATCCGGTTCAGCATTTTTTGTTCTTAGATCTCTCCGAGCACCCCATGATTCAAGAAACGGAATGACGAGCGGCTCTTCTTCGAGCCGTCTTTCTTTTTCCAACTCTTTTATAGCGAGAGGCAAATCGAAATCGATCTCGACAGAGTCGTTCTCAAGATAACCTCTGATCTCGATCATCACGTTTTGCGCTTCCTCAGTCAGCCGTTTCGAGGCTGGTATTTTACGTGCCTCAATAAATTGCCAGGCCGCGAGCGCCTTATCAAAATGCGCATCCAGCAAGAGTTTGAAAAACTCTGACGAAAACCGGCTTTGGTCTTTTCTGAACAGGACTTCAGCCAGCAACTTTCGTCCATCGCCCCGATGCTGATAAAGAACACCCGCATTGTTCGGATGCATGTTGTCTTTTCGCTTTTGAAGCAAATCTGTCAGCGTCTTCAACGCCTTGGCCAGGTCTTTATACGTCTGGTCGAGTTGCTCAGATGACAGCGGATCACGACCTCCCAGACGCACCCTCGCAATGGCACCACAAGCTGCCGCTTGTTCCATGAGAATGGTTTCAGTTGACCGGTCTGAAAGCGACTCTTTCAGCAGAAGATCGAACACCTCAACCGCTCGCTCAATGTCGGCCACGCTTCCGTTTTCTTCGCCACGCATGAACAAGGCGACGGCCTTGTTCTCATGGCTTGCCACATAGAAGTTGCGACTTGGGTCATCCATTGTGGTTTTGCAGCACGCCTCTGAAATTCTGACGATTTTATTATGTATCCACTCAGATGTCGGGAAAGCAGCGTCCGGAACCCCACGCTGCATTCGGCGCATAGCGGTAACAGTGCTTTCATGCGCGCGTAGAAGGAAAAATCGCGCCAGTGGATTTGTACTTTGAATTGATCGAATTTCGCAGTCCCGCTCCAGTTCGACGATTTCCTTCGCCATCGCCATGATTTCACCAATGGTATTTTCAACCCTGTACCCAGACTGGATGTCGAACAACGTTGCATCGACCCAGGCTTCAAAGCACTTCGCGTGAATACCCGGGTCGTCATCTGCGATGGCTTCCCATATGTCGCGGTAAGCGCGAGCTGTTCGAAGCCCCACTGAACGGGTTTCACGCTCAGGCGATTGCCCAAAGACGCGCGCCATAACCACGATCGCTGCTGCTATCCAGGGACGCCCAGGGGTTTCCGCGCTGACTTCGGCCCAGAACTTGTGCACCACATTTGTGAAATTCGTAAAAAGTTCGGGGTGAACGAGGTCTTCGTCTTCAACACTGGCATGAGAAAGCCTGTCCCAATAGCAGACGGCCTCTGCGGCGATGTCATCGGTTTGTCCGTCAACGAGCTCGATGAACATCTTCGCGGCCTCATTATTGGGCCCGAGGGCGATTTGACTGATAAACAGAGACAGTTTCGCCTGACGAGCGGCCGCCTCGTCTGTTGCCGTCTCAATTGACTGGCGAAAAATGGTCTCGGCCGCATCCACCAGAGGCCTTGGCAGAAAATCACGGCGCAGCGCCAGATCGGCGCAGGTTTCAAACGCCTTCCGCATGTCTGCAAAGGCAGGTTGATTTCGCAATTCTGCCGGCGGATTGACGACAAACTCCGTCAGCTTTGAAAGAAACGCCACACGTTGCCGCGAGGACCAGTCTGCATAGGGCGCAGCTCCTTCCAAGAGGGTGTTTGCGGCGAAAAACGCTGATGCAAGGCCAAGCTTCTCTCGAATGGTTTTCAGTTTCTCATCTGTTGTTTCGAGAAACATGGAGAAATACTGCACGCCCGCATCGCCGACCGGCAACACAAGGACACCCGTCTTCTCCTGAAGCTTTCTTGGAATAACAATCAGGTCGGCTTTTGCTTTCTCCAGCGTCCGGTTCGCCGCTTTGTTCAGCTTCAGCGCGGCCTCAGAGGCAGACATTCCTCGCCGCCATGAAAATATCTTTGGATAGCTGAAGCTGCGAACGCTGGATTTCGGCAGCAGGGTCTGCAGGCTCTCTTCGATGATGCCCATCAACTCATCGCGGTGATCAATGCGCTGCTCCGTGGCTTTCATCCCCAGCCCATACCCGATGGGCTCCGCGACCAGCACAATGAGTGGCGATTTTGAGCTGGCCGTCAGTTCATCGATTTTACCGCGCACCGATATGCGTTTGAACATTCTGGAAACCCGCCCAAACAGCAGCGCGGCCAGACCGAGCAGAACAGCGCCCGACACGCTGAGAACCGAGATCAGGTTTGATGACACCATCTCGGTGATCAGTTCAGTCACGCCTGTCTGATCTGTTGGGATCAGGTCCAGAAGTCTGTCGGCAAACGTCATGGTAACTATCCCCCTCGCAGCACAGACTTCGCGACTTCCCCGGATGCTGATTACCAACAACAACATGATGGGAACAGGCAAAATGCGTCTCTGCCGCTGCCGAAAGGCCAGTTTGCACGTTTGAGCGGCTTTCGCGGCAATCAGCCTAATGCCTTTGTCCCTGCCAGCGCGGTTTCAGCGCCATGGGGGGCTGTGCAACCAGAGCCAAAAGGTCCATATGAGGCCAAACAGTTTCCTGGAGGACTCATGGAATCCGCCCTTCAAATTGCGCTTTATCTGGCTTTCGGCCTTTTGGTTGTCATTCTTGCCATGGGCGTCATCAACCTTGTCAGAAGTGATCCGGCGCAACAGTCTCGATCGAACCGTCTGATGCGGTTGCGCGTTCTGGTGCAGTTCATTGCTGTGCTTATTCTGGTGGTGCTTGGTTTTGTCAGCGGGATGATCAGCTTCTAGCGACACGGCTCGCTTGCTTCCCCAACAGCCTTGAGCGCGTTCTATGTGAGCGAAGCGATGCGGGAACAATTTAAAACAGCCCTGAGCGCGTTCTATGCGAACCAATAGTTCGCGAGAACAAACCAAAAGTCCCTGAGCACGCTCTATGTGAGCGAAGCGACACGAGAGCAAAGAAAAATGGTTAAACTCGACAAGATTTACACACGCACCGGTGACAAGGGACAGACACGCCTTTCCACAGGTGAGCCGGTTTCCAAATCGCATCCACGTGTGGCCTCCTATGGCGCGGTGGACGAAGTGAATGCCGCTTTGGGCGTCGCCGCGCTTCACGCAGGAGATGACGCCTTTCTGACAGACGCCATTCACCGTATTCAGAACGATCTGTTCGATCTGGGCGCTGATCTGGCGACCCCTGACCGGGGCAAGGATCTGGGTTGGGAACCGCTTCGGATTATTGAGGCTCAGGTGACCCGGCTGGAAACCGAAATCGATGAGATGAATGCCGACATTCCGCCTCTGGACAGCTTTATTCTGCCCGGCGGCTCGCCTTTGGCGACCCATTTGCATGTTGCCCGGACCATTGCCCGACGCGCTGAACGTCACGTCGCCGAATGCGCCATGCTTGAGGATGAAATTGTCAGCCCCGAGGCGCTGGCTTTCATCAATCGTCTGTCAGACTGGTTGTTCGTGGCCGGGCGCCGCGCCAATGCCAACGGCTCAGCGGATGTCAAATGGGTACCCGGCGCCAATCGCTGAGACCCTTCACGACAATCAGAACTGGCCGATTACGGACACGCGCGCATTCAGCGGCGCACCGACCGAGACCTGATGCGTGCTGTGCGCATTCGGGAAATAAAGCTCGTCGGTAAGGTTCTCGACATTCAGCTGTACGCGGAATTTTTCAGAGACATCATAAAACATCGCCGCATCAATGCGGGTGTAGCTCGGCAGGACCGCGTTATTGCTGTTGTCGATAAAGCTTTCATCCTGATAGGTCGCGCCCAGCCCGACACCGAAAGCGTCCGTCAGTTGGTAGGTGCTCCAGATGGAAAACATGTTTTCGGGAAGTTCGCGCGAGCGAAGACCTGTGGGGCCAGAACGGTCCACGATTTCGCCATCGAGATTTGAATAACCTGCCGACAGGAACCAGTCATCGGTCAGCCGGCCCTGGATCTGCCCTTCAAAGCCTGTGATTTCAGAGTCGATCACATCGAGGGTTGATGGATCTTCATCAGCCACCTGAGGTGAGCTCTGCTCAATTTCAAAGATGGCCGCAGTCAGGCTGAGACCAGTCATGAAGTCCCATTTCAATCCTGCCTCAAGATTGGTGAAGGTGTCAGGATCGAGCGCATTGTTCGCGCCATTGATGTTGGCAAACTGCTCACCGGAGCGCGGCAGGAAGGTCTCGCTATAGCTGCCATAGAAGGAGATATTCTCCTGCGGTTTAAGCACAAAACCAAAGCGAGGCGACACCTCTTCATCGGTGCGTGAACGGGTGTCGTCCGCGACCAAATTGAGGACTTCAATTTCGAACCGGTCAAAGCGTGCGCCGACAATGATATCCAGCCAGTCAGCGATCTCAATCTCGTCCTGCACATAGGCCGAGAAGACATCAACCCTGGCATGCGTGTCGTCATTCAGATCCACAGTGAAGTCATTCGTCGTGGTCAGGCCGTTCGCATTCGTGCCGACACCATTAATGAGGTCAATCGGCCGCTGGACGAAGAAGTCTTCCTGATCATCGGCGGACTGATCGAAGAAGCTGTTATAGCGGTCATTGTTATTGATTGTGTCGATGTATTCTGCGCCGGCAACAACCGTATGGCCCAGCATTCCCGTCTCAAACTGGCCGATCAGATTGCCTGACAGGATCAGATTCTCCCGCTGGGTCGTATCGAGATAACCATCCAGCGTGACGATGTTCGTCGACGGGTCATAATCCGCTGCATAGAAGTTCTGATACATCTTGTCATAGTCGCCATAAAAGGCGCTGACATTGGCTTTCAG
>CAYFGB010000063.1:0-5639 GCA_964342455.1 uncultured Hyphomonadaceae bacterium
TGTCAACACCTTCGGCGGCCATGTCAAGCAGTATCAGATCCTGGCAGACCCTTATCGAATGAGAGGTCACGGTGTGACTCTCGAAAGGCTGGAAGAAGCCCTACGAGAGAATAACCGGAACGCCGGAGGTGCCTACATTCGAAAAGACGATGAGCAGCAGTTGGTGCAGGGTGTGGGTTGGGTGGAATCGCTTGATGACATCCGAGAGATCGTGCTGTTAGCCGACAAGGGTGCCCCCGTCTTGGTAAAAGATGTGGCCGAAGTTAGGTTCGGTCCCGCTATTCGGCAAGGTACCATCACCAAGGACGGCAAGGGGGAAGCGGTGGCCGCCATCGCGGTCATGCTGATGGGTGAAAACAGTCGGACCGTGACCGAGCGGGTGAAGGCGAGGGTGGGCGAAATCCAGGGCGAGCTGCCTTCGGGTGTGAAGCTGGTGGGCTTCTTGGACAGGAGCCAATTGGTCAACGAAACTCTCCACACCGCAGGCGAAAACCTGCTGCACGGAGGGGTGCTGGTGATCGTGGTGCTCTTCTTGTTTCTGCTTCAGATGCGAGCGGGGTTGATCGTGAGTTCGATCATACCACTGGCCATGCTATTTGCCCTGATCGGCATGAAGTACTTCGGCATCTCCGCTAACCTCATGAGCCTGGGAGCCATCGATTTCGGGATCGTGGTCGACGCGGCCGTGATTATTGTGGAAAACTGCGTTCGGCGCCTAGCTGAAAGGCGAGAGAAGTTGGGACGCGAGCTGACGGAAGAGGAGCGACTCAATCTGATTGAGTCGGCCACCGTGGAAGTGCGCCAGGCCAGCCAGTTCGGAGAGATGATCATCATTGCCGCCTACCTTCCCGTGCTCAGTTTGACCGGGGTGGAAGGGAAGATGTTTCGCCCCATGGGAGTGACCGTGGTCCTGGCTTTGTTGGGTGCCTTGATCCTATCGGCTACTTTCGTGCCCGCCATCTGTGCTTATTTCTTGAAGGGAGAAGAAGACAAGGAGAATCCGGTCGTGACCTGGCTTCAAGTCCGTTATCGGCGGACGTTGCGATGGGCCATTCCGAATCGAATCTTAGTGATTGGATTCGCTTTAGGAGCATTTTTACTGGCCGCTTTCACCTACCCTCGGCTGGGGGCGGAGTTTCTGCCTGAACTGGACGAAGGAGCGATCTGCATCAACCCTAGCTACCTCCCCGGCATCGCAGTGGAGACAGCCATCGAGCGTGCCACCGTGGTGGAGCGCTATCTTCTATCACAATTCCCAGATGAAATAGAAAGTGTCGCTACACGTATCGGGCGACCGGACGTGGCAACCGATCCTATGCTGCTATCTCAACACGACATCTACATACCTCTCAAGCCTCGGTCCGAGTGGACCAGAGCTTCTTCCAAGAACGAGTTGGTGAGAAAGATGGAGGAGGCTTTGGTCCACGTGCCGGGCATGAAAGTGTCGTTTACGCAACCCATCAAGATGCGAATGAACGAAATTTCTCAGGGGGTTGGTATCCGCGCCGAATTAGGAGCTAAGCTATTCGGGCCCGACTTGTCGGTTCTGCAAACAAAGGCGGCAGAGATCGCCAATCTCATGAGAGGAGTACCCGGCGGGGCCGACGTGACCGTGGAGGCCACCTCCGGTCTGCCGACCCTCAAGATACGGTCACGTCGAAGCGATCTGGCACGATACGGGATCAATGTGGCGGACCTGAACCGTGTGGTCGAAACCGCCATCGGTGGAGAAGTGGTAGGCGAGGTTTTGGAAAGAGAAGAGGTCTACGATATCTTCCTTCGCTACCAGGAACCTTTTCGGGGAGACCCCGAGGCTATCGGCAATATTCTGGTGGAGGGTCCTGCAGGCCAGACTGTGCCACTCTCCGTGCTGGCCGATATCGAGAGTTCCGAGGGGCCCGTGCAAATAAGCCGTGAGGCGGCCCAGAGGCGGGTGGTGATCCAAGCTAACGTTCGCGGTCGCGACCTGGGTAGCTACGTAGAAGAAGTCCAGAGCTTGGTGGACCAAAAGCTAAACTTGCCCCCGGGGTATCACATGGAGTGGAGTGGGCAGTACGAACACCTGCGTTCTGGAAGAGCCAGACTGGCTGTCATCGTCCCCATCACCTTTGGAATCATTTTCTTTTTACTCTACATCACCTACGGTCGGGTCTTCGATGCGCTCCGGGTGTTCACCGGAATACCGTTCGCCGTGACGGGTGGCGTCTTTGCACTTTTCTTGAGAGGAATGCCGTTTTCCATGTCTGCCGGGGTAGGGTTTATCGCCCTGTCCGGTATCGCCGTGTTAGCCGACATGGTCATGGTGCAAACCATTCGCCACAATCTGGAACAGGGAATGCCCGCTCGCGCCGCAATCGAAGAGGCTGCTGTCACTCGGCTGCGACCGGTTTTGATGACGGGCACTGTGGCGGCCATGGGATTTCTTCCCATGGCCTTATCAACCGGAACGGGAGCCGAGGTGCAAAAGCCACTGGCCACCGTCGTGATCGGCGGATTGATAACGTCGACCCTACTTACCCTATTGGTCCTACCAGCTCTTTACTCATTTATGCAAAACGGAAAGGAGAGAGAGCCAATGTCTTGATCCAACGAGCAGACTTCCATCAAAAAAACTTAAAAGGAGAGAAAAAATGAAACGAATCAATTTCGCCATAGGGTTGCTGATAACGCTGGTCATTCAAAGCGGATGCAACCAGACCACGGAATCGCAACCGACGACCGCAGCCACAAATGCACCGGCGGTCAGTCAGACCGGCACTCCGGCCCAGGCTGCATCCTACGCCTACGAGACAGGCAGCAAGAAGAAAGGAGACACCGGTCTTTGCGTCATCTGCGTAGTGGACGAAGGTTCCACAATGGAGGAAGAGGCCATTGAGACTATCGACTATGAGGGCAAAACTTACCTGTTTTGCAACGAGGCCGAAAAGGCGACCTTCATATCGGAACCCGCGAAATACGCTGTCAAATAGGGATGGCTTCGACACTCCATAGGTACGCCTGGCTGGCATTATTCTTCCTGGCCACGGCGTTAACCGGAGCTCAGCCGCTCCTGCCTGCTGAAGCCGTCTGGAAAGCTCTGCAATCCGACCCTCGGTTGGAGCGTGATCGCGCTCTGGCCGAGGGCGCTCACGCCTACAAGAAAGGAGCCGGTTCTCAGCCGAACCCCACGATCCAACTGTCTGCCGTCACCGGTCAAGCACGCGAAGGAGCGAACTACATTAACCAAACTCTCGAGGTCGCTGGGCAGCCCTGGTTAAGACACAGATCAGCTGAGGAGGCGGCACGAGCCGCTGACGCGTCCCTGGAAAAGACCAGAAGGACCGTAACGAGAGAGACGGGGCAGGCATACTACGACTTCTGGGAAGCTCACTCCGTCGTCGAGCTTTACTCGCGGCAGCTAGAGTTTGCCAGTCAATTGGAATCGATAGCTCAAAAACGGCTTGAGCTAGGAGAGATCTCCCCTCACGAGGAGTTTCGAGTGCGACAGATCGGGACAAACGCCAAAATCGCTCTGGCCGAAGCCGAGGGTGACCTTTCCGTGGCTCGGCAAAGATTGGAACTCTTGACCGGAGAACCAGTGGCCTCCGTACATGTCCAGGACGAAAAAATCCCGGTCGCCCCGGATTTTCTTTTTCTGTCCAATTCCGACTTGGAGCGATTGGGAAGGGAGCTCGAACACCGCCCAGAGCTGGTGGCGGCCCGCAGCCTGGCTGAAAGGGACAAGTTCGAGGCGAAACTTGCCGACCGCGCGGGGGCTCCTGACGTACAGGTCACCGCTTACCGATCAAGCTTGGGCAACTTCGCCGAACAGGGCATCCAGTTTTCCATGGTCGTCCCTTTATTCGACTGGGGACGTCTCGGAGCCGAAGCGGCTCGCAAAAAGAAGATGGCCGAAGCCCGACAGAGCGAGGTTAACGTAGTATATAGAGAGGTCTTGTTGGAGTTCAAGACGGCCTTTACCCAGTTTGAAGTTTCTCGGAAAAGAAGGGAGACCGCTCTAGAGTTGGCGGCCGACTACCTTCGCTTTGTGGAGGTCGCCCAGGAGGGTTATCGGATCGGTTTGCTCTCGTTCGTGGAGATGTTTGACTCTCAAAGAGAGAACTTGAAGGGATTCGAGACTTACATCCGCGCCGAGGCCGAGTTCGGCAGAGCCCAGGTGGAGCTATGGTGGGCCTCGGGCTGGCCTCTATCCAACCCGCCGCCCTTGGATTAAGCAAGAGAGGCGCTGTCGAGACGGCAGGCTGTCGAGCTCCCAGCATTCAACCTTACTCCGATAATTTCAAGATTCTTCTAGCTCCGTTTAAAACCACGAAAAAGACCACCGTACCGATCACCAGGTCGGGGATGCGAGAATCCAGGGCATATACCAGACCACCTGCGGTGATCACGCCGAGATTGATAACGATGTCGTTGCTGGTAAAGATTTCGCTAGCTTTCATGTGGGCCTCTTCGTTCCTTGAGCCTCTCAGCAGATAAAGACACAAGCCGTTGGCTAAAAGCGCGGCGAACGCCACAATCATCATCGTTTTGAAATCGACGTCTTCGGTGGAGTAAAGGACACGCCGAATCACTTCGCTCAACCCGAGCAGTGCAAGCCCCAGTTGAAAATATCCACTCCAACGAGCAACGGTTTTCTTTCTGGAAACGGCTTTGCCCACGGCCATGAGGCTCAACCCGTAAACAATGGAGTCTGCCAACATATCTAAACTGTCGGCCACCAATCCCATGGAGTTGGCCAAAAGGCCAAAGACCAACTCGCCCACAAAGAAAACGGCGTTGATTGCTAGGACTGTCCAGAGGAGGTTCTTCTGTTGCCCGGTTTCTTCCAAGCCCTCTTCTGTTTGAACCGTTTCTATCTTCTCGGCACCCAGCTTGAGAGAGGCAATGTCGTCGTGAAAATTCGCCGACTCCAGGTCGTGGAAAATCTCCAATCGTCGCTCAGAGAGATGAAATCGAAGGCACATGACGTCGTCCCGTGCCTCTAGCTTCATCCTTACTAAATTCTCCTCCGAGGGGCAGTCCATGTTCTTTATTCTGAAGGTCGTTTTATACATCTTTATGATCTTCTCCACATTCCGTATCGTATCATGGTGGGGAACAAATGCGTTTCATCTGGGATAAGACTAAACTCTGTACCTGAATACGGTGTCAAGTAACCTGAGATTTCCGGAGGCTAGCGTGTGACTTGAGATGAGTTCTTTGGGCTTTCGATGTCACTCTAGGCTATAGGCTAACTGGACAGCCCGATCGCCGGCGCTCTGTGTAAATCTCAGCGATAAATGGCACTCGCTTGCAACGCTAAGTGGCACCTATGACCAGTGTACTTCTTGCAGCTTCGACGACATCGTCGGAAATCGTGCTGAGATCGTTTATCTTGAGGACTCGCTCTATCTGGATAAGAAGACGCTGCAGTAGTCGAAAGTTGCCTCCAGTGATCCGAACGATAGCGGCCACCGCTTGAGCATCGCTGAACTCGGTGTCTTCGAGTCCAAACCCCAGGTTCTTCCATCGTCTGGTTAGCACGAATCTGAGTTCTTCGTTTCCAAGAGGCCTGTATTGATGGGAAAACCCAACTCGGCTGTAAAGCTGGGCGTAGCGAGAGAGTTGCTTCTCAATTCCGGGCATTCCGATGAGGATCA
>CAYFGB010000064.1:0-4788 GCA_964342455.1 uncultured Hyphomonadaceae bacterium
ACTTACGCGTTTGCAGAGTTTGAACTTGACCCGTCCCGCATGGTTTTGCGCCGGGGTGGCGAGACAGTAAAACTGGAACCACAAGTCTTCCGGCTTCTGCTGCTCCTCGTCGAAAATCATCACAGAATTGTTCCCCGTGAGGAAATCAACACGGTCATATGGCGCGGACGTCAAGTCTCAGATTCCGCGCTTGCCAGTCGGTTACGTTCTGCGCGAAACGCGATTGGAGACAATGGTAGCGAACAGCGCCTGATCAAAACCATACCCTATACAGGCGTTCGTTTTGTGGGTGAGGTCACCACAATTTCTCCCGAAGCCGAGCCGATACCCCAAAAACGTGTGAGTTGGCTGAAACGCTATGGTGTTAACGCCGCAGGGGCCGCCACGCTCATTTTTCTGATTATATCAGGTGTCTGGTGGGTGCTGACCTCCAGCGCCAACGCTGAACTTGAAACCCGGTTTATCCGGACTCCGGACGCCGCGATCTCCGGTCACAATAATACACGGCATTTCTACGTCTCCCGGCACGACTGTATGCGCGCCTGTATGAAAGCGACAGAATTCGTCTGCAGGTCGTTTGATTATTACAACAACGAATCCGCTTGCGACCTTTCCGAAGAAACCGCTGCATCCGTTGGTGGACTGAAGACGGATTATGAGCTGCCGGAAACCTATGATCACTATGAGCGCATCTTCCCGGAAGATTATGCCGACTGACCTCCGGGCTCATCCGCCACAATTAAGCCTCATTTTGTGAGTATTCGCTCACAATGATATGGAGGTAGCAGTGAAGAACAGCGCCTACAGGAAACGCGTAGAGAACGATCTTACAGGTTGGATCGGGCAGGGGCTCGTTCCGGCCACAAGCCGTGATCCCATTCTGGCGAGCCTGCCGCCTGAGACCAAAGGCGATGGCAGGGGCTGGATCGCCATGGCCGCAACCATTCTGGCAGGGCTCGCAGTCATCACCTTTATTGGTGACAACTGGGCGGCCATTCCGCGCGGCATGAAGCTGACGCTTCTTCTTATTGCGTTCCTCGCCTCGGCTATTGGCGCAGCCTTCACGCGCGAGACCAGCGAAAAGGTTTCCAATGGGCTGGCCCTGCTCTCGACGCTGATCTTTTCAGGAAGCATCGCGTTGATCGGTCAGGCCTATAATATTCCGGGCGAGCCGATTGGCGCGGTTTTCCTCTCTGCCCTCGGTGCCGCATTGATCGGCCTGTCGGGGCGTTCGGCAGCAGCCGGTTTCGTCGCGCTCGTTTTTGGTGGGATCTGGATTTTCATGTCTTTGGATTGGTATTTCCTGGGCTGGTCGAGCCTTTCCTTCTGGGGCGTAAACGGCATCGCGGCGATCGTTGCAGGCACGGCCTGGACCCTCAGATCTCGCGCGCTCTGGCACGCCCTGATTCTGAGCGCCGTGCCGTTGAGCTTCATTCATATCGGCGAATTCAGCTCACTCCTGACATCGGGCTTCCAATACGGTTTTATGGATTTCTTTGATGCCGAAGAGACCCGCACAACCGGCTTTCTGATCTTCGGTATGTTCACAGTCCTCTGGGCGGGGCTCGGCTGGCTCGGTATTCAGCGTGATGACCAGGAACGGGGTGGTGGTCGCACACTCTCGGGGTATTCCAGCTGGGTCGCGCTTCTGGGGATCGCCCTGCTGGGTATCCCCTTTCATCCGGAAGGCGACATCCTGCACCGGTTCATCTGGCTTGGCGCGAGCGTCTTCACCCTCTGGTTTGGCGCAAGCCATCGTTATGGCTGGGTCGCAGCCGCAGGCATATTCTCTCTCCTGACAGCCGTCAGTGTGATCTTCATCGACCTCGGCATGAACCTCTCATCGGCAGCACTGATCTTCGCCGTCACCGCAGCTGGAACGCTCGCCACGGTGCTGATCCTGAAGCGAAGAGCGGATGCAGAAACAGGAGATGCGAGCCATGTCTGAACTCCTGAAACCGATCTATGCGCTCAGCGCGACCGCTATCGTCCTGGCTGCCATATTGCTGATTGGCGTCGCAAAACATGTCGTCGCGCTTCAGTCCGGTCAGGAACTGATTATCCCGGCACGCGGATACGACCCGCGCGCCATACTGCTCGGCCATTATGTGCGGCTTCAGCCCGAGGCGAGCGTGATCTTTGACGGCGTACAGGCGGAATCCATTTTCAACGCGTTTGCTGACGATCGTGAGCGCCTCCAAATCGCTGAAGGTTGGCTCACATTTGCGCTCGAAGATGATGAATGGGTGATCACAAACGCCACAGTCGACCGGCCCCGGGAAGCGATAAGCGACCAGATTTTCCTTCAGACGCGTATTGAGTTTTCTCCCGTACGACAAAATGGAGAGCTCATTTCTCTGCAAGTCTGGCCGATGCTGGAGATCGACCGCTATTACGCCAATCAGGCTGAGGCTCTCGATATTGAGCAACGTCTGCGTGACCGTCAGGAGGTTCAGGTCATTCTGTCCGTTAGCGCGTCAGGCAAGCCCATGATGAAAGGCGTGGTCGTTGATGGCGAGCGCCATATCGTCGGCTGGTGACAGGTATAAAAGGTAGTAACTATTTACTTGTAGTTTGTTTTATGTCAGTTTCACCAGAAACGTGGAGACCGAGATGAACAAATACGAGCCTCTGAAATTGCACCTCAAGCAGGTTGGCCTGCAAAGTATTCCGATGACCTTCGCTGAGATAGAAGCTCTGGTCGGAGAGAGCCTGCCGAACTCTGCGTTCAAGCATCGCCCCTGGTGGTCCAACAATCCCAGCAACAGCGTGATCACCAAAGCCTGGCTTGAAGCTGGCTACAAAACCAGTGCGGTCGACATGGAAGGACAAAAGCTGATCTTCCGGAAGACCGAAACGCCAATGCGCGGCTTCTCTGACGCGTCCGCAAACTCGACGATTACCCCAATGACGCAAATCAAGTTTGAAGATCTTTATGGCTGCATGAAAACCAGTATTTCGGTTTCTGTTGACTTCAACCCAACTCAATCCACAGGGGAGCATTGGGATGCAGAAAGCGGACAACGATGAACGGCCTCCTGCTCGACACATGTGCAGTCATCTGGATGGCCTCTGGTGAGGGGCTGACAGAAGCCGGTAAAGCTCGCTTGATGAGTGCCTACCGAACGACTGAACAAGTCCTGTTGAGCCCGATTTCTGCCTGGGAACTCGGCATGCTCAGCTCCAAGGGACGGATTACCCTGACGCTCGATTCCGAAGCGTGGCTCGAGACCTTCTGTGACAGATTTCATGTCGGCTGGGCGCAAATGACACCACGCATTCTACTGCGCTCGTCATTTTTGCCGGGACAGTATCACGGCGACCCCGCCGATCGGATTATCCTCTCAACCGCCCGTGAACTCGGATTGACGATACTTACGGGTGACCGCGCCATGCTCGAATATGGATCGGTAGGACATGCGTCAGTAACGGCGACTTAAACGTCGTCACACTAATGCCGGAAGTGGCGCATACCGGTGAAGACCATTGCGAGACCTGCCTCGTCGGCGGCATCGATGACGTCCTGATCCTTGATCGACCCACCCGGCTGAATGACGCAGGTTGCCCCGGCTTCAGCCGTCTGCAGCAGGCCATCCGGGAATGGGAAGAAGGCGTCAGAGGCGGCGACACAGCCTTTGGTCCGCGGTACGGACCAGCCAGCAATCTCAGCCGCATCTTCCGCTTTGCGTGTGGCGATCCGCGCTGAGTCCAGACGGTTCATCTGGCCGGCCCCAACACCCGCTGTAGAGCCGTCTTTTGCGTAAACAATCGTGTTGGATTTGACGTGCTTTGCCACGCGCCATGCAAACAGGAGATCATTCCACTCTGCGTCGGTTGGCTGTTTCTTCGTGACGACTTTCATATCCGCGCGCGGTACGAAACCCCGGTCCTGATCCTGCACGAGAAGACCGCCCGCGACGGCTTTCATGAAGACGCCAGCCGCATGCGGGTCAGCCAAACCATTGGTCAGAAGAAGGCGGAGGTTTTTCTTCTTGCGGAAGATCTCTTTCGCTTCGTCGTCCGCGCCCGGCGCGATCACGACTTCTGTAAAGATCTCGGTGATTTTTGCCGCCGTCTCGCCCGTCAGCGGACGATTCAGAGCGACAATGCCGCCAAAGGCTGAGGTGCGGTCGCAGTCATAGGCTTTTTCATAGGCTTCGAGCGGGGTAGCGCCGAGCGCCACACCACACGGATTGGCGTGTTTGATGATCGCGACAGCCGCTTCGCCATCGGCCGGGAATTCGGACACCAGTTCAAAGGCCGCGTCCGTGTCGTTGATATTGTTGTAGGAGAGCGCCTTGCCCTGGATGAGCTCTGCCGTGGCAACGCCGGTGCGGATTTCAGGGGTTTTATAGAAGGCTGCCTTCTGGTGCGGGTTCTCACCATAGCGCATGACGGAAATACGCTTGCCGCCAAAAGCGCGCCATTCCGGGCTCTCTTCGCCAAGCTGTTCGAAATACCAGTTAGAGATGGCAGCGTCATAGGCGCCCGTGCGGGCATAGGTCTTGGCGCAAAGCTTCTTGCGGGTTGCGAGGGTCGTCGCGCCGCCATTGGCTTCCATGTCGGCGATCACCGCGTCCACATCATCCCCATCTGTACAGACAGACACAAAGGCATAGTTCTTAGCCGCCGCGCGAAGCATGGCCGGGCCGCCAATGTCGATATTCTCGATACAGGTGTGGAAGTCCGCGCCCTTCGCGACGGTTTCCTCAAACGGGTAGAGGTTCACATAAAGAAGGTCGATGCCTTCAATGCCATGGGCTTTGGCCTGTTCGACATGCTCCGGGT
>CAYFGB010000065.1:0-4294 GCA_964342455.1 uncultured Hyphomonadaceae bacterium
TGCAGACGTCATCGACCCCAATGGCATCGACACCCTCGGCCTCTGGGCGTGAGGGTATCACACGAGCAGCCCGGTAGCGGCAAACCCGCTACTTGGGCGGCAATCAATCAACCGCACTGAGTTCGGCAATCGCCTTTCGGACATTGTTGACGTAATCTTCGCGGCCGCCGCGTTGCGCATAATCGAGCGCCGTTTCATAGTCAGTGAGAGCCGCGTCGGTCTGTTGCAAATGCTCTTTGGCCTCGGCACGGCGCTTGTAAAAGAAATAGCCAAAGCGCGGATGCGGCTCGAAATACTGGCCATAGTCATCTGCCAACCCATCAAACGCGGTCATGGCATTGGCATCATCAGACAGGATGACTTGTTCTCTGGCGATATTCGTCAAAACCGAAAAACGCAGCTCGCTGGGCGATCGGTCATATTCTGCATACATCGGCTCGGCGCGCTCGAAAGAAATCAGCGCAGCAGCTGACTGTCCGGATCGGGACTTCAGCATACCATCCATCAACAGCCTGTTCGCCAGGGCGACGGATGGTCCGTATAGCCGTTCGGCTTCCACAACGAGTTCGGAATTGAGTTTAATAGCCTCTTCGACCCGTCCCTGATTGGCGTAACTTCCGACCAGAACAAATGCGATCTCTTCATCGGTCAGGTTTTTAGGCCCCTCAATGGACCGGTTCAGTGCCAGAGATTTTTCGCCAAGCTCAATGGCCAGATCAGCGTCACCTGCCTGGATGGCAAGGAATGCAGCATCGTCCCAATGTGCCACGGCTTCATTCTGCTCCAGATTGTCACCAGCTGACAGCTCCTGAGCCAAACGATCAAGCTCGGCAACCGCAGCCAGCTTACGGGGATTATCAGTCCCCATCATGGAGAGATAAGCCTCCGCAATGGCGCGGTCTGCGCGGAAGAATTCGGGCTGATTATGCCGATCCATGATGGCGATGGCGCGTTCGAGCGCATCACTTGCCTGATCATGATATTCTGTATCCATTGTATAAAGGCCGTAGGTGATCAGTGACTGAATGGTCGCCACATCATCTGTGTCTGGCCGCTGATAAATCGGGGCAAGGGTTTCAATCACCTGAGCCAAGTCGCCACGGCCATCATGGATGGTCGATAATGTGTAGAGCGTCATGCGCGCGCCAGCTGGATCTGTATCAAAGGTTTGAAGGGCTGCGCTCCGCGTATCCGCAAGAAGGGCAGCGATATCACCTCCGCCTCCGTCTTCGGCATCCAGCGCGTCGACTGTGAGGCTGATCAACAGATTACGCGCTTCAATGGCGAGTGAGGCCTGGGTTTCGGCTTCGATACGGGCAAGGGCTTCCCGGTGCGCCGCCCGTTCGGCCTGGTAGGCATAGAGGCTGACGCCGACAAGGCCTGCGATCAAACTGACCAGAAAGGCAAGGCCCAGGACATTGGATACTGGATAACGGCAGAAGAAAAGCAGTGCATTGTGGCCAAATCCCGCGGGCCGAGCCAACACCGGCCTCAGGGTAAGATAGCGTTCAATGTCTGACCGAAAGTCGGCAACCGATGTGTACCGCGCGTCAGGCGAGGATGCTGTTGCCTTACCGATGATCGCCCGAAGATCTGCGGGCAAATGTTGGCCTGCGGTCGAAGCCTCAGGTGAGGTTGGGCCATGTCCGGTCAGCCATTCAGTCAGTGTCAGGCCAAGGCTGTATATTTCGGTTCGAACGCTTGAAGGTTCACCTGCGATTTGTTCCGGGGCCGCATAAGCCAGTGTCATGGGCGCGCGCTCCGTGGACTGGACCTCCGATAGAAGACCGGCAACCCCGAAGTCGACGAGTTTCAATTCGTCTGTTTCGGTGAGAAGCACATTCGCAGGCTTGATGTCACCATGAAGGACCAGTCGGCCATGCGCATACTCCAGAGCATTGCAAAGTTGAATGAACAGGCTCAACCGTTCGGCGGTCGACTTCCCATCCAGCGCCAGGCTGTCTGCCGTAACGCCTTGTATGCGTTCCATGACGAGAAATGGTCGGGCGTCGGGCAGAACCCCGCCATCCAACAGACGTGCAATGGACGGGTGTTCCAGATCAGCCAGAATTTGTCGCTCGCGAGCAAAACGTGCGCCACCATCTCCAGACACGGTAGAGAGGACTTTCAGGGCCGCTGTTTTCTCGAAATGACCGTCGGATCGCGAGACTTCATAGACTTCGCCCATGCCGCCCTGACCGAGAACGGGCCCGATTTTCCATGGGCCGACTTGTGAACCTTCAGTAAGCGTCGGACCTTCAAAGTGTATCCCGCCTCCGGTTTCAAGAAATCCGGTTGTCAGATCATGGCTGCGCAGGGCTATAAGCGCATGGCGTCGCAAGTCATCCCGTCCAGCCGTCTCTGTCTTCAGAAAGGCTTCCCGGTCCGCCATGTTTGAAAGCGCCAATGCGCGTTGCACCAATGCGTGCACGGCGGCTATTTCGACCTGATCCATATTTCGTCCCCCCAATCCCCATTCAGGCGATACCGGCCTGGTCGACCAGACGCGATTTCAGCCATTCCCGCGCGGTTTTCCAATCGCGTTGAATTGTCTTTTCTGTTACGGCGAAAATCTCCGCCGTCTCCGCAGCAGTGTAGCCAGCATAGTAGCGGCAGCTGAAGACGCGAGCCTGTCGAGGGTTTTCAGCTTCCAGCTCCTCAATCAATTGGTTGATGTTAATGGTTCGCTCGGCTTCCCGATAGGAAACAAGCGCAGCTTCATCGAAAGCCTGCGTGTCATCTGCGCGATGCAGCCCGCCGCCATGTTTTTCGGCCAACCGTTTGCGAGCCCTGTCGATCGCAACATGACGCATGGCGACCGCAACAACCGCCTTGAAATGGCGCTCATCTGTGAAGGTCTGCTCGGCGCTGAGCTTGAGATAGGCTTCGTGCAGCAGGTCCCCGGTCAGGAGCGTGTTTGAGCTCCCATAGCGCTGGCGAATGGCTCGCGCGATGACCACGAGTTCGGAATAGTGCTGCGAAAAAAGCGCTACGCCTTCTTTCTCAATGTCCTCGGACCACACCAACCAATTTCTCCCGCCATGTCAGCAACATTTCAAAATGAAACCAGCAATATCATCGACAGGCAAGACAGACGCGCTTTGAAGCATGATGGATCATGTTGTTGAGCGTGCTGATGCCAGTCCGCCGGGCACCTTCTGTTTCTAAATTGCGAGAAAATGTCAGCCTGATGTCCGTTTTGTTCTCAATTTCTCGTTCTCAGCATCAGGACAGACTTAAGACGGGTCAACGGCAAGCCTCGAAAGGTTTGAACACGGTGCAAGGAAGGGACGAGACATGGCTGAAATTCTGGGCGACGCAAATGACAACACGCTGAATGGGACAACAGGGGACGACACGTTACGCGGATATGAGGGTGAAGACACGCTCAATGGGGACGCTGGCAATGACATCCTTTATGGTGGTGATGATGACGACGAGCTGTATGGAGACTATGGCGACGACTCGCTTCTTGGTCAGGGAGGGAATGACACACTGACCGATACGTCGGGAAACAATTACTTCAATGGTGGTGAAGGCGACGACACTCTTCATGGCAAAGGTGAGGTGTTTGAAGGCGGGGATGGCAATGACACCATCCGGGCCTATGCGCCCACCATTGGCGGGTTTCTTGCACCCGTAAATGTATTTGGAGGCGAAGGTGTTGATGGGATCTACCTGTTCGGATCCCACACAAATGGGAATCAAATCTCCGGTGGCGGTGGGCGAGATACCATTTACGCTTCAGATGCCGAGGACCTTATTTTTGGTGAGGATGGTGACGATGACATCACGGCAAATGGCGGTAATGACGATGTATACGGGGGCGGCGGCGATGACAGCCTGAAAGGTGGGCTTGGTGACGACATCTTAAGAGGCGAGGATGGCGATGATACGATAGACGGTGGCCACGGCGCAGACTCGTTTTTTGGAGGAGCCGGTATAGACGAGTTCCGCATTTCCATTGGTCATGCGGACGGCGATATCATACACGACATTGAGACCGGGGAGATCATTCAGCTGACGCTCCACAATTTCCTCGGAACGGGTGAATTTTCATCTTCAGGGGTGAACGAACTTCGCTATGAGTTCGTGGACGGAGATACCCAATTCTTCTGGGATACAAATGGAGATGGCGTGAGTGACGCTGAATTCCTCGTTGAGGGGATGTTTCACTTCAATGATATCGGGGCCAACAAGATTGAAGCCGTTCGGATTTCCTATCGCGATTTCGGTCTGGACGGGACATCAGACCTTCTGTTCCAGTTGACGGGGGCGGATGACTTCTTCCTTC
>CAYFGB010000066.1:0-4289 GCA_964342455.1 uncultured Hyphomonadaceae bacterium
CAACCCAACGACACAAGCCCCGCCCATCAGCAAGCAGGCGAACGAGAAAGCAATGTTTTTGGAGCGGATGTTTACCTACTTCAAAAATGCGGTGCATAACTCCAAACCGGCCCGGGAATACATAGAGAGCCGTAACCTTGACCATAAGCAACTCGAAATCGGTTACAATGCCGGGCAGTTCCACCACGGGGCAAGGAAAGATGAAAGCCTGATAAACGACTGTCTGAAATATGGGATATTGTTGGACTTGGGGCTGAAATCGAGAACAGGCGAAACCGCATACAAGCCTTTTGGTAAATGGTGCATTGTCTTTGCCCTAAGAAACCCAAACCACGAAATCACAGGGCTATACTTTAGAAGCACATTAAGCGACAAGGAGCAACGGCATTTTTATCTGCGGGACAGGAGCGGACTTTATCCAAGCTATCCCAAAGCGGACACCCAAAAACTGATATTGACCGAAAGCATCATTGATGCAGCCAGTTTGTTACAACAGGAAGAAATCAAAAGTAAGTATGAAATAGTAAGCCTGTACGGAACCAATGGGCTTACAGAAGAACACCAAACAGCCATCCGAAAGCTGAAACACCTAACGGAAATCATCTTCTTTTTGAATGGAGACGAACCGGGAAACAAGGCAGTGGCCAAGTATGGCCCAATGCTCAAAGCAGAATATCCCAACTTGAAAATAACCAGTGCAGCCGTTCCGGAGAATGAAGATGTAAACAGCCTTTTGCAAGGCCACAGCCCTGAAATCTTGACCCATTTAATAGAAACAAGAAAGGAAGTTGATTTTATTCTTTCATCTGAAGAATCCCCGAAGGGAACGGAAATAACTCAATTGTTATCAGATGAAAAAGAAAAATCAGAACAACCCAAAGCACCGATAAACGGACTTGATACCACGAACCCTTACAACCTCAAATACAAAGGCAATGAAGCCGCTTACCAAATCAAAGGCTTTAGGACAGACCAACCCGACAGCCTGAAAATCACGATACAGACCATAGCAGAAGCAAGCAGCATTACATTAAAACTCGACCTGTACGAATACAAGCAAGTAGAAAGCTCCTGCAAACTCATAGCGGGAAAATTAGGACTGCGGAAAGACGCCATAGAAGCCGATTTAATGCAACTCACAAGCCTTTTAGAACAGTACAGAGATAAACAACAGTTCAAAGCCAACGGAAGGCAGGAAAGCAAAATACAAGTGCCGGCAGCCACGGCCACAAAATGTATCGGGTTCCTGAAAGCTGAAAAACTCGTGCAACGAATAAACAAACTCATTGGGAAAGCAGGGATAACAGGAGAAGAAACCAACCGTATTTTACTGTTTGTAATCGCAAGCTCTTACAAAATGCCCGACACCCTGCACGCATTGATACAGGGCAGTTCAGGAAGCGGAAAGACCAGGCTGTTAAAAATCATCAGCTACCTGATGCCTGATGAAGATGTAAAGAGGTACACAAGGGTTACGGACAACAGTTTTTACAACCAGGACGAATATTTTTTTGTAAACAAGCTGATATGCTTCGAGGATCTGGACGGGCTGAAAGAAGATGCACAGCTTGCCGTAAGGGAATTACAGAGCAACGATATACTAAGGACATCCACCAGTATTAAAGATGCAAGCGGAAAAATAAGCGGTGGGGAAAGAACCGTAAGGGGTCCGATAGCCAGTTTAGCCTGTACCACCAAAGGAGAAATTTATGAAGACAACATCAGCCGTAGTTTTTTGATTGCGGTGGATGAAAGCAAAGAACAGACCCTAAGGGTCATTCATTATCAAAACCACTTAGCAGCAGGTTTGGTTGACAAAGAAGAACAAAAAAGGGTGACGACCTTCGTCCAGAACTGCATCCGCTTACTCAAGCCCTATGAAGTCATTAACCCTTACGCCAACAAAATACAATTACCCGAATCAGCCCACAAGATTAGACGCTTAAACGAACTCTATCAAAGCTTTGTAAAGCAAATCACCTTACTCAACCAATACCAGAGAAAACAGGACAAACAAGGGCGGTTAATCACTGAAACCGAAGACCTGCAGACCGCTTGTGAAATCCTCTTTGAAAGTATCGTGCTGAAAGTAGATGAATTAGACGGCTCACTAAGGCAGTTTTTTGAACGCTTAAAATCCCACTTGAAGGACAAAGAACAGGAATTTACCCAACGGGAAATCAGGCAAATGCTCAACATCAGCAAAGCCCAGTGCAGCCGATTTTTTAACCACCTGCAGGAGATGGAATACATCACGGCCAAGTACTCGGGAAACCAACGGAAAGTGTGCTACAAAGTGGATTATTGGGACAACTACGCCAAAGTAAGAACACAGATAAAGGATGATTTAATGAACCAAATCGCAGGACTATAAACCAAGAAAGGAACAATACGGAACAATAATGGAACAATCTTTTTAAAGTTAAGTGCTTTTAAATCAATGTTTTTAGGTTAGAAATACCCCGATTGTTCCCTGTTCCGAAAAGTGTGTATATATGGGAAGACCTTCAAACATCATAGTGGTAAGCGAAGATTACCGGAAATTGGCAGAACAGTTCTTTACCTATCAAAAGCGGTTGGGCTATACACGCAAGAGCAACAAAGCAAGGTTCAATTACCTGAACGAGTTTTTGGAGTGGTTGGAAAGGCAAGGACTGTTGAGCATTGCCCAAATCCAAGCCCCTGAAATCAACCGTTATTACAGTTACATCAGTTCACGGCCAAGTAAAAAAGACGGAGGGGCATTGAGCCAAAAAACAACCCATAGCCATATGCGGATTATCCGGGATCTGTTTGAAATGCTTTTAAGAAGCGGACAAATACAAACGAATCCCTGCAGTACGCTCAACTTTCCTTATCCCAAAGGCAGTGAAGAAAGAACCGTATTAGACCAGGACGAAATCAAACAGCTTTACCAGGCCACAGAAACCGCACAGGAGCGGGCAATATTAAGCCTTGCCTATGGATGTGGTTTAAGGGTTGGAGAGCTTGTAAAATGCAATGTAGAAGATATAAGGCTAAGGGAAAAGATACTGATAGTGCCGGAAGGAAAAGGCAACAAAAGGCGGGTTGTACCCCTGTCAAACGGAGTAGTGAATGACCTTGCAAATTATTTTTACAACGAAAGGGACGAGCTGACCAAAGGACGGGATTATAAGCTCAATCAAAACTCCTTTATGCTTCACTCCAGGGGCGGACGGATGCGAACACACACCTACAACAAATACCTGAAAGCCATTATTGAGAGAACCGGAAATGAAGCCATCAAAGAAAAGCAGATTACCATACACAGTTTACGGCACTCGATAGCCACCCATCTTTTAGAGCAGGGAATAGCAGTAGAACAAGTCAGGATGTTTTTAGGACACTCACAGCTTGAAACAACCCAAATCTATACCCACATCAGTAAAGAACAGTTAAAAGAGTTGATAAAATGAAACTGAAAGAGTTTTTAGAAAAAGAGTACAGCAGAACCAGTATAGACGGTTACGAAAATATGATTGACCGCTACATCTTGGCAATGGGAGACAAAGCAGAGAAAGGAACTTATACGGACGTTTTGGACTATATCGGACTTTTGCGGGAACAGGGCTTACACCCCAAAACACTAAGAAACAACCTGTTTGCCATCAAAATCTACTATCGGTATTTAGTGGCCACAGGAAAGCGGAACGACCACCCGTGTAGATATTTATACCTGAAAGACCAGATAAACCGAGCCATCCAAGTAGAAAGCCTTTACCCAAAGGAAGTATTGGAAGAACTTTACGAAACCCACCAAAGCAAAAAACCGGACAATCAGAACAGGGATAAAATCATCATTAGTCTGCTCATTTACCAGGCGTTGACAGTCCTTGAAATATCCCAACTCCAAACAAGCGATATCGACCTTGAAAACGGAACCATAAAAATCAAATCCAATGTAAAGAACAAAGGCAGGACATTGAGTTTAAAACCCAATCAAATACTGTTGTTCCACAACTATTTAAAGCACGATTACAAACGCTATCAAAGGAGACAGAAACCAAGTAAACGGAAGGATTATTTTTTGCTTGGTGACGAAGGTTTACAGCTATGGGCAGGCGGGATAAACCGAATGATCAATCGGGACAGGAACGAGCTTGAAAAGTTAATCCCGTTCAAAATAAGACAGTCCGTAATTGCTCATTTGCTCAAAGAAAACAATGACGTTAGAATAGTCCAGGAGTTTGCAGGACACAGAAGGGCAGCCAGTACGGAAGCCTACAAACAAACAGGATTAGAAGAACTTAAATCAGCAATCGAAAGAC
>CAYFGB010000067.1:0-3792 GCA_964342455.1 uncultured Hyphomonadaceae bacterium
ATCCGCTGTGGGACGAACTGTTCCCCGCCGAACAGGCGCGGATCGTGGCGCTGGTAGTCGAGCGCGTGGATATTGGAGAGGGCGGGCTGAACGTTCGTCTGCGCATTGACGGCCTCGGCTACCTCGCGCGCGAGATGCTGGCCGGCGATATGGGCGCAGCAGCATGACCCGCGCGACGCCGATCCCTGAGACGGTGACGCTCCACGTGCCGTTCCGCATTGTGAAGCGCGGCGGCCGGAAGGAAATGCAGTTGCCGGAGGGCGCCACCCAGCCGCACAGGGCCGACAGCTCACTGGTCAAGGCGCTGGCCCGCGCTTTTCGTTGGAAGCGGATGCTGGAGTCTGGTGAGTATGCCACCATCGCCGAACTTGCCGAACGCGAGGGGATCGCGCCCTCCTACATGACACGCGTCCTGCGCCTGACCTTGCTCGCCCCCGACATCGTCGAAGCGATACTAAACGGGAAGCAGGGGCCGGAGGTCACGCTGGCGCGAGTGCTCGAGCCATTTCCAGTGGAGTGGGCGATCCAGACCGAACACCTTGGTTGAAACAGCGAGAACGGCCGTTCGTGATCTGTGCGGCAATCGACTGCACCTGAGCCCCTTTTTGACGAATGCTGCCGAGCGACTGAACGGCCGCTTCGGCGGACCCGCAGCTTAGCGAGGTGTTCTCCGTTCGAGTCTAGACATACTCCGTAATGCGTTTCAACAAGGCGACACCGACACCTGATAGAACGCCGCAAGAAGACGTGAGCTCTTGACGACACCCGGTGTCGAGCGGGTGGGGTCCTGTTATGTGACCGTAAACTGTCCCATCATGCCCGCATCCTCGTGTTCGAGGATGTGGCAGTGATACATGAATGGCGTCTCTTCCGAAGCCAGCTTGTCGAACCTCAGCAGGATTTCGGTCGAGCCCTGCACACGAACAACGTCTTTCCAACCGATCCGCGCTGAGTCGACCGGTCGTCCGTTCTGACTCACGACCCGAAAAGAAGTCCCGTGAACGTGGAACGTGTGCCGCATCATCATGTCGGTACTAATGCGCCAAAGCTCGGTTTCGCCTGCGCGGATGGTCTCATCAATGCGATCCATGACGTAAGGTTCGCCGTTGATCCCCATCGTCTGACCGTCGCCACCCATCATGCCGCCGCGCATCATACCCCCGGTGTGCATGTTGAGGGTGAAATTGCGCCTGCGGACTGGATCGCCGAGTGCGGGCGCATCCGAAGGCAGCGAGGTGGGTAGGCGGGTGGGGCCGGCGGGCGCAGCTGCGCCCACATCAAACGACATGATCTCGATCGGCGCACCACTGTTTCCACCCATCCCCATCATACCGCGGTCGCCCATCCTACCGCGATCTCCCATCATGCCTCTATCGCCCATCATCATGGAGCCGCCCCTGTCACCCATCGTGCCCTCGTTCATCATGCCACCCATCCCGATGTCGCGCGAGGCGAGAGAGACAGGTGACCGGTCCGAAAAATCGGCCACGATCTCGGCCCGTTCGGCGCCGTTGAGTTGGAGGCTGGCCATGGCCAGCGGGCGATCTAGTAGGCCGCCATCGCTCGCGACCTGGTGGAATTGCCTGCCATCGGTGAAACGGAAATCGTACACGCGCGCATTCGACGCGTTCAGGATACGCAGGCGTACCAGACCCGCCGGAACTGTAAGCTTGGGACGGATCACACCGTTGACGAGGATCTGGTCCGCTTGGAACCCGTGCATCCGGTCCATCATGCCAAGACTATAGGTCAGGCGGCCTGACCGGTCGAAGCGTCGATCCTGCACGATGAGTGGAAAATCGTTGACGCCATAGTCGTGCGGCAGCGGATCGTCGATCTCGGGGTCGTCGATGACAATCATGCCCGCCAGCCCGCGATAGACCTGCGGGCCTGTTCGCCCGTGAACATGACTGTGGTAAAACAGCGTTGCCGCCGGGTGATCGACCGGTAATTCCGGCGCCCAAGTCTCGCCCGGGCCGAAAGCAAGTTGCGGTCCACCGTCGAGATAGCCCGGCACGTGCATGCCGTGCCAGTGAGCCGTGATCGGTTCATCGAGACGGTTCGTGACACTTATGTTTGCGGTGCGCCCGCGCCGGAACCTCAGCAGCGGCCCGAGGTAATCCTGCGAGTAGCCCCAGGTTTCCGACGCCGCGCCTGCGATGAAGTCGCGTGTTCCGCGTATCGCATCGAGTGTGTTGCCTGCGCCGGGGCCGATCTCCATGACCTCCGGTATCCGCAAGGGCGCGCCGGGCTCGGCGGCCCACGCCCGGCTGATATTAAGTGCAGGGGTCGCGAGGGAGGCTGCGGCGAGGGTAAGGAACTTTCGGCGTCTCATAGTGATACTCCGTCATTAAAAGGGTTGCGTCGTTCCCAGCCGAGGCCCGGAAAACATCGCGCCAGCGCTTGTATCAGTGTCAGGCGCGAAGCGGCAGGTCCGCCTTTTTCCAGCCCGCCAGACCGCCTTCGATCACGGTGGTGCCATAGCCCATCTGGCGCAGGCTGTCGGCGGCAAGGGCCGCGCTCGCGCCGGGGACGCACAGAGAGCGTGAACACGGCCCTCGCCATCGCGCTGCGCGGCCAGAGCCTCGTTCGCCACGCAGGTGTCGGATCGGCCTGCGCTTCGACCAGGCCGCGCGGAATGTGAACCGCGCCTTCAATTGCGCCTTCGCTCTCCAGCTCTGCCGGTTCGCGCACGTCGAAAATGACATCGCCACGCCCCATCGCCCGATGAGCGTCAGTGGGATTGATCCCATCGACGCGCAGTCTTGCGTCCGCGACGAGGTCTCTCATTGATTTTCGACCGGCGGCGCTGTCGAGAAGGTGCTATTCTGGCTCGCCATGATCGCCTATGTGTTGCTAGGGGGCGGTATTCTAGTCGGGTTATGAGGCTCAAGGATCGGACTGGCGTGGTGATCGCGAACCGACTGTTCTACTTGTCGGCAAGCTGTGCCGACAAAGCGCTAAGGTTCGCGATGCTGCGTGTGCCGGTCAAAATTCGACCTTTTACGCCCCACGATAATTGTCACACGCCTCAACACCCTTTGCGACCACGTCGAGAAGTGCGTCCACATCGTTCAGAAGAACCGTGATGCGCGGGCTGCTGATACGGTAGCGGATGAAGCGCCCATCGCGGTCGCTGGCGACAAGCCCGCAGTCCAGCAGGCACCTCAGATGGTTGGAGACGTTGGGTTGCGATAGTTCCGTCCGCTCGACGATCTCGTGAACGGCCAATGGCTCGTTGCAAAGTGCACCGAGGATGGCCAGGCGGCTCGGGTCCGCGAAGCCGCGGAACAGCTTCGCCCGTCGCTCGATGGTCGCGCTCTTGCGGTCATCGACGATTTGCGCCATATCACTCCTCGATGATACGTTGTTCTTTGATCGATCCTAGCAGGAATAGCGCGACCATGGCCAACACCGAAAGTGCCGGATCGACGGCAGATGCCCCACCCGTCCGTTACCGGGTTTCCGGTATGGATTGCGCGAAGGATGCCGCGCAGATCGAGCGGGCGGCGCAGTCGGCCGGAGTCGCGCCTGACGATGTGAAGGTGTCGGCCGCGACGCACATCATGACCCTGAGCGCCCCCGAAGCGCGCCTGCCGGATATCGAAAAGGCCGTTGCGGTGACAGGCTATGGCTTCGACCGGATCGAGGGCGATGGAGACATTCCACCGAATCCGGCTCATCAGGACCCGGCCTACCGACGCGCCCTCTGGATCGTCGTGATCCTGAACGTGGGCTACGGTGTCGTTGAAATGATCGGCGGGTTCATCGCCGGGTCACAGGCCGTGAAGG
>CAYFGB010000068.1:0-3754 GCA_964342455.1 uncultured Hyphomonadaceae bacterium
GATAGTGCCCCCGCGCGTGGTGTAGGAGCGTCGACCTTCGGAGAGGTCCGGGTCTGATCAGGATGCCACGGCGGGCAACCTGACGGTGGGATTGTCGGTGACGCGGGCCAGGGTTTCAAGGCTCATGTATCGCCGCGCCACTGCCCATTCATCGTTGGTTTCGAGCATCAGAGCGCCGACGAGGCGGATGATGGCGGCGTCGTTCGGGAAGATCCCGATGACATCCGCACGTCGCTTTACCTCTCGGTTCACCCGCTCCAGCGGGTTGGTCGAAGCGATCTGGGTCCAGTGCTCTCGAGGGAACGACATGTAGGCCAACACATCGTCGCGGGAGTTGTCCATCAGGGCGCCGAGCTTGGGCTGTTTCTCCCGAAGGGCGTCCGCCACGACGGCCCACTGGTTCTCGGCGTCGGCCTTGCTTTCCTGGGCGAAGACCGTCTTCAACATCGCCGCCACTGCCGTGCGCTGTTTCGCAGGGGCATGCGCCAGGGCATTGCGCATCCAGTGGATGCGGCAGCGCTGATGAGTGGCGTTGAAGACCCGGCGTGCGGCGGCCCGCAGGCCCTTGTGGTCGTCGGCGATGACCAGCTTGACGCCACGCAGGCCCCGGTCGGCGAGGCTGCGCAGGAAATCAGTCCAGAACACCTCCGCCTCGGATGGACCGGTTGCGACACCCAGAACCTCGCGCTTGCCGTCCTCGTTGACCGCCACCGCGAGTATCACCGCCTTGCTGATGATGCGCCCGCCCTCCCTGACCTTCAGGTATGTGGCGTCCAACCACAGGTAGGGCCACGCGCCTTCAAGCGGCCGCGACAGGAAGGCGTCGACCCGCTCGTCGATTTCCATGCACAACCGGCTGACTTGGCTCTTAGACATGCCGCCAGCTCCCATGGCCTTCACCAGGTCATCCACGGACCGCGTGGAGATGCCGTGAACGTAAGCCTCCTGGATCACCGCCACCAATGCCTTCTCGGCTGTCCGCCGCGGTTCAAGGAAGCTGGGGAAATAGCTGCCCTTGCGCAGCTTCGGGATCTCTAGCGCGATCCGGCCGGCACGCGTATCCCAATCCCGCTCCCGGTATCCATTCCGCTGGGCCTCTCGCATTGGCGAGCGCGTGCCCTTGGCCGCGCCGGTCCGCGCTTCGATCTCGGCCTCCATGATGCGCTCGGCTGCAAAGGCCAGCATCTCGCGCACGAGATCGCCATCAGCCTGCTTCTCAACCAGCTCCATCAGAGCCATTCTGTCGTCGGTCATCGTCATCTCCGTCTCAGGTTTCAGGTGTCGCAACCCAAACCTACTCCGAAGATCGACGATGACCGCCAGCCTCGCGATCAGCGACGCTCGCGGCTTCCTACACCACGCCGCGGGGCACTATCCTGTTTGACGGAGCCCGATCGGGTTGCCATCACTCACAACCTCCGCTCTTCCGCGCTGGCCGTCACCATTCCCCGGGGCCGCTCTTGGGAACCTATCATGCGTTCATTCACTAAGGAGAGGACCCCAACTGCAGGAGATTCAGCTCAGGGTATATCGGGTGCCTTCAGTCTGACGTATTCTGAGCGATCTTGTCTTGGATGAAAGGGAAACGGACCGTGGTAAGGCTATCGAGATCGTCAAAAATCACGGAAACTTGGCTTGGGGACCGACAGCCGGGAATCGCAACGACGTTGGCACCCTGAGCCAAAACCCATGCCAACGCCTGGGGCGCGGAAACCAACTCCCTAAACTCCATTTCGTTACCAGAACCATCGCGATGCGGATGCCCGCTTGTAGAGCGCTGCGCAAAAGCCAACATTGATGTCCTGAGATCATCTGGCTCTGAAGGTTCTGAACCTGTTAGGAAACCTCTCCCTAATGGGGAGAAGGCCATGAAGCAGGCCCCCCGCGCCGTGGTGGCAGCGACTTCCTCGATCTTCTGGCCGGTCACCAAGGACAGCTCGTTTTGCACAGCGCTAAGGGTGTGTTCCATCGGTCGCCCTGCGATTTGATCGGCAGAAACGCTGGAGAGCCCGAACTCGCCGACCTTGCCTGCGGAGATCAGATCCTCGATGCAGGCCTGAACTACGTCGTCCGGCGTATCGGGATCGCTACGATGCTGGAGTAGAAGGTCGATACGATCACGCTTTAGGCGCCTCAATGAGGCCTCGACAGACTGCCTGATCGCTTCGGGCCGACTATCGCGATATAAACTACCCCCAGCATCGGAATAGAGGCCGAACTTGGTGACGATGGTCGTAGTGGGGAGGCCGCAGAGCACTTCGCCCAACAACTTTTCGTTCGCGCCGTTGCCATACAGCGGTGCTGTGTCAAAAAGCGTGACACCGTTATCTAGGGCCGCGGTGATCGTCGCGACGGCTTGCTCACGGTCAACGGCTCCATAAATCCCGGTCAGCGCCATGCAGCCGAGGCCTAGGCGGCGCTTTCCCGCGAGTGCGATCGCCCGGTCTTCAGCGATCCTAGCAGGATCATTATGCTCGCGAGCCATATTCAGACACCGCGGTGTTGGTCGTCGAAAGCTGCGATGGCGAGCGCCAACGCTGCGTCCGCGCCGCCATAGCGAAGAAGGTGGCGGTCGGGCATGAACCTATCGACCACTCGGGCCACCTCCTCGGCGGCCCTCACGCGAAAAAGCACATCCCCGTCTCGCCCCTCACCGAGTTCGACGGATGGATCAAGTACCGTAACGAAAGCGAGGTCGTATTCGGGCGCCCAAGCCTCGCAGATCCTCTCCAGTGCCTGTAAGCGGGCCGGTGCTATCGACCTGGAGGTGTGCAGGAGCGCAGCCTGAAGGTATCCGAGAGCGTCCGTCACAGGACGGTCCACGAGGATGACGTCTGCCGAGATGGTGGCCTCGGTTTCCAGCTCGATGGCCCTCGCAATCAGCCAGGCCGTGCTTTCAAAGGTGTGGTCCGTAAGGATCGGGAAGCCTTTCTGCTTGGCATTGGCCGCGCTGTCGTGGACGTAGACCACGGCAAGCCCGCGCTGCTCAAACAGCTCCTTCAGCCGTGTGAGGAAGGTCGTCTTGCCGGTGGAATGCGTTCCTGCGACCGCAATGCGGAATGGTGAGCGTCTCATAGAAACGAGCCCTGGGCGCTGTCGAGAATGTCCGCACCGGCAAGAATCGCGCGCTGGTCTTCCTCTGTCCGGTCACGCAGCATGTGGTCCAGAAGGATAGCTGACAACACCGCATCAAAGGGAGCAGAATGGCTGTTCCCGCCGGTGATTTTCTCAGCCCGTGGGCTCAGGCCCAGCTTGGATCCGAGGTACTCCAGCCCGTGCTTCTCCTCTGCGGGGAGTAGGCGCCGCGCGATCTTTAACGTGTCATAGGCCGCTGTGGGTTCCCACCCTTCAAGTGCCTGGCTGAGGATGTCTACCTCGACTTTGACATTATGACCGACGATGGCCTTGTCCTCCAGCCACATTAGGACGTCATCGGCCACATCCTCGATATCGGGCGCATCGACCACGTCCTCATCCCAGATGCCATGGATGTGGGATGCCATCGGGGAGATGCCCTTCTTCGGCTTGAAGCGCCAATGCTTGCGGCGCCCGGTCAGGGTCAGCCCCTTCATCTCGGCGATCGCCAACTCGACGATCTCAGGGGGAGATTTTCCGCTGCCCTCTACATCGACAGCCCACATTATCTCGTTCAATTCCAGCCCTCCTCGGCGCGGCCGTGTCGCTCAGGCAGATGCGGCTGCGTACGATCATGTACCTGGAACCCTAAGGAATGCTGGATGAAATAGCGCTGCTG
>CAYFGB010000069.1:0-3348 GCA_964342455.1 uncultured Hyphomonadaceae bacterium
CGATGAAGCGAAGAAAAAGATGATTCGCGTGCCTCTGCGCGAAGGTCGTACGCTTCACCATGATGGTCGTGGACGCCACGGTGCCGGTAAGGTCCTGCTTCGCGCAGCGCCTCCAGGTACAGGTGTGATCGCGGGTGGTCCGATGCGTGCCGTACTCGACGTTCTGGGTGTACAGGACGTTGTTGCGAAATCCATGGGAACGTCCAACCCATATAACATGGTCCGCGCTACTTTTGACGCGCTGAAGAATCAGTCGAGCCCACGTTCGGTTGCTTCCAAGCGTGGCCTGAAGGTTCAGGACATTGTTGGCCGCCGGGCTGATGGTGCGTCTGAGGCGGGCATGGCTGAAGCCACCAACTAGGAGCGGTCCAGATGGCCAAGAAAACCGTTACCCTTCGTCAAACTGGCAGTCCGATCCGTCGCAAGCCTGAACAGCGTGCTACGCTGATCGGCCTGGGGCTCAACAAGGTTGGCCGGACCAGTGAACTGGAAGACACACCGTCTGTGCGCGGCATGATTAATAAAGTGCAGCACATGGTCGAAATCGTAGAAGACAAGGCCTGAGCTTCCGGCAGTTCCGGACGCCTGGCGAGGTTATCGATATGAAACTGAATGAACTCTCTGACAATTCGGGTGCTCTAAAAGCCCGCAAGCGCGTCGGTCGTGGTGTCGGTTCCGGCACAGGCAAGACGGGTGGTCGCGGCGTAAAGGGTCAGAAATCCCGTTCGGGCGTTGCGCTGAATGGCTTCGAGGGCGGCCAGATGCCGATCTACATGCGTATTCCTAAGCGTGGCTTCAAAAAGCCGAACGCCAAGAAATACACATGGGTCAATCTGGGCCGGATCTCGAAAGCGATTGAAAGCGGGCAGCTTGATGGCTCTGCCGAGATCACGGAAGAGACACTGGTCGCATCCGGTGTGCTTCGTCGCTCGCGCGATGGTGTGCGTCTGCTTGCCAAAGGCGATGCGCCTAAAGGTCTGAAAATCACTGTCACTGGTGCCTCAAAGGCAGCCATTGAAGCTGTAGAAGCTGCTGGCGGAAATGTCACAGTAACAGCGCCCGTGACAGAAGATGCGGAATAAATCATAAGTCTGGTCTTCACAAAGGCCTGACCTATGCTGATTTAAGGGCCTGTTGCGTTTGTCGACAGGCCCTTTTTTACGTTGGTCGGCCAGGGGAATAGGAGGCGCGTGTGGCGTCAGCTTCAGAGCAGCTTGCCCGGAACATCAATCTTGATGCGTTCGGCAAAGCCAAGGAACTTCAGCAGCGAATTCTTTTTACGCTGGGTGTACTCGTGGTCTACCGCCTGGGTACTTATCTGCCGATCCCGGGCATCGACCCGGCCGCGTTCGCAGAAATCTTTCAGCAACAGGAAGGTGGTCTGCTTCAGAACCTGAACTTGTTTGCAGGTGGTGCGATCGAGCGTATGGGCATTTTCGCCCTGAACGTGATGCCATATATTTCGGCGTCCATCATCATGCAGCTCATGACGACGGCTTCCCCTTCGCTTGAGCGCCTGAAGAAGGAAGGCGAGACCGGCAGGCAGCAGATCAACCAGTATACGCGTTATCTGACCGTTCTGTTCGCTCTGGTTCAGTCTTTCGGCATCGCGCAGGGGCTACCTAACCTCGAATCGATTCCAGGCTGGTACTTCACCCTATCTACAGTCGTTACACTGACAGGCGGCACGCTGTTCCTGATGTGGATGGGTGAGCAGATTACCTCCCGCGGCGTGGGCAATGGTATCTCGCTGATCATTTTTGCAGGGATTGTCGCCGAGTTGCCTCGCGCGATTTTCCAGCTTATTTCCGGTAGCTGGCAGGGCACGACATCGGTGCCGTTTATGTTCGGCATTCTGTTGATGGCTGTCGCCGTGATCGTTTTCATCGTCTTCATGGAACGTTCTCAGCGTCGTCTGCTGATCAAATATCCAAAGCGTCAGCAGGGCAACAAGATCAGCCAGGACCAGACAAGCTTCCTTCCACTAAAACTGAACACAGCCGGCGTGATTCCACCGATCTTTGCCTCTTCGCTGCTTCTGCTGCCTGCAACGGTTGCCAATTTCATGGCCGGACAGGAAAATGCGGCCAGCGGCGTTCTGGCGAACGTCGCCGCTTTCCTCGGGCCGGGCCAGCCAGGTTTCATCCTGCTGTACGCGTTCCTGATTATCTTCTTCTGTTTCTTCTACACGTCGATTGTCTTCAATCCGGAAGATACTGCGGATAATCTGCGCAAGTATGGTGGCTTCATTCCCGGCATCCGTCCGGGTAAGCGAACAGCCGAGTATCTCGACTTTGTTCTGACGCGACTCACGGTGATTGGTGCGGCGTATTTGACTTTGGTCTGCTTGCTGCCAGAGATTTTACGCGCTCAAATGCCGTCTATCCCATTTTATTTGGGAGGAACCTCGCTCTTGATTGTTGTCTCGGTGACCATGGATACCGTAACACAGATACAGTCTCATCTGGTGGCGCATCAGTATGAGGGTATGATCAAGAAGTCTCGCGTTGGGGGGAGAAAACGATGAACATAATTTTATTCGGTCCACCGGCGGCAGGTAAGGGCACTCAGGCCAAGCGTCTGGTTTCCGAGCACGGGTTCATCCAGCTTTCCACCGGTGACATGTTGCGCGCTGCCCGCAGCGCCGGAACGGAGCTCGGTGAGCGTGTGGCTGCCATCATGGACTCAGGCCAGCTGGTATCCGATGAGATCGTGATTGAGCTGATCGAAGAACAGCTCGACACCCACAAGGACGCGCCTGGTTTCATCTTTGATGGCTTTCCACGGACCGTTCCGCAGGCTGAGGCCCTCGACAAGACACTCGAGAGTCGCGACATGCAGGTGGATGTGGTGATCCGGCTCAAGGTGGACGAAGAAGGTCTGCTTGAGCGTGTAACCAAGCGATTCGAAGAACAGGGCCGGGATGACGACAATCCTGAAACGTTCAAAAAGCGCCTGGATGCATATAATGCCCAGACAGCACCACTGCTGCCGATTTACGCTGAGCGGGAAAAGCTCGTTCAGGTTGACGGTATGCGGGGCATTGATGACGTTGCGGCGGAAATCGATGCGGTGCTGGCAAAGTTTGGCGGTGAAGAGCAAAAGAAAAGCGGCGGCTTTTTCTCTAAACTGTTTGGCGGGTGAATTAACTTGAAAGTAATTTCCGCCTGAGGCGATCTCAGGACTTGACCTTATGGCTCAGGCGGATATAAGACGCGGCTTCTGCGAGCTTTGGGCGCTTTTTATCGTGGTTCAATTTCGGGCCACGGAAGGTCCCGCTGTCTCGCATCAATGGTTCTAACGGAGAAGTAGCTTGGCCCGAATTGCAGGCGTCAACATACCGACCAA
>CAYFGB010000070.1:0-3228 GCA_964342455.1 uncultured Hyphomonadaceae bacterium
GCGCGGGCAAAAGCGGCGTGACGGAAGCGGTCATCCTCGCCAAAGGCCAGCCAGTAGGAATGGTCGAGCACTTCGGTCCAGATTTGGGTGAAGTCGGGATCAATCCGCGACAGGGCCTCATGGAAATGATTGCGCGCCAGCGCCGCGCGTTCGGCCAGCCGGGCGCGGGCCTCGGCCTCGTCGCGCCGGTCTCCGCCTTTCAGGACTGCAGCCGTGGCCTGATAGAGATCGCGCAAGAGCTGGGCCTTCCAGCCATTCCACACGCCCGGTCCCACCGCGCGAATATCCACCACCGTCAGCACGGTCAGAAGGTTGAGTCGGTCCATCGTGCCGACCTTCTCGGCGAAATCGAGCACGGTGCGCGGGTCCGAGAGGTCGCGGCGCTGGGCCACATCGCTCATCTCGAGATGGTTCTCGATCAGCCAGGCGACGAGATCGGTCTCGTGATCGTCCAGCCCCAGACGCGGACAGACCTGACGGGCGTTCTCCCCACCTTCAATGCACTGATCGCCCTTGCCCTTGCCGGTGTCGTGCAACAGCACGGCGAGATGCAGGGCCCGGCGATGCAGGATTTCAGGCGCGAGTTTCGAGGCCAGCGGATGGTCGGCGTTGAGCTTGCCCTGTTCAAGCAGACGCAGAAGACCCAGAGCGTTCAGCGTGTGCTCGTCCACCGTGAAGCGGTGATACATGTTGAACTGGGTGCGCGCGACAATGTCGCCGAATTCGGGGATATAGGCGCCCAGAAGCCCGGCTTCGGTCATGGCGCGCAGGATGATGCGCGGATCATCAGCATCCATCAGCACGGCGAAGAAGCTGCGCGCGGCGCGCGGATCGGTGCGAAACCGCTGGTCGATCTGGCGCAGGCCGCGCCCGATGGCGGCGACGGCGTCCGGGTGCAGATCCAGATGGCGGGCGGCGGCCTTTTCAAACAGGCGCAGCATCATGACCGGATCGGTTTCGGGCGCCTGGGGGTCGGCGAAATCGAGCCGACCGGCGTGCAGGATGAAGCCCCGCTCGGCGAGCTCGGCCTCATTCGCGACGCCGTCCGCCGGCAGGAATCGCCCGCCGGGCGGGTCCTTCAGCTCGTCGGCTTCGAGCTTGGCGCAGACCAGACGGGTCAGCGCGCCCACATCGATCGCTTTCAGGAAATAGCTGCGCATGAAGGCCTCGACGCCGAGCTGGTCGTCGGTGTCCTCAAAGCCCATGCGGCGCGCGATCTCGGGCTGCAGGTCAAAGGTCAGCCGATCATCCTTGCGGCCTGCCAGCGCGTGCAGGTGGAAGCGGACGGTCCAGAAGAAATCCGCCGCGCTGAGATAGCGCTTCACATCGTCGATGGAGAACAGGCCGGCCACCACCCAGCGTTCCAGCGCATCGTCGCCGTACAGGATTTGCGCCAGCCAGCGCAGGGTCTGAAGATCGCGCAGCGCGCCCTTGCCGTCCTTGATATTGGGTTCGACCGCATAGCGGCTGTCGCCCTGCCGGTCCACGCGCTCATCGCGCTCGGCCAGCTTGGCGGCGGCGAACTCGGCGTCATTCTTGATGCGGATCTCTTCGTCGAACCGGGTGTGCATCTGACGCACCAGGCGGATATCGCCGGAGATGGAGCGCAGATCGAGCAGGGCCGTGCGTTCGGACAGGTCTTCCTTGGCCAGCGCCAAGGCTTCATCGAGGGTGCGCACCGCGCCCCCGCCGATTTGCAGTCCCGCATCCCAGATGGCGTACTGGGTCTGCTCGATCACGGCCCGGGCGTATTCAGGCGGCGCGTCAGAGGTCAGGAAAACGAGATCGATATCTGATTGCGGCGCCAGTTCGCCCGCGCCATACCCGCCGAGCGCGCACAGGGCGATGCCCTCGATCGCATCCTCGGTGTAGTCCGAAATGATGGAATCAAACAGCGCCCGCAGCGCGGCGTTCATCACGCCCGACCAGGTGCGCGCCGCTTCCAGCCCGCCCTCTGCGCCATTCAGGCGCGTGTCAGCCAAGGCCCGTCCCTTGTCGAGATAGCGTTTGAGCCGGGTCATGGCCAGCTGGCGATTGGCGGGCTTGTCCCAGCCGTCGCGCGTGGCGGCGGACAGCTCGGCGCGCAGGCGCAGGCCATCAAGGCCCGCAGGGAGTGTGGTGGGTCGCATGGCTTGATTTTATGCGAGTGCGAAGGCGGCGTCAGCCTCAGTTTTCGCTCAAGGCCTTAAGCGCATACAGCACGTCCAGCGCTTCGCGCGGGGTCAGGCTGTCCGGGTCAATCGCTTTCAGCCGCTCCTCAACCGCGCTGGGCTTCGCCTCCGGCTCAACGCTGAGCGCGGAGAACAAGGGCAGATCGGCCAGCGCCGCGGCGGGCGCATCATCGCTTTCGAGGCGATCGAGGATCTCCTGCGCCCGCTTGACCGCCGCCTTGGGCAGGCCGGCGCGCTTGGCGACCTCGACGCCATAGGAGCGGTCGGCGGGACCTTTCTGCACTTCGTGCAGGAAGATCAGCTCGCCCTTCCATTCCTTGGCCTTGAGCGAGCTGTTGCCTGCGGCGTCCAGCTCTTCGGCGAGCCGGGTCAGCTCGTGATAGTGCGTCGCGAACAAGGCCCGGCTGCGATTGACCGCATGCAGGTGCTCGACCGCCGACCAGGCGATGGACAGGCCGTCAAAGGTCGCCGTGCCGCGCCCGATCTCGTCCAAGATCACCAGGGCGCGCGGCCCGGCCTGATTGAGGATGGCGGCGGTCTCGATCATTTCCGCCATGAAGGTCGAGCGCCCGCGCGACAGGTCATCGGCGGCGCCAACGCGGGAGAACAACCGGTCCACCAGGCCGATACGCGCGGATTTGGCGGGCACATAGAGCCCGGCCTGGGCGAGGATCGCCATCAGCGCGTTCTGCCGCAGGAAGGTCGATTTACCCGCCATGTTCGGCCCGGTGACCAGCATCAGGCGCGGATGCTCGCCCCCGGCGCCATCGAGATGACAGCCATTGGGGGTGAAACGGCCTTCGCCGGAGCGTTCGAGCGCGCGTTCGACCACCGGATGCCGTCCGCCCTCGATATCAAAGGCGAGGCTGTCTTCGACCTGCGGACGCTCGGCGCCGGTTTCCTCGGCCCAATGGGCGGTGGCGGCGGCGACATCAAGGCTTGCCAGCGCTTGCGATGCGCGGCGGATGGGCGCGTCCAGCGCCTCGATGCGGCTGCGGAAGGCCTCAAAGATTTCAAGCTCCAGCGCCAAAGCTCGCTCACCCGCCTGGGCGATCTT
>CAYFGB010000071.1:0-3173 GCA_964342455.1 uncultured Hyphomonadaceae bacterium
TTGTCTGGCCGAGGCCAACCTGAGATGTCTGGAACACGGCTTCATAAGTCAGCGTGCCCGAACGGGACACAACGCCGACAGACCCTTTTTTGAAGATTGAGCCCGGCATGATGCCGATCTTGCATTCTTCAGGGGTCAGAAGACCCGGGCAGTTCGGGCCGATCAGGCGGGATTTGGATTTGACCAGCTTGTCCTTAACGCGGACCATATCCATCACCGGAACACCTTCGGTGATACAAACGATCAGCTCAATGCCGGCATCGATAGCTTCTTCAATGGCAGCTGCAGCGCCTGCTGGTGGAACGTAGACAACAGAAGCGGTTGCGCCGGTGGCTTTCTTGCCGTCTTCAACAGAGGCGAAGATTGGCAGCTCGGCACCGTTATCAGCCTGCCACTTTTCGCCACCTTTTTTCGGGTGGATACCGCCAACCATTTGCGTGCCGAAATAAGCCAGCGCCTGGTTGGTGTGGAATGAACCGGTTTTACCGGTCATGCCCTGGGTCAGGACTTTTGTGTTCTTGTCGATCAGAATGGACATGATGTTTCCTCTGTTTGCAGTCAATTGTCAGATGTAAGGGTTGATGACGGTGACAGACCCGTAAGTCTGTCCGTGATTGAGGTCTTCAGTGTAAAGGGTTTTCGCGCCGGACCGTTCGGCCGCTGCGATAATGGCGCCGTCCCAGTAAGACGTCTGATAGCGGACACAGTTTTCCGCACCAGCCGTGACCAGATCTGAATCCACCGGAATGACTTCCAGTTCTGAAAGGTCCTCGATCCAGCCCATAGCGTCGTCATGGGAGATCGGTTTGGCAATCTTGCGTGTGACAGCGTTATAGAATTCCTGAAGCACCTGCCCGGACACACCAAAATCGAGATTGGCGATCAGCTGTTCGCTGCGAAGCCGCTTGGATTCTTCTGAAGGTGCAGAGGAAACGGCGTAAACGAGGATATTGGTGTCGAGGAAGGCTTCAACGCTCATGAAGGTCATCCCGCGTCCATGAGATTGCGCCGACTTCACCTTGTGATTTGCGAGATCGCGCCACCAGCCGTTGGCGGACTTTGAGTGTCCGATCTTTCTTGCGGGCTGTCTCGGTCAGGAAATCACGCACCATCGCGTTGACTGTGGTCTTCTCCAGCGCAGCAATAACGCGCACTTTATCCAGCAGGTCTTCGTCAATCGCGAGAGTGATGTTTTTCGTCGTCACGGTTTAAGCGCTCCACATATCCTGTGTAACACGGGTTATGTGAGGATCAATCATTTTGTTGCGCATCAGCATGTTGCAATCGAAAGTTTCTACCTGGAATTCTGGGCGAACGCGGTTGCCCCGGCCATAGTGCCATCCATAGCAGTACTTTAAATGTCGTCAGGAAACGCATGACCGTTTTTTCCAAGCGGCAGGGGCTTTGTCCACACCACATCAGTTGCCTTCAGGGCCCGATAGAGATGAGGAAACTCAGCGCCGCCGCGAGAGACTTCCCATTTCAGATCATCGCCAAGCCGGTCCGTTTCGATAGCCAGAAGAAAGAGATTGTCTTCCCCGACAAAATGCTTTGACGCGGTCTCTTTCACCTGTTCGGCGGTCGACATATGCACATAGCCATCCGCCAGATCAATCGGCGCCCCCAGCGTTTCGCCTCTGGCTTCGAACTCGGCCTGCTCCTCCGCACGAAAGATTTTGTACACCAGCATGAATGGCTCCGATCACGTGAATATCCGTTCCTGCCGACTAAGCCTGTGTGTTCGACTCTGCAAGCGGGTTCCAAAATTTGTGCAGGAACTCTGTCCGTTTCGTTCCGTTTGATTTCCAGATGAAGGAGGCAAATAAATGCAGAACGAACAGACACTCGAAGACCTGAGGAAAATCGCCAATCGGTTCGATGCGGATACCGTCAGTCTTTATGTCCCAAAGCCAGCTATCGAGGTGCATGGAGAGAAATGGCGCATCCTTCGTTCCAACCTTCTGCGTGAAATCCAGAATGCGCAAGGCACCACAGATGCTATGGAAGCGTGGCTCGAAAACCTGGAAATCGATGATTTTATCGGCAATGGGAAGGCAGCGTTTGAGCGCGATGGCGAACTAAAGACGGCCGACCTCAACGCCCGACCGCATTCAATTCTCAGCGGTCCGGCACCTGTCTATCTCACCCCGCTTCTTGCGGATCTCGACAATCGGGAACAGGCCTGGATTGTTGAGGTCAACCACGAGAAAGCTGGCCTCTATTTCTTTGACGGCCAGAACTTCGAAGACCACTCAGACCGACTGAACGTGCCTGACTATGCCCAGGTGGTCGAACGCCGCGACATCAACAATGATGTCTTTTTCCATTCGGCCTCCCGGGGCGGCCTTGGTCAATCGCACTTCCACGCACTTGGAACCTCACGTCAGCAGGAAGAAGAAAAAACCGAAACCGCCTTTTTCCACGAAATCTGGTCGGCACTGGCCCATGTCCTGCCAAGTCAGACGCGAACAATCCACGCGGTTGGTACGCCAGGCACGGTGGGTCATTTTGCCGAGCTGGCCCCCGATGCGCACTGGAGCGTGGTACAACACGAGTCAGGTGACGGCGTCCAAGGGCTGGAGGTGTCGGACTTCCATGTCGAGGAGGAACTTCCCGACGATGTGTCACTTCACAAGCTGACTGCACCAGAACTGGATAAGGCAGCAGGCACCGGCCAGATCAGCGCCTGTTATTTTAATGACGGCATGGTGCGGCTTGATGAAAGCGACTCCGGCAAAGCCGATGAGCATTTCCGGGTCGAGGCCATTGATGTGGGAGATACGGACATGCGTATGGCCGATATTTGCCGGAAGACGCTGGCAAATGGTGGACTGATCCATTTCATCCCCTCTGACCTGCATGCAGAGTCGGGTCTCGCCGCGCTTCGCTGGTAACGGAAACAAAAAAGGCGGGCCACGGCCCGCCTTTTCAAAATCAGATACCTTGAAGATTACTTCTTCACAGCTTCCGTGATTTTCTGAGCTGCGTCGTCCAGATCGTCAGCCGGAATCACGTTGAGGCCAGATTCCGCAATGATCTTCTTGCCGAGGTCAACGTTCGTGCCTTCGAGGCGAACAACCAGCGGAACAGAGAGATTGGTCTCTTTTACGGCTGCGATTACGCCTTCCGCGATGACGTCACACTTCATGATGCCGCCGAAGATGTTGACGAGG
>CAYFGB010000072.1:0-2863 GCA_964342455.1 uncultured Hyphomonadaceae bacterium
CATCCCCGATGAAGTGACCATTGAAGATAAAAGCCTGATGGAACAGGTAAAACTTATTGCTGAACTCGAACCCGAAGAAAAAAATATGGTCTTCAAAATGATCGATACTTTCCTGACCAAAAAGAAGTTCAAGGACTTCTTTCAAAAGAACGTGGCCGCTCTATAAAATCAAAAACCCGGTAAGTCCGGGCTTTTGATTTTATATTCTACTTTAAATAACATAACCCTTTCAGGTCATCCGTATAATACAGGTCATAGATGCCTTTTTTTGGTTCAATGCAAATCTCAGTCTTTTCATCATACGAGTAACATTCAACCCCTTCTTTATCATATGCAGGACTTTTAACATCAAGATAGTTTACAGGTTTTAACTTAACGCCATTAATTACAGGTACATTTTCTCTTCTCGACTTCAATTCAAGGTCATAATACTTTCCGACAACTATCTTTTTGCAATTGTCTCTCGATAGACCTTCTTTCCCAACAACTATTTTATAAAGACTGTCCTGTTTTTGGGCATATATGATATGCCAGGAGTTCTTGCTCTTTATTTTCTTAATCAGGTAACCTGGTTCTTCCTTTTGGCCTTGAGCTATTCCTTTTGGCGTTGAGCAAGAAAGAAGTGTCAGTACCGAACAGATGCACAGTAGTATCTTCATAACTATTTCAATTCTTGGATGACAACCTTATTACCTTTCTTATCCTTGACATACCAGTCAGCACGTTGTACACCTGGCGGATAAACATTCCCCGGCAACATTTGCATTTCATTGCCCGATGCATCATAAATCCTTTCTAATACTGGGCCCGACTGCCTGGTCGCTTTCTGATGAGCTTTATTGTAAACTGAGCCCTTTTGATTTGAAGCCGGTGATGACACACCTTTCTTCTGCGAGATTAATGCGCCTTGATAAGCCTCGGTAACTTCGTGTAGCATATCTGCTCCAGGCTTTCCGTGGGCAGTGCTCATCTTCCCTAAAACACCTGGGTTTACTTCCTGTTCCGCTACAACGGTATTTCCGCCTTCTCCTTTTGTTACAGTATTCCCGGCAAATGCACCGCCAATGTATAAATCACCGGATGATGTTGTAGTAGTATTTTCTGCATTCACATTTACAACAATTGAGCTATTGTCTATTGCATTGGCAAGTTGTTGAGCATCTTTAGAAAGTTTGCCATCACCACTTTGAGTATAGGTAACTTTGCCATTTGCATCCATTGATAGGTTAAGTTGTCCTTGTACTGAGGCTTGCAATTCATTAAAAGCTGCTTGACTTTCCGAACCTTTAATAATTACATCCCAAGGTGCCCTACCGTCTGGGTCGATGAATCGAATTGGGTTATTGAAGCTAAAACTATATGGCGACCAGCTTGGGAACTGTGCTGCCAAGGGGTCAACACTTAAAAACCCCTGTACGCTTTTTTGCTCCACTGCTGCCGTCCTATACACGACTTTTAGCGGGGTTTCAAAAGCTTGGTTATATGTCAGTTTCAGGCAACCCATTAACGACAAAGATAATAATTTTCACCTTACTTTTTTCTTTCATCTGAACAAAGCCCCGCCAGGGATTTGAAGCCGTTCCGTTCACTGCGTGGCATTCATTTGAAAAAAAAAATAGATAATTTCTGTCTTTTTTGTTTTTCCATAGTATTTATAATAAAGTTTAAAAATATGACACACAATTTTGATTACAAGAGTATTTGGGATGCTTTCACCCTTGCAGCCAGTCCTGTTGCTGCAGAAGGAGCATTTGATTCAGTAAGAGCTTCACTGGATGAAGGTCACCGGGTAAAGGTTATTATGGAAGAAGGTCAAAAGCCTTTGGAGTTTACTAAGAGGGATGATTTTGAGCAATGGGTAATAGAGCTTAAAAGCAAGTTTTAACCCCCTTTAATAAACATTTCCACAAAGAAAAAAACAGAAAAAAAAGAAAGCCATCCTTTCAAGTGTAGGGATGCAAAAAAGCAAGGGCGGTGAGGAACGAGCCGTTTATATACCCTTGCTTTTTTGTCAGCCCGGAACTTTCCTTTGCTTTTCTTTTTGTTGTGTTTTTGGTCGGTTCGTGCGGCTGGTGGGGCTAACAACTCGTGACCGCAGGGAACACCGCTAAAAGGGTGGCGGGGTGTGTGGAGCAAGTGCGGTAAAGAAGTTTTTACCTTTAAAAAATCAACTCCTTAAAACTTCTTTATCGCTCTTGCCTTTCTGCCGTATGCCGTGTAAAGACAAAGGGTTTCGGGTCGGCTCTGAGCGGTGGCAACCCTTTGGCTTTTCTCGGCTCAGGCATACTTTCCTACCTGCCGGAGGCTCTGCCATTGTCTGACCGGAGGGAGTGGCATAAAACAAACAAAAAATAAATGCCCCCTTTGTTTCGGGATACCGCTTTTTCGGGTGGGGAGCGTGGGCAAAAGGCTGATTACAGGCTGGCTTGCAGTGGCTATTTGGGCTTGTCCCCTTGAACATAAAATGAATTATGGTACAGCTTTGGTTTTGTGCGGTGGGCTTTGAGCGGCTGTACCATAATGGAAGCGATTTTATGTTAAATAGCTTACCCCGTTTTTTTCTGGCATAAGCGGAACGGTGGTGGTGGTTGGAGTGAAGCGTCTTTTTGTTGCTGTGTTTTGCGTTGGGACAGGCTCTTTATTTTTTCATTTGACCTTTAAAAAATCAACTCTTTCAAATGAAAAAATAATGTGCCTGTTAGCGTGGGCAACACAGCCACAAAAAGTATGACAGAAAAAAACGGGGGCACTGCAAGCCAAGTCTGTAATGGCCTTTTGAGCGTTGGCGGGTGGGTCATTAAATCATCCCGAACGAAGGGGGCATTTATTTTTACCGCTTCTTTTTTCGTCCGTTCATTGTAAA
>CAYFGB010000073.1:0-2743 GCA_964342455.1 uncultured Hyphomonadaceae bacterium
TGAAAGCCAGCTCTACCGGTCATGGGGCTGCGATGTGATCGGCATGACCAACATGCCGGAAGCCAAACTGGCCCGCGAAGCCGAGCTGCCTTACGCCACAGTTGCCATGGTCACCGACTATGATTGCTGGCACGAGGAAGAAGAAAGTGTTTCGGTCGAAAACGTGCTTCAGATCATGGGACGGAACTCGGCCTACGCCAAAGAGCTGATAAAGACGCTTGCGGCAAAGCTCGGCTCCATGCCACGTGAAAATGGCGCACAAGGCATTGAGACCTGCCTGGATACCTCCATCATCACACCGCCGGAAGCCCGCGAGCCAGAATTGCTTGCCAAGCTGGACGCTGTTGCGGGCCGGGTACTCTGATCATGACCCAGCCCCATCTGATACTGGGCAATGCGCGCTATTCCAGCTGGTCCATGCGGCCCTTTCTGGTGTTTCGCCGCGCAGGGCTTGAGTTTACGACGGAATTTCTGCCGCTTCGAACCGATATGTTTCGCTCGCGCATGGCCGGGATTTCTCCCTTCGCGCTGGTGCCAGCCATGCGGCTCGGTGATGATGTGATCGGCGACAGTCTGGCAATCGCAGAATGGGTGGCCGAGCAATATCCGTCTCTCTGGCCATCCGATGACGTCCAGCGGGCAAGGGCTCGCATGCTGACGGGCCAGATGCATGCCGGGTTCATGGCGCTGCGTCGGGAAATGCCGATGGATCTGTTTCACCGCGCCGAGCCTGCCTCTCCGCCGGGGGAGGATGTGATGAAGGATATTTCCCGTCTCTCCGCGGCCTGGGGACAGGCGCTTGAAAGCTCAGGCGGTCCGTTTCTCTTTGGTGACTGGTCAATCGCTGATGCGTTCTACACACCGGTGGCTGCGCGCTTCCGGTCGTATGGTGTTGACCTCCCTGAGCCACTGCAATCCTATTGCGAGCACCTCCTGAAACAGCCGGAGTTCCTCGAATGGGAAGCCATTGCACGCAAGGAAACCTGGGTGATTGAGGATTACCTGCCCCAGCCCTGAGGATGGCGCATGATACTCGAACGCACGGAAATCGAAGTCAGCGACCGCAAAGCGGGTGAGTTCGCGCGGGTCGTGATGTCAGACATGGCACCCCTTCTGCGTCTCTGCAAAGGCGTTAGAAGTGTCAGGGTGATGCGGGGGCGCGAAACACCGACAAAATTCCTCTTCCTCGTGGAGTGGGAGTCGCTCGACGCCCATCATTCAGCTCAGAAATTACCAGAGCACAGAAAATTCCGTTCCATGTTTGCACCTTACGGTATTTCGGGCAAAATGGAGCACTTCAAGGATTTGTGAATCCGTGCATTCTGGGGGTGTTGATGGCGTGTCGTTTCGGTTTCTGGGCTGTGTTGGGAACGGCCTCTCTTATTGTCAGCCCTCTGGCCGCCGCGCAGGTAAAAATGCCGATTGAGCTGGTGGATTTCGGTGTCGATGGTGTTCGCGGCAATAATGGCGATTGCGAGGATGCGCGCTTTACAGGGCCGGCGGTTGAGACGGTCTGGCAGGCTGAAGAAGATAACTTTCAGGACGCGACAGACTGTCGGCTGGCTTATGAAGCGGGCGGCGTCTGGATCCTGGCGGCTGAACCACCCGAAGACGAGACCAGTTTTTCAAATCCGTTCGGCGTGACGGACGAAGAGGCTGACGAGGACATCGACTTTCTGGTGGATGCATTGTTCGGTGAGGAATAGCGGTCTGGCTAAATCTGCATAATCGTGTTGAAGCTTCCTGAAGGATTTTCGACGCTTGTGATACTGACCCTGAGCGATAAGAGCTAAGTGAATGAACCTTAAAGATACAATCCGTACCATCCCAGATTACCCGAAGCCTGGCATCATGTTCCGCGATGTCACGACGCTTCTGGGCAATCCGCGCGCATTTCGCCAGGCTGTTGATGAACTGGTTCAGCCCTATGCCGGGGAGCACATCAAGAAAGTGGCCGGCATTGAAGCTCGCGGATTCATTCTGGGCGGCGCGGCTGCACACCAGCTGTCGGCAGGGTTCGTTCCACTTCGCAAGAAGGGCAAGCTGCCGCACAAGACCATCACAGAAAGCTACACGCTGGAATACGGCGTTGATGAGATGGAAATGCATGAAGATGGCGTTCAGCCGGGTGACAAGGTCCTGCTGATCGACGATCTGATTGCCACGGGCGGCACAGCGGCCGCTGCCATCAAATTGCTGCGCCGGGCCGGGGCTGAAATTGTGGCCGCGGCGTTTGTCATCGACCTCCCTGAACTGGGCGGCGCAGACAAGATTCGCGCGCTTGATTGTGAAGTTCAGACGCTGATGACCTTTGAGGGCCATTGACGCGAAGCTGTGAACATCACACCTATTAAAAAAATACCGGAGTTCTCATGTACCGCCTCGACGAAGAAGACGAAAACACACCGATTTCAGAACCGAATAGTTTCCTTGAGCAGGCGCTCTTCAAAGCCCGCACAATCCTTTTGACCGGCGGCGTTGATGACAAGCTGGCCCGACGCGTCTGTGAGCGTCTTCTGGCGCTGTCTGCCGAAAGCACTGACCCGATCCTTCTGGTCGTGTCCTCACCGGGCGGTCACGTCGAATCTGGCGACATGATCCATGACATGGTCAAGTTTGTGCCTGCGCCTGTGAAAATCCTCGGCACGGGCTGGGTCGCCAGCGCGGGTGCCCTGATCTATGCGGCCGCTCAGAAGGAAAACCGCTTCTGCCTGCCGAACACCCGCTTCCTGCTTCATGAACC
>CAYFGB010000074.1:0-2650 GCA_964342455.1 uncultured Hyphomonadaceae bacterium
CTCCGCCCCCAACAAGCCCTGGTCGACAGCATTCTCCTCCGCCTTACAGGATCACACGCTTGACCACCCAGCCAGAACTCTACCTGACGGAGGAAGAAGAAAAGGAGGCGCTCAGAAGCCACGGATGGCTGCAGCACCCGGTGTCCCTGCCCGACTGGGCGTCTCCCTTTTTCCACGGTTACGTGCGGAGGAGGGGCGTGAGAGACAGCGTGGTGATAGGGATGGTGCGCAATCTTGGGTTTGCCAACAGGACAGAGGAGTACCTGGACCAGTGGACGTCGAGTTGGGGCGACGGGTGGGGCATGCTGGCGCTTGGAGACGACGGATCGGAGAGATGGACGCGGCAGGCGCTGATTGCATCACCGGCGCTCGACATTCTCGTTCTCACGCGGTCCGGGTTCTCCCACGAGCCCCCTCCCCCTCCCATCTCTCAATCCACCTGGCCAGGAATGGCTCACATCGGGTCCCTTGAAGCGGAACGAGCAGGACACAACGAGTCCACCCATGTCGTGCGTGAGGAGCTGTTGAGGGCTGCGCTGTTGTGGGTGAGCGTGGTGGAAAGAGAGGCCCGGTTCTACACCATTGTTGATCTGGACGAGATTGTCTCTGCGCCCTGCCGATCGGGCCCTCCCCAGCCGGTCATTCCGTCGGCGGATGCCATGCGAGGCACTGTGGTTGAGCGGGCTGTGGTGGTGGTCAAGGAGTGGGATACGAGCCGATCCATCCGGCTGCGTGTCAACGGCAAGGACGAATCCTCCATGTCGATCAACCACGAGGGGTATGGACAAGAGGTGAGGGTAAGGGTGAGCACCCAGGACGCTGAGGCCATGCGCGCCCATCATGCTATGCCTCGTTTTGACTGCGAGGCCCTCGATCTGGTGAGTGGGTCCACCACGCATTGCCTCCGCTTCTTCTCTGCCATGTCGAGTGAAGGCGCGACAAAGACCTACCCGGACCAAGATGGACTCCCTTCGCTCCACGATGATGCGGTCAGGGTAAGTCCCTGGACGTGTGTTCTCCTCCATCTTGGGTTTGTGAATGACGACAACACGTTGGCCAAGGGGGCGCACTACGAGGCGCTGAGCATCGATCGTGGGAACAAGCACTTTCGCGGGGGCGCGTCGCTGCAGGTCATGAAGAGTTGGAACAAAACGGCGATTGCCCCGTCCCAATGGATCGATGGTCCCGTCTCTTCCCTCATTGCCTTTCACGGGACTCTCTTCCTCCCGCGGATCCACCGTCTGGTCAACTGGATTGCCTCTACGCTGGATGGGAGGGTGGAAAACGCACCCTCTCCCCGCACAGAGAGTGCGATCTTTCTCTCGTCCATTGATTGGCCGTCCGTCCATCGTGTGTTGAGGAGGAGGGATAGGGGTGGTCTCTTAGCTCTCCCCAAAACCAAGTGGTTCTCCTACATCTCTGGTCACCACAACCATCCCTTCCACACCGAGCTTGCCAGCGAACAATGACAACGGGCCTGCTCCATCTATCCATCAAACGTCCCACACCAACATCCACATCCGACATCCGACATCCACATCCGACATCCAACATTACATCCATCCATCCATTCATTCATTCATTCATTCATCCATTCATTCATCCATCCATTCATCCATCCATTCATTCATTCATCCATTCATCCATCCACCCTACATCCAACACCCATCCTCAACTTGGCAACAAAGTCACAACAGTCCAACTTCCAACAGTCCAACTCCTCTCTCTCATTCTCCCTCTCCACCCACCCCTCCACCCCAACCCTAACCCACCCACCCCCTACCAAGCCTACCCTGCACACCATGTCTTCTGAGGACTCTGAAGCAGAGCTGCGTGAGGAGCTTTCCTCCGAGCTGATCAAGCAGTCGATCAAGCTGTCTGCGCCCAAACGGCATCTCTCCAACGAGCGGACTGCGCTCAAGTGGGTCTCCCGTTCCCTCGAGCTCGGCGGGGTAGCCACCTTTGTTCTTTCCTGGCTGGGACTCCACGGGACGGGCCTGTCTATTCTCCTGTGGCTGGTTGTCATTGCTCTTCTTCTCTACACCATCTGGCGGTTTGCAGAGCGCGCCCACGTCCTTGCAGGAACCGGAAGGGGCCCCAAACACGACCCCTTTTCCCGCCTCTACGACGCATACGGCCCTGTTGTCTTGGGCGCTGCCTTGGGAGGTGGTGGCATGGTCATTGTTGTCTTGGTCGGACTCTACGGTCCTTCCTCAGGTCCCGATTGACCACTTCTTTATGGAGCAAAATGCATGCTGCTGCCAACGCATGTTTGCTGTCATACCCTTGTCATACCCTGTCATACCCCCTACCGTGTCACGTACGATCCCATCCTCCATCCCTTCACCATCCCACCATCACACAACCCCTCCATCCATCCATCCATCAACACCAACAACCACAACCTGAAAAGATAAAAATCCAAAATGATGTGAGATCGAGTATTTTCCCTGACGAAAATCACCTGTCCTCCTTTCTCCACATGGCCGAAGACACACCCATTTTCGACGTCGATCCAATTCCCTCCTCCTCATCCTCTTCCTCCTCCTCCAAACGCAAAGTACGCCTTCCCCCTCTCCTCTCCCCATCCCCCCACACCCCACACCCCACACCCCACACCCCACACCCCACACCACATCCCCACATCCTA
>CAYFGB010000075.1:0-2520 GCA_964342455.1 uncultured Hyphomonadaceae bacterium
TGGGTCAAATCTCGGTGAAAATACCGGGTCAGTTCTCAGTGACAATCAACAGCCCGAGAGGATTCCGCCCACGATCTGCGCGACTGTAAGGCCCATGTTGACTGCTATGGCTGCGAACACCTTGCGGTCGCCCGCCTCGGGGTCGACGTGATGGTGATGGCCATGGCCCATTGCGGCAACTCCTTTCGATCCGCGCCGTTGTCCGATAACGGCGCTCTATGGTGGCGACACCTTCTAGGTCGCCCATGGCTGGATACCCATCGCCCGGCAGACTGGTGTGAAGGTGACTACGATCCGCTATTACGAGAAGCGCGGCCTGATCCCGTCACCTGCCCGGACAGAAGGGGGACAGCGGCGCTATGACGAAGCTGCCCTCGAACGGCTGGCCTTTCTCCGGCACGCGCGGGAACTGGGCTTCGGTCTCGATGATATCGCCGACCTGATGTCTTTGGCAGAAGCACCAGCGGAAGATTGCGCTCCGGCTCACGAGATTGCCAGAAAACAGCTCGCCGCTGTAGACCGGCGAATGGCCATTCTTTCACAGCTTCGGAAAGAGCTTGCCCGGATGACCGAGGCGGACGATCCAGATCAAGCTGGAAAATGTCGCGTCATTCAGGTCCTGGGTGATCACCGACTTTGCATTGGAGATCACGCCTCGCCCGAAACTACTTGTTGAGGAAACTGGTCATTCGCCGCACCCCGTACTAGAATGACCAATTTCGGGGTCCACAGATCTTCGCCGCATCCGCGCGGCTCATGCCGTCATAGACCGCCGCAAGCGCCAACAGACGGCGTATCTGCCCAGCATCCCTTCACCAGTAAGCGAAGACCGGCAGCATCGTAATCGTCGCGGAGCGGGACCGTTTAGGGCATAGCAAATCTACTTCGCCATGCACTGAATCAGACCGACAACCTTTTGGGAATCCCCCTTCGAGTCACCATTCGATGCCGCTGGTATTCGTATATCTTGCAGTCCTGTTCATGATCTCCGCTAATCCTTACCACTCGACTTGTGCCTGAATGATCAGTCTGGAGTCGTCAGAATCATCAAATGCGTGCGCGTAAGCCGCGCCAATTATCACATCATCAATTGGCTCAAACCCGAGCCCGAATGAGGCGAAATTGGCTTGCTCCCAGACCTTTCTGCCCTGATCAAGATCAGCCTCTTCTTCATGTAGAATTTCTGCAATCAGCCATGTTTCATCGGCCGCTTCCCAGGCCACACCAAGCCCTGCCGACCATCCACTGACACCAGAAATAGCGTCATTCGAAACGAATGCCCCAGCAAGGTTTGTATAAAGAAACAAGGCGTCAGAGACTTGCTTGCTCGTATTCAGAGACGTTGTGTATTCCCAATCGCCATCCGCACTCAGTGGCGCCTGGACTGATGCCGCAGCCGTAACCGTGGGCAGGATGGATGCGTCCTCGAGAACAAGTGCATAAGCCACCCCAAATTCCAGCTCCTCAATCTCTGGGCTGTCAGAACGGCCTTTTACGATCGGCACTTCTATGGAGACTTGCAGACGGTCAGTTAAACCATATTCAAATTCAGCTTCCATTTCCCATTCTGCAGCGTCTGTTGCGTGAGACAGGCTCGCACCGAGTTGGGATTCACCATCTTCCTGTGTGTAGGCCTCTTCCAGAAGGAACAGAAAGTCGTGTTTTTCAGTCTCCTCATCATCAGCGAACGCCGAGAGGGGGAAAAGAACAGCTAAGGCGAAGGCTATGCGTAGGACTTTCTGCATAAAAGGTTCCTTTTAGAATGCGATCTGAAAGCGGGGCTGCGCCGTCAAGCGCATATTCTTGTTGGCATACCAGGTCAGTGCGAACCGCCCCGGGTTTGCCGGAGGCTGGTTTAATTGAACCCTACGCGGCGATTTTCTCCTCTGCAAGCTGTGCATTGAAGGCGGCTTCGGGTCTTGGTCGTGTGAAACCGTCTTGGCTCTGGCGATATCAGACAGTTTCGGGTGTTTTGGCCGTAATCGGTTGGAATTCGGAATGATGCGGCTTCGAGGTCGTCTGTATGGTCCATATCGCGATTGCGTGCCGCCAATGCTGCGATTCTCGTGCTGAGAGGCCCGAATCGCCGCCATCAGTGGGGTCTGTTCCGACTGGGGGCAGAATGACACCGTAAGGCGGGTGTCACCGATTTTTCCATCTGTATTCGCCGGTGAGCAAGAGTTGGCAGCGGGAACACAAGCATCAGATGTTCGCACTATGTCCGCTTAGCGTATATTCTGCCCGTTCTATGGCGCGTCCCCGTAATCGACCCCTTGCGAATACACTACAAATCTGGACTTTCGAGCCAGACAGGTTCGCTGTTGACCTTAATCCACCAGATGCTGAAAATGTACATCTAAGCCTGTTTCACAGAAACTGACGCGGTGTCGTGCTTGTGGTCCCCTTCGATGAGCGAATGATGCCCGCCTGGTCTGGGTGCAAACCATCGGTGTAGAGCGGGCATGACAAGTAACGTCAATACAGTTGATGAAACCAGCCCCCCGGTCACGACCGTGGCAA
>CAYFGB010000076.1:0-2480 GCA_964342455.1 uncultured Hyphomonadaceae bacterium
TCTGGGGCTCGCTGGCGCTGTTGGGCATCGGCTGGAATTTGAGTTTCATCGGCGCCACGGCGATGGTCACCGACTGCCACACCCCGGCCGAGCGGGGCAAGGCGCAGGGCATGAACGACTTCTTCGTCTTCGCCGCCACGGCGGCCGTGTCGTTCCTCGCGGGGTCGATCCTGCACAGCTCGGGCTGGCAAGCGGTCAACTGGATGATCTTCCCGGCCTTGGCGCTGATCTTGGTGCCGCTGCTGTGGCAGGGGCGGTACGGTTGCAACTGACTTGACTTGGGGCATTGATCGAGGACTGGAAGCCGATAAGTGGCCCGTTCCGGCACTACACGACTTGTCTCCACTGCTGAAACTTCGGAAAGCTACTTTGCCGTTCCACCTTTATTGATGGTCAAAGAGTTGTATGGACAGATGAATTTAGTTAGTTAGTTAGTTAGTTAGATTTATCAAGAAGCAGTTTAACCACGGCTTTGGCTTTGCGAGCAGCGTGCAGATCTCCAAGAACGTGAGCCTGAATAATCGCCCCTTCAAGCAACATAGCAATTGTTTCAGAGATTTGAACTATCGATTCTCTGGACGTTATGACAAGTGAAGTGTGGTGTGTGATCCATCGCAGCATAGCCTCTTTGTTTCGGGCGCAAAGCTTATGTATATCATGATCCGGATTGCTGAATTCGGCGCTGACATTAATGAAATAACAACCCAAGAAAAGTGGCTTGGATTGATCGAGACCCTGAAACAGATCGTCAAAAGCATCAAGCATGGCATACAAGGCGTCCCTACCTGGCGTCGCTTCGTGCAAACGCAAATCGAGCCAAGAGAAATACTGCTGATCACAATATTCGACGGTCGCAGCAATTAGATCTTCCTTGCTGGAGAAATGGTTATATAGCGTTTTCTTGGCAATGCCGGACTCTTCAAGTACCCGATTGATGCCAACAGCATGAATGCCGTACTTATAAAAAAGGTTAAAGGCAGTTGCGACTAACTGTTCTTTTTTGTCCATGATGTTATTCATCGTTGTGAGGATTCATACGCGACATGTTGACACAAGGAGACAGGGTTGTCTACAATCCCTCAAGGAGACCGATCTGTCTCTTTCTTTGCAATTTCCTTGAGGCTTCTTTTATGAACACGACAACAGCGGCTTCCGCACAACAGCCCTCCGTCATCTATGATCTAGTCACGATAGGTTCCGGTTCGGCGGCTAGAGCCGCAGCGAACGAAGCACGTAGGCTCGACAAAACAGTCGCCATGATCGAACAGGGGTTGGCAGGAGGGACCTGTCTCAATGTAGGATGCGTTCCTTCAAAGACGTTGCTTGCGGCGGCTTCTGCTCGCATGTCTGCTGCGCATGGGAAGTTCCCAGGTATAGCGACCTCGGCCGGGCCTGTCGACTTGTCTTTGCTTGTCAGAGATAAAGATCAAATGATCGGGCACTTCCGGCAGTCTTTCCATGTACAAGCACCCAAGGATGCAGGTATTGCGGTATTTCGCGGCAAGGCGACCTTTGTAGCGTCAGATGAGCCAGATATCGTAGCGCTCGTCGTCGCGGACTCAGACGGAAACACAAACCTGGTGTACGCCAAGCAGGTACTGATCGCCAGTGGGGCAGCGCCATTCATTCCTTCCATTCCTGGCCTCAGTGAGGTGGACTTTCTCACTTCCGGCTCGGCCATGTCCCTTGAGCAGGTGCCTGAGTCCATGCTGGTCGTCGGCGGCAATGCGATCGGTCTGGAGCAAGGTCAATTGTTCGCTCGACTGGGCAGCAAGGTTGAAGTGGTCGAGATAGCTCCTCGAATTGCACCGTTCGAGGATCCCGCGATTTCTGCGGCACTGGAGCAGGCGCTGTCAGCGGAGGGCATCATGTTCCATACTGGCGCCAATCTGACAAACGTCGTACCACACGAGAGCGGGGTGCTTGCAACTGTCGTCGCCGAAGGACGTACTCAGCAAATTTTCGCCCATAAGATTCTCATAGCGACGGGGCGCCGTCCGGCAACTGAAGGACTCAACTTGGATGCTGTCAATGTGTCCAGGGGCGATCGAGGCGAAATAATTGTGGACGAACATCTGCGAACCTCAAATCCTCGCATCTGGGCAGCGGGCGATGTCACTGGTATGGCTCAATTAGTGTATGTCGCTAGTGCGCAGGGGACCGTGGCCGCGAGCAATGCTCTGGGCAACGAGCCTCGGTCCCTAGACTACACCGCCTTGCCCCGCGTCATTTTCACGTCGCCCGAGATGGCTGCTGTCGGCATGACTCCTATGCAGGCTGAGGCGGCCCAAATTGCCTATGATGTTCGTGAAATTCCGGTTTCCTTTGTTCTACGTGCTATTGTAAGTCGTCACGACAAAGGGATAATCAAGATGATATCCGAGCGTGAGACAGGAAGGATTCTGGGTATTCATATGGTAGGCGAATCTGCTGGAGAGGTTATTGCAGCTGCAACCTATATTATCTCCGCAGGACTTACG
>CAYFGB010000077.1:0-2470 GCA_964342455.1 uncultured Hyphomonadaceae bacterium
TCAGCAAGTTACCGTAGAAGGGCGATACAAAAACCGTTATGACGTTACTATTCTGGTGAACGGCTTACCTTTGGTGCAAATAGAACTGAAGCGCCGTGGGCTTGAATTAAAAGAAGCTTTCAATCAAATAAACCGGTACCAGCGTCACTCTTATTGGGCAGAAGATGGCCTGTTTCAGTACGTGCAGGTATTCGTTATATCAAACGGAGCAAACACCAAGTATTACGCTAACAACCGCAAACAAAGCTTCAAGCAAACATTCTTTTGGGCAGATGAGTTAAATACTAAACGTTACAGTGACCTGGCTGAATTCGCGCAGGTGTTTTTAACGCCCAATCATCTCACCGACATGATCACGAAATACGTGGTGCTAAATGAAACTGACCGCATTCTCATGGTGATGCGTCCGTATCAGATATATGCAACGGAAGCGATTATAGAACGCGTTGCGGAACGCCAGGATTTAGTCGCAAGTGCGCAATCCACCGATAAGATGAATGGGTACATCTGGCATACGACGGGCTCAGGTAAAACCTTAACCTCATTCAAAACGGCTCAATTGCTTACAGGCGACAGGCAAGTTCATAAAGTGGTGTTTGTTGTTGATCGCAAGGATCTCGACTACCAAACAAGCAAAGAGTTTAACGGCTTTTCGAAAGGTTGTGTGGATAGCACTGACAACACAAAGTTACTTGTAGATCAGTTCACCGATGCGCCGGTTGCGGCTAACAAAATCAATGAGCAACGCAATACAAAGCTAATTGTTACTACCATTCAAAAGCTTAATAACGTCATTAGCCACAAGCGTTACTCTAAGCGAATGGAGCCGGTGAAAGATAAAAATATTGTGTTTATCTTTGACGAGTGTCACCGAAGCCAGTTTGGCGATACCCACCAAAAAATCAGCCAGTTCTTCACTAATCATCAAATGTTCGGTTTCACAGGTACGCCGATTTTTGCGGAAAACGCCGTCTCAAAATCATCGCGCAAATACACAACAACGGACTTGTTTCATAAACCACTGCACAAATACACCATTGTCGATGCTATTAAAGATGAGAATGTACTTAAGTTTAACGTTGAGTATGTCGGCAGGTACAAGAAGAAAGACAGTGCAAACGAGATAGACATTGAAGTTGAAGGTATCGACACCAAAGAGCTGATGGAATCAGAGATTCGGTTAGAAAAAATTGTCGATTACATCATTGCTCAACATAACCGTAAGACTCATAGCCGAGAATTTACGGCGATGTTTTGCGTATCAAGCGTTCCCGCGTTGATAAAGTACTACGAACTGTTTGCTAAAAAGAAAGCGGAAGGAAAACATAACTTACGAGTGGCGACTATCTTTTCTTATGCAGCCAACGAAGAAGATCCCGATTCCGATGGACTAGACGATAACGACTTAGCTAAAGTGGCGGAACCTCAAGCTGTGTATAGTCACAGCCGAGACAAGTTAGAGCAGTTTATCGGTGATTACAACGAAATGTTCAGTTGCAGTTACACCACTAAAGACAGCGAGTCTTTCTATAACTACTACAACGACATTTCAAAGAAGGTTCGCCAGCGTAAGGTAGATCTTCTGCTGGTAGTAAACATGTTCCTTACAGGCTTTGACAGCAAAACCTTGAATACGCTTTTTGTCGATAAGAATCTCAAATATCATGGTTTAATACAGGCATATTCTCGCACCAATCGAATTCTTAACGAGCAGAAGTCACAAGGTAACATTGTGTGTTTCCGCAACCTCAAAAAGCGCACAGATGAAGCTCTGGCTCTGTTTTCAAACAAAGACGCTAAAGACACTGTCATCATGCCGCCGTATGACGAGTTTGTGAAGCTCTTCAACAAAGCCTTTGGCAACCTTTTAGCAATCGCCCCTGATCCTGAAAGCGTCGATAGTCTGGAAGATGAAAATCAGGAACTGGAATACATTAAGGCATTTCGCGAGTTAATGCGCTTGAGAAATATTCTGGAAAGCTTTGCAGATTTTAGCTTTGACGATGTGCGAATAGGTGAACAAGAGTTCGAAGACTATAAGAGTAAGTACCTCGACTTACACGACAAAGTGAAGACGAATAATGCCAAAGAGAAGGTGTCTGTTCTGGAAGAGGTCGACTTCGAACTCGAACTCTTGGCGATGGATGAGATAAACGTTGCCTACATACTGAAACTCCTGAGTAAGTTAAAAGAAACCGAGTCGGAAGAAGAATACCAGTATCAGTACAAGGCTCTTATGCAAGCGGTGAATGGTGATCCTAACCTGAGAAGCAAACAGGAGCTCATCGATAAATTCATTAAAGAGAACCTACCCAATGTAAAGTCTGCTGAAGAAGAGATTCTTGCTATCACAATTCAAGACTATACGTCAAAGGAGATTATTACCTGGGGAGTCAAACCTTTCGTCAATAAACAGGACAATGTAACTTACCATCACTGCCCTAGTGAGCACCACCTTCTGAGTCACTTC
>CAYFGB010000078.1:0-2459 GCA_964342455.1 uncultured Hyphomonadaceae bacterium
GTAATTCGCCTGTTTGATTTCTTTACTCACATCATGCGCAAAGTTCAGGCTGCGCATTACATCTTCCGGAGTACCTTGTCCTGGCATCGTCATTCTCCCGTCGCTCAACAATCCGATAAACGCCGGAATTCCGGCATTTTCACTCTTTGAGAAGACAGTTTGCAGCTTCAGTGCCAGTTTTATTCTGAGAGGTGAATTATCCGCGCCGTGCAGCCGGATGCTGCGACAACAGCACACAGGCCAGCACCAGTACGATGGCTAACACCTTAGCAAGTGACATAATCTCGCCCATGACAATCACCCCTCCCGTGACTGCAACCACCGGATTAATCAGACCGAGGAAGGCAACCTTATCCACGGGTAAACGCGAGACGGCACTGAACCACAGAAAATAGCCTCCACCCATGGTCACCGGGCCAAGCCAGCCCATAGCCAGAATGGCGCCGGTATCCATCTCCGGAAACGGCTGCCCGGACAGCAGAGCGACGATCAACAGAATAATACCGGCTGAACTCAGCTGCGCACTGGTCAGCACCAGAGGCTGAATCCCCTTGCCCAGCACAGGCACCAGCAGCACACCAATCGACATAATGGTGGCCGCAGACAGCGAGCACATAACGCCGGTCCAGTCGACATGGGTTGGCGACTGCCACACCAGCAGTGCCACACCAGCAATCCCCCCAACCGCAGCCAACACCTGCAATGGCGTGGGAAACCTGCCCATCAAGGCACGGATAATCAGCAGTTGCAGCGGCATACTGGCAGTCAGTGTTGCCGCCATACCGCCCGGCAGACGCTGAATACCGGCAAACAGCAATACCGTGAAGACACCGATATTGAGTGCACTGAGAACCAGAATCTGCCACCAGCGCTCTCGCCATACCTGCAGCGGCACAAACGGTAGCATCAGCACACCAGGAACCACAATACGCAGGGTAGCCAGCCACAGAGGATCAGCCCCTGGCAGCCAGTATTGGGTCACAAAATAGGTGGTTCCCCATAATGCCGGAGCCAGAGCAGCCAGCAACCAGACGCTGGCGGAAGGAGATGCAGAATTCATAATTTATCTTCACATTAAGATAGTTCTACACCCTAACGGGGAAATGCTTTAACATCAAGTATCTTTATATGAAGATATTTATCAGAGCGATAGAGAAACGGAATTACTTTGCCTGCAGGAGGCTCTGCGCAACAGGCTTTCAGCGGAAGATTCAAAGCGACAGCTACAAAGCATAATGACACTACATGGATATTACTGATAAATCGAATAAAAACCTGAACAGGCTTAACAGTGGTGCCAGACAGCGGGGCTTAGAAAAAGCCCGACAACAAACCAGACCCAAACCAGACAACCAGACCAACAGGAAACCAGGATGTCAGAACACAAAACGGATCATATCGACTTTATTGTCGGCCAATGGCAGGAAGAACGGCCAGATCTGGAATCGCAGCCAATCGCCCTTATTGGCCGTACCAAACGTCTTTACACCCATTTGCGCAATCAGATTGAAGGGAAACACAAAGAGTTCGGGCTGGCCTGGGGCGAGTTTGATGTACTGGCCACACTGCTGCGCAGCGGCACGCCTTACTGCCTGACACCCACCGCCCTGTTCCGCTCAGCCATGCTGACCTCTGGTGCCATGACAAACCGTCTGAATAAACTGGAAGAACGGAAACTGATCGAGCGCCTGCCTGACCCGGAAGACCGACGCAGCCTGCTGGTGAAACTTACCGACGAGGGCTTCAGTCTGATCAGCGAAGCCATGACCCAGCATGTGGATCTGGAAACAGAATTAATTGCCGTGCTGAATCAGCAGGAACGCGACACACTGGATGCTATTTTTAAAAAATGGCTGGCAGCGTTTGAATAAGTGCAACCGATGACTGATCAGCAGCGGTGTATTTACAGCAGCTGATACATCACCAGCGCATCCACATAACCCAGCGATGGATGCCTGAATGCACCGGGAAGACGGCCAACAGTCGCAAAGCCGAGTTTGCTCCACAGGTGCACTGCCGCACTATTGGAAGAAGCAACAAAATTAAACTGCATGGCCGGATAACCCAGTGCCCGTGCCTGTTGTAGCGAATGCTCACACATCCGTGCCGCCAGCCCCTGTCCGCGGGCAGAGGATGCCACCATATAGCCGCAGTTACAGACATGACCGCCGGGCCCGGCCTGATTGGTTTTTAAATAATAGGTTGCCAGAATCTTTCCACCGGATTCCACCACCCATGTCTGACGTGGCGTTTGCAGCCAGATTTTTTCACCCTGTTCTTTACTGGTGTGCGGATCATAAGCATAGGTATCACCAGCATTAACCACCTCATGAAAAATCGGCCAGATAGCGGGCCAGTCTTCTGTTCTGGCTTCACGGATATTCATACTTTCCCCGTCAATTTCATGCAGATTTTGTTTATCCTAACGCTCCGGTCTGTCGCTGTAAAAACCATAAGAG
>CAYFGB010000079.1:0-2443 GCA_964342455.1 uncultured Hyphomonadaceae bacterium
TGTCGGCCCACAACGAGCAGCGCCTTCTTTGCGCTACAAAAGATCAAAGCTGATAAGGAGGCGACGGCGCGGCAAGTGGCAGCCGCCAAGGCGGCGCGCGACAAAGCCGCCGCAAGCGGCGCCACGAAAAGTCGTAAGCACGCCACAAAGCACGCGTTGCACGTAAATGACGCCATATCGGCACAATTTATTACGTCTCGGATGCAAGCCAATGCGACGGCGGCGGCGGCCGCTTTGCGTATGAATTTTTTCTATCAAAGCAAGGGTGTTGAAAAAATGCTTGCCAAAGGCGGCGGCGTCGGCGACGGCGGCATTGGAAGAGGAGGAATTTCGTCGAATGGAGAGGCTGCTAACGGCGGAGACGAGAATGCTCAGCATAGTGATAAGGAAAACGGTGCAGATAAAAACGACAACGGCGATATCGACGACAACGAAGAGGAGGAGTCGGCGCGGAGCGCTCAAGCAAGTCAAACCGAAGGTAGTGACGACAATGACGACGACGGCGACGACGAGTTTGAAGATGCGGGTGTGTGGAATGAGCTTGGCGAAGAGTTGCATATTGATAAATCGCTTAAATCTGGACTTTACCCGTTTCCCTTGTGGATGCGTTTGGAGAAGAAAATCACGTACGCTCCGCAGCTGAAGAGCAGCCGCTCAGCAAGCGACGTTGCTGGCAGTAAAAGCCGCAACGGTGCAAGCTCTTTTGCGCACATTGAGCCGATTCAAGCGTGCCCAACGCCGCTCGACGTCAATATGGAAGACGAGACATTGCAGCGCGTGGCTTTGCGCTTCATTGTGTGCACGTTACCGCCTTACACGAGCGTGCAAATGGATGAGCAAGTGCGTCACCAATCGGCACACAACAACAGTGGCAATGAAGGTGCTGCCGCGACGGCAGCCGCTGCTGCTGCACGCGACCAGCGGCAGCAACCAGAGCAGCAAGAAAATGAACCACAGCCATGGAACAAGCTAGCGCCATCTATGCGACACGTGCTGCGCGAGCAAGGCCGCGCCGTAACGTCGCTCATGTCGCGCAAAATCCTGGATTGCTTGCGCTTTAGGCGACCGCTGGGCAAAGCGTCGCTTGAGCTCATTTTGTATCACATGAATGTGTTGCGCAACGATAGCAGTAGCCAAGTTGTGTCTTCATTTTCTATTCCGCTGTACTTTTTGGATCCAAAAAATGGGTGCGCTCAATTTCAAGAGCGCTTGCTCGATTCGTACTTTTTGCCACTGCGTAAAGTGGGCAACGTGTACTTTGTTGTCGAGGAAGTGGCCGTTGAAATTGCTGACGGCATGGGCGACGATGAGAGTCAGACGTCGGCCACGTCGATTGTCGACGACGAGAGCATCTCGCTGAGCAGCAGCACGCACGCAGGCGCGCATGCATGTGGCGGCACTTTGGCGCACACGTCTCGGGTGCGCGTCGGAAAGCGCATTTTACGCACGTCGCGAAAGTTTAGCACGCCTCCCAAAGGCGGCCGCGCCGCCACTGACGGCGCTGCCGCGCAAAGCGGCGTTACGAGCGCGGCGGCAGGCATTCGCTCGGATAGTGTGGGGGCAAGCGCTCACACATTCAGTAGCGCTGGAAGCGCGTACGAAGGCACGCTGTCGGAGAGCGACGACGAAGACGAAGACGGCGGCGACGTGAATTTGTGGCAGCGACGTGCCATGGCGCTGCGCGACTCTGAAGCAAGCGCTAAGCACATGCTGCAAGTAGCTTCGTCTTCGACGTTTCCCGTGCGTGAGTTGGGCGGCAAAATGCGCTCGCCTGTGAAGGGCGGCATGGCAGCCGACGTGTGGCGGCAGCCAAAGCGCTTGGCTGACATTGAAGCCAAGTTGCCCGACATGCATCGCCCATCAACCAGTGTTGCTGCCAATGAGTCCAAGGCCAGCGCGCTGCGACGCCGTCGCGCTTCGCTCGAGACGGCGCATGCAGCCGAAGCGTCGTACGCGCGAAACGCAGCCGCAGTGCAGGCAAAGTACGCGCAAAGCAATTCCGCTGGAGGCTCAGTGGTGCAAGGCAGTGGCACGGCGGCGGAAGCAGCAGCAGCGACGGCCGCAGAGGGTGGCAACACTGGCGTAGCCATTACGTACAATGTTCCGTTTTGGCTTTTGCTCACCGTGAAAGATGATCGCGTGCGCTTCCAATTCTTAGCCAATCCGAGTATGAGCGCCGTGGAGCGTAGCCGCATCTGTACGAATGCGCGCGCCGGCGCGCGCAAAGTGTGCGAGCGCGTGAATCAAACATTCTTGCTGGAGCGCTTGCACGACACGCGCTTGGCCAGTCAATTTCAAATTCTGGAAGGCGACGCGGCGCCGGCAGCGCCCACGTCGACGCTGCACGTTGCAAGTGGCACGCCTTCCAGTTTGATTGCAAGTGCCGCTCTGAGCGTAGCCGCCGACGACAAGGCAAGCGCAAAGAAGGTGCTTGTCGACACAA
>CAYFGB010000080.1:0-2288 GCA_964342455.1 uncultured Hyphomonadaceae bacterium
AGTTCTATGACCTGAACAAGGACCCGATCGTGTCCCCGTTCACCGGCATGGAATACCCCCTGTCGTATTTCGAGGAAGTCTCCGTTCCGGCCAAGGCTCCCAAGCCTGAGAAGGAAGTCGAGGAAGACACCGACGCCGAAGCTGAAGACGAGTCCGATGAGGACGAAGCCGAAGAAGACGACGCCCCCGAGCTTGATGAAGAGCCGATTGATCTGGGCGGCGATGATGATGAGGACGAAGCGCCGGTCGCCAAGCGCGCAACCCCGGCGGATGACGATCTCGACGGCTTCTCCGATGATGAATCCGATCTCGACGATGAAGACGATGACAGCGTCCTTCTGGACGATGATGACGACGATCTGGACGACGACATCGCCCTGGATGACGACGAGGACAACGTCTGATCCGGCCCGCTGTCATTGAGCGCGGCAGCTGCTGAAAAACAGGCTTGATTGCGCTCAATCGCGCGGCTAGGTTCCGCGCTCTCGAAACGGCGGGGCCCCAATCTCGCCGCTCGCAAAAGGTTTCGGGGCCATAGCTCAGTTGGGAGAGCGCTTGAATGGCATTCAAGAGGTCGGCGGTTCGATTCCGCCTGGCTCCACCAAAAAGAACCCCTGCGCTCACGCGCGGGGGTTTTTCTTGGTCTGGCACGGGTCGCCTCAGATTGCGCTTTCCAGCAGGGTGATCTCGTCCCCGGTCAGGTCAAACAGCGCATAGACGATCTGATCGATCTGGCGCTCGGCGTCCCTGATCTCCGCACTCAGGCGATGAATCTCGGCGCGGTCGCGTTTCATCCAGTCCTCCCAGTCTGACCGTTCAGCGAGCGGAATATCGCTCTTGAAGACCTTTTTCACTTCGGCCCGGAAGGCGGCGAAATCAGGCAAGTCCCACCAGGTCTTGAGTTTGGTGGTCAGCTTGGGTTCGCGATCCGGCGGACACAGATCGGCAATCCGGCGTGTGAACGCGGATTGGAGATCGAGGCGGGATTGGGCGGCTTCTTGTGCCTTTGCCGCGCAATTTGCAATTATAGTGCCTTCTTCGAGGCTAGTATTGGGTAGGGGAAGGTCCTGAATGTATTGGGATTTAGCTCTATAATACCCTCCCCGAGCTAGGGGTGTCATTGCTTTAAAGTAAAACCATATTATTTTTGAGTTTAGTATTCCAAGGTGGGTGTAAGAGCTTGACGGTATTATAAACCCAGTTGTATCGCAAATAGACCCTGTAGTATCAATTTGCATTGACGGACAGGAAATAATGTCTCCATACATAATTTTGGGATTTGAGAATTTCTCATAGTATGAACATGCTCTCAGCTCCCACCAAAAGTCACCTTGATCTGTTCGGCGGCGCGCTCGATCTTCGAATTTAACCAGCCAATCTGATATTGCAGGGTAATGCTGACTAAGTCTTGAGAATGCGAGATCTTCATCCAGGTCACCAAATTGTGATTTAGTCCACCCCTTGGGAAACAAAATTAGCCATTTTTGAGATTCTGAAGAGTGCCATCGTTTCAGATTCTTACCTTCTAGGAAGGGTTTGAACATCTCTTCAGAATTGGGATCTTTGCGGCATATTTCCTGTTTCTTGCTTTCATCAATAACAAAAGCGGGATTCAAGCCAGTTTTTATACCGTATAAGGGCTTCCCATATACCTCTTTCAGGGTCTTGCGCCCCTTGCGGATCTTGTCGCGAAGGGCGCGCAAGGCGGGGTTTTCCAGTTCCCACGAGCCGCAGCCGAGCGCGGATTGCGGATAATCGCCCGCCGCTTGTTCCCAGCTGGCGGCGAAATTGGTTTGCGGCAGGGCGTCCAGCTTCCAGAAGCGCAATTCATGCCCTTTGGGCGCGGCGCCGCGTTTGAGCGTCAGGATGGCGGGGTAGGTGGTGACGCCTTCAAACACCTGAAGATCGCCAAAATCCACCACGCTTTCAATTGTGGCCTCTTTCAGCAGATAGTCACGCAAGGGCCTGCCCGAGCCGGTCTTGAAGAAGGTATTGGACGAGATATAGCCCAGCCGCCCACCGGGCTTGAGCAGGCGCAAGCCGCGTTCATAGAAATAGCAATACAGGTCTGCCCGGTCGGCGACCACTTCGTAGCGCTTTTCCAGATAAGGCTTGAGCGGCTTCAGGAATTCCATGCGCACATAGGGCGGATTGCCCAGCACCACATCGAACCCGCCTTCTTCAAAGACCTGGGGGAAGGCGCTTTCCCAGCTGAAGGCGTGATCGAGATAGGCGAAATTGCTGTCCTCGATCAGGCGGTCGCCATCCATCACATAGGGTGCTTTGTG
>CAYFGB010000081.1:0-2200 GCA_964342455.1 uncultured Hyphomonadaceae bacterium
GAACCACCGACACGCGGATTTTCAATCCGCTGCTCTACCCCTGAGCTACCCGGGCCTTTGGGGCCGCTTTGAAAAGCGAGAGGGCTGTATAGTTGGCCAAATCGCCGCTGTCCATCACCTAATGCGTGGAAAACCCAATTTTTCTTCATTCCCCGCCATCGGTCGATCTCAGCCGGCCTGCGCCCACAGAAGTTCGCAGACATCGGCGATCTGGCTGGCCTGTTCGACCACCTTGTCTGAGACGCGGTAGCAGATCATCGCAGTGCCAGCGAGCGCTGAATTTGAGTTCGGATCTTCAGGCCAGCGCGCCCCGGCAATGCCGCCGGGCGCAAGCTCTGACAGATAGGCGCCGAACTCGTCTTCCCGGCCATCCTTGAACAGTGGTAGCCAGATCATCACAATGGCATTTGGCCAGCGCTTGAGCGCGCGGGGCGTCCAGTCCATCAGCGCTTCGAGATCGTCTATGGTTTCATAGCTTGGGTCGATCAGCACGACCATTTGTTCCCGGCCACGGGGCGCGAGCGAAAGCGCACCGCGATAGCCATCGGCTTTTTTGATCTGTACCCGGTCGTCTGCTCCGAAGCGCTGCTCGAGAAACGTAATCTCCTGAGGGTGCAGTTCGAAAAAGGCAAAACGGTCTGAGGGCCGGAGAAGGCTTGTCGCAATAGCAGGCGAGCCCGGATAGTGGGTCAGTTGACCATCGGTGTTGAAGCTTTTGACCGTATCAAGATAGGGCCGGAGCGGGGCAGGCGTGCGCTGCAGTGACCAGACCTGACCGATGCCCTCTGGAAACTCTGCGCCCTTCTGAGCCTCCTTAGACGACAGATCATAGAGGCCACGAGCCGCATGCGTTTCCACATAGAACACGTTTTCCTTTCGTGTGCGCAGATCCTGCAACACGGCGCACAGAACGGCGTGTTTCAGGACGTCAGCGCGGTTTCCGGCGTGATAGACGTGTTGATAGCTGAGCATGGGACAAGGCTTTCAGAAAGAGAAAGGGCCCGCAAGTGCGCGGGCCCTTTCGATATACTAGGTGTTTGACGTGCTGTCAGATTATTCGGCATTCCCGGCAAGATCGGCCTGGCGGATCGCCTCGAATTCATTGCCCGCATACCAGGTTGGCCATTCATCGCTATTGGCAATGATCTGACCGACTTCATAAAGGGCCTGCACGTCCTGTTCCATACCATCGAGGTTCCAGCTTTCAGAATACTCGTCCTGCGGCTTGTGATAGCGGAGTTGCGTGTATTCAGATGCCAGAGCAGCGCCAGCTTCCCGTCCACCCTCGACCAGATCATCGCCGCCGTCGGCGTAAAGCATCGGAATGCCTTTTTTGGCGTAGCTGATATGGTCAGAGCGGTAGAAATAGCCATTCTGTGGCAGTGGATCCGGTGTGACGACGCGATCCTGCTTTTCGAGTACGGACGTCAGAATGTCTTCCAGCTCGGAGTTGCCATAGCCCACGACCACCATGTTCTTCGATGGGCCCATTGGCATCATTCCGTCCATATTTATTCCAGCGACAATTTTATGGCTTGGTACGATTGGATTTTCAGCCATGTAGGCTGAGCCCAGCAGGCCGGATTCTTCAAGCGTGACGGCGGCGAACAGAATTGAACGTCGCGGCTGGGATTTGGCAAGTTTCTCGGCAATCTCCAGAAGCGCAGATGTACCGGTCGCGTTGTCGACTGCGCCGTTGTAGATTTTGTCTTCCTGGAAAGTAAACTGCTTGGCATCGGCCGGCGTTTCCGCCTTGCCGAGATGCTCCCAATGCGCGGTGTAGAGCAGGTATTCATCCGGCGCTTCGGTACCTTCAATCAGCCCGATCACATTGCGCGATTCGCCTTTTTCAAGTGTCTGGACGATCCGGCCTGACGCTTTCAGCTCGCCCATATCAACGGGCTCGAAGCCTGGCTTGGCGGCAGCCTCCTTAAGGGCGGCAAAGTCGAGACCGGCTTCTTCGAACAATGATTTGGCGACATCCAGCGTCACCCAGCCTTCCAGCATGGTCCGGCCTGCGCCGCCATCATTGCGCACGAGATCCGATTGTGCGCCGCTCCACGAATTTCGCACGACATCCCAGCCATAGGCGGCTGGTTCTGTTTCGTGGATGACAATCGCGGCTGTTGCGCCCTGGCGGGCGGCTTCTTCGTATTTATAGGTCCAGCGGCCATAATAGGTCATGGCATTGCCGTTGAAG
>CAYFGB010000082.1:0-2197 GCA_964342455.1 uncultured Hyphomonadaceae bacterium
CAACGGATTCCTCGAGTACTTCAAACACGATCGTCGCGACTTCGGGGCGACCGGGTCCGCCGGTGCCTTTCAGAGCGATGATGGTGCGGTCAGAGCCCTCTTCACCCTCAGAGGGGTCGGAACTCACGTAGCCGATGAAGTTTGCATCGCGCCCCGCAATCGTCACCGTTGCGGTTGCCGTTGAATCGCCATCGATTAGCGTCGCGGTCAACGTGTCGGAGTCTTCACAGTCGTTGGCCAGGTACTCGGCCGTTGCCAGGCCGTCCAGGGTTTCAACAGTGAGGGTGGTTGTTCCGTCGCTGGTATCACCGATGGTACGGAACGCCGCGATACCACTCAGGGAACAATCACTGCTGAGGCGAATCTGCTGCACGCCCGACACCGTGTTCCCACGCTCGTCCACCACCGCGAGTCGTACGACTGCGCTGCCGCGGAAAGCCAGGTTGTCAGAGCTCAAACCGATCACGCCTGAAAGGAAGGCCGTGCCGTCAAAGGTGCCCAGTGTGAAGCCCGAGGCGGATACTTCCACGCCGATCGAAGCGGTGACTTCACCCGCGGGGCTGTCCACGGTGACCACGATGGTGTCGGCGCCCAGGGTGGCGCCAGCCCGGATTTCGAGTTCGGCGATACCCTCGCTATTGGTCAGGGCCTGGCCGTTGTCGGGGGAGATGGTGGCGAATTCTGCCGTGGCCGTGACGACAACACCTGAAACCACCGGATTGTCGACACCGCTCTCCCGCACTTCCACCAGCAGGGTTGCCGGGAAGGTTTCGCTGACGAGAGTCGTGGGATTGCCGTTTTCATCAACGACGGTAAGTGAGAGCGTATAGGAGGTCAGATCACTGTCAGGATTGTCGGGGAGGAAGCCACCGCCGCCACCGCCGCCGCCACCGCAGGCACTGAGTCCCGCGATAAGGCTGCTCATTACCAAAACGGTCAGCGTGCGCGTTGCGCTACCTGTAAGCGCACCCAGTCTCGAACCCATGCTCGACCACCGGCTGCGCAGTCTGCGAAGGCCATTCATCATTATCGTCCCCTCTGGGGATGGCCGAGCCGCTCTTCTGGCGGTACCGGACCGCTCCCACTCCTACTGGTTGGCTACCTGAACATTGCCTACTGTATCTCGACAGGCTCAGGTCGTGCTACACAGGCTAACACAATACATGCTTAATGATAGAAAATAATCATAAATAACATGGCGATAGCGCGTGATTGTAATTTTTTACACAAACAACCGTCGCTAGGCACCTGACGACGGCAGCAAAGACAGGATTTTGTGGCCACTCAGGGCGAGGGCGATGAGCACAACAGCCGCCCCCAGCAGGTTGGTTGGCCAGCGATTTACGGACGCGCCCAGCAAACCACGCTGGTTCATCAGCCACAACAGCAGCACCGCGACGAACGGGAGCAACAGGCCATTGGCGGCCTGGGCAAACACGATCAGGCTCAGGGGGCGAGCACCCCTCGCTGCAAACAGAGTGCCGATGACGACCACGCCCACAGCTACCGCGCGAAACGCCCGCCCCTGCATGCGGTCGTCCAAGCCCAGGGCACCACACACCGCGTAGGCGGCGGCGAGGGGAGCAGTCACCGCACTGGTCAATCCGGCCGCGAATAGGCCTGCAGCGAACACCAGGGGGCCCGCCGGTCCCAGCACCGGTTCCAGTTGCTGCCCCAGTGACTGGGGGGAAAACGCCCCGGTCCTGCCATAAAAGGTGATTGCTGCGGCGCTGATGATGGCGAGGGTTATGAGGCCACCGAGAACGACAGAAATCCCCGTGTCCAGGCGTGCCGCGCGCAATGCCCCGGTCCGGTCCGGATCGCTTGCCCAGTGATCCCGGGCGGCGTTGGCCTGCAGAAACAGGTTGTAGGGGACGACAGTCGTGCCAATCAGGGCAATGACCATGGTCAGGGAGCCGGCGGGGATCGTTGGGTTGATCAGACCGCGGCCCAGCGCCGCCCAATCGGGCCCCAGCAACAGGGCGCAGAGTACAAAAATCGCACTCATCAGCAGCACCATGGCAATCAGCACGATCTCGAGTTGACGGTACGCCGGCAAAAACAGCAGCGCCGTCGCAATCGCTCCGATACTCAGGGCCCAGATCTGGCTATTGCCAGGCAGAACGCCATCCAGGGCCAGCGCGGCGCCGGCAATATTGCCCGAGCCATCATCGGCGGCCTGATCGAGAGCGGCTTC
>CAYFGB010000083.1:0-2168 GCA_964342455.1 uncultured Hyphomonadaceae bacterium
TTTTTTTTTTTTTTTTTTTCATTCCGTGTTCGTTCGTTGGATCTTCTTCTTCTTCCGACCTGGCAATTTTGTTTTTGTGTTTCTCACTCCCATCCACTCGTTCTGCTTGATCTTTCCCTTCAACGACATCGCCAGTGCTGACGCGGGTAGGTCCCGTGGACAACGTGTTGCAATGTGTGATGTCAAAGTGATCTCGATGATCGCTTGTTGAATCTCCCTCCCCCAACTCACACCTTTTTTTTGTTTGTTTGTTTGTTTTTTACATGCCACGAATAACCCCCTGATAACAGGCAGCGATGGCAGCAACGCAAAGAGCAAGGCGAAGAAGGGAAAGGTATTTTATTTTCGGATGAATTTAGCGAGGGCAGCATCTGAAATCCCACCCCGTGAACTCACTCACACCAACAATCGACACACCTCATCACATGAAACAGGGCAAGGACAAGGTATGTGTTTACCAAGACGGCCTGGCGATTCGGAGGCTGGCGTGCGGTGAATGTGGACCGTGAGTGTCTGCCCTTTTTCCCCTCTTGATTTCTTTTCCCCGCGATGTGAACCTCTCAGGGAAAGTCAAAGGACAAGGCTTCCAAATCCAAGGTACCATTTGATGATGTTGGTCGTTCCGATATTTAAGGAAGTGAAGCGTGCACCCCTTTCCAGCTCATCTGTTGCTCTTTTTGATCACGATCTTTGTTGTGTAACAGGGGAAATCCAAGTCCAAGTCAAAGGCCAAGGTTTGTGTAGTTTCGAATTTCCTGTTTTGTTTGTGTGAAATGAGGGCAGACATCAACGGGCCTTACCTTCTTCCATCTGACGACAGGCGGCCAAGGGCAAGAGCGAAGGAAAGAGCAAGGTATGGCGGGGAGGATGCCTGGTTGCCTGTGCACCCCATGATGTGTGCGGTTTGCGTTCGTTGTTTTTTTCTTTTTTTTTTGTTTGTGTGCCAGCCCTGTCTGTTGCTGGTGGGCAAGCTTACAATCGGAACCTGTTTTGTTTTTGCATGGCAACGTCATCGTCGGCATGTTCAACTTCACTAGACTGGCAAGTCCAAGAGCAAGGTATGGGGGGGGGGGCAAGTGTGTTTTTCGACCGCGCCGTCTGCTTGGCACGGGATTACCCTCGGTCCCCCCCCCCCAACCCTTTTATGGCAACAATTCCACAGGACAAGGGTGGCAAGGGCAAGGACAAGGGTGGCAAGGGCAAGGACAAGGGTGGCAAGAGCAAGGACAAGGGTAGCAAGGGCAAGGATAAGGGTGGCAAGGGCAAGGACAAGGGCGACAAGGGCAAGGGCAAGGTTTGTTGCTATTTCTATGTGGGCGAATGTTGATGTCTCCCGCTTGGCAACCCATTTCAACCTTTTTGTTGTCATTTCTTCCTTCAATGCAACAGTCCAAGGGCAAGGGCAAGGGCAAGGGCAAGGGCAAGTCAAAGGCCGAGGGCAAGGCCAAGTCCAAGTCCAAGGGCAAGGGCAAGGCCAAGGGCAAGGCCAAGGGCGGATCGAAGGAACCCGGCCCGTTTACCCTCTACGGTCTCGCCTACTGTCCCTACACGGGTACCCACGGGCGTGTGTGTCTGCGTGTGTCTGCGTTAAGCTGCTAAATGAGTCCGCCCGCAATCACTTACCCCGCCCCCTTTTTGGTTTTCTCTTTCCGTTGCTCTCTCGCAGCGCGCGCGGTGTCGTTGCTCGACCTCGCCGGCGTGGACTACACCTACGTGGACGTCGGCGCCAACTCGTCGGGCGATTTCCCGGCGGTACGGCTGCTGTGCGGGTTGGTGTGGTGGACATGCTACTTCCTTTGTTTTCTTTAGCCACTGGACAACAAAGGGGGGGTCAAAGTGGGTGGTCATTGTCAAAGTGCACCAGTGTCAAAACGAATATGGAAACCCCCCCCCCTTTTTCCGCCCCTTTGTTTCAGGGCTACCCGGTGCTTGGCACAAACGACAACGCCGACGACAACATCGCCGACTCGATGGTGATCTGCGAGTTTGTGGCGGACGGCATCTTCCCCACACTTGGCAAGGTGAGCGCCTCCCGGGGTCTGCCATGGATCGATATGAACTTTGTCAGCGTGGTGACGCATGGTGTTCTGCTGCCTAGCCCCCTTTTTCTCTCTTTTTGCGACATCAATGATCCCCCTCCCCCCTTTTGCGTTACCCCCCTGCCCCCT
>CAYFGB010000084.1:0-2163 GCA_964342455.1 uncultured Hyphomonadaceae bacterium
GAAACGCTGGACGGCAAACGCTGGACGAGTGCGCAAATGCGACAACAGAACAATTTTAAAAAAAACAACAAAACTCTCCCCGGATCCGACGCCTCGCCGACTCATCTCCACCTCCTTCACACATTATCATCAAGAATGAACAACATGAACAACATGAACAACAACAACAAGAAGAACAAGTACGCCAAGTTCCAGGCCAAGATCGCCGAGGCAACTGATGAGCGTCTGACCCGGATGCAGGCAAATCACTCGAAGCGGCTCAACAAGGCGCTCGATGACTTTGCTCCCGATGCCAAGTTGGAGCGGATCCAGACGCATCTCGACATGATCGAGGCCGAGCTTGCCTCCCGTGCTGCGTCTGCTGCGTCTGCTGCCGCCTCTGGCCCTGTGGATGAGACTCCGTCTGTGAGCATCATTGCAGCGGCCAAGGCCAACAACACGTTTGGCACCGATGCCATCACGTCCACCGGAGTGCAACCCGTCGCCGACGAGCCTGTTGCGCTCCCGCCCAAGTTTGCTGCCAAGCTGGCCAAGGTTTCCAACCTGCCCACGGCCCGCCTGGAAAAGATGAAGACAAACAAGGCCAAGGCTGCGGCCAAGGCTGCTGCCAAGGGAAACACCGTGCGTGCCACCCGGATGTCTGCCTTTGTCGATGCCATCGACGCCGAACTCGCCGCTCGCAACACCGTCTCCTTTGACGAGTCCACCGAAGAGCCCGAAGAGTCTGTCTCCATGGACGCCGTGAGCAACGATGCCGTCGACCAGAGCCCCAAGTTCAACTGGCTCTCCAAGGTCCCACGCCACGTCCTGTACAAGCGCCGCGGCAAGAAGCGCGCTGCGCTCCTCCGTGCCGTCGAAGCTGACGATCCTCAAGAGGTCGCCGCGCTCCAGACCCACATCGGTGCCATCAACGCCGAGATCCAGAACCGCAAGTCAAAGCAGGCCGCAGGCGATGCCTCCGGCTCTGGCTCTGGCTCTGGCTCGGCCTCTTCGTCCACCACCGACGAGGACTTTGTCCCGCCCATCGTCCGCAAGGCCCAGAAGGTCCATGCCCAGATCGAGACCCACCTCGAAGCAGGGTCCGACATCCCCGTCCATCTCGTCCGCAAGCTCGTCTTTATCCAGAAGAAGATGCTCAAGTTTGGCAACAAGATGCGTGCCCGCCACGGCTTCAAGTGCGGTCGCCACAACCGTCGTGGCCCTCGCCACAACCACGGTCCCCGCGGTCGCCCTTTCCACGGTCGCCGCCACGGACCCCCTGCTCACGTCTTTGCCCATGACGAAGAGCGTGTTTACCTCGCCTGATCACCAGATCAGTCGCTGATCCAAGGAGGAAACCCAAAGGACATCCAACCAACCAACCAACCAACCAAGATTTTGAGATCTTTGCTTCCCCGACGCGCCGCACGCAACTGGATTCGAGTTTTTTCTTGCTTCTGCACGTACCCAACAAGGACGGCAGTGGTATCCAAGACTCGTAACTCTCACTCGTGCTCATCTTGCTCGTGCGAGGAAAGCAATCACAAACATCAACCCAAAAAAGTCCGCCTCCAAATGTAAACCAAATTTTTGTCAATGTCCGTTGTTCTTTGTCTTTGTCGTCGTCTTCCTCGCTCTTGTGCGTCGGATCGGTGGAGTGGAGTGGTGTGGGATGGGATGAGAGGAAGGGTTACTCGAGTCCGTCACAGCCGTGGTAGATGGCAAGACCTTGGGAGGCAAGGAGTTGGGATTCTTGTGCGCGAGTGGTCGCAAACAACGCCTTCATCTCTTCCCTGCGAATCTGGAGGAGCGCCTCACGAGCAGCTTCGATCTCGGATGCCTTCTCTGCTGCCTTGGCACGCAGTGTACGAGTATGGACACCCTGGTCCAGCTGTGTCCTCCACAATATCTCTGCCTCTTTGTTTCGTCTCCTGCGTGTGGGTGAGTGACACGTGGGTGGGAGTGCACGGGTGTAACGTTGTGTGATGAGTGATCGTTGTGTAGCGGCGCGTACAGTTCTGCTTCGCGAAGTCCATCAGCTACACGTTGGTTCTCGGCAACCGTTGCAGCCAGTCCAGGGTGATCCACCCGGCTTCCTTCTCCACGGTAGAACGACATAACAGAGTATTTCACACTACAAACTACAGACGAGGGCAACGTAGAGAAGTGGGCGCAACGTCGACG
>CAYFGB010000085.1:0-2141 GCA_964342455.1 uncultured Hyphomonadaceae bacterium
CTTTAGGATAAAAGGGTTCAATCACTTCCAGCAATCGAGTCCACGGCAACAAATTGTCCATCCGGGATAGGAAAATCTCTTTACGGGTCTGGCGGCGTTTGCTGGAAAACTTACTATCGACGAAGGTAGCCTGTTGGCTAATGGGCGGTAACGGCTGTGATTTGCTATGCAGCTATGATCTCACATCGTGGACTTGTTCGCATCTTCCCTAAAATTCACTTGCACAAAAACAATTGACAAATACTCACTCGGATGGGAGTCTATTTTTTAGTCAAGGAAGGGCACTTAAATATGGAACGTTTAACTAGTCTTTTTTTTATTTTTCATTTTCTTTTTTTCCCACTTCTAGTAACTGCGTCCGAGGAAGACGAATATAAGACTTCTTTAGTAGAAGCAATCGACATAATGCAAAAACAGTCAATCCATAGGAATGAAATTGACTGGATTAACCTGAGATATAAAGCCATGAAAGAGCTTAGAGCTACGGAGGGTATAGCAGGTTATAAGAATGCTATGAGAGAAGCATTTCGATTAATCAAAACCAATCATTCTTATTTACTCAATTCGCACTACGATTTTTTGACTGGTTACTCAGATAAAAGGTGTAGATTTGAAGCGGATGACAATACATCTTTTGGACGTCACATTGGGTATATAAGAGTCGATACATTTTCATCAAAATCTCCTCAGGAACAAGTTAAGTACGCTACTAAACTACAAAATCAAATTCGACAGCAAGACTCAACTGAATTGAAAGCCTGGATTGTAGATCTGCGTTACAACGGTGGTGGAAATATGTACCCAATGCTAGCCGGAGTAGGTCCTTTGTTGGGAAATGGACGGTTTGGCTACTTCATTTATCCAGATGGTGATACTGCTGAGTTTGGGTATTATGAAGGCGCATCTATTCTTAAGAAACGAAAAAAGACCATTGTTGAGTCGCCATACAAGGTCAAAAATAATGACATAGAATTATATATATTGACTAGCTCAAGAACAGCTAGTTCTGGTGAAGCACTCGCTATAGCTTTTAAGGAAGCACCAAATACAACGTTTATTGGCGAAATTACTTGTGGCCTAGCTACAGTAAACCGAAACTTCAAATTAAAAAATCAAAATATCTTAAACTTAACTGTTGGGTTGATGGCTGACAGAATCAAAAACACATACGAAAATGGTATTGTTCCTGATGTTGAAATAGAAGCGAGTAAAGCGAAAAAGTATGCAGTAGAAGTAATTAACTCAAAGTAAAAAAATATATAGGGATATTATGAAAAATTCCAAAACGCATAACGGATATTATGCGAACAGATACGGGCTGATTCGAGTTTGCTCTCTACCTTACGAAACTATAAAAAGGTTACTTGTAGAAAAAAAAGAGCTCGTAGCTGTAATTGATAAACTACTGGAAGATCCATTCTTATTAGATGCTCTATATCTGTCTAATCCACATTTGATGAGTAGATTCCTTCAACAAAAAGCAAGGGACAGAAACTCAGATATTTACGTAACCTTAGCTAAGTACATTCTAAGAATGTCCTTTAGATCAACACCTTTCGGCGGCTTTGCAGCTGTGTCTTCAATAAAAATAGGACAACAAAAATCGGCAACTATAGACATCAATCAAAGAAAGAATTTTTATTATTCTCTGCAATTAGATTCTAAGTTAAAAGCTCAAATTACTGAATCTGTAATAAAAGAAAAATTACTGAGACATTCAATACCTCTAAGTGTTAACGACACGATTTATTCGAAAAATTCAACAATTAGGTTTTATAAATATACAACGAACAAAAACGGAAAAAGGGTATATTATCTCTCAGAAGTAGAGATAGACAAAGAACTGACGATTATAATAAAAATTGCTTCTAACCCTATAACATTCAGAGAGCTGCTCAATAGACTACAATACTTACCATATACTCAAGTCGAGTTAGAGCTCTATCTTGATGAATTAATAAACGAGCAAATTTTAGTATTTGATCATCTGAACGACCTAACAAGTGACAATTGGATTCAGAACATAAGAAATTATTTACCACCTGAGAATCAATATTATAAGACATTACTTGAAATTGAATCTGTTCTAAGGAAGATGCGAATAAGTCCCCGATGTGAGATCATAGCTGCATAGTAAATTA
>CAYFGB010000086.1:0-2109 GCA_964342455.1 uncultured Hyphomonadaceae bacterium
CTTTCACGTCGAAACGGGCTGGCACCATGTTGCCATCACCTATCGCTTCGGCGAAGCCTCGGTGGCGGACATGATCGAGACCTATCGCGCCTCGGGCCAGCGGATCGCCGATCTGCGCACCGAAGAGCCGGATCTTGAGGATGTCTTCCTGGCGCTGACCTATCATGCGGACGCGAAACAAAGCGCCTGATCCGCGATTGCGCACATCGAAAAGTGAAGCCATTTTGCGTTAACCGCGTTAGTCTGGCGTCATGTCCAGATTCTTCACCCGCCTTCTCGCGCTGATCCTGTCCGGCGCCTTGCTGATCGTTCTTCTGGCCGTCCTGCTCCAGATCGAGCCGGTTGGATTGCCGGGCTGGGGAGTGTTCGCGTCCCTCGCTGCGGGCGCTGTTCTGGCGCCTTGGGCGTTGTACAAGTTCCTGATGCGCGGCACGCGTCCGAAGGTGACCCCGCGCGACGCCGCCGGCGCGGGCATTGCGGTGGGCATGGGGCTCGAACATGAGCGTCAGCGTCGGGATGAGGACGCTGACGTCGACCTTGATCTGGATTGAACGCGCTCGGGCAAGCACAACCGATTGAAACGCTCGAGTTGCAACCCTAACTTTTCCATCTTGTTCGGTGAATTCGGTTATCGAGGCGGCAAGAAGGGTAAATATTCCATTAAAACAAATCCGTAAACCGAAGTTTTAGGCGCCAAAAAGCTCCCCCCAAGGGGGATTTTCAAGATCGCCAACTGGCTGTAGGCTGCAATCGCCAGCATCAGACAGGGGCGCGCACTCGCGCGCTGGGGGATCATGACCGGATTTTTCACCAAACTTGCGCGCGCCGTCTGTGCGTCCGCACTGCTCGCCGCCGCTTCGTTCACTGCGCAGGCGCAGGATCTGGGCAGCCCTACAACTGTGACATTTGATGCTGCTGCTTTCGCCAATGGCGGGCAGCTGATCGCGAACCCTTATGCAGACTCGAGCTTCACCTTCACCTTCAGCGGCTCTCCGGTAATCGGGGACGGCAATGATGGTGACGGCGGCACCGACGCCATTGCAAGCCTGGGGGCCACCCAGAACGAGACTCTCCGGATCGACTATTCCGGCGATGAGTTCGATTTCAATGCCTTCTATTTCGTGAACACGGTCTCTGCGGTCACGCTTCAGGTGCGCGGCTATGATGTCAGCAATGCCCAGGTCGCCAGTCAGACCTTCAACGCCAGCATCGGCAGCCAGACCCTGACGATGACGGACGCCGGCTTCAATGACGTCAATTACGTGATCATCACCGGCACGTCAGCAAACGGTTTTGATAACGGCTTCTTTGATACCCTTGCTTTTGACGCGCCGTCCGCCGCTGATGCGACTGCGCCGCGGGTCAGTTCCATCGTGCGGCAGACGCCGGCGACAGCCACGACGAGTGCTGACTCCCTTGTCTTCCGCGTCACCTTTGACGAGCCGGTCCAGAATGTGGATACGAGCGACTTCACCGCCAGCGGCACGTCCGGTGCGGCGACCGGAGTCTCCGCACAAAGCACGTCGATCTATGACGTCACGGTGTCAGGCGGCGATCTGGCCAGCTTTACCGGCACGGTCAGCCTCGGCTTTGCAGGCGGTCAGAACATTTCCGATACGCCAGCGGGCAATGCATTGACCAACACCACCCCGACCGGGGCCAATGAGAGTTATACGCTGGACAATACAGCGCCTTCCGCGCCCTCCACGCCGGACCTGACGGCAGGGTCGGATACGGGCTCCAGCAGCACAGACGATATCACCAATGACACGACGCCGACCTTTACAGGGACGGCCGAAGCCAATGCGACCGTGACGGTGATCTCGTCGGTCGGCGGCACGCTGGGGACCACCACGGCGGACGGTTCTGGCAACTGGTCCTACACGGCGGGCTCGGCGCTGGCGTCGGGGGCGCACACGATCACCGCGACGGCGACAGACGCTGTTGGCAATACATCCTCGGCGTCCAGCGCGCTGTCGATCACGATCGACACCACAGCGCCGGATATCACTTCGATCACCCGACTCTCGCCCACCGGGCAGACGATCAGCGCGTCGGCGGCGAATGCGGCTTTCCGGGTGACGTATTCCGAGGCGATCGCCGGTTCCA
>CAYFGB010000087.1:0-2087 GCA_964342455.1 uncultured Hyphomonadaceae bacterium
GCAAGGGCGAACGCTGGGGCTGGCTGCTGTTCAGCGGCATTCTGGGCTGCGCCACTGGTGTCGTGGTCGTGGTCTCGCCCTTCGTCGCGACGCTCGTTCTTGCGACCTTCCTGTGGGTCAGCATTGCCTTCTGGTCCGTATTCTCAGGCGTCATGGAGGTCGTATCGGCCATCCGCCTGCGCAAGGAAATCAAGGGCGAAATCTGGCTCATCCTGAGCGGCCTAATCTCGGTCGCCCTGGGTGTCGTCGTGACCTGGATGCTGCTGACGCGCCCGCTCGAAACCTTCCTTGCCCTTGGCTGGCTTCTCGGTTTCTACGCCACTTTCTTCGGAACAATGATGATCCTGCTCGGCTTGCGGCTACGCCGCGAAAATCAGACGGACCGCGCCAAGGCTCGTGACGCCGACCAGCCCGCTGGCACATGACGCACTCGAGGAAGACCCGGCGGCCCGTTGATGACGAGGACGATTTCACCCGGTGGGACGAGACGATCTTCGATCGTTGTCTCAAGGCTGGCTTCAACCCATTCGGCAGCGGTCCGACACCGGTCTTCCTGCGGCAGGCGAGCCAAAAACATAGCTTCCAGACGCCCGATATTCGGCTGAAGAACGGTTTCGACGAGGACGATCGCCAATGAACTACAGACTGCGCGACGTTGCCTATCTGGTTGTCGCCGCCGCCTTGGGAATCGGCGTCTATTTCATGTTCCGCGCCATGTATTTCGTGGAAGAGCCTCTGCCGTTCGCCCAAGAGATGACGCTGGTCTTTCTGGGCGCCGTCGTCACGATCGCGCTGACGGTGGCTCTCCTCAATCGTCAGACAGAGCTCGAGCTTCAAAAAGAAGGAAGAGTGATAATCCTTCAGCAGCAGTTCGGCGTATACATGTCCTGCATAGAAAAGGTGGCGGAAATTGTCGAAAACGTAGGTCATGATGCCGCACTGATCGATGACCTGAAGATTCTCAATCACAAGCTGGCCATAGTGGCCAGCAAAGAGGTTGTGACTCGTTTTGAGGTCGTTCTCGAAGCATTGTTGTCCGGTTTCGCGGACGGCGCGCTGTCAGAGAGTGACGGCAAGAAGGTGATGCAATCCGTCGCCGATCTAACGATGGCGATGCGGTCTGATGTCCTTCACAACATGCCTCCAACGTCAATGGATACAGCGTGCGCCATTCGCCGAAATTCGAGCCGAATGGAACAACTTGACGATCTCAATTTTGAAGCGGAGGTCGCTACGATTAAGAAGGAGGAAGATCATGATGCGCGGCCATAACCGCCCGCCCTTTCCGCCGAAGATACCCGGGACCAACATGAGGTCGTGGGACGTTCCGACCGCGATCATTTACCGGCCGGCACGTTCCGCGATGACATCGGCGCCGCGGCCTAACTACTGGATACTGGAATTCGAGCCGTCGCGCCCGCCCCACATCGAGCCGCTGATGGGATATACCTCCAGCGACGATCCCTATCGTCCGATCCGGCTGAAGTTTCCCGACCGCGAAAGCGCTGTGGCATTCGCGGAGCGGCAGGACTGGCGCTACCTCGTGCGCGAGGACACGACTCCCCGACGTGCGCCGCACCACTGGCGGGGAGAGGAATGGCATCGGCTCTACAAGGGAGCCGATGCGCCGGAAGCCTATCGTATACCGTCCCGCGTGGATCACGGTCGCACGGATCACCGCCTCCGGCGCGCGGTCGAGGAGAAAGGCACGGTGGACCTGTCGTCGCAAGAACAGGCCGAATTCGATCCGGTGCTCGAAGCCTCGCTCGAATCCTTCCCGGCCTCCGATCCCCCGGCCTGGACGGGCGTGACGATAGCCGGGAAAGAACAATGAACGGAATGTCTAGCGCGAGCGAGGATCTGCCGCTTGTTTCCCTATCTTGACAGCGTCGCGCGCCGCTACCCGCCCGTCATCGTATGGACGGTCATCGGCATGAGCGTCCTCGCGTTCCTCTATCAGACCAGCCTGCCGCCGCACGCGCTGGATCGGTTCCTTTTCGAGTTCGCGCTGGTGCCCTCGCGCTTCTTCGGGCAACTGAGCCTCGTCGCCCCGTCGGACTGGACTCCTTTCCTGACCAACATCTTCC
>CAYFGB010000088.1:0-2016 GCA_964342455.1 uncultured Hyphomonadaceae bacterium
GGAAACTGCCGGGTTCCAGACCGACAGCTTCAAGCCCGGTGATGGCCCCAGCTTCTCGAACAACCTCACGGGCCGCGATTTGCTGACCCCCGATGAAATCATGCAGCTTCCCCCGGATCGTCAGCTCCTGCGCGTCCAGGGACAGGCCACCGCCGTCGCGCAAAAACTGCGTTACTACGCCGATCCTGAATTTGCCGGGCTGTTCACGCCTGAAGCCCGATAACCTGAAAGCACTCCGCCATGTCTGACACGCCTGTCTCCCCTGCCCCGCTTTCTGACGATGATCTGCGCGAAACGCTCGATCTTCTCGCCACGGCTGTTGCCAGCATCTCGGATCGGGTGGATGATCAGACACGGGTACTCGACCGCGTGAACAAGACGGCGACGGAAGCCCGCTCTGCCGCTTTCGCAGCACAAAAACAGACAGACCCGGAACGCTATGGCGAGATCGTCGGTGCAACCATCGACGGCAAGATCGGCGACACCCTGACCCGTGTTGGTGAAATGGCCGGTGATCTGCTCCGGGCGTCCAACCACACCCAGGAAGTTCTCAGGAAAGCTGAGGATGCCAGGTCTGACGCTATGCGCCAGCTTTGGGAACGGGAACAAAAGCTGGATCGCTTCAAAAGCCGTCTTCCATGGTTCGGTCTGGGTGCTGTCGTTTTGGCCTTTGTCCTGACGGTGACGCTTCCCCGTTTCTTAGCCAGCAACGCTTCTATGTGCGCTGTCCTCGGGGCGTCTTGGACCACGACAACCACGGGTGTTGATGCGTGTGTGTTCTACCAACGGTGAGCTGCGCAGCGCTGATGGTGACCGCTCTGCCTAGGAAGCTGGGTGTTATATATGTGTTATATAATGTGTTACGAGAATCGGTGAGTTCATAAGGCGCTGAGATTGCACGGTAATTTTGCCCTGTTTTTGCATGACGGTGTGTAGAGTATCGAAATTTGGTGGGTAGACTAGCGAAGAACGGTGTGTAGAGTATCGAAGAACTTGCCCGCTTGGTGGGCAGACTGTCGAATAATGGTGGGTAGAGTATCGAATAATGGCGAGGCCTCGTAAACGCACTGCACTGCTTCCGCAGCGGCACACCGAGCCGGACCTGTTCGTGTGCGATATCCTCGACGCAACCCCGAAAAGTGACCGCGCCTCGATGGAGCATCCTCTCTTTTCCCTGTCGGTCAAAAAGGACATGGCTGCATTCGAGTATGAGCAAGGCAACGTGAAGGTGAAGATCACGCCTGCCGCTGAGGAAGGCCGTGCCAATGTTTTCGACCGAGATATTCTGATCTATGTGCTGAGCCAGCTCATGGCAGCGAAAAATGAGGGCCAGGAAATTGGGCGGCGGGTCCAGATTTCAGCCCATGACCTTCTGAAGGCTACGAACCGCCACACCACAGGCCAGGCTTATGCCACGCTACGCCGTGCCCTCACCCGTCTTCAGTTCACTCAGATAGAAACAAACATCCATGATCATGGTGTTGGGGAGTGGCGCTCGATCTCGTTCATCACGGATGCTCGGATCGTCAAAGAAGACTCCACAGGCCGTTTGCTTAGCGTCGAGCTTGAAATGGGCGATTGGCTAGTAAAAGCCATCGAAAACAAGAATGTACTTACCCTGCACCGGGCCTACTTTCAGCTTAGGAAGCCACTGGAGCGGCGGCTCTACGAGTTGGCCCGGAAGCATTGCGGCAAGCAAGAGGTTTGGCGCATCGGCCTCGATAAGCTCCAACACAAGACAGGATCGACCTCAACAGCGAAGGAATTCAAACGTCTCGTGAAGGCGATCTGCAAGGCGGACGAAGATCAATCACACATGCCGGATTACTGCTTCAGGCTTCTACACGATGTCCTTGAGGTCACGCCAAAGCCCGAGTTTCTGGACGTTTATGGCGACAGTCCAGCGATTGCTTTAGAGGCCAAGGTGCGGCTGTCTTCCGATGCTTACGATCAAGCCCGCAAGGCTGCTCCGACCTGGGACGTGTACTTTCTTGAGCAAGAATGGCGGATGTGGAT
>CAYFGB010000090.1:0-1986 GCA_964342455.1 uncultured Hyphomonadaceae bacterium
CATTTGAACCGCAAGGTATGAGCCGAGCTGATATTTTGAAATCCTACTATGATACGGTTTCTTTCAAAAAGTCTGCCAAAGGTTGGGTCACTGATTTCGTACCTGAACGCGTACGTGCTCAAAAACTAGATAGCGATCTGATTGATGCAAAAACAAAAGAAGTTTTGGTTAAAGCCGGTGAAAAAATTAGCCCGCGCAAAGCAAAACAACTCGCAAAAGATGGGTTGAAATCTATCATTGTTTCTGAAAATGATATCGTTGGTCAATTTGCAGCTGATGATTTGATTGATCCAAATATCGGCGAAGTGATTGCTGCGGCTGGGGATGAAATCAATGATGATCTGCTTGCTAAATTAGATAATGCAGGCGCTAAAGATCTTGAAACGCTCTTTATTGATAACGTGACTGTGGGTACGCACCTTCGTGACACGTTGGCTGCGGATAAAAATACAAACCGTGAAGAAGCTTTGATCGACATTTATCGTGTAATGCGTCCAGGTGAACCACCGACCTTGGAAAGCGCAGAAGCCTTGTTCCAATCCTTATTCTTTGATGAAGAGCGTTATGATCTATCGGCTGTTGGTCGTGTGAAAATGAACCAACGTCTGGGCATTGAAGCCTCCGACGAAGTTCGTGTTCTTGAAAAACCTGACATCGTTGAAATTGTTCGTGTTCTTGTCAAACTGAAAAGTGGTCAAGAACAAGTGGATGATATTGATAACTTGGGTAACCGTCGTGTTCGCCCGGTTGGTGAATTGCTTGAAAACCATTATCGCACCGGAATGCTTCGTATGGAGCGTTCTATTCGTGAACGAATGGGTGCTGTTGATATCGACACGATGATGCCGCATGACTTAATTAACTCAAAGCCAATTTCAGCGGCAGTGAAAGAATTCTTTGCCTCTTCGCAATTGTCTCAGTTTATGGACCAAATTAACCCATTGGCGGAAATCACGCACAAACGTCGTCTTTCTGCATTGGGCCCAGGTGGTCTAACCCGTGATCGCGCAAGCTTTGAAGTGCGTGACGTTCACCCAACGCACTATGGTCGTATTTGTCCAATTGAAACACCTGAAGGTCCAAACATTGGTTTGATTAACTCGCTTGCATCTTATGCACGGGTGAACAAATACGGATTTATTGAATCGCCTTATCGTAAAATTGAAAACGGTAAACTTGGGGATGATGTGATTTACATGTCCGCCATGGAAGAAAGCCGTTACGCGATTGCGCAGGCTGATGCTCGTTTGGACAAAAACGGTAAATTCCTGGATGAATTTGTGAGCTGTCGTAAAGGCGGTGAGTTTACAATCGCGCCGGTTAGTGAATTGGATTACATTGACGTTTCCGCGAAACAATTAGTTTCTGTGGCGGCATCGTTGATTCCTTTCCTTGAAAACGACGATGCGAACCGTGCATTGATGGGATCAAACATGCAACGCCAAGCCGTTCCATTGTTACAACCTGAAGCCCCCTTGATTGGGACCGGAATGGAAGCAACCGTTGCTAAAGACTCTGGTGTGACGGTTGTTGCGAAACGCTCTGGTATTGTAGATAGCGTAGATGCAGAACGAATCGTTGTTCGTATCACAGAAAAAACATCTGCTGATGATGCATCCGTTGTTGATATTTACAAACTTCAAAAATACCAACGTTCTAACCAAGATACGTGTATTACGCAAAAACCACTTGTTCGTCCTGGGGATGAAATTAAATCTGGTGATATTCTGGCCGATGGTCAATCCACAGATCGTGGTGAATTAGCGCTAGGTCGTAATGTTTTGGTCGGTTATTTATCCTGGAATGGGTATAACTTTGAGGACTCTATCATTGTATCTGAACGTATTGCCAGTGATGACATTTATACGTCCATTCACATCGAAGAATTCGAAGTTGTTGCAAGGGATACAAAACTCGGACAAGAAGAAATTACCCGTGATATTCCAAATGTTGGGGATGATGCTCTTCGTTACTTGGATGAAGCTG
>CAYFGB010000091.1:0-1981 GCA_964342455.1 uncultured Hyphomonadaceae bacterium
CTTTTGTGGCGAGAAAAGCCCTGGGTGGTTTTTGTCTTTTTGTAGTGACTTGACGAAAAGGTCCGCTAGGAGACTGTCGCAATGGCAAAGGAAAAGTTTGAACGTAGTAAGCCCCACGTCAACGTGGGCACCATCGGTCACGTTGATCATGGTAAAACCACTCTGACCGCAGCACTGACTCGTGTCTGTGCAGAAGTTTTCGGCGGCCAGGCTGTTGCCTTTGACGGCATCGATAACGCCCCCGAAGAGCGTGAGCGCGGTATCACTATCGCTACTTCTCACGTTGAATACGATTCAGACATCCGTCACTACGCTCACGTAGACTGCCCCGGACACGCTGACTACGTTAAAAACATGATTACTGGTGCAGCCCAGATGGACGGCGCGATCCTGGTATGTGGTGCCACCGACGGCCCGATGCCTCAGACGCGTGAGCACATCCTGCTGTCTCGTCAGGTAGGTGTACCTTACATCGTGGTATTCCTGAACAAGGCTGACCTGCTGGCTGAAGACTGCGGCGGCGTAGGCACCGAAGAATACAACGAAATGCTCGAGCTGGTTGAAATGGAAATCCGTGAGCTGCTCGACACTTACGAATTCCCCGGCGACGACACGCCGATCATCGCAGGTTCTGCGTTGATGGCTCTGAACGGCGAAGACGACAACGAGCTGGGTACTACTGCTGTATCTAAGCTGGTTAAAGCACTGGACGAGTACATTCCTGAGCCAGAGCGCGCTATCGATCAGCCCTTCCTGATGCCGATCGAAGACGTATTCTCTATCTCCGGTCGCGGTACTGTAGTAACCGGTCGTATCGAGCGCGGTATCCTGAAAACTGGCGACGAAATCGAAATCGTTGGTATCCACGACACCACCAAAACCACCTGTACCGGTGTTGAAATGTTCCGCAAGCTGCTGGACGAAGGCCGTGCTGGTGAGAACGTCGGTGTCCTGCTGCGTGGTACCAAGCGTGACGAAGTAGAGCGTGGTCAAGTCCTGGCTAAGCCGGGTTCTATCACTCCTCACACTCGTTTCGAGGCTGAGGTCTACGTACTGTCTAAAGAAGAAGGTGGTCGTCACACGCCGTTCTTCAAAGGCTACCGTCCGCAGTTCTACTTCCGTACCACTGACGTAACCGGTGCGTGTGAGCTGCCTGAAGGTACCGAAATGGTAATGCCTGGTGACAACATCAAGATGGACGTAACACTGATTGCGCCGATCGCGATGGAAGAAGGTCTGCGTTTTGCAATCCGTGAAGGTGGTCGTACTGTCGGCGCCGGCGTGGTTGCAAAAATCGTAGAGTAATGCCTTGGCGGCCTTGTGGTCGCTGAGTGATGGAGGGGAGGCTTCGGTCTCCCTTTCTTGGTAACAATGGGTGCGATAGGCGCCCTATGGTGTGGCGGCGATGCAGTTTTTGGCTTTAAGCCAAATATCTGTTGACAGACTGTGTTTTGGTCATTAATATGCCGCTTCTTTTTTCGGGTTGTCTCGGCCGGTTGGCGCCGATAGTGGCTCGAAGCTATTTCGGGATGGGAGTTTGATCAGGTGCAAAATCAACGGATTCGCATTCGTTTAAAAGCTTTTGATCACCGCCTTATCGATGCATCTACGCAAGAGATTGTAGATACCGCTAAGCGTACTGGCGCGCAGGTTCGGGGACCAATTCCTCTGCCTACTCGCAAAGAGCGCTACACGGTTCTGGTCTCTCCGCATGTGAACAAGGATGCGCGTGATCAGTATGAGATCCGCACCCATAAGCGCATGCTGGATATCGTTGAGCCTACAGAAAAAACTGTAGACGCATTGATGAAGCTAGATCTGGCGGCTGGTGTAGAAGTACAAATTAGCCTTGGCTAATTCATTTAAAAGCTGAATTTTTTCAGACCCGCTCAGGGGCTGGCCCTGGGTTGTGTAACGCGTGAGAGCGCGGCCGTAGAGGGTTAAGCCCCGTACACTGAGAGGTTGGAGCAAATGACTATTG
>CAYFGB010000092.1:0-1978 GCA_964342455.1 uncultured Hyphomonadaceae bacterium
GTCGAGTGCGAGGCGGGTGCGCGCGGCTGCCGCTGTGGCGCCGGCCTGTGGTGCGACAATGCGAGCGAAGATGTTTGTCGCAATTCAATTTGCGTAGTGGCTAGTGCAGAGCACGGCAACGTGTGCGAGGAGGCTGGCAGTAGTAGCAGCGATGATGCGCCCATTGGCTGCCCTTGCGCTGTTGGCACAGAGGAGCGCCGGTGCGCTGCGTCGGCGAGTAGCGGCGATTTGCGTGTCGAGTGCGTTTCGCTGCACAATGTGACGAGCGGCGCAAGCAGCGACGGCGACGCTGACAGCGAGCCATCGATTTGCATGTTCAGCACTTTGCAATTGCCGGCGCCGAGCAGTGATCGCAGCTGCCCGTCGTCGCTTGACGGCGACGGCGACGGCATTGCCGATTGCAACGACGGCTCGTTGAGTGTGCCGAAAGCGGTGGCGACGGGAGTGGGCGGCAGCGAAGGCGACGGCGCCACCACTACGACAACAACAATTCTGCTGTATCCGCCGGGCGTCTCGCAGTCGGTGCTTGACGCGAGCGGCCGCAACGTGCTCGCCATTGGCACGCTGCAAGCGCCGTTCGACGGCGCCATAACGGCGGCAGGGGCTGGTGGCGCGCAAAGTGCAGCGCTTGACTTGGCCGTAACGCGAGCGCGCGCACCGCCGCGCGTCGTGGCGCAAGGCGGCGCATTGGCGCGCTGGACGGCGCCAATGGTGCGCGTCGACGGCCGTGGCGTGGCTGGCGCACTCGCGTCGCCTCGCTGGATCCTATTGTGCCTCGTTGCCGATCCGCTTCCTCGTGGTCTCGGCACAGCCGACATGTGCTTAGCTTTTAGGCAGAGCTCGGCACTCGAGGCGCCGTGGCAGTGCGTCGACAATCACGTTTTCCGCGTGGCAGCTGTGCCTGCGGCAAGCTTTGCGAGTGCAACGCTTTACTGTGGGTACACAAGTCATTTGACTGAGTTTGCCGTTTTGCCAAAGTCGTGGATGAGCGACGCGGCCGACGACGTTGTTGCGCTTGACGCGCCACACGAAATGCCGGTGCAACGCGAGCCGTCGGCAGGCAGCGACGGCGCTGCCGACTCGTTCATAACATACGGTTTGCCCGTTCTACTAATTGTTTTGTGTGTGGCGCTGTGCCTTTGCTGCGCGCTGTGCGTGCTGTGCATTATTCGGCGCGGCGCAGCCGACGACGACGTGCAAGAGCGCGTGCTCGAGCGCGAGTCTATGGTCTTTGGCAGTGAAGAAAAAGGAGCGCGCGGCAGTGGCATCGCTTCACATGCGACGGCAAAGAGCGGCAGCGACGCAGCAGCGGCGTCACAGCAGCGCCTCTCGATTGGCGGCACGGCTCGCCGCACCTCGCGTGGCGGCGATGCGGTCGATGAAAGTGGACACCGAAGGAGAGCTTCTACACTTGCAAAAAGGCAATCAACAGTTTGGCATCGTACGTTTTTTTCCAAAAGAAATTGTGTGTGTGTGTGTGTTTTTTTATTTTTTTATTTATTTTTTATTTTTATTTTTTTTAATTTTTTTTCTTCAAAGTTGCTCAAGTTCAAGCTTTGAATTTTGATGAAGAAGATGAGGACGAGAATTTTGAAGATGCGGCGTTTTTGGATTTGGATAATGATGATTTGGCGGATATTGCGTTCTTCAATGCAGACGCAGACACGATTTTATCGCCGCGCTCGCGGCCACAGCAACGCAAGCAGCACGGTGCAGCGGCGAAGATGGTCGATGCGGACACGGTGCTCGACTTCGCAGCGTATGAGAAGATTATGCAAGGTGGCGATAATGCGGACGAAGATGACAATGTGGGCGGCGACGACGCGAGCGAGAGCGACGCGAATTTGGATTTGTACGAGCAAATGATGGGCGGTAGTGGCGGCAAAAGCGATGCCGAGCTTAAAGAAGAGCGAAAGAAGGAGCGCGCAGCGCGCCGCCGCCGCAAAGAGGAGCGCGCGCAGCGGCGCGCCGAGCGGCA
>CAYFGB010000093.1:0-1954 GCA_964342455.1 uncultured Hyphomonadaceae bacterium
GGATCGCGATGCCGATATCGCGATGGATGCCGGGGTCAACACTGAGGCGGATGATCTGCCTGAATTCCTTGCCGGCGATGGCGAGGATGAAGACGCCACGGAGGACGAGGAGCAGCCAATGGTCGCCGCCGAATGATCTTCAGGTGGGGCGGCGTTCGCTGCCCCGCCTCATCTCTTCCGTTTCCGCAACTTGTCTGGTCCTCGTGACCGGGCTTTTTCTTTGGAGAACCCTGATGCCCGCAGATATCAAAAATGATAAGTGCTTCCCTAGGTCTGACATCAGAGCTTTTGATCTAATGTTCGCGCCAGTTGGGCGAAGGGCGCGTTGGATTGCTGGGCAAAGGCGATGATCCACGCCCCTTGGAGTTTGCAGTGCAAAGAAAAGGCGGCGTCGTTGGGCCGGGGATGACCCAACCGTTTGGCGTGTTTCTCGATACATTTCGTCCAGCTGCCATAGACCTCCTGCGCGGTGATCTGGAGACGCGGTTCCAGCGGGGCGGCTTGCAGGATGCTGAGCACGGGACAGGCCGGGACATGAGGTTGCGACGTCACCTCGGAGGCAATGGCGTCGCAGACCATGAGCGCACCTTCGTCAAAGCTTTCGGCCTGCGCGAAGGTCGTATCGAGCAACCGTTCCAGCCACGCCCCGGCCCAGCGTGTCGCGGCTTCGGCCAATTCCTGTTTGCCGTTCGGGAAATGGTAATAGAGCGACCCTTTCGGGAGCCCCGCCTCTTTGAGAAGCTCCGAAAGACCAACGCCCGAATACCCCTTCTGGCGAAAGAGGTTCGAGGCGGTGCGGATCAGCTTGTCGCGAGACGTTGGGTCACTCATGACAAAACAGATAGCGCCATTGGACCGATTGGTCTATTGATTGCGTAGACCAGTCGGTCCAATACAGAGGAAGAATGCAAGGAAAGCGAGAGTTTTGGAACAGGCCGCGCAGACAATCACCATTCCGGCGGACGGAGCCACACTTATCGGGACCTGGTATCCGGCATCCGATGCACCCCGGGCCAGTCTGCTGCTGCACGGGGCCACTGGTGTGCCGCAGCGCTTTTACCGCCATTTCGCCGCTTGGGCTTCCGCGCGCGGGATCAATGTCCTGACCTATGACTATCGAGACTTCGGCGCGTCCCAGACCCGACCGATGCGCGAAAGTCAGGCGAATTTCGCGGATTGGGCCGTGCACGATCAGACCGCAGCACTCGATACGCTGGCCAAACTGGCTCCGACAGGCCCCCTGTGGGTGCTCGGGCACAGTTTGGGCGGGCTTGGTCTTCCGTTCCAGAACCTGCCCGACCGCGTCACGCGGATCACCACCATCGGAGCCGGGATCGGACATTATACCGACCATCCCTGGAGCTACCGGCCCAAGGTTCTAGCCTTCTGGTTCGCGCTTGGCCCCGTGGCGACCGCCCTTGCGGGCTATATGCCGGGTAAACGATTGTCGCTAGGGGCCGATCTGCCCGCCGGTGTCTATTGGCAGTGGCGCAGATGGTGCACCCGGCGCGATTTCTACGCCTCGGACATCGGTGTCACCCTGCCGGAGCCGAATTACAGCATCGAGGGCAAGGACATCCGTATTTGCGTCGCCGCCGACGATGTCGTCGTCCCGCCGGTTGCGGTGCGACGCTATGCGGAGGTCTTTGCCTCCTCAGATGCCGAATTTCGCATCTTCGATCCCGCCAACTACGGTCTGCCCGCGCTCAAACATATCGAAGCCCTGTCCAAAGAGAGCGCGCCCGTCTGGGCCGACCTACTTGATCTGCCTCAGCCCGATCTGACCTGCAAGGCCCGCCCATGACTGATAGTGCGACACAGGATGGAACCCGCTCAGAAGTCCTGAGCACCCGCGCCCGGAAAACCATTCTCTGGGCCAATATCGCCATGATTGCGATGATCGTTATCCACGACAGGATAGTGCCCCGCGGCGTGGTGTAGGAAGCCGCGAGCG
>CAYFGB010000094.1:0-1954 GCA_964342455.1 uncultured Hyphomonadaceae bacterium
TGGCCGCATAAATCATCGAGCGCCCGTCCTTACGGGCGGTGATTAACCCAGTCTGCGTAAGATGCGATAAATGAAAGGATAGCGTGTTGTGCGGAATGCTGAGGCGATCACTGATCGTTCCGGCAGCCGTACCACTACTTCCATATTCTATTAAAATTTTGAATACCTTTAATCGTGTTTCCTGAGAAAGCGCGGTGAAGGCAGCCAGTGCATGTTCTAAATTCATTGGTCCATTATAGTGGACATGTTTAATTCGTCAACATCTATGGACATATTTTAATTATAATTGGCGCAGCACATTATCGGCAGCTTTAACGACAAACTTTGCTTTGTATGCTTTATCGCTCTCGCTCCAAGGTACCGGGTCTTCCGAAAGGCCAAAGGTTTGTTTGAGCTTGTTCGCCAGTTCCTGCTTTTGTTTTTTGACGCGATCAGTGGCGTCCTGATCTTGCCATGAGATGCTGCCACCTGTTGTGGCGAGAGAACGTAACAATGTCCACTGTAGCGTTGGCTTGCCGGAATTCTGGTTCTTCATTTTCAAGTGCTCAGGTTCCAGCCGCTCTTGAATCTGTCCGCATGAGACCAACAACATCTCTGTTGCGGTAAATTCGAACACAAATTGTTCCCATGTTGCGTCTGCTGGTGTCGGGAATTGATACTCCGATCCCGGCTTAGCTGATTTTGGCAACACTGTTTCTAACCAATTGGAAACGATAGTTTGAGCGCTGTCCTTCACCGTGACCTTACCTGCTGCATCAACGGCAAGCACATCATCTATGCCGATGAGTTTGGATTTATGCCTGCTGCTCGCATCAGAGCTGGCAGTGCTAATGAGACTGCTCGTCGCTGCAATTAACAAAAACGTCTGCTCGCCCATGCAAAGCTGGTTGATGATCTTATCCAGCTGCGAGGATGTTTGCCCCAAAAAGCAATAGACAGGAAAGCTGTACTCGGCTTGAGGATTCAGTACGCCAAATTTCCAAAGAGCCGTATAGCCTGTGATTTTTTCGTGCTGCTCGGTAAAACCAATGGTCTCAGCAATTTTGGTCGCCAGCTTTTTATGGTCTATACGATACAGTGCCAGATCTGATTTTTTGAGCGTGCGGCGGTCGCACTGCTTGGTATCTGACGTACAGATGCCGACAATATCGCTTGGCCCATGCCGCACGACATTCATGTAGCATCCTGCTCGGCCATTACAGGGAATGGCGGATGCCTGCTCATTGGTGATGGCAAGCAGCTCTTCCGGAAAGTCTTGCCATTCAGCTTTTACACCCTTGCCATCAGAAAGCTCTGTCAGTTTACGCCATGGCGGCGATTGATATGGCGTCATGGCTCTCCTGATGCGTTACGGGTTGTGTGCTGTCTTCTTCCTCTTTCTGCTCATTGACAAAGCCACGCTTCCGCAGCCATGTTTCAATCAAGTGAGAATCTTCCTTACGGTCAAAATTGGCCACATTCGGTGTTCGTACCTTGACCATGCGCGGGCGCTTGGCATTTTCAAATTTCACCGAAAAGCTGGCAGAAACCAATCTGCCAAAGTTTGGAAATTCACGATCTCTTGATTCTAAAGACGCAAACACATCATTTGAGCGTAACGTCTGTTTATCATTATAAGGCCCCAGAAACTGGTGTTGGATTTCAACCAGCTTTATATCTTCCAGCCCATCAATATCAGCACAGGCCAAAGCATCAACGCCGTTGTCGATGAGTGGCTGCAATGTATACTTTTCAGCGCCCGGAAAATATTCAACCTGACCGAAGAGATGCTGACTGAACAAATCCAAATACATGGTGCGCTCTTTCTTGGCTCCTGACTTATTAAAGACGGCCAGTTCATTATTGGCGCGATCATAGACAATCACGTCATGAAACTCCGGACGATAAAAAATCGTCTTGGACTGCCCAGATTCAATCTTGCCCTCACGTTTGAATGGCATGCCATGACGGATCA
>CAYFGB010000095.1:0-1928 GCA_964342455.1 uncultured Hyphomonadaceae bacterium
CGGGGGATCACGTGGTGATTTTCGGCAATGTGCTGGGTTTTGAAGCCAATGAGGGAGATGCGCTCGGCTTCTTCCGGGGCAAGTATGTGCCCGTAAAAACGCAGGAGAGCTGATATGGCGCGGTGCAGTTTCCTCGGAATGGGCGTCATGGGCGCACCAATGGCGGGCTATCTGGTCAAAGCGGGTGATGAAGTGACGGTCTGGAACCGGACAGCCAGCAAAGCGGAAAGTTGGGTCAGCCAGTATGGCGGCGGCAAAGGCGCGTGGACCGCAGATGTCGCTGAAGCGGTGCGCGGTGCGGATTTTGTTCTGTCCTGTCTCGGTGATGATCCGGATGTGAAGGCTGTCTATGACGCGATTGAAGACGAGATTACACCGGGCATGGTTCTGGTCGATCATACAACAGCGAGCGCTGAACTGGCGCGGGCGCTGGATGTGATGATTGCTGGCAAGGGCGCGCTCTTTGTGGATGCGCCGGTATCTGGCGGTCAGGCGGGTGCAGAGAACGGCCAGCTCACTATTATGTGCGGCGGTTCGGATGAGGCATTTGCGAAAGCTGAGCCTGTGATGGATGCTTATGCGAAACAGATCACGCATATTGGTGGGCCGGGTGCCGGGCAGACGGCGAAAATGGTCAATCAGATCTGTATTGCAGGCATTGTTCAGGGCCTCTCAGAAGGGTTGGCATTTGCAAAGAATGCAGGGCTCGACCCGGCCAAAGTGATTGAGGCGATCTCCAAGGGCGCGGCGCAGAGCTGGCAGATGGAGAACCGCTGGCAGACCATGGTGGATGGCAAGTTCGACTATGGCTTTGCGATCGACTGGATGCGGAAGGATCTGCGGATTGCTCTGGAAGAAGCGCGCGCGAATGGCTCGCGGCTACCGGTGGCGGCGCTGGTCGATCAGTTCTATGCTGACGTTCAGGATATGGGCGGGAACCGTTGGGATACGTCCAGCCTGATTGCCCGTTTGCAAAAGCCTGGCTGATCAGCCGGGTTCGGCACTTGTGAGAATGGCTTTAAGTGGCGCTTCCATTTTCGCAAAAATGGCGGGCACGTCTTTCGTAAATCCATCGTCTATCCCTAGTCCGATATGCAGCTGTGCGCAGTTCGCGATGGTGCGGTCGAAATCAGTTTTCCAGACGTAATTGCCGGACGCGGTGCGAAAGGTAAGTTGGCGCAGTATGATCGGCTCGCCGAGAAATAACGTATCTGGAAAATAGACGCGTCTGGATCTGCGTTCGCGAGGGCCACTTTGGGTGAGGATGATGTAATTGTCTGTCATCACTGCAGCTTCGAGCGCAGCCTGTTCAGACGGCGAATAGAGGGGGCGGACCATGTCGCAGCCGCCACCGAGGTTAGGGGCCTTCAACCTGACCTCATCTGTCTCTATGTCTTCTGTTGGGATGTTGAGCGTGACGTGTTGGGCATAAATTATGCCATCAGACAGGGGGAGATCACGGTGCGGCAAGCTTATGCCCGGATTGTTTGCTTGCGAGAAGGCCAGCGTTTGTCCGCCGACTTTTACGGTGAACTCATGATGTGGCGGGTAATCAGCGAGCGATGGCGCCGGATTTCGCATGCTGATGCCAAGGTTACAGGCTTTGACGGTCAGCAGCGGAATGCAGATGATCAACGCGACAATTTGCAGAGATTTCATCAGCATGAAGCTGCCGCCTTGCACGACTTGGTCGTGTTTCTATAGCCTGAGAAAGTGAAGTGATCCTGAAATTTAGCAGAACAGTTTCACGCGGACGGAATTGTATTCATGGCTATAAATATTTTGGTGCATTCGTGCAAAATTGAAGCGAGACTTCGATCATGACGGAAAATAAGACAAAGGCGACGAGTGCAGACCCGAAGGGTTTCATCGACTCGGTCGAACATGATGTCCGGCGCAGTGACGCCGAGACTTTGCTTCAGGTGTTC
>CAYFGB010000096.1:0-1905 GCA_964342455.1 uncultured Hyphomonadaceae bacterium
GCCGTCGGGCCCCGCGAGACCGGTGACATGACCGCCAAAAAAGCTTGCCGACAGTCGTGTAAGCGCAATCGGCCCGTTCTTTCCGAAGCGTTTCGAAACGGCGTCGATGCGGACAAGCTCTTCGCTCATGAGGAATGCGCCGCTTCGAGCGTCACCGTGACGGGCATCCCTTGTCGCAGCCCGCCATCGGGATTGTCGACAATAATCCGAAGGCGGTAGACGAGCGCCGTGCGCAATTCGCGGGTTTCGACGGTTTTCGGCGTGAATTCGGCGACGGGAGAAATAAACCCGACCTGTCCTTTATAGACGCCGCCGGAATCGGTCCGGACCTCCGCCGTCATGCCGTGCCTGATTCGGCCGAGGTAGGGTTCCGACACATAAGTTCGAACCCATATCGGCGAATTGAGCGACAGGGTGTAGATGGTCTCGCCGGCATTGACGATCGCGCCGGGCTCGCGCACGCGGGTCAGGATGATGCCGTCGCTCGGCGCCTTGAGGTCGGCGTCGGCAAGGCGGCGTTCGGCGAGTCGATGGGTCGCTTCGCTTGCGCTCAGCGCCGCGCGCGCCGCCTCGATGTCTTCGACGCGACCGCCGGTCTCGGCGATAGTGAGGCCTTCCTCTGCGGTTCTGAGCGCGGCGGCGGCTTCGTCCCGTTTGGCCTGCGCTTCTTCATGCAGCTGATGAGACGCGGCGTCAGTCTCGGCGAGCCGTTCCATGCGCGTGAGCGTCGATTGCGCAAGGGTAAGGGCGGCCTGGCGTGATGCCACGGCGGCGCGCGCCTGTTCGATCTCTTCCGGTCGCGCGCCGCTTTCCAGTTTTTTAACGAGGTTCGATTGCGCAGCGACATTCGCCGCCGCGAGCGCGCGTTCGTCTTCGAAGTCGGGCTTTTCGAGCGACGCGACGATGTCGCCGGCCTTTACGGCGTCGCCTTCCTCAAAGTTCACGGCGGCGAGCCGGCCGGGCGCCTTGAACGCAAGATCCACTTGGCGCACATCGATGTTGCCGAGTAGAAGGATTTCTGTGTTGAAATGGCCATTCCTTCCGTAGAGGGTCCATCCGGCGATCAGGATGACGAGACCCAAAAGGCCCGCCCCGGCGATTAAGCGTTTATGTTTCATATTCTTCACCCAATAATGTCGTCACTGATGCCGGCTTTTGCGCCGTCGCCGTCTGTTAGAATCGGCAAGACTAACTAGTACGCTCCGTTTGGCGCCCGACCCTATATTAGATGGCGCATTTCCGGGGGGACGTGCTCGGCGATCAGGGGCGCCGCCGTGGCGTTTTTGATGTCTTCGACGGTAACGCCCGGTCCGCGCTCGCGCAGCACGAGCCCGGCGTCGGTCGGTTCAATGACCGCCAGTTCCGTGACGACAAGATCGACCCGGCGCAGGGCCGTCACAGGCAATGTGCAGTCGGGGACAATTTTCGGGCTTCCTTTCTGCGTATGGAGCATCGCGACGATGACGCGCCGCGCCCCGGTAACGAGATCCATTGCGCCGCCCATGCCGGGCGCCATCTTGCCGGGAATGATCCAGTTGGCGAGCCGGCCTTTTGCGTCGACCTGAAGGCCGCCGAGCACCGTCATGTCGAGATGACCGCCGCGGATGAGCCCGAAGCTCATGGCGCTGTCGATCGATGCTGCGCCTGGAACGGCGGTCACGAACCCGCCGCCGGCGTCGGTCAGGTTAGGATCCTCCATGCCCTCTGGCGGCCGGGCGCCAAGCCCGACGACGCCGTTTTCGGCCTGGAAAAATACATGGGCGTTCTCGGGCAGATAATTGGCGACCATGCTCGGCAGACCGATGCCGAGATTGACGAGGGTCCCCGGTTCGATTTCCGCGGCGACGCGGCGGGCGATGATTTCTTTTGCGTCCATCAGGCGGCCCTTGCGAGGAGATGATCGAC
>CAYFGB010000097.1:0-1874 GCA_964342455.1 uncultured Hyphomonadaceae bacterium
CACACACACACACACACACACACACACACACACACGCTAAACACACACACAAACACACACACACACACACACACACACGCTAAACACACACACACACGAAACACTCACCCACACGATACACTCACCCACTGCAAAGATTTGGACCTGCTGCGAGCCGCTGTTCCACTGCCAGGATACGAGCGGCAACGTGATTGCGACCATCACGGGCCAGTGCTGCAAGATCAAGTGCTGCACCGGTCCGTTAGTCGCGGCTGTCACAGGCGGAATGGGGGGGGTTGGTAGAGTGGTGGCTCGTTTCCTTGTTGTGCGATCACCAAGTCTCGTCGACGGATGCCATCGCCGCCACAAGGCTCCATCTAATTGTGCCCCTTCATCCTCGTTTTGGCGCGGCGGCAGACTGGGTGTACCCTGTGCGCAACACGTCGGGCGAGGAGGTTGCCACCATCAGCAAGAAGTTCAACCTTGCCAAGGTCAGCCGGCGGCGGTGGATGTCCTTTGACTTTGATTGTTGCTTTTCTGGGCGCCATTGTGGTCAATCGAGACGCTGGCTCTTCCACTTTGGTGCCGTGAGGTTTTTTTAAAAAAAATTTGATTGTTGTGCCGTCGTGACCGAAGACATGCATGACCTTGCCTCCCTTTGTGTGCCTCCCTCCGACCTTTCCTCCGCGGTGCAGGACCTCTTCACCGACGCCGACACCTTCTTCCTCGAGTTCCTTGCCGATGACATGCCGACCGACCACAAGTGGTGCGTTGCCCGCGCGCGTGGCGGGGGGGTGGCGTGTGTCCGGTCACCTCGGGGGTTGGGTGGTGCCCGTCCTGGACTGCGAACCGTTGATGATGAGAATGTGTCCGTCGAGCACCTTGCGCTGCGTGTGTCCCCCCGACTGATCGTTGCGCTTGCCCCCGCCTGTCCACGGTAGGATCATCGTGGCCGCTGCCTTCCTCATCGACTTTGTGTTTTTCGAGGACAACGGCGGCAACAGCAACTAAGCGGTGTGGGTTTCGGATTTCGCCTGCCGCACTTTGGGGAAAAATTTCCGGTGCGTGTGTGTGCGCGCCAACTCGCATAGTTCGCTGGTAGCTACAGTAAAAGTACAAAATGATGCCAGTTTACTCTCATAGGTGTTGTACAATGCGATCATCGCGTCATCAGGGCAACAAAAAAAATGGGGGAGGAACGAGTCACGGTTTGTGGCGTTTGGCAGCCTGGGCCCCGCCCTCTGCCTTGGCCTCCAAGTCAGCCTTGGCCTGGCGCAAATGATCCATCTGACCGGCAGAGCAAAAAGAGAAGAAGGAAAGAGGGGGATGGGAGGTGTGTTGATGGATGTACCAGCAACACCCCCACCGTGTGGTGTGGCATGCACGCGGGACCCGACTCCACTCAATCACGAACCACGTCATCGTTGCGTCGCCCAAGTAGCAGCACATCCGCCGCCTCCACACGGTTGCGTCCGGCGTGCTGGGCAAACGCCTCCAGATCCTATCCAAGACGACACACGTTGTGGTTAAAATACAAACAGTCGAAGGAGCGCCCCCGCCCCTATTGCATCACCCACCATATTGGGACCACAACCGTCTCGGACCCGGGCGACGTTCTTGAGAAAGCCATCCACCGCTTCGGCAAGCACAAAGACGGCCTGTCGCGAGACGTCCACTCCGAGATCGTCCTTCTGCAAAAGCGTGAGGCAGAAAAGGGGGGGGGGTAAAGACTAGGCACGACACCTTGGCGCCACGGACCAACCCAGCATCGACCGCGCCAAACCTGGCGTTCCACCATTTGGGCCACCGCAAAGTGGACCAGCGTGTCAGGCAGAGGGGCTGCGCCTTCCCCGTCCCCATCGCGCTGCAACACAAAAGGGGTGGTTTTTTTTGGG
>CAYFGB010000098.1:0-1802 GCA_964342455.1 uncultured Hyphomonadaceae bacterium
CTGGCCGGCTTAACCGGCCCCAACCAAGAGCAAAAACTTACACTGGCGCGATTGGAGGTTACATTGTCTCAGGCGCTTAACGATCAAAAAGCATTGGCAGAGCAGAACCGCTTTTTGGAAGAGGCACTCGCGCAATCCCGCAGTAACAATCAGCGTCTTGAACAAACCGTCGAGAGGTTAGAGCACGCATCCGATCTGCTTCGCGATGATCTGTCCTCTTCGACTGACGCTCTGAGTACACAAACGATTGCACTTAATGAAACTCGCCAGCAATTAGTGGCAGCTGACGCGACGGTAAACACACAAGCGCATCTGATCGCAGAATACATGCACCAAACAAACAAAACGGTGAAAAAAACGAAGAAGTTAAGCGTAAACGATGATACGCCGCAATGATAATGCTGTTGATGCGTAAACGACACAAGATGTTATGTAGCGAACGATAAACATACCACCTTATCAAATGAACAATGTCTCACCAGGTGAGCACATCGACCGTCTGCTTTTCTTATGACATTGCTGTGCTCAAGATCCAATCCCTACCGTTGTTCATGACGCTATCGGTGCTGGGGCGCTGCGCAGCATAGCCTGTGCGTCCCATGGCATTGTCATGATTTGCCGGCTGAAGATCAGGCATTTCTTACACTCTTAGTACCTTTCAAAATTGTAATTATCATGTAATTCCACCGCCATGTAGGTCATGGCGGATTTTGTCTGTATTGGCCAGTGTCTGCGCGTATTTTGCGCAGCACGGTAGTCTCTTAGCCCTCCTACATCTGTAACAACCGGTTTGGGTTCTCAAGAGATTTTTCAAACAACACGACATAGACATAAAATCAGGGAAACACATGACTAACACTAAATCAAAGGCGACAAGGTTGGGGTTTGCAAAGACTCTTTTGTCTGCTTCTATCGCAGTGGCTATTTCACCCACGCTGGTTGCACAAGAGCAGGCCGGCACCACTGAGGCGGATGTAGAAAAAATGCAGTCGTCGGTACGCGTTCAGCGCCACGCTCGATAGGGGATTCAGCGGTACCTGTTGACATTATCAGCGCAGAAGAATTTAAAAGTACCGGGTCCACCGACATCACGACAATGATGCAAGCCGCCGTGCCATCCTTTAATGTTAACGACCAACCAATTAATGATGCTTCAACCCTAGTACGTCCCGCGAATTTAAGAGGGCTCGCGCCGGATCACACCTTGATACTGGTGAATGGAAAACGGCGTCATCGCTCAGCGGTTATTACGTTTTTAGGTGGTCAAATATCCGACGGTGCGCAAGGGCCTGATATATCCGTCATACCGTCTGTTGCACTTAAACAAGTTGAAGTATTACGGGACGGTGCGGCAGCACAATATGGCTCTGACGCAATTGCCGGCGTGATCAACTTTGCGCTTAAAGATGACGCTGAAGGAGGCCTAGTGGAATTTAATAAAGGTCAATATTATGAAGGGGACGGCGCAACGACGATGGTCGCGGGCAATGTTGGGTTGCCATTGACTGATCAAGGGTTTGTCAATCTCTCTCTAGAATATCGAACGGCCGATCCCACGTCACGAAGCGTACAACGCGATGATGCGGCGGCGCTGATAAACAATGGCAACACGTTCGTTGAAGATCCGGCGCAAGTATGGGGGAGTCCTGAAATAAAAGGGGATCTTAAGTTTTTTGCCAATGCAGGTTTGGAGCTTGATCAAAACAGTGAAGCGTATTTATTTGGTAACTATGCGAGACGAGAAGTGGAGGGCGGGTTTTACTTTCGAAACCCACACAACCGCGGGGGTGTCAATGATGGCG
>CAYFGB010000099.1:0-1779 GCA_964342455.1 uncultured Hyphomonadaceae bacterium
AGTCCTCGAGCACGCAGGCAGAGTCGGTCGCACAGTCCGGGTCGACACAGTCGATGAGCCCGTCGGCGTCGTCGTCGACGTTGTCGGTGCAGTTCTCGCCGCCGCCCGAGGTGCAGGCGGGGTCGCCCCAGCAGGTGAGGTCGTCGCAGTCCACCTCGGCGTCGCCGTCGTCCGAGATTCCGTTGTCGCAGATCTCGCCCTGACAGTCGGGCTCCGAGAAGCACTCGGAGTCGGCGCAACCGATGGCGCCGTCCCCGTCGTTGTCCTCGAGGTTGCCGCAGATCTCGGCGACGCAGATCGGGTCGGTCGCGCAGTCCGGGTCGGCGCAGTCCACCAGCCCGTCGAGATCGTCGTCATTGCCGGAGTCGCACACCTCGAACAGGCACGCCGGCTCGAGGCTGCAGTCCGAGTCCAGGCAATCGATCAGTCCGTCGGCGTCGTTGTCGAGGCCGTCGCCGCACACCTCGAACAAGCACGAGAGGTCGTTCTGGCAGTCGGGGTCGATGCAGTCGACGAGTCCGTCGGCGTCGTCGTCCACTCCGTCGGTGCAGACCTCACTGCCGCCCAGCGTGCAGGACGGGTCGCCGAAGCAGGACGGGTCGGCGCAGTCCACGAAGGAGTCGGCGTCGTCGTCCAGACCGTTGTCGCAGGTCTCTCCCGTGCAGGCGGCGAGGCCGAAACACTCGTCGTCCGCGCAGTCCACGAAGCCGTCTCCGTCGTCGTCCAGGCCGTCGGTGCAGTTCTCGGGGATGCACAGGGGGTCGGAGGTGCAGTCCGAGTCGACGCAGTCCACGACGCCGTCGCCGTCGTTGTCGACGCCGTCGTCGCAGATCTCGTCGACGCAGGTGGGGTCGAAGGCGCACTCGCCGTCGAAGCAGTCCTCGAGCCCGTCGCCATCGTCGTCCACCCCGTTGTCGCAGACCTCGGGGACGCAGGCGGGGTCCGCCGCGCACTCGGTGTCCAGGCAGTCGGCGAAGCCGTCCCCGTCCGTGTCCGTTCCGTCGTCGCAGACCTCCGGCACGCAGTCCGGGAACAGACCGCAGTCCACGAAGTCGGCGCAGTCCGCGTCGCCGTCACCGTCGTTGTCGACCCCGTCGTCGCACACCTCGTTGGCGCAGGCCGCGGTGAATGAACACTCCGAGTCGAAGCAATCGATGGCGCCGTCGCCGTCGTCGTCGATCCCGTTCGTACAGTTCTCGGGCAGGCACAGCGTGGCGCCGATGCACTCGGTGTCCACACAGTCCGTGAGCCCGTCGCCGTCGTCGTCGATCCCATTCCCGCAGTCCTCGGTGACGCAGGACGGGTCGATGGTGCACGCCGGGTCGACGCAGTCCGCGAAGCCGTTGCCGTCGTCGTCGATCCCGTTGGTGCAGTCCTCCGTCAGGCAGAGCGGGTCGAAGGAACAGTCTGGATCCACGCAGTCGACCAGCCCGTCGCTGTCGTTGTCGACCTGGTCGCCACAGTCCTCGGGGTTGCACGCCGGGTCCGAGAAGCACTCGTCGTCGACGCAGTCGGCGTAGCCGTCTCCGTCTCCGTCGACCCCGTCGGTGCAGTCCCCCTCGCCAGTCAGCAGACAAGCCGAGTCGCCCAGACAGGACGGGTCGGCGCAGTCCACGAGGCTGTCGGCGTCGTTGTCTACCCCGTCCGTGCAGTCCTCGGAGACGCAGATGGCCTCGCCGAAGCACTGGGCGTCGGCGCAGTCCACGTACCCGTCGGCGTTGTCGTCGGCGCCGTTGTCGCAGATCTCGGCCTGGCAGCTCGCCAGGCTCGAGCACTGGG
>CAYFGB010000100.1:0-1747 GCA_964342455.1 uncultured Hyphomonadaceae bacterium
TAAGACCTACAAAAAGTGTGGGAAATCGGACGAAATGCCACAAGTCCCTACTTTTAGTGTGGCAAAAGGATGCATGTCGCAACGACCGCAGCTTTTTCGCGGGCGACTTGTCGTCTGGGAACATTCCGTTTAATGAGAGCGCCAACTGAAAAGGGGAATGGATTGAGCGCTGGAATTGGACTTTTAATTCTCGCGACGTCTTTCCTTACAGCATTCATTTCCGGCATTTTTGGCATGGCAGGCGGGCTCATCCTGATGGGCGTGCTGGCTGCTGTTGTGCCGGTGAGCACCGCCATGATCGTTCACGGGGCCATCCAGTTCGTGTCCAATGGCTGGCGCGCACTTCTTCTGAAAGAGCATATCTCCTGGGGCATTCTCGGGCGCTATCTGATTGGTGGTATTCCCGCGATCGCTGTGATGATTTTTATCATGTGGCGGCCGGACAAATCTGCTGTCTATTTTATGCTCGGCGTCATGGCCTTCATTCCATGGATCCCGAAACGCATTTTCGCCCTGGATGCTGAACAGAGATATCAGGCCGAGGTTCTGGGGTTCGTTGCTCAGGGACTGAATACGCTGGCAGGTGTGGTGGGCCCGGTGCTCGATATCTTTTTCGTCCGGACTGAGCTCACCCGGCAGCAAATTGTGGCGACCAAGGCAGCGACGCAGGTCATCGCCCACCTCACCAAGATTGGTTTCTGGACGCTGCCTGTATTCGTAAGCGCGGATACATCCATTCTGCCGCCACTATGGCTCATTGTGGCGGCGGTCCCGATTTCAATGTTCGGGACCTGGCTCGGGGGGCGGGTACTTGCCCGGATGACGGACGTGTCATTCCGTGACTGGACGAAATATCTGCTGACCGTGATCGGTGTCGTTTATATCGCGCGAGGGCTCGGCCTGTTTTAGGCGGTTGCCAGCGCGTCAATCACGCCTTTGAAAAGGGCGCGACCATCGCTTCCACCTTCATGGCCACCAATGGCGCGTTCCGGGTGAGGCATCATACCGAGAATACGGCCATTCTTGCTGAGGACACCCGCAATATCGCGTGCTGAACCGTTTGGATTTCCTGCATAGCGGAAGGCGACCCGGCCTTCAGCTTCCAGTTCATCCAGCGTTGCATCATCGGCGAAGTAATTGCCGTCATGGTGGGCAATCGGGACCATGATCTGCGTGCCGACGCCATATCGGGAGGTGAAAGCAGAGCTGTTGCTGCTGACTTTCAGCGCCTGGTTCTTGCAGACAAAGTGCAGGGAAGCATTCCGGAGGAGGGCGCCTGGCAGGAGTCCGGTCTCAGTGAGAATCTGAAAGCCATTGCATATGCCCAGGATGTGACCGCCCTTGTCTGCGAATTTCTTCAGCTCGGGAATGATCGGAGAGTTTCCCGCCATGGCGCCGCAACGTAGATAATCACCATAGGAGAAGCCACCCGGAACCACGACAAAATCGAGGTCATCTGGCCAGTCCGTGTGCTTGTGCCAGATGGCCTTCGGAGCCTGACCGGTGATGTCATGAAGGGCTGTGATCGCATCACGATCGCAGTTAGAGCCCGGAAAAACGATAACGCCTGATTTCATGGCTTCGCTTTATCCTCGTTCGACCTGTTTGAGAATACCAAGTTCAGGAAAAAGAAGCAGGCGCCGGGAGGGCCAGGGAGGGCTGTGGCGCCTGCTTTGTTCTTCATGCTGGCCGGGGGGAGACCAGAGAAGGTTGTGATCGCACTCAGGTCAGCGTTTCGGGGACGATC
>CAYFGB010000101.1:0-1732 GCA_964342455.1 uncultured Hyphomonadaceae bacterium
GCTCAGGACCACGCTGTGCGGCACCACCAATGTGGAACGTACGCATGGTCAACTGCGTACCCGGTTCACCGATCGATTGTGCAGCGATAACACCTACCGCTTCGCCCATATTCACCGGCGTACCACGTGCAAGGTCGCGGCCATAACACGCGCCACATACACCGCCGTCCGATTCACAGGTCAATACAGAACGCATCAAGAGTGATTCAACACCGGCTTCTTCCACTTTCTCAACGATAGATTCGTCGATCAATTGGCCCGCCTTCACAATCACCTCATCGGTGGTTGGGTGCTTCACCGCTTTCGCAGAGGTACGGCCCAGAATCTTATCGGACAATGGAACCACAACTTCACCGCCTTCGATGATCGCTTTCGCCACCAAACCTTCGGTCGTGCCACAATCTGGCTCGATTACGATGCAGTCTTGGCTCACATCTACTAGACGACGCGTCAGGTAACCTGAGTTTGCTGTCTTCAATGCGGTATCCGCAAGACCCTTACGTGCACCGTGTGAAGAGTTAAAGTACTCAAGTACGGTCAGACCTTCTTTAAAGTTCGACGTAATCGGCGTTTCGATAATCTCGCCCGATGGTTTCGCCATCAGACCACGCATACCGGCCAGCTGTTTCATCTGCGCAGCAGAACCACGAGCACCGGAGTTGGCCATCATGAAGATCGAGTTGATGAGTTTCGCGTCTTTCTTACCTTCTTCAAAACCGATAGAAGAGATTTCCGCCATCATATCTTGTGCCACACGTTCCGTACAATGTGACCAAGCATCGATTACCTTGTTGTACTTCTCACCCGCGGTGATCAGACCATCCGAGTATTGCTTCTCGAACTGCTTCACTTCTTTGAAGGTCTCGTCGAGATGCTTCTCTTTGCTTTCTGGGATAATCATATCGTCCTTACCGAAGGAGATACCAGCCAGACATGCATGCTTATAGCCGAGGCCCATCAGTTTATCCGCGAAGATAACGGTCTCTTTCTGGCCGCAATGGCGGTATACCGCATCCATCACGGAACCCATATCCTTTTTGGTCAGGGTACGGTTGATGAGGCTGAACGGTACGTTCACATTGCGTGGCAAGAACTGGTCAATCAGCATACGGCCGGCAGTGGTCTCTACGATTTCGAACGCAGTTTCACCATTGGTATCGACCGTCTGACGACGTACTTTGATCTTGCTGTGCAGCGAGATTGCCTTGTTATCCAGTGCCATCTGCACTTCGTTCATGTTGGCAAATGCCATGCCTTCGCCGATATCGCCATCGGTCTCCAGAGACAGATAATAGATACCCAGAACGATATCCTGCGTTGGGGTAATAATCGGCTTACCGTTCGCAGGAGACAGAATGTTGTTGGTAGACATGATAAGTACACGTGCTTCCAGCTGTGCTTCGATAGACAGAGGAACGTGAACCGCCATTTGGTCACCGTCAAAGTCTGCGTTGAAGGCAGTACATACGAGCGGGTGCAGCTGAATCGCCTTCCCTTCAATCAGTACCGGTTCGAACGCTTGGATACCAAGGCGGTGCAGCGTAGGTGCACGGTTCAGCATCACTGGGTGCTCACGGATGACTTCATCCAAGATATCCCATACTTCTGGGCGCTCCGCTTCTACCATACGTTTTGCCGCCTTAATGGTGGTGGCAATGCCGTAGATTTCCAACTTCGCGTAGATGAATGGCTTGAACAGTTCGAGCGCCATCTTCTTCGGCAGACCACATTG
>CAYFGB010000102.1:0-1732 GCA_964342455.1 uncultured Hyphomonadaceae bacterium
TCAGCGGTCCCGGGGATGCGCCGGTCATGGTGCAGCCCGCCAGTGAAGACGAGGCACGCGCGTTCGTGCGTCGCTGGGCGGAGACGGGCGTGGGCTGGATCAAGCTCTATCGCCGGGTCGAACCCCATATCGCCGCCGCCATCATTGACGAGGCCCATGCTCAGGGCCTGCGCGTGGCCGGGCATTTGTGTTCCCTGACCTTTGAAGAGGCTTCCGAGCTCGGCATCGACACGATCGAGCACGGCCTTGTCTCGGCGAGCGACTTTCTCGCGGACAAGCCTGCTGGGGAATGCGTGGGCGGCAGCGTGCCGAACATGGCCCATGTGGAGGCCGACAGTGAAGCCGCGCAGCGCGTCTTCGCAACACTGGTGGAGAACGGAACGGCGCTGGTCTCCACGCTCGCCATTGTGGAAAGCCGGTTCGCCTATCGCTATCAGGGCGAGGCCCGCATCGTGCGGTATCTCGCCCCCGCCTTTCGCGAGGGATATGAAGCGCGTCAGGCGCAGCTTCAGGCGAGCGATAACGAACCGGATGCGTCCTTTGCGAATGCACTGGCGTTCGAGCGCGCCTTTTTCGAGGCAGGCGGGCTTCTGGCGGCGGGGCTTGATCCGGGTCGCCACAACCTTCCCGGCTTTGGTGATCAGAGAAATTACGCATTGTTTCTGGAAGCAGGCTTTTCCCCGACCGAGGCCCTGCAGGTGATGACGCTCAACGGCGCCCGGGTCATCGGGCGCGAGGATGAGCTGGGCTCGGTGGAGACGGGCAAACGCGCGGATCTTGTCCTGCTTGAGGGAGATTTGCTCACCGATCCTGACGCCATCACGCGCCCGGTGCTGGTCTTTCTGAACGGTCGGGCGTTTGACCCGGCAGCGCTTCTGGAAGGGCTCGAAGGGCAGGTGGGATTGCAATAGGGCTTAAAGGAACGCCCCACCCGTTTGCTGCATCCAGAACGCATCCAGACAGGCGATCGCGTAGCGGTCATGGGCGCCCACGGGCAGGTCCGCCATCACCTTGGCGGGCTCGACCCATTGCTGCTCGATGCCGGGAGCGGCGGGCCAGAGGCCTGAGGATGGACCGTCGCAATAATAGGTCCGCAGCTTCAGCCAGACCCAGTCGCCGCGGGCGTGGGCGCCGATGGGGCTGTCCTGGCCGGCCTGAACCAGAACAGCCTCATCAAAGACATTGCTTTCATTGACGAAGGCCGTGCCCTTGCGGGCATCCCAGGCGGCGTTGAGGGCTTTTGCGCGCGTAGACAGGGGGGCGTCCATCGCAAAGCCCGGCAGGCGCCAGTCATGGCCGTGGCTGAGGCCGCGCGGATCCGGGGCGAAGCGGTTGGACGGCGCGATCTCGCCGGGCTGATGATCGCGTTCGATCAGAACGCGGCTCTCGGCGTCCACGATGATGTAAAGCTGATAGCGCGCTTCGGGAAAAACCGGTGCGATGTCGGCCTGGGACTGCGCATAGCCGTCAAAGTCCCAGCCCATGAACATGTGCAGATCGCTGCGCGCGCTGTCGGCCTGGCCGCGAACAAACTCGCTCTCATCCTCAAGGGCTTCGCTCAGCACCTTGCGCACCCGGCTCTCATGCAGATCGCCCGTCAGCCGAGCCAGATGCCCCAGAGCCAGCACGGCGTTGCCGCGCACATACTCATCCTCGTGCTCGGCAAGCTCAAGGCAGACCGCCTGAACATCCACGCCGTCGGGCAGGCCCAGCGACAGGGCGATGGGCAGGG
>CAYFGB010000103.1:0-1724 GCA_964342455.1 uncultured Hyphomonadaceae bacterium
GATTTGAACTGCGGACCTCTACATTATCAGTGTAGCGCTCTAACCAACTGAGCTACGGGACTGTATAGTTTACTTTGGATTGTAAACCCTACTTCCTAACTCAAAAGGAAGAAGCAGCTTTCTGCTCGTTTTGGGATTTCAGTTAAATGAAGCAAACCTAAGTAGCAAATATCACACCCCGATAAATCAGGGCGAACAATAAACCTCTCTAGAAAGGAGGTATTCCAGCCACACCTTCCGGTACGGCTACCTTGTTACGACTTAGCCCCAGTCACTAGTTTTACCCTAGGTCGCTCCTTGCGGTCACGAACTTCAGGTACCCCCAGCTTCCATGGCTTGACGGGCGGTGTGTACAAGGCCCGGGAACGTATTCACCGCGCCATGGCTGATGCGCGATTACTAGCGAATCCAACTTCACGAAGTCGAGTTGCAGACTTCGATCCGAACTGAGATCGATTTTCGAGATTTGCATCCATTCACATGGTAGCTGCCCTCTGTATCGACCATTGTAGCACGTGTGTAGCCCTGGACGTAAGGGCCGTGCTGATTTGACGTCATCCCCACCTTCCTCACTACTTGCGTAGGCAGTTTTCTTAGAGTCCCCAGCATTACCTGATGGCAACTAAGAATAGGGGTTGCGCTCGTTATGGGACTTAACCCGACACCTCACGGCACGAGCTGACGACAACCATGCAGCACCTCGTAGATTGTCCCGAAGGAAAATCTGCTTTCACAAACTGTCAATCTACGTTTGAGCCCAGGTAAGGTTCCTCGCGTATCATCGAATTAAACCACATGCTCCTCCGCTTGTGCGGGCCCCCGTCAATTCCTTTGAGTTTCACTCTTGCGAGCGTACTCCCCAGGTGGATAACTTAACGCTTTCGCTTGGACGCTGACTGTGTATCGCCAACATCGAGTTATCATCGTTTACGGCGTGGACTACCAGGGTATCTAATCCTGTTTGCTCCCCACGCTTTCGTGCCTGAGCGTCAGTAATGGCTTGGTAAGCTGCCTTCGCGATCGGTGTTCTATAGCATATCTAAGCATTTCACCGCTACATGCTATATTCCGCCTACCACAACCACACTCAAGACTAACAGTATCAATGGCAGTTTCTCGGTTGAGCCGAGAGATTTCACCACTGACTAATTAGTCCGCCTGCGCACCCTTTAAACCCAATAAATCCGGATAACGCTTGGATCCTCCGTATTACCGCGGCTGCTGGCACGGAGTTAGCCGATCCTTATTCGTATAGTACCGTCAGCTTCCCACACGTGGGAAGGTTTCTTCCTATATAAAAGCAGTTTACGACCCATAGGGCTGTCATCCTGCACGCGGCATGGCTGCGTCAGACTTTCGTCCATTGCGCAATATTCCTTACTGCTGCCTCCCGTAGGAGTCTGGTCCGTGTCTCAGTACCAGTGTGGGGGAAAATCCTCTCAGAACCCCTAGACATCGTTGACTTGGTGAGCCGTTACCTCACCAACTATCTAATGTCACGCATGCCCATCTTAAACCGCCGGAGCTTTAAATAAGTAATGATGCCAAAACTTATTATTATGAAGTATTAATCCCGATTTCTCGGGGCTATTCCTCTGTTTAAGGTAGGTTGCATACGCGTTACGCACCCGTGCGCCACTCGTGTCCCCTGCAAGCAGGGGCTTACCGTTCGACTTGCATGTATTAGGCCTGCCGCTAGCGTTCATCCTGAGCCAGGATCAAAC
>CAYFGB010000104.1:0-1722 GCA_964342455.1 uncultured Hyphomonadaceae bacterium
GGTTTCTGGTTTGTCTTCTCATCGCATGGGGAATCACATCTTGGAGATTGAAGGTGAAGAGAACAAAAGAAACCTCATAAAGTAGTATCCATGTCGATGAGTCCATGCACAAAGAACTGTTCTCTGAATAATTCAACCAACATTTGTAATGGTTGTGGAAGAACAATAAATGAAATCGTTGAGTGGACTAGAATGACAGATGAAGAAAAACAAGAAGTGATGAAAAGATTAAATGGAAATCAATCTATCTCTTCAAACTGATTATTTTCTTTAATCCTAGAGTTTTCACAAATGTGGAACTATTTAAAAGAGTGGTGGAATCAACCATATTGGGGAACTGACTTTCAAAAGTACCAATTTGCCCGTTTCAAATCAAAGATGACCTTTTTGCTGTGTGGATTGATTTTGCTGTTATTTCTAATCTCAATTGCTGAATTAGATGCAAGATTTCATATTATTGAGTTCTTAGGAATTCCCTGTGAATCTATCTATAATGAAGAAAGATGCATCACAAGAGACGAACCTTGGACTAAACCATTATTTTGAATAATCATAAGATTTAAATAAGAAATGCAACGAGTACTTCAGTTTGATATGAAACATTGGACAAAGTCTTGTAAGTCATCATGTGAACTTGAACTCCAGACAAGATACTTCTGTTCATTTAATCAAGAGTATAGAGATTCTATAGACTCAGATATTTCTGATAATCCACTAAGTGTTTTGGATTTCAGTGAATTAGTTGATTGGATACCTAGACATGACAAAGGGTTGGAAATCATGAGAAAGGAAAATGAATATGGACGGGATACACCACTAAAAGATCTCCATACATCATTAGTTGAAAATTTTACATTTCGATTCATCCAGTTGAATAAAATAGATGAACATAAACAGGATGAAATAAATGGGTATCTAAAAATGTGTACTTCGAATGAAGAAACTAGTAGTGAAGTCAAATTAGATTTAATTGATGAAATTTCGAAGGGAAATAATGGTGAAATAGAAAAATTACATCCTAAGGTTCAAATATACTTGGAAGATCCAAATAAAGTTCCTGGAGGTGCAAATAGAAAATTTGAAGTAATTAAAAATAATAATTAATCAACATCCTCTTCTTCACTCACCAACACTGAAGATCCACAAAGACACTCAGAGTGCACTATGGACTGGAAGGAATGAAATATATCATTCAGGTATATGAGGGTGAAATCAATGCACACGGAGAGAAGGAAGGTCTTCCCACCAATACCAATATGAGTTTGAACAGGAGATGTTGAAACATGTTCATGATTTCAAGAATGATCTGAGAGAGAAATAATGAAGTGAAGGATTATCAAAAAATGTCACATAGACTTTAATTATATGTTTATGACACAAATAAGTTCTTTTAAATGAAATTAATTTAAGGAATAATATTTTTATATTTTAACCTTATGCCTGTTTATAAAGATTATAATAATCATGAAATAAACGATATAATTGATGATGCATGGGAAATTGGTTGGTTTAAATCAAATATATCTTTTCAGTCTATTTTTAAAAAATGGGGTCTTACCGAAGAAGAATTAATTATTATAATGTCCAACGAATTAGATACTAAATCCTTTAAACAATGGGAAAAAAGGATTGAAGGAAGAAAACCAAACTATTAATTAATTTTAAAGGGATCAATGAAGTTTATTGCAATGAATCGATTTAAAATTGTACTTGGATATGAAA
>CAYFGB010000105.1:0-1706 GCA_964342455.1 uncultured Hyphomonadaceae bacterium
TTGGCTGGCCGTCGCATTTCGAACCATGGGACGATCCATTCGACGATGCACGCGAAGAGGTTGCAGAGCTTGCCAACCGGATCATAGGCGCTGGAAAGCATTATTCCGGTAGCGAAACGACCCTCGTTCTGGTGGTTGATGGCGCAGAGGCACGCGATGTTGCCACCCGGATGGTGCCGAAAGCTGAGATCATAAACACGGCCTGTGGCGATACCTGGCTTCGCGATACCGCGGGGACTTTCAGCTGGCAGAATGGCAAACTGACGCTCAGCCGGTACCGTTTTAATGGATGGGGTGGGAAGTATATTTATCCCGGCGACGCAGATCTGGCGCCGCGTCTTGCGAAAAAGCTGGACGCCGACCTGGTGTTTCATGACTTCATTCTGGAAGGCGGCGCAGTAGAATGGGACGGGGCGGGAAACCTTCTGACCACGGAGGATTGCCTTTTAAACCCCAATAGAAACAAAGGCTGGGGGCGTGAGGATGCAGAACGCGCCTTGATGGCTGCGTTCGGTGCGACGCGCGTGATCTGGCTTCGTGATGGTCTTCTGAACGATCATACGGACGGTCACATCGACAATCTGGCTCGCTTTGTGGCCCCGGGTCATATTGTGTACCAGACGCCTGATGGCGATGATCCGCATGCTGACCGACTGAATGAAATTGAAGCAGATCTTGTTTCATTTCGGAAACGAAATGAGTCGGAAATCAGGTTGACGGCGATACCATCGCCTGGCCGGGTCCTTGACCCGGAAGGGGATTTCATGCCCGCGAGCCATATGAACTTCATCATCACAAATCAGCTGGTCGTGGTGCCTGAATACAATGCGGAGGCGAAGAAGGCAGTTTCTGTTCTTCAGGGACTTTTCCCGGACAGACCGGTTGTTTCCAGCCCGTCAAATGCCATTCTGACAGGTGGCGGTTCATTTCACTGTATCTCGCAGCAGATCCCATCGCCGCTCGCGAAGGATAAGACATGACCCTTACGACCCTTGGTGTTGTCCAGTGCCGGCTTGATGCCACGCTTGAGGAAAATCTTGCCACTCTGGAGCGGTTGATTCGCGACGCCGCCGCGGAAGGCGCGAATATCATTCTGACACCTGAGCTCATCGAAGGGCCGTATTTCTGTAAAACCCAGGAAGAAGACCGCTTCGATCTGGCCAGGCCGCTGAGCTCACACCCGGCAATCGACAAATATAAATCCCTCGCCTCTGAACTGAATGTGGTGCTCCCCGTTTCCGTGTTCGAGCGTGACGGCTCACACACCTACAATACGCTCGTCATGATCGACGCGGGCGGAGAGCAACTCGGCATTTATCGAAAAAGCCATATTCCGGATGGCCCGGGATATCAGGAGAAATACTATTTCCGGCCGGGGAATACGGGCTTCAAGGTCTGGGAAACGGTGTTCGGTCGCGTGGGCGTCGGCGTTTGCTGGGATCAGTGGTTCCCGGAGGCCGCGCGTGTCATGGCACTGAAAGGCGCTGAACTTCTGCTCTATCCAACCGCTATCGGATCGGAGCCACACGATCCGTCTCTTGAAACGGCAGGTCGCTGGCAACGGGCCATGCAGGGCCATGCTGTCTCAAACTGTATGCCGGTCGCTGCGGCTAACCGGATCGGTGATGAAGAGGGGCAGATATTCTATGGCAGCTCATTCATCGCTGACCAGACAGGCGCGAAACTCGCGGAGGCTGGCCGGGATG
>CAYFGB010000106.1:0-1703 GCA_964342455.1 uncultured Hyphomonadaceae bacterium
ATCGATGGATATGCGCATGCCGAGTTGTTGCACGCGTTCCATATTTTCGCGGGCCAGTTCGACGTCTGACATCATGGAGGTTTCGGTCACCTCAAGCACCAGGGCGTGGGGCGGCAGTCCGGCGTCGCGAATTTTCACAACAATCGAATCAACGAAATTCCGATTTATTACGTCTTTTCCAGATAGATTGACCGAGGTTGCTAGCTCAATGCCGGCGTCTCGCCAGGCCTGTTGGTCGCGAATGGCGCGTTCGACCACCCACGCGGACAGGGCGGTGATCATGCCCGTCTGCTCGGCTACGGGAATGAATTCATCGGGATAAACGTTGCCCAGTTCCCTGTCATTCCAGCGCAGTAACGCCTCGGCACCACAGATGCTTCGATGCTGCACATGGTACTTGGGTTGATAAAACAGCTCGAAGGCATTTTCGTCGATGGCCGATTGCAGTCGCCCGGCAATGCGAATCTGGCGCAGGTGGTGCTCGTCCTTGCCCAGTTCGTAGGTTGCAGCTTGCTGTCCCGTTGTTCTCGCCTCCGCCAGCGCCAACTGCGAGCGCCGCAGCAGATCTTCAAAATCAGTGCCATGGGCGGGGCTGAAGGCGAAGCCGGTGCGGGTTTCGATGGTGACGGGAACTCCGTCGATGCTCATGGTCGGTGCCAGGGTTTCGCGCAGCTTTTGCATAACTGTGGGAACACTGCTCGCGTTCAACTCCTGCAGAAACAGCAGAATCTGCTGATCTGCCACACGACCGGCAAAGTCTCCGCGGCGCAGGCTGGCGGCGAGGCGCTGGGCAGTTTCGCGTAGTACCTGGTCCGAAAAGTCGCTCCCGTAAAGGTCCCGTAGCTGTGGGAGATTGTCGATCTCGAGTAGTGCCACCGCAAACGTGGTGCGTTGGGGATTCTCGGTCAGGTAGCGGTTGTAAAGCGTATGCAGATGATTGCGATTTGGCAGTTGGGTCAGCAGGTCATGCAGGGCCTGGTGTCGAATGCGTGATTCCCGTTCCGAAACCGCCTGCTGCATGGTTTCGATCGCCAGTCCCAGAGAGTCCAGCTCCGTCCCCGTATCGACGGTGACGCTGCGTGAGTAGTCGCCATTGGAAATGGCTCGGGCGGTACCGACCAGACGCGAGATGGGCGCGGCGATCCAGCGCGCCGCGCCGACAGCGATCAGTGTCGAGAGTGCCAGGGCTGTAAGGGCAATGAAAATGAGTTGGTAACGCAAGCCGTCAAAGTTGGCCAGGGCGTCAAGCAGTGAAAGTGATACCTCGGCGGAAAGGGAGTCACCGGTCTGTAGCGCACCGAGATCGATGGTGTGCGTTACCCAGTCCGCAGATGTTCTGCCACCGGAGCCCTCAGCCGTGTTACGAATATCGAGGGTGATGCCGGCACCGGTGAGCTGCTCAAGGCGCTCCACTTCCGGCGTGTCGATCGTTTTGCCAAGAATCAGCCAGCCCATGAGCGAGGGAGCCAACGATGGGCTGATGCCAAGGTAGTAGGCCTTGTCGGCGATGGCCTCAATCGCTCCCGCGCTTTGGGGTGTGACCCGTCCCATCGCTTTTTCTACACTGGCGGGGAGCTCGGACACCGGTGATGAGGCGAGGATGATTTCGCCCGTCGGTGTGATCCAAAGGGCGAGGTCTGCATCCACGCGCTCGCCATGGTTTGCAAGCGCCGAGAGGATTGTTCCCCGGTCACCCGTAGCCG
>CAYFGB010000107.1:0-1702 GCA_964342455.1 uncultured Hyphomonadaceae bacterium
AATCTATTGTACGTTCATGCGTACCGGGGGTTCGAATCCCTCTCTCTCCGCCATTTCAATATTTATTACCTTCCGTTAAAATCTGTTAAATCTCTTTAGATTATTGTAATATAGTCATTTAGATAGATTTTTATATCTATTTATGTCCGCAGAAATCCATTAAATAACGGATGATCTCTGACGGTATATGTGACGGTACATAATAATAATCAGACAAAATATACCGACAATACTATATTCCAGTACTATCAATTTCCAAATAGAGCCTCATGAAACCAACTAACAAGCTGACTGAACTAGCCTGCAAAAAGGCGAATGCTGTTGGTAAGAAGTTGACCGATGGTAATGGCATGTACTTACTGGTCCATAAAAATGGAAGCAAGTATTGGAGGATGGATTATCGTTTCGAAGGAAAGCGTAAAACTTTGGCTCTCGGAGTCTGGCCTGAAACGACTTTGACAAAAGCACGTGAGATGAGAGATCAGGCACGTATTCTCATGCAGGACAAGATCGATCCTTTGGAACAAAAAAAGAAACTCGACCGTATTCGCTCTGAGGATCATCAAAGAACATTTGCTTTACTGACTGAAGAATGGATGAAGAGGCAAACTTCACGATGGACTGAAAAACATACATCTGATGTGAAGCGTTCTCTTGAAAACCATGTTTTTCCTGATCTGGGAGATAGGCCAATTAATGAAATTCAAAGAAGTGAAGTACTACAAGTACTAAGAAAATTGGAAGGTGTAAATAAATATGAAGCTACTCACCGAGCAAGGCAAAGAATAGAAGCGATATTTAACTTTGCGATCATAACTGGTGATTGTGAAAACAATCCTGCTGCGGGCCTTACAAAAGCTTTGACTCCTCCAACAAAAAAGAAAATGCCTTCCTTGAAGCCTGAGGAACTTCCTGAATTTTTGAGCAGGCTTGAAGACTATCAAGGTCATAGGCTGACTTACCTCGCAATGAGGTTCATGCTCTACACTTTCGTCAGGACGAAGGAATTGCGAGCTGCAGAGTGGATTGAATTTGATTTAAAGGAAATGGATCCAACATGGAAGATTCCATCTGAACGAATGAAAATGAGGCGTGAACATCTTGTTCCATTATCCAGTCAAGCAGTTGAAGTTTTGAACAAGATCTCTGAGATAAGTGGTTCTGAAAAGTTGGTTTTTCCTGGTCAGCAAAATCTAACCAAACCTATGTCTGAGAACACATTGCTTTATGCTATCTATCGCATGGGCTACCACTCTAGAGCAACAACTCACGGATTCAGATCTGTTGCATCCACAATTCTGAATGAATCTGGTTTATGGCATCCTGATTCTATAGAGAGACAATTAGCTCATGTCGAAACAAATAAAGTGCGAAGTGCATACGATAGAAGCGAGCATCTATCTGAAAGAAGGAAAATGATGCAATGGTGGGCCGATCATCTAGATTCTATGATGGCTGAAAAAGAAATCACAATGTGGGAAGGTGGCAATATTTATTAAGTGTTTTGTTTGTCTGCTGACTCGTCAGGATTGATTTCGATGATCGGTTCATAGTTGTCTAGTTCAGTCCCACAGAACCTACATTTATTGGCATCTGGTTTGATTAGTTCCGCACATGCAGGACATTTTTTTAGATGACCATAATATAAAGCTTTTTCATCCAGAACTTTTTGATCTTTGGGCCATAGAAGGATCAGAAGTAT
>CAYFGB010000108.1:0-1694 GCA_964342455.1 uncultured Hyphomonadaceae bacterium
CTCTTTGGCGGCGCCTCGAAGAAGAAGGCGGACAAGGATGGCGATGGCGACGGCGACGGCGACGGCGACGGCCCCAAGGACAAGGGCAAGGCCAAGTTTGACGCCAGCGCCTTGTTTGGTGGAGGGTCCAAGGCCAAGGCCAAGGACCAGGACAAGAAGGACGGCGGTGACGCCGCCGACAAGGCTGGCGAGGAGAGCACCGGCAGCACGGACAGCGAGGCGGCCGCCCCGTCCAAACTCAAGTCCAAGAAGTCGCTCTTCGACGCTGCCCTGACCTCGCCCGACGCGGGTCCGGCCAAGGGCGTGGACCTCGGTGGAGGTGCCGTCAAGGTTGGTGCGGCGACCAAGTCTGCCGGTTTCACCTTTGGTAGCGGAGGCAAGAAGGAGGCTGGGTCGGGCACAACCGAGTCCGACTCCAAGAGCTCGCCCACCAAGCCTCCCATCATTTTTGGTGGCGGAGCGGCGACCAAGACCGATGCCGACAGCGGCGCGGCGGAGGCAAAGCCCAAGACTGGCGGCTTTACCTTTGGTGGCGGCGTGGGTGCGGCAAAGGCTGACGGTGCTGCCGACGACGACAAGGCGACCGACGCGCCGGCCAAGACCAAGGGCGGGTTTGTGTTTGGCGGCACCAAGGCGGCGTCTCCGGACAAGGTGGAAGCGGCGGCGGCGGCACCTGCTGCCACCGCGCCGGCTGCGACCAAGCCCGGGTTTACCTTTGGTGGCGGCGCCGCCAAGGCGGCCACCACTGAAGGCGGGGACAGCGCTGCGGCGCCCGCGACGGCGGCGGCCACCAAGCCGCCCATGCTGTTTGGTGCAAAGGCTGCTGCTGATCCGGCGGCGGCGGCCAAGGCGATTGTTGGCAGCGGTGGCGGCGGCGGCGGCGGGTTTAATCCCAACATTTCGTCGACGCTCTCGGCGCTGCGAGCCAAGGTCAAGTCGGGCGAGATCAAGCCGACCGGCGAAGGTCTTGGCCCGGGCATCAAGCCGCTCCCGAAGAAGGACTCCTCTGCCGCCTCAGCCGGTGGCGGATTGTCGCTGGGCATAACCTCTGGCATCACATCTGGAATCACATCCGGAATCACATCCGGTATCACCTCTGGTATCACCTCTGGTATCACCTCTGGTATCACATCTGGCATGACCGCGTCTCCCGCCGCTACGGGCGGAGCCGGTCTGACACCTGGCAAGGGCTTTGCCTTTGGAGGTGGTGGCGGCGGCGCGAGCAAGCCCAACTTTGGGACCGCAAACGCGGCGCCGGCCGGTGCTACCGGCGGCGGTGGAATGGTCTTTGGCGCCAACAAGCCGGCGGCTGGTGCTACCGGCGGTGGAATGGTCTTTGGTGCCAACAAGCCGGCGGCTGGTGCTACCGGTGGTGGCGGAATGGTCTTTGGTGCTAACAAGCCGGCGGCTGGTGCTACCGGTGGTGGCGGAATGGTCTTTGGCGCCAACAAGCCGGCGGCTGGTGCTACCGGTGGCGGCATGGCTTTTGGTGCTAACAAGCCGGCTGCCGGTGGTGGTGGCGGCATGACCTTTGGCGCTGGCAAGACCGGCGGTACTGGCGGCGGGTTTGGGAACACAGCGAGCCGATTCGGTGCCAGTGGTGCCGGCGGTGGTGGCGCTACCGGTAGTGGTGGCATGTCGATGTCCACCGGAATCGGGAACGGCATCGGGAACGGCATCGGGAACGGCATCGG
>CAYFGB010000109.1:0-1690 GCA_964342455.1 uncultured Hyphomonadaceae bacterium
ACCTTTACTTACCAGTTCCAACGCCATCATAGCGCCTTTACCGCGAATATCACCAATCAGTTGCGGATAGTCGGCTTCCAGTTTGCCCAGAGTCTCGCGAAACTGACTTTCGATAAACTGCGCACGTTTAACCAGTGATTCTTCCTCAATAACTTCCAGTACCGCAAGCGCTGCCGCAGTTGCCAGTGGTGAGCCACCGTAGGTCCCACCGAGGCCACCTACCGGAGAGGCATCCATAATGTGTTGCTTGCCCACAACCGCAGACAACGGTACACCGCCGGCAATGCCTTTGGCCATGGTCATCAGGTCTGGCTCAATCCCGGCATATTCAGTACAGAACATCTTGCCGGTACGGGCAAAGCCCGATTGGATTTCATCACAAATTAAAACAATGCCGTGTTCATCACAGAGTGCCCGCAGGGCCTGGAGGAACGCCGGACTCGCTTCATAAAAACCGCCTTCGCCTTGAATGGGTTCAATGATCAGGGCCGCGACATCACTTGGCGCAATATCTACTTTGAACAGGTTTTTAATGGCTTTTAGCGAATCTTTCTCGGTTACCCCATGCATAGGGATTGGGAACGGCACATGGAAAATTTCACCCGGAAACGGGCCAAATTTGTCTTTATACGGGGTAATCTTACCGGTTAACCCCATGGTCAGGTTAGTGCGGCCATGGAAGCCCCCATTAAAGGCAATGACGCCGCGACGACCATTGTAAGCCCGTGCAATTTTCACGGCATTCTCTACAGCCTCTGCGCCGGTGGTTACAAACATCGACTTTTTCGGTGTGTCACCCGGGGCCAGTTCGTTGAGCTTCTCAGCTAATACAACCGCCGACTCATAGGGGTTGACCATCACACAGGTATGGCTGAATTTCGCCATTTGCTCGCTCACGGCTTTCACCAGCTTAGGATGTGCGTGACCGGTGTTACACACGGCAATACCCGCGCCAAAGTCGATAAAGCGATTGCCATCCACATCCCATAATTCAGCATTTTTAGCATGTTCGATATAGGCCGGATAAAGCGTTCCCTGACCACTGGCGATTGCCGCGTTTTTTCTGGCTTGTAATCGTTCGTTGTTTGACATCTTAAATGCCTCCTAAGCAGCGGTACTGGATAAAAGAATAATCATCCAGACCATATTTGGAACCTTCGCGACCGTAGCCGGACTCTTTGACACCGCCAAAGGGCGCTGCCGGATTTGAAATAGCACCTTCGTTGATGCCCACCATGCCAAACTGCAATGCATCGGCGACGCGGTGGATTCGACTGATGTTTTGCGAATAAAAATAACTGGCGAGCCCATATTCTGTGGCATTGGCTAGTGCGATAGCTTCGGCGTCGGTGTTAAACGTAAGAACGGTGACCACCGGGCCGAAAATTTCTTCGCTAACAATATCCATCTCCGGGCTAACATCGGTTAGCAGTGTGGGTGGATAGAAACTACCTTCCTGCCAGTCTCCACCGGTTACCAGCGTGGCGCCCTGAGCCACGGCAGAGCTTACCAGCTTATGCACATTCTCTGCTGCGCCTTCATTGATCAACGGGCCAATAGTCGTACCGTCTTCCATACCATTACCTACTTTGAGTGCGGCAATTTTGGCTGACAGTTTTTCAACAAATTCGGCCTGCACATCTTCATACACAAGAAAGCGGTTGGCGCACACACAGGTTTGACCGGCGTT
>CAYFGB010000110.1:0-1637 GCA_964342455.1 uncultured Hyphomonadaceae bacterium
CGGTGGCAGGGCATACGAAACCACCCAGTGACGGGCCATCAGGGCCGAGAATCACCGGCATATCACCGGTAAAGTCGATGCTGCCAAATGCATAGGCGTTATCGTGCAGGTTCGATGGATGCAGACCGGCTTCGCCACCGTCTTTACGGGCCCATTCCGGTTTGGGTCCGATCAGACGCACACCGGTACGGCTGGAGTTGTAATGTACTTCCCAGTCGGTATCAAAAAAGGTGGTAATGTCGTTGTCGGTAAAGAAATCCGGAGAACCGTGCGGACCATAAATCACGCGCAGTTGCCATTCACTGCTGAGATCCGGTTGCAGATCGTGCGGAACTTCGCTGGTGGTAATGGGCGCGAGAGGTTCTTTGCTCATGTGCAGAACATCACCGGCACGGATAGCACGGCCACTGTGCCCACCGAACTGACCAAGCGTAAAGGTCGAACGGGAACCCAGATATTCAGGACACTGAATACCACCGGCAATGGCCAGATAGGAGCGGGCACCACCGTTGCGCACGCGGCCCAGAGCCAGTGTCTGACCGGCTTTTACCTCGATGACCTGCCATAAATTAACGGCTTCGCCATCAAGTTTGGCGTCGATATCCGCACCGCCTAACGCGATACGGGTATCGGTGCTGAACTGCAGCGTCGGACCCTGAATGGTAATTTCCAGCGCGGCGGCGTCGCTGCTGTTATTCAACAGGCGGTTAACCAGGCGGAAAGAGCGGGTATCAAACGCACCGGATGGTGGTACACCCACATCCCAGTAGCCGGCACGGCCCGGGAAATCCTGAATGGTGGTTTGTGTACCACCGGCAATCACATCAATACGGGCTGGCTGGTAAACAAAATCGTTGAGGTAGCGGGTGGTGATTTCACCTTTTGCTAACACATCATCACGCAGCAGACAGCGCAGATAATCCAGGTTGGTTTCACAACCATAAATGGAGGATTCATCCAGCGTATTCTGCATGGCAACCAGCGCCTGTTCACGGCTGTTTTCGTGAACAATAATTTTCGCCAGCATTGGGTCAAAATAAGGCGGCACTTCAATACCGGATTCAATCCAGGTATCGATACGTACACCGTCTTTTTGTGCAAATTCAACACTGCTCAGTAAACCAGCTGCAGGCTGGAACTGACGATACGGGTCTTCACCGTAGACACGTACCTGAATAGCGTGGCCAGACGGCGACAAGGTTTTGCGCTGCAAATCCAGGTCCGGAGACTGACCGCCGGCCAGAGATACCATCCATTCCACCAGATCGATACCATACACTTCTTCGGTTACACCGTGCTCAACCTGTAAGCGGGTGTTTACTTCGAGGAAATAAAATTCGGCAGAATCAGCGTCATAAATAAATTCGACCGTACCGGCATTGCGGTAATTAACACTGCTCAGCAGACGCTCAGCGGTGGCATACAGTTTCTGGCGAACGTCGTCAGTGAGGTGTGGAGCAGGGCATTCTTCAACCACTTTCTGGTTACGGCGCTGGCTGGAGCAATCGCGCTCACCAATGGCCAGTGCTTTACCCTGACCATCACCAAATACCTGAACTTCGATATGGCGGGCACGGGCGATAAATTTTTCGACGAATACACCATCGTTGGAGAAGTTGTTGGCACCCAGACGTTTT
>CAYFGB010000111.1:0-1617 GCA_964342455.1 uncultured Hyphomonadaceae bacterium
CGGGCGCCGACACGTTTGTGGCGTTGATTGCGGGATTTGCAATCTTTCCGATCGTGTTCGCATTCGGACTGGATGAAGCGGGTGGTCCGGGGCTTCTGTTTGTGACCCTGCCAATTGCGTTCGGTCAGATGCCAACCTTCATCGGCGCAATATTCTTCACGCTCGCGCTTTTTGCGGCCTTCACATCAGCCATATCGCTTCTCGAAGTGGGTGTGTCCTGGCTTGAAGACCAGAAGGCGATTGGCCGGGTTAAGGGTGCGATCGGCCTCGGTCTTGTGATGTTGCTTTTCGCGACGGCTTATATCTTCCGCGGCGATCTGATCGATCATGCAGACTTCCTGAGTGGCACAGTCATGTTGCCGCTGGGTGGTGCGCTGATCGGAATATTTGCCGGTTGGATTGTACCACGGCACATTCTTGAAACGGAGCTCGGCACAGGACCGCATTTGAAGCTGGTTCTGTTCCTGCTCAGATTCATTATTCCGGCGTTTATCTTCGCCATCCTGATTACGGGTATCTATGCGAAGTTTGCTGGCTAGGCGCAGTGCCAGACCCGCAAAAATCTGATGTCGAAAGGGCTCCCCTCCGAAGCCCTTTCTGCTGAAGGGTGTCGGGTTTCAGCGAAGCAGTTCTGCGAAATCGTCAGTCGCGTTGACGAGGGCATTCACGATGCCAGGCTCAAGGCTTGAGTGGCCCGCATCCGGGATGATCTCCAGCTTTGATTTTGGCCAGGCCTTGTGCAGTGCCCATGCGGACGAGAGAGGCGTGACCACGTCATAGCGACCGTGGACGATCGTTCCCGGAATGTCCTTCAGGATATGGGCCTGATCGAGCAACCAGCCATCATTCGGGAAGAAGCCTTCATTATAGAAGTAGTGGCACTCGATCCGCGCAAAGGCATCGACGAAGCTTGCATCGTCGAACCGTGGCGGGCGAACGGACGGTCCGCGAATGGAAAGCGTCTCGCCCTCCCAGCAGGCCCAGGCGCGGGCAGCTGACAGACGTGAAGCCTGATCGCTCGACATGAGGCGCGTGTAGAAGGCTTCAAGCAGATTGCCGCGTTCAGCTTCCGGGATTGGCTCAACATAACGGTCATACGCATCCGGGAAGAGACGGCTCGCGCCTTCCTGATAGAACCAGTTGATCTCTGCCTTGGTGAGCAGGAATACGCCGCGCAGCAAAATGCCGGATACGCGATCCGGGTGGGTCACGGCGTAGGCAAGCGCAAGGGTGGAACCCCAGGAGCCGCCAAAGACCAGCCACTTCTCGATCCCCATGGCTTCACGGAGCTTTTCAATATCTGCAACAAGATCCCAGGTCGTGTTGTCTTCCAGAGACGAGTAGGGGGTCGAGCGACCACATCCGCGCTGATCGAAGAGAATCGTTCTGAATTTACGCGGGTCAAAAAAGCGGCGCATTTCAGGGCTCGCTCCACCGCCCGGGCCGCCATGCAGGCCAAGGACAGGGATGCCATGCTCCGGACCACTATCCTCCCAGTATAATTCGTGAAGGTTTGAAACCCTGAGGCGTCCAACGCGCCTCGGATCTGTATGCGGATACAGCTTTCTACGGGAAACAGGTTTTGTGTTCATGCCTGTTTCATCTATACAAGGTCAT
>CAYFGB010000112.1:0-1558 GCA_964342455.1 uncultured Hyphomonadaceae bacterium
TGGCGCCGTCGATGCTTTCCTGCATCGCTTCGCCCATCAGACGCTGGCCAAACTGCTTTTTCAGCAGCGCCATCGGCACCTTGCCCTTGCGGAAGCCCTTCATTTCGACTTCGGGCTGGGCCTCGAGCAGCTTTTCATTGACTTTCTCGTCCAGCTCGGCGGCGGTGACGGTGATCGCGTAGCCGCGCTTCAGACCTTCGTTCAGCGTCTCGGTGACCTGCATCGTATTCCCCATAGGTGAAAGGGCGCACGGATCCATGCGCCACTGAAAATTTGCCGTGTTCTAGGGGGATGGCGGCGCTGGTGCAAGAGGCATTCGGCATCGCCTGGCCCTGCGGAATGAAATCGGACCAAAAAGATGCCCCGGTCAAGCCGGGGCATCGCAGCGACTGCAAAGTTGTCAGATCAGAAATTCCAGCGGGCGCCCAGAACGACGGTGGAGACATCCTGATAATTGATGCCCACCTCTTCGAAACTGTGCACCTGATAGGCCAGATACGCCTCGATATCGGCGTTATCGAAATGCTGCACCACACCCAGCCCGGTGATGGTGCTTTTGGAGCCGGACGAATTGTAATCCTTGCCATTGAAGTAATCTATGCCGATTGCGGTTTTGCCGATGGCGAACCATTCGGCATCATAGGCCGCCTGAAGGTAGTAATAATTCGGATCATTCGCCCCCCCATCAACCGTTTGCTGACCGGTGGCGAAACCAAAGCTTGGAGTAGCCCCCTGAAAGTGGTCCAGCAACTGGGATAGATTGTCCCGCAAATTGGAGGATCAGCGATGGCTGGAAAACGAGAAAAGCCGGAAGAAATCGTATCGAAGCTTCGACAAGTTGAAGTTCTGCAAGGACAAGGCGCGACGATTGCCGAGGCAGTGCGTCAGATCGGCGTGACGCAACAGACGTTTTATCGATGGCGGAAACTTTATGGCGGGATGCAGAGGTCACAGCTTGTGCGGTTGAAAGAGCTTGAGAAGGAAAACCAGCGATTGCGTCGGGCGGTGTCCGATCTGACGCTGGACAAGCTCATTCTGTCTGAGGCTGCAAAGGGAAACTTCTAAGCCCTTCACGTCGCCGGAAATGTATTGCCCATGTGCGGCAGGAACTGGGTGTGTCCGAGCGCCGCGCCTGCCGCACGCTTGGTCAGCATCGATCTACACAGCGCAAGGTGCCGCAAGGCCGGGCCGATGAAGAACGGCTGACCGACGACATCATCGAGTTGGCCGATCAGTTCGGGCGCTACGGATATCGCATGGTGACGGGGCTGCTGAACAATGCAGGATGGTGCGTAAACCACAAGCGCGTGGAACGCATCTGGCGACGTGAAGGGCTGAAAGTCCCGCAAAAGCAGAAGAAAAAGGGACGGCTCTGGCTGAACGATGGGTCGTGTGTCCGGCTCAGGCCAGAGCGACCAAATCACGTTTGGTCCTATGACTTTGTCCAGGATCGCACGGCTGATGGTCGGGTCTATCGGACGCTGAACATTATCGATGAATACACAAGAGAGGCCCTAATGATCCGCGTTGATCGCAAGCTCAACTCCACGGACGTGCT
>CAYFGB010000113.1:0-1538 GCA_964342455.1 uncultured Hyphomonadaceae bacterium
TGGATCGGATGGGAGCTCTTAAGCCCGTCGAGCTTGAGCGCCGAGCCCTGGTCGGTGTGGATGAACTGCTCCCAGAGTTCCCACTCCGGAAAGATGGCGTCCGCGGCGAAGGGGGGGGGCACGAAGATGACGGAGGCGTTGGCCTCGGTCTGCTTCACGGCGTCGGCCACGGTGTTGAAGATCGGGGCGCTCTTGCCCTCAGCGGCGTCGCTGCTGAAGGCCTGGCCGCCCTTACCGGGGGTGACGCCGGCGACGAGCTGGGTGCCGTAGGCGAGCATCTGGCCGCTGTGGAAGGCGCCGGCGCTGCCGGTGATGCCCTGACACAAGAGCCGGGTGTCTTTGTTGACCCAAATGGACACTATTTTTCTCCTCTATCCCTGTCGGTCCGTGCTCAGGCGGCGTTGATGGCTTCGATGATCTTCTTGGCGCCGGTGGACATGTCGTCGGCGGGGAGCAGGTTCAGACCGCTCTCAGCGAGGATCTTCTTGCCCAGCTCGACGTTGGTCCCGGCGAGGCGCACGGCGACGGGCACGGTGAGGCCGAGCTCGCGGGCCGCGGCGACGACGCCGTTGGCGATGACGTCGCACTTCATGATGCCGCCGAAGATGTTGACGAGGATGCCCTCGACCGCCGGGTCCTTGAGGATGATCTTGAATGCAGCGGTCACCTTCTCGGTAGTGGCGCCGCCACCGACATCGAGGAAGTTGGCGGGGAAGGCGCCGTTCAGCTTGATGATGTCCATCGTCGCCATGGCAAGGCCGGCACCATTGACCATGCAGCCGATATTGCCGTCGAGCTTGATGTAGGCGAGGTCGTATTCGCTGGCTTCGACTTCAGCCGGATCTTCCTCAGTCTCGTCGCGCAGCGCTTCGACGTCCTTGTGACGGAACAGCGCATTGCCGTCGAAGCTCATCTTGGTGTCGAGAACGAGCAGATTGCCGTCCTCGGTTTCGACCAGCGGGTTGATCTCGAGCATCTCGCAATCGAGATCCATGAAGGCGGTGTAGAGCTGCTTGGCCAGCTTCTGCGCCTGCTTGTTGAGATCGCCCTTCAGCTTGAGCGCGAAGGCCACTGCGCGGCCATGGTGCGGCATGAAGCCTTGCGCCGGGTCGATCGTGATCGTGGTGATCTTCTCGGGAGTCGAATGCGCGACTTCCTCGATGTCCATGCCGCCTTCGGTCGAGACGATCATGGCGACGCGTCCCGTTGCGCGGTCGACCAGCATCGAGAGATAGTATTCCTCGGCAATGTCGACGCCGTCGGTCACGTAGAGACGGTTGACCTGCTTGCCCGCGTCACCCGTCTGCACGGTGACCAGCGTGTTGCCGAGCATTTCCTTGGCGTTGGCCTCGACTTCCTCGATGCTCTTCGACAGGCGGACGCCGCCCTTCGCGTCGGGGCCGAGTTCGGTGAACTTGCCCTTGCCGCGGCCGCCGGCGTGGATCTGCGCCTTCACGACATAGAGCGGACCGGGCAATTGCTTCGCGCCTTCGACCGCTTCCTCGACGGTGAGCGCGGCGTGGCCGGCCGGAATGCCG
>CAYFGB010000114.1:0-1524 GCA_964342455.1 uncultured Hyphomonadaceae bacterium
CAATTATTGCACCATGAAATAAATAATTTCAAATAAAAAAAAAGGAAAAAAAAAACGCATAAAAGGCGATTTCGCGAAACCGACGAAGTTTCCCCCACAACAAGAAACCCTTTGACAAAAAATATGGCAAAGGATTCCAGTTCGTCTTCCAGCTCCAGCGAGTCGGCCGCCCCGGTGCCGCCGCCCAAGAAGAAGTCCAAGTCGAAGAAGGGCAAGAAGAAGAGCAAGCCCGGTACGAGACGGTTATTTTGACCTGAGGGGTGCTGTGTTTTTTCGTAGGGGCGCGTCGTTTTTTTTTTTGGCGTGAACCGGGAAATTCCGCCGTGGCGGCGCCTCGCGGTGCGTTGTCGCGAATGTTAAGCGGTGTCGGGGATACCAGTGGGGGTTTGATGGCGGTCCTGGCCGTGGGACGGAAGCGGAAGCCGGAGGTGCGAGTCTGGTCGCGGTTTTTGATCAAGGGGGGTAACGGTGGGGGTGGCAACGGGTGATGTGGCTGATCGCAAAGCCGTGTTGCCTCAATCAACCACGGCTGGGCTCCAGTACATGTGGTTGTTGTGCGTGAACGCTTGGCACGCGTGAACCGAGCGAGGGTGGCGCCGAGGGGCTCGAGGGGCAAAACAAAATACACCTGCGGAAAAAAATGGCTTTCAAAAAACGCTGCCAAAGGTGTAACACCCAACACCTTGTGGATGCATCATGCCCCACCTTGTCGTGGTTCGTGGCACGTCTTACGGTGGCTCGGCCTGTTGGCCCGTCCGTTACGGACGTGTAGCGGCGAGTCGCTGCCTCGGGAACGTCTTTCGCGGCCATTGGCCGGTCGAAAGTCGCGCGAACACGGAATGCATCAAGGCTGGGGAGTTTTTTTTTTGCTTTTTTTTTTCTTTTTCGCGTTCGAATTCCCTCGATTTCGATCCGCCTTCCCGGCGTCTTGACGCGTGCACTTTCCTTTCCACCGATTTGATCGTTTGCTTTTGCAATCCCCTCGCCGCCTTTGTGCAGCTCCGTCGCCGTCTCCGGAGCCGGTGAAGGCCTCGAAGAAGAAGTCCAAGAAGTCCAAGAAGAAGGCGAAGAAGGAGCCGACGCCGCCTCCTCCGCCGAGTGCGTTCCTGTTGTGTGTTAAGGCGTGTGACCGATTGATTGATGGTATCTTTCGTTCCTCGCTATCGTGGTGCTTTACTCACTCTCGATTTTGGTGTTTGTTTCCCGGTTGTTGCAGAGGAGGAGTCGAGCTCGGGATCGTACTCGTCGTCCGCCGAGGAGCCGCCGAAGAAGGCGGTCGCCAAGGCCATTGAGGAGAAGAAGGCCGGCAAGAAGGCCACCGGTTCGTCGTCGTCGTCCAGTTCGTCGGACGCGGCCGCTGCGCCCGCCAAGGCTGCCGAGCCGGCACCCGCCAAGAAGGCTGCCTCGGGCTCCGGTTCGGGCTCGTCCTCCTCTTCGTCGTCGGACAAGAAGGTTGCCGAGGCACCCAAGGGTGACAAGAAGCGCAAGCTTGACGACGGGTCGTCGTCGTCGTCCTCGTCGGGC
>CAYFGB010000115.1:0-1505 GCA_964342455.1 uncultured Hyphomonadaceae bacterium
ATCAGGGCTCGAAGCACTGTCCGGCCTCCCTTCCCTCTCGGTGCTCACCACGGCGAAATCGATCGCTCCGCATCCGGTGACACCGTTCTGGGCAACCAGCGCAGCGACAGCGCAAGCGGCACGGCTTACGACGCGGATCATGGCTGAGCACCCGGAGTATTGGCCAGAGACCATCCGCGCCCTGACCGTGCACAGCGCCCGGTGGACGCCGCATATGCTTACGGAATTCAACGCGACCGCGTCAAAGTCGGACAGAAAGGCGCTCGCAAGAAAATACGGATACGGGGTACCGGATGTTCGGCGCGCCCTTGCTTCGGCCCGCGATGATCTTGCGTTGGTCGCCGAGCAATATATCCAACCGTTCCGGGTCGAGAATGGCAGCGTGCGCTTCTCGGATGCTCATGTCTACCGCTTGCCCTGGCCCCGACAAGTCCTTGAGGATTTGGGCGACCAGCCTGTGCGCCTCAAGGTGACGCTCTCATATTTTGTCGAGCCGAACCCAAGCTTTGCAAGCGCGATCGATCCTGCCCGATATCAGTCTTTTGGGCTGCGCTTCGACCTCAAGCGGGCACGCGAAACTGACGGGAATTTCCTGCGCCGGGTGAACAAGGATGACCGTGGCGAAAACGACCCTCGCCCTATCAACGAAGGCAATGACGGCTGGTTCTTCGGACCGAAGTCGATCTCAGCCGGCTCCATTCACATGGATATCTGGGAGGGCAGCGCTGTCGAGCTCGTGGAGCGCGATTTCCTCTATGTCTACCCGATCTCGGGCTGGTGGCGAGAAAGGCGAGCCCTGGGGCGAGCGGACAGCAAGGCCCGTTATGCGCTCGTTGTCGGCATCGAGACCGCGGAGGTCGACGTCGATCTGATGACGCCCATCCAGACCGAAGTTGCGGCGTTGCTTCAAACTGGAGTTGATATCGAAATCTAGTTTGTGTTCTTGCTGAGACGACATGCTCTGTTCTGCGAGCGCCTTTGGGTCATTAACATCTGACATCACGGGCAAAATGACGCCTTTTACATCTAGGCTACATTTCGCAGGCCTTTAGGCGCCAGACTGACAGCGACAACGAACAGTAACGGTCATCCACCCTGCCTCGCCGCCCATTGCAGGCCAAGCGCATAGGCCCCGGCAGCACTCACCAGCGCCCCCACCAGCACCGTCAGCGCAAGGATCGTCCAGCTGATCCAGTCCACGCCCAGAATGAAGAAATTGTCATTCCAGATGCCCCAGACCGGAATAGAGGGGCGCCACAGGTGAACTTCGGAGAAGGCCGCGCCGACCAGCAGACCGTTGATCATTGTCGCAACGCCCGCGCCCTTGCCGCGCCACAAAAGCGCCAGTGCGATCAGGCTCGGTACATAGACGGACACATTCACCAGCCAAAGCTGCGCGCTGATGGTATAGCACCAGTTCGCGGCCTGCCGAACGTGATCGCTGTCGTGGGATAGTGCCCCCGCGCGTGGTGTAGGAGCGTCGACCTTCGGAGAGGTCCGGGTCT
>CAYFGB010000116.1:0-1502 GCA_964342455.1 uncultured Hyphomonadaceae bacterium
TTATTGTTGCACTGGCCACACTGTTCGGCCTTCCCGCTTTTGCGCAGGAAGTGACAGTGGACCTCGGCTCGGGCGCGGGCCTCAACCGGAACATCATCCAGTTGATGGCGATTGTGACCGTGCTGAGCCTCGCGCCCAGCATTCTGGTCATGACCACCAGCTTCGTGCGGATTGTGGTGGTGCTGTCGCTCTTGCGGACGGCAATCGGCCTTCAACAGAGCCCGCCCAACGCCGTCATCATCTCCCTCTCTCTGTTTCTGACCGGCTTCATTATGGCCCCGACCTTCAGCGCGGCATATGAGAGCGGGATTGAGCCCTTCATGGCAGAAGCCATCACGGCTCAGGAGGCAGTCCCACGCACTCTCGTGCCTGTGAAACAGTTTATGGCGCAGCATGTGAATGAGGATGATCTCGAACTCTTTATTGGCTTTGCCAATATGGAAGACCTGCCGCCCAGCATTGCCGAAATGCCATTCGAAGTGCTGGCACCGTCCTTCATGATTTCCGAACTGAAGCGCGCCTTCGAAATCGGCTTCATGATCTTCCTGCCCTTCCTCATTATCGATCTCGTGGTGGCTTCCATCCTGATGAGTATGGGTATGATGATGCTGCCGCCGGTAACGATCTCCCTGCCCTTCAAGCTGATATTCTTCGTGCTGGTTGATGGCTGGCGATTACTGACAGGCTCCCTCGTCGAAAGCTTTGTCGCCGGGCCACCTGCAGGTTAGCGTTGCAAACACCACAAGCTCGCCGCATTCTGAGTTCAGTGGTTTGAAAACAATAAAATCGCGCCAGACGAATGCCTAAATTGCCAGGAAAAATCAAAACGAAGACACCCGATGCTGAAAATACAGTGTCATGGGAACTCGCGGGCCAATGGGCGCGCGCATGGCGGGTCGTGAAATGGCTGTTTACAGCGCTCGTCGTTCTCGCCTTTCTCCTCGTCATCGGGGAGATGTACCTGTTCTATGACCTGTTTTTCCGGATCCACCCGGCGCTGGGTATCGTTTTTGCGTCCATCCTGACGACGCTCCTGATCGTCCTTATCGGTCGCCCCATGCTGGCCTTCTGGCGCACGCCCATTGCCGCGACACCCCCGCCGCCGCCAGTCGATCCCGCCAACCCAACCCGGGAAGAAGCAATCGTCCGGCTGAAATACGACCTCAAATATCTGAAATCCCTGGCGAAGAACCCTGCCCTGAGCGACGAGGCGGAGACCATTCAGGTCGATATCGCATCTGGCGAAGTTCTTCTGATGGACCTTCGCTCCGCGCCTCCGGATCAGCATATCGAACTGCTTCAGACGCTACGCACGTTCGAGCACAAACATATCGAAGCGCGCCTCAAGGCGATTGATGCGCAGGTCGAAAAGCTGATTCATGCCGAGGCGGTTGGTGTTGGCGTTTCCACCGCAGTGTCCATGAATGGCACCGTCGATGCCTTTATCGTGCTCTGGCGGAACGCGAATCTCGTCGCCCGCGTGGCACGGCTCTATTTCGGAC